>JAGYLJ010000009.1 GCA_018401295.1 bacterium | reverse complement strand
AAATATAATGTTCTAGTTATATAAATAAATTATTAAACTAGCCATCACATACTGTGTGATAACCGCTCCGACTCCTTGTAAGCATATGGTTTCAGGTCTATTTCACTCCCCTCTCCGGGGTTCTTTTCACCTTTCCCTCACGGTACTTGTTCACTATCGATCTCTAAAAGTATTTAGCCTTGCCGGTTAGTTCCGGCGGATTCACCCAAGCCATTCATGTCTTGGGCTACTCAGGAGTAACAAAAAGAAGATATAATGTTTTCGCTTACGGGGCTATTACCCTTTAGTGCTTTGCTTCCCAGCAAATTCAACTAACAAAATATTTTTTGACTTCTCACATTACCGAAGTAACGAATTCTGTTATCCTACAACCCCGGATTCTATAAATAGAATCCGGTTTGGGCTCTTTCCTTTTCGCTCGCCGCTACTAAGAAAATAACAATTGTTCTCTTTTCCTCTGGGTACTGAGATGTTTCACTTCCCCAGGTGCGCCTCTGATGTCGAGCATCAGATAGTAGAAATCTATTCTACTGAGTTTCCTCATTCGGAGATCTCCGGGTCAAAGGTTGCTAGTCACCTCACCGAAGCTTATCGCAGACATGCCACGTCCTTCATCGCCTTTTAGAGTCAAGGCATCCACCATACGCCCTTAAATTTCTTGTTAGGAAATTTAAAATCCGCAATCTTGTTATCAAATTATAA
This sequence comes from bacterium, assembly GCA_018401295.1. GTDB lineage: Bacteria > Patescibacteriota > Minisyncoccia > Phycocordibacterales > UBA12079 > JAGYLJ01. The sequence goes on along the minus strand of JAGYLJ010000009.1, from coordinate 17,501 downwards.
AATGATTTTATGTTTTATAATTCAAAATGCTTTTTTAAATTAAAAATAAATTTTTAATTTAAAATTTTTTTACCTGCTATTCAATTTTCAACGAATCATTCTTTCTGAATTTAAAAAACCGCTTACGGGAGCGGCAAAAACAAACCAACAAGATTTATTATTACCGTCTTTTAAATTGGTTTTTCTCTAACATACAGTGACTAATAGTATATAGAAAAATAAAAAATTTGCAACTAAAAATGACACAAAAAAGAGGGGGTTTGGGCTTTGCCCAAACCTCTTATAAACCCTAACTCTTCTGACACCCTCGACACCAAAACACAAATCTAATTCACAAAACCACAACCCCAACCAAACAAAAAAGGTGGATTTCGGCTTACGCCAAAATCCACCCCCCACTACAAAACAATTCCTCTCAAACAAAAAACCAAGCAGTCAAAAATAATCAACAAATTCAATCTCTGTTGGTGCCAACTTTTCCTTTTGAAAAGGTCCCAAAAAAGCCCTTCCCCTAACCTTTCTTTTTGCAAAAACATAAGGCAGAAAATCTTTGTCCGCTGGCATCATCTGATCAAAAGGCAAATTATCGAAATGAAAAATGGTAGGATCCACCATGTTCTCATCCGGTTTGCTTTGAGGATCTCCAATCCACCAATCCACAAAAAAACAATGGACTTTACAGACAAAGACAGACCTATCTGTTTTGATATTATAAAAATCCATCTCTGCCACTTTCCACAAAAAGTTTTTAAGAGTCACCACTCCAGACTCCTCTCTCAACTCTCGCAAGGCAGCGACATTAAGATTCTCTCCTGGTTTTATACCTCCCCCATAACCATTCCAACAACCTTTTCCAATCTTGGCCGTCTTTTTAGACAACCAGACAAGCTTTCTGAATTCATCCACTAAAAAAACGACCGTCGCACTCAATAAAACCTTTTCTTTTTCCATAACAGGCCTCCTCAGATTAATTTATTTTGTTAAGAACACGTCACCCTAAGATAGTTAATCACAACCTTTAAAAAATTGCAAAATTTCACTTCTGACACTTAGGACACCAAAACACTGACCTCTGGCCTAATTTAAACCTTTTAATCTTACCTTCACAATTCGGGCACAACTCCCCGTTCTTCCGATAAACCTTCAAAAAGTTCTGAAAACTCCCTTTCTGACCGTCAGTATCACGATAATCCGAATCAGAAGTCCCTCTCAGCTTAATAGCCTTACGCAAAATTCTCCGCATCTCCTGATAGATTTTTTTACGCTCCCCAATTTTCAAATCCTTAACCAATTTCTCAGGATTAATTCCAGCCTCAAACAAAATTTCCGAACGATAAATATTTCCAATTCCCGCTACCCACTTTTGATCCAATAACAAAATTCCGATTTTAGACTTTGGCTTCAAACCCAAAAGCTCATCAAATCTTTTAAAATTCAAATCAACACTTAAAGCGTCAATCCCCAACTGAGAAATTTCTTTCATTTTTTCCACCTCACTTGTCTTAACTAAAGCCAACCACCCAAACTTTCGCATATCTGAAAATTCCAACCTTGAATTATCATCAAACTCAAACCAATGTCTCACATACCCATTCACCCTCTCCCCAAAAAACTTAGAAGCCGAGCTTCTAAGTTTTTTGGACTTAAACAATAAATGCCCTGTCATTTTCAAATGAATAACAATTGAACTCCCAGAATCTAAATCCAGAATAATATGCTTCCCAACCCTTCGCAAAGCGACGACCTTTTCTCCTATTATCCCCTTTTTAAATTTAGCCAAACTTGGACGAACAGACTTTTTCCAAACACTTCCAAAACCAACAATGGTCAATCCAACCACCTTCTTATCCAAATCACTCACAATTGTTTGCACCTCAGGTAATTCCGGCATAATCAATATATTATCATAAAAACAAAAAAGGTGGATTTTGGCTTACGCCAAAATCCACCCCACCGCAAACCACTTGACAAAAAAATATCCTGATGTTACTTTAAATATATGAAACAAAAAAGTCAAAAACTAAATATGAGTACAAAAATCGCCAATTTGGTCGATTTTGGTGTTTCTTACACACCAAATACTATGCTTATATTTAGCCAAGACATTTTTATTGATTCCAAAAACAGATAACAAATCATTTAAAAAATTCACAAAGAAATTTCTCGGCTAAATAGAAGCCGAGATTTTTTATTTAGCATAAAATCAACTTGTTCTTTGAAAAAATAAAAGGAGGAGAAAATGGAAGAAAAACAAAGCCTACGTAATATCAAAATGTATCATTGGTATATAATTTTCAAGGAGCCTCTCATGTGGGGACCGATCTTAATCTCTTACTTAACCAGTGTCGGAAAAATGAGCTTGCCGGAAATTTACCTAATGGAATCAATCGTACTTCTAGGACTTGCAATCTTTGAAATATTAACCGGTTCACTTGCCGATCTCATCGGAAGAAAAAAAACCGTATGTCTAGGATCCCTTCTCAATCTAACTAGTATAATTTGGTTTGCCTCAGTCAAAACACCTTTTGATGCTTGGGGGGCTAATATCACTTGGGCAATCGGTTTCTCCCTTTGTTCAGGAGCAGACTCTGCTCTCATTTATGACACTCTTGTAGAAATGAAAAAAGAAATTAGTTACGAAAAAATCAACGGGGTTGCAGCAGGAAATCGTTTCTTTTTAGTAGCTTGCTGTTCTTTAGCAACAGGTTTCCTCGCTGAAATAAATTTACGTCTTCCCGCTTTATTATCAATCCCTGGAGTAGCCCTATCAGTATTGGCAGCTTTTCTTTTTACAGAACCCAACCTGAAAACAGACAAATACACTCCCAATAGACAACTTCATTTAATAAAAGACAGTCTTCTATTTATTGTCAAACACAAAAAAATAATCTGGATAATTGCCTTCACCACACTGATTGGGGTTACATCAAAAATATGGTTTTTTACCTACAACCCTTACTTCGAATTGGTTAACCTTGATTTCAGATATTATGGTTTCGCTTTCTTTACTTTAAATATCATCGCCTGGATATCTAGTCATAATGCCCATATCATAAAAGGGAAAATCCCAGAAACAATTATCATTACTTTGATGATAATTTTGATCGGTGGACCAATCCTTTTTATGGGGTCCTTCGTAACAGTGTTATCTGTAGGAATGATATTTTTCCAAAATGTAGTAAGAGGTTTTTCCGGTCCATTTTTAGGAGGCCTTTTACAACACCAAATAGAATCAGAAAAAAGAGCCACGATTTTGTCAGCCAATTCTTCCATTACAGGTCTAACTCAATTTGTTGCTCTTGGCGTATTCGGAGCTATGCTCAAACTTTGGAATCTTCCTTTTTGTTTACAATTACTTGGTATCTTTACTTTATTTTTAGGAATTCTCGGCATCCTAAAATATCACAAGATATTTAAGTAATAAAAACAACGGCCACATTGCTAAGGCCGTTGTTTTATTATTTTTTAATCCCTCAATACACCCGTCATTTCTAATCTAAAATTTATAATCTATAATTCCGAACCAAAAACAGCCCCTAAGGGCTGTTTTTGGTTCGGTTTATTTCCTCTTCCCCACCTTCCTTCTTCTAACAATAAATTGATTAGAGTATTTCTTTGGTGTTCTAGTCTTCTGTCCTTTACCAGATGGTTTACCCCACTTAGTCTTAGCTCTTCGTAAACCTCGTCCGGCTCGCCCTTCACCTCCACCGTGTGGATGGTCAACAGCGTTCATAGCACTACCACGAACAGTTGGTCTCTTACCCAACCAACGATTTCTACCAGCTTTTCCGATATGAACTAATTTATGTTCATCATTAGAAACTTCTCCAATAGAAGCCCAACACTTATCTGACACTTTTCGTACCTCAGATGAAGGCATCTTTAAATGTACCATTCCACCATCTTGAGCAACAACTTCAACATAATTTCCAGCTGAACGAGCCACCTTAGCACCTCCCTCTGGTTTTAATTCAACATTATAAACAAAAGTACCAACAACAATTTTAGACAAGGGTAATCTATTCCCAACTTTTAGTTCAGCCTTATCTGAAACAATAAAAGAGTCACCAACTTTCAAAGCCTTAGGAACCAAAACATATCTTCTCTCCCCATCGTTATAACAAACCAAAGCAATAAAACCAGATCTAAAAGGATCATATTCAACAGTTTCTACCTTAGCTGGAATATCTTTTTTGTCATATTTAAAATCAACGAGACGATAACTCCTTTTGTGCCCACCTCCTTGGTGTCGAACAGTAATTCTACCAAACGCATTTCTCCCAGCTCGACTCGCCCTTCCTTTAGTCAAAGCTTTATGAGGCTTATCAGTAGTCAAAAAATCACGGTAATTGATACCGGTCATATGTCTTCTTGATTGTGTCGTTGGTTTATATCTTTTCATATTTTTCTTATGAGCGAAGCGAATTAGTAAAATATGACCCCGTGAAATTTAAAATCTTTGATTTTAAATCATTAAAATTTGAAAAATTTTAATGATATTTCACTGGGGTAAACTTTTATCAAATCACTTTACTCAAGCAATAATTATCAGCTATTGCGAACTTTAATTACTATTAAACTGTATAAAAACCTTTTGTTGTATTGTTTTTGAAAATGGTTTGGTCTTGAGACTGGGTTTTCAAAAGCAATACAACAAAAGGTTTAAAACTAAACTATGTTTATCTTATCTCCTTCTTTCAAATAAACATAAGCTTTCTTTCCACCTGATTTTACTCCTTTTTTACCCCTGTAAATTATGTTCTTTGCTGGAACTGTAACAATATTAATTTTAACTGGAGTAACTTTATAAAAAAATTCAATAGCTTCTTTTATTTTAAATTTATTAGAATCTTTAGCTACATCAAAAACATAGACATCTCTTTCAGAAGCAATAGTAGCTTTCTCCGTAACACGAGGATTAACCAAAACTCTTTCTAAATTAAAAGTTGTGTTAACAATATTATTATCTTTTGTTTTACCCGATTTTATATTTAGGGTTTCTTTTTTATCAGCCATGATTATTTTCCTTGCCCGACCATTTTAGATGGTTTAGGGTTATCCTCAGATTTATCTGAATTCTCTAATTTGCTAACCAAAAAATCAATACTTTCCTTTGGTTTAGAAATTATCAAATATTTATAATTCACGATATCTAATGTATTTATATTCCTCAATTCGCCTACCAACATATTTCCAAAATTTGAAAAACTCTTCTCGACATTCTCATCTCGTTCACCTAAAGCAATGTAAGCTGAATTATTTTTCTTATCAACAAGACCTTCAAAACCTTTTATTCCACTCAAACTCATCAAAACACCTTTTGCTTCTTTGGTTTTAGGAACTTCAAATTTAAAATCTTCAACAAAAAGTATCTCACCATCTTTCATCTTTTGAGAAAGAGTTGAAAACAAAGCTTTTATTTTAGCTTTTCTATTTATCTTCTTTAACCAATTTCTTTCATTGGTAGGACCAAAAGTAATTCCACCACCCCTCCAAATTGGAGAACGACTAGAACCATGTCGTGCCCGTCCTGTTCCTTTTTGCTTCCAAGGCTTTTTACCTCCACCGCTAACATCCCCTCTATTCTTTGTATGAGCAATACTATCCCTACGGTTTGAAGCCAAAGACACAACAACTTGATGAACTAAATCAGCATTCCAAGGTAAAGCAAACACCTCATCAGGTAATTTTATTTTCTTAACTTCTTCTCCTTTTTGATTATAAATCTTTGTTTCCATGTTTAATTTATTAAAAAATAATTTCGGAGCAAATATAGTTCTTTTCAAAATGGTTTGGGCTTGGGTCTGGGTTTTGAAAAGAAGCTATTTTGTGGAGAAATTATTTTTTTTAATTTCAACCTCTAACTTCTACTAATGTTCCTTTCCTTCCAGCAATCGCTCCTTTAACAAGCAATTGATTATTTTCTTTATCTATTTGAACTATTTTCAAACCCTTAACAGTTACTCTATCTGAACCCATACGGCCTCCCATCTTTGTTCCTTTGAAAACTCTTTGTGGACCAGTTGCTCCAATTGAACCAGGCTCTCTCTCTGAATGTTTTTGACCGTGACTTCTTCTTCCACCGTGGAAACCATGTCTTTTCACAACTCCTTGGAAACCTTTACCTTTGCTGATTGAAGAAACAGTTACTTTATCACCTATCTCAAAAACAGATAGATCTATTTTATCTCCTACTTTATAATCACCTTCTCCTTCTTTCAAACGAAATTCCTTAGAGTGTCTAAAATCACCTAATTCTTTAAAGTGACCCTGCAATGGTTTGTTTATATTTTTCTTGTTCTTTTTACCAAAAGCCACCTGCACAGCAGAATAAGAATCCTTTTCTTGATTCTTTATTTGAGTAACAACAACCGGACCAGCATTAATAACAGTCGCAACTGAAACTAAACCTCCTTCATCGAAGATTTGTGTCATTTTTTCTTTTGTGCCTAATATAAATTTCATTTTTTTACTTGGGCGAACATCGAAGATGTTTTAGCCTTACTGCAATAAAAAAAAGAAAAAACTTTTTTGTTCTTTTTTACCTAAAAAATAAGGTTCAAAAAACAAATTTAATTTTTTCTTTTTTTATCAAATTTAATCATATCTTTACATCAACTTAACATCAATATCAACTCCTGATGGCAAATTCAAATTAGTTAAAGCTTCAATGATTTCCTTAGATGGACTAAGAATATCAATCAATCTTTTATGGACTCTCATCTCGAACTGCTCTCTGGCATCCTTAAATATAAATGTTGATCTGTTAACAGTATATTTTTTTATCGCTGTTGGCAAGGGAACTGGACCACGCACTTCAGAATTAAACCTGAAAGCCGTATCCATGATTTGTTTAACAGAAGTATCTAAAATCTTATATTCGTAGGCGGTAACTTTGATTCTCAATTTATCAACAGCCCCTACTTTTTCAGTAACTTTTGCTTTAACCTTTTTTTCAGTTGTTTTTTTAACAACCTCTTTTTCTTCCTTTTTAACAGTCATTATTTTATTGATTAGAAATTAATTGTTTAGACTTCCAGTAGAGCCAACTTCTCCCCACTGAAATTCTAATAACCTAATTGTCTAACATCTAGCTTACTATTTTTGTTACTGCACCTGCTCCAACTGTCTTACCACCTTCACGAATCGCAAATCTTTGTTTTTCTTCTAAAGCAATAGGTGATTGTAATTTAACTTTGAATGTTGCTGTATCTCCTGGCATTACCATTTCTACTCCATCTGCTAATGTTACTTCTCCTGTAACGTCAGTTGTTCTAATGTAGAATTGTGGTTTGTAACCTGAGAAGAATGGAGTATGTCGTCCGCCTTCTTCTTTCTTTAAGATATAAACCTCTGATTCAAATTCTGTATGAGGAACCACTGTTCCTGGTTTTGCCAAAACTTGTCCTCTGTGAATATCTTCTTTTTTAATACCACGAACCAAAATACCAGCATTATCCCCAGCCATCCCTTCAGATAGAGACTTATTAAACATTTCAATTCCTGTTACTGTTGTTTTAGCTGTATCTTTAATTCCAATAATTTCTACTTCTTCTCCAACCTTAACTTTTCCTCTTTCAATCTTTCCTGTTACAACAGTTCCTCTTCCTTCAATTGAGAAGATATCTTCAATTGGCATTAAGAATGGTTTTTCTGTATCTCTAACTGGTTCTGGAATATAAGTATCTAGAGCATCAGCTAATTTAAGAATATTTTTAACTTCTTCATCTTCAACGGATGTTCCTTCCAAAGCTTTAAGAGCAGATCCTCTAATCACTGGAGCGTTATCACCATCAAATTCATACTTAGTAAGTAACTCTCTAACTTCTTCTTCCACCAAGTCAATCATCTCAGGATCATCTACCATATCGCATTTGTTTAGGAAAACAATAACCTTAGGCACACCAACCTGTAGGGCAAGAAGAATATGTTCTCTTGTCTGTGGCATAACACCATCTGTTGCAGCTACTACCAAAACAGCACCATCCATTTGAGCGGCACCTGTAATCATGTTTTTAATATAGTCAGCGTGTCCTGGAGCATCAATGTGAGCATAGTGTCTTTTAGCTGTCTCATATTCATTATGAGAAAGAGCAATAGTGATTCCTCTTTCTTTCTCCTCTGGAGCACAGTCAATCTCATTAACATCTCTCATCTTGACTTTGTTCCCAGCCAAATTCAAAGCATGCAAAATTGCAGCTGTTAAAGTTGTTTTACCGTGGTCAACGTGACCGATTGTTCCCACATTAACGTGAGGCTTTTCTCTGTTATATACTTCTGCCATAATTTTTTTAAATTATAAAGTTTTTAAACTTTTATTTTTTAATTTACCCTGTTAAATAAGATTTGACTCTATATCCAACTAGTAACCTAATAATTAATAATATTTTTTTACTAAAACTATTTCTCTCTTTAATATCACTTCCGTCAAATATTAATTTCATTTTAAAATGAAATTATTTAACAGGGTGAATAAATTTTAATCGATGATAAAAAACACCGTTTAATTACAAAACTTATACTCAACACATCTTACCAAATTCCTAGAAATAGTCAAGAAATAACTCTCCCTCATAAAGTTAATTATATACCCAGAGAGGGCAAGGCAAAGCCTTGCCCTCAACTCACATCTCCAAAATCCACCCATTCCAACCTTAACCCCTAAAACAAAATCTTCGATTTTGATCCTAAATCAAAACTTAGTTTTGATCCTAAATCAAAACTTAGTTTTGATCCTAAATCAAAACTTCGTTTTGATCGGACGAACATCAAAGATGTTTTAGTCGGGCGAACATCTTTGATGTTTTAGCCAGTAAAACCCCCCGAATTCTTCCCTATTAACCCAAAAAAGCCCCGACCTTCGGTCGGGGCATTCTCAATAACTAAACCCCCTAACCAAAAAGTGGGACGGCTCCTAAAACATCAAAGATGTTTTAGGAGCCGTCCCACTTTTATATCTTTCCCAAATCTTAACTAACTGACAACCACCTCAAGGGCTTGACATATTTTATATATGGTGTATATTACATTTATTCACACACAGGGCCAATGGTTGGCCACACCCCAAACGCGGGGGTATAAATCGCGGTGAACAGTTCTTTTTTAAGCCCTAAACCATCAAAATGGTCGGGCAAGGAGGTGTAAAAATGAAAAAGCGTTACGGCCCCAGTAGTTCCAAACTTTTTTTTAAGAGTTCCAGTCTTTTGATCTCCAGAACCGGCGCCACGGCCACCGGGTAGCCTCAATCAGAAGCAGGCACCCGCCGCTACAGGCGGACACCAAGGCAGTTTCCCCCTTTTGGGAAGCTGCCTTTTCTTTTTGCCTTAATTCTTAATATTGCCCTCCAAAATCTATTATAGTATTATGCATAATACTATAATTGATTTTAAAAAGTCACGGAGAGGTTGAACCTCTCCGTTTTGTGGCAAATCCCCCCCATGTTTATTTTTCAAAATTAATCAAAAGCAAAATAATTCCAATCATTTTTTCTTTATCTTTAGGGTTAGACTCAGCAATCAAAATTGTCAAAGTTGCCAAAGTCTCTGGATTTATTTTTTCCCGAAAATCAAAACCTGCTTTTTGCAAAAACCAAACAAAAGTAAATGCTCCGCTTCTTTTATTGCCATCTACAAAAGGATGATTTTTGATAATAAAATACAAAAGATGAGCCGATTTTTCTTCCAATGTTTTATAAACATCTTTCCCAAAAACAGCCTGAAAAACATTTCCAACGATTCCCTCTAAATTTCCTCTCTGTCTTTCTTGTGCAAAAATCTCTGTGGCTTCTTTTTTTCGTATAAGTTCTTTTTTTAATTTTAACAAATCTATTTGCAATTCTTCTCCAGTAATCTGAATTGATTTTTTTGTTCCTTTTTTAGGAAACTTATCTTTGTCGTAACTTTCAAGAGAAAACCAAGTATAAGAAAAGGATTTTATCAATTCCAAAACATCATCAGTTTTAATATTATCATTATTTTTTGCCAACAACTTTACATCCTCCACCGCTTTCAGAAAAGCTTGATGATTTTTTTCTATTCTTTTTGGATTAAGAGTAAATCCTTTTGTAATATGTTGTTTTAATGTTTTGGTCGCCCATTGACGAAAAGCAACAGCTATCGATGATTTGGTTCTGTAACCAACTGCTAAAATAATATCTAGATTATAAAAATCAACATCTTTGATCTGTTTCTTTCCCTTTATTGCTCCATGTTTAGTGGTTTGTGCAAATTTTGCACAAACCATTTTTTCATCCAACTCTTCGTCCCGAAAAATATTTTTTATATGTCTTGAAACAACAGATCTATCTATCGCAAAAATTTCAGCGATTTGCTTTTTACTTGCCCAAACAGTTTCATTCCCCAAATCTTGTCGAAGCTCTAATGCTCCATTTTTCGCCTGATAAACTGCTACTTTTTTATTCTTCTCTTGCTCTGTTTCTTTCTTCATCAAAATATATTATAACACAAAAACCGCCCTTGTTCGTGAGGACAAGGGCGGTGCTGTTAGTATTCATACATATATAGGTACCCTGACAAAAAATCAATACCTTTATCCACACCCCTAATACGTATTCCCACAAGTCGCCGCTTTCTCAAAACCCGCTTCTACCGCTTCCTCCTCAGTACAAAAATATCGTTCCCCTCTTTCCGCATCAATTTTTATCTGAGCATAAGGCGCACAATTCGGCAAAAAATAATACATCGTTGGATTTTCCGTAGAAATATTCCCTTTGATAATACACTCCTCATCTTCCATCTGCATATCCGTCACATCCCCAAAATATTTCGGCAAATTCTTTTCACAATTCCCCCACACACCTAGCTTTCCAGAGATAGCCACATTCTCTCGTTGTGCCAAATATCTTTTATATTCAAAATCAGGCACCACAGGAATAGCTTTCGCCCAACCACCCTCTACCAAATATTGTGCTACAAAAATATCATCTTCTTTTTCAGTTCCAGAAGGCAAAAACACATGTCGCAACAATCGCCCAAACTTATCCACTCCCGACACATCTTTCCTCAGTTTCACTTCTTTCCCCTCAATCAATTCTCGCAAAGCCTCACTAGATTCTTCAAAATAACATTCATTCTTATCAGGCGCCGCCACATTCAAAATCCTCACAGACACTCTGGAAGCTTCCCCTCCTTCCTCCAATGGTTCACCTTCCACCACGAAAGTATCTCCATCAATGACCTCCACCACCTTGTGCAGATTCTCTTCCCCTCCCCCATAATTTTTATTTTTCACGATGCTGTAACCACCCAGCCCCAAAGCCGACAACATCGCCACCACCACCGCAATTTTCTTCTTTGTACTCATCATATAGTTTTAAAATAATTAACTAATAATTTTTTTAAAATTTCATTTAATTTCGACTTTAAAGACCTTACAGACTTCACAAACTTTAACCAGAAATATTCTTCGTTGGATAAATCCTATATTCTAAAAGATGGATTTCTTTCCCGCTTAAATTCACTTCGTCATATTCTCTCTCTATTTTCCCACCCAAAAACTCTGGTATTTTTCTACTGGAATTATTTTGCACAGCTACTGGGTAAAGGATATATTTATAATTTAAATTAACATCCGCCCATTCTTTTAGCGCCACCATCGCTTCTTTACCATAACCATGTCCGTGAGCAGACTTTTTTATCCAAATTCCTAATTCAGGAGTCTCTTTATTTATATGGTGAATCCCACCACGACCCAAAAACTCTCCACTTTCTTTGAGAGTAATAACCACATTCAAATCACTTCCAGCTTTGTTCTCTTGGATAGCCGATTTTATATATTTAATAGTGTCTTCAATTTTCTCTGGCGGTTTAGGATACATATACTCAGTAATCTCTGATGTAAATTCCCTAAAGGTATCGTCCACATAATCAAGACTAACCCCCTTCAACACTAACCTATTTGTTTTTATCACCACCCCCGATGTATCCATATTTTTTAACCTTTAATCTTTTTAATATTCTTCACACAAAACAACCTCCTCGCCGATTAGGTCTTCAAGATACTGCCTTACATCATACAAATCACCGATTTCATCAATTAGACCTTTCTCTAAAGCCTTTTCACCCAACATAGAAGATCCGTCAGCTATCTTTTTTACTTCCTCAATACTTAAGTTTCTCTTTTCAACTACAGCTTCTATAAAATTGTCAGCTATTATATTTATATCTCTTAAAAAATATTGTTTTTCTTCCCAAGTTAAAGTTTTGTTTGGATCACCAGCATCTTTGAACTCTCCTGAACTAATAGAATTATAATTTATTCCTTGTAGTTGATTCTGTTTCGAATAATCCAAGTATGACATAGTAGCTCCAATTGAACCTATATCCGAGTTTTTAGAAGCAAAAATTTTATCTGTTCCAATAATAGCCCAATAAGCTGAAGAGTTAGCCATTCCACGAACTAAACCAACTGTTGGTTTATTTGCATAACTCAAAGCATTAGATATCTCTTCACCCGCCACCGCAACACCACCAGAAGAATCTACATCCAAAATGATTGCCTGAATATCATCAGAATTTTCTGCATTTTCTATAGCCCAAATGATATCAGAAGAACCTACATCGCCATCCTCATAAGCTTCTATATCAATAAAGCCTTTTAAATCTATCTTGGCAACATTACAATATCCAAAATATTCTTCATCATAAGAATTATTCTCTGTTAATTCTCCTGTCAAATCATCATAATATCCAATATCCCAAAGAATTTCGTCTTTAATAATAAGCAAACAGGCGATAACAACAACTGCTATAGCTAACCTTTTCAAAAACTTAATATCTCTCTCTTTATCAAATAGTTTAAATTCCATTATATTTACATCTTACCTTTTTATTTTCCTTTTTGCTAAAAACAAAACATCTTCCATATTTTTTTATTTAAAATTTAAAATTTTTACTTTATAGACTTCCAACTCTCTCATTATATCATTTTACTTTAAGAAAAATATTTTTTGAATTTCGTTTAACGTTTCAGTATATGCGATGTTTTGCGGAGTGAAACGGAGCAAAATATGGAAGAGCGAAGTGCAACGAGCGAACCGCATATACTGTGTTAGGCGAGCCGAACGAAGCAATAGCGGAGTGAAAGTGCAACGTGCCTTGCGTATTTTTGAAAAATTTATCCATATTATTCCGTTTTTGGTGGGCTTTTTATTATCGTATTTGATTTTTTTTTGTTTTGAAAAATGGAAGAGGGGCTGGGGGTGAATTCCATTTTTCAAGACTCCTTATTAGTTATCTTGTTTATTATAAATATCTTCATAAAATTTTAATTTGTTCTTATATTTTTCTTCCATCATTTTATCAAAATATATTACTTTAATTCTACTAGGTTGATCATCCAATAATTCAAAATTCTGCACCTCTGAAAATCTGAACCTAGTTTTATCTGGATTTTTTCCAGCCTGCAAAACTCTTGTTTTATAAATTTCTTCAAGTTCACCATTTGGCATACAAATAATATTGATGTTTAAAATATTTAGATTTTCAGCTTCATATAAAATAGTTAAAAAATAAGATAAACAAATTTTTTCACTTTCTTTTCCTTTATTATAGAAAGTTGGTAATGCTGGTTCATAATCTCTTTCAATTTTTCCTTGATTTGTATTTACAATCATTTTTCCTTTATAACTATTTTGATTTCTACCTACAAAGATACTTTTAGTTATATCTCCAATATTGTTTGTTTGCACCGTTTTCAAATCTATATGTATAAAAGCATCTTCAACTTCAAAAAACATATCCGATCCAACAGGACATGAATTTGGTTGTCCAACTCCTTTTCCATTCATTAGTGCGTAAATTATTCTTTCGGCACCAACTGCAAAATCTGAGATATTTGTACCATATTTACCAATCCAATCATCTTTAATTTTTTCCTTTGTAGTAAATCCAAACATCATTTCATCCTCTGCATATTTCATTAAATGAAAAAATTTTTTAAGATACTTCTCTTCAATTATTTCAATTTGTTTATTTGATAACATATTCGATATATTAAATTATAAATTTTTTTTAATAATTCTTGCTAATTTTTCACCCAAAAGAACAGGGACAGCATTCCCTATCTGTTTATACATATTTCCTAAACTTCCATAAAAAATAAAATCGTCTGGAAAAGTTTGTATTCTTGCACACTCACGAACTGACATCCTTCTTTTTTTATTTGGATGAATTTCTGGACCTGTTGCTGTTATAGTGTCGCTTGGTCTATCCCAATTATTTATCCTTAATGATTGTTCAAACTTTATCTCCTTTAATTCTAATTCGGTTACTTGTTTGTCATATTTATCATCAAAACCCAATAATTTTTTCAATTGCCACCAATCTTCAGGTTTAGGTATGCTTCCAGAATTATTATCTTTTCTAAACCAATGTCCCGCAGTATGTGCATATCCAAAATGCTCATCCACTTTTTTTGTAGATATTCCTTTTTTATTTCTCCAATATTTTAAATAATCACAAATATCATGTTGATTAACTTTATGCTTTCTACCCCAAAATTTATCATGAACATTAGTTCTAGCTACATGATTATAAACAGTTTTTCCTTTTAATGAAAAAGGTAAATCTCTTGTTCTTATATCTGATAGATCACCAACAATGTCTTTAACTGAAACATAATTATTTGAATGAGTTTTATGAGGAAAGTTATTTTTAACACCTATTCTATTGCCAATAATTATAACCCTTTCTCTTTGTTGTGGGACACCATAATCAGCAGAATTTAATAATTTATAATCAACAGTGTATCCTAATTTTTTAAAATCATTTAGAATCATTTCTATTACTTTACCTCCACGCATAGATAATAATCCTTTAACATTTTCTGCTAAAAAATATTTTGGTTTTTTATCTTTAACAATCCTTAACATTTCTTTATATAAAAAATTTCTTTCATCTTCCATACTTCTCTTTATATTTGCAACAGAAAAACCCTGACAAGGAAAACCACCTAATAAAATATCAAAGTTGTTTGGTATGTCCGAACTTTTAATTTTAGAAATATCACCTAAGATAATATGATCTCCAATATTTTTTTTATAAGTTTCAACTGCTTCTGGAAAAAAATCATTTGCCCATAATACTTCATAACCAGCATTAATAAAACCTAAATCAAGCCCCCCACATCCAGAGAAAAGACTTACAACAGTTGGTTTTTTATTTGTTTTCCTGTTTTTTAATACTGGTTTATCCATATTACCCCTTTAATAAGTTAAAACGAATTTAAGTATATAAAACTATTCACTATATTTTACCTTTTAAAATAAATAACCACAAACCACAAACCCCAAAACCCCCCTCTTTTCCACACCTTCCATCAATTATTTTTCGTTTTTGGTCATGTCATTGGTTTTATTGTAACACGGATTAGGTTTTTACTGAGAGTTGAGATTTTAAAAATTATGCAAAACAAAATGTAGATGTATGTTTATTTAAAAAGGTATATCAGATAATTCATCTTCTTTTTCACTATATATTTCAACGAAAAATTTTTCAGGAATGTTAGGTATTGGACAAAATCTAAAGGTTTTTTCTTTTATAGCTTTTTCTTGCGACTCAGAACCTTTAACTATATACCCTACAACACAATCTGTTGATTTCGATATAACAGGCCCTCCACTCATTCCATCCCACATCGAATTATCAACTAGAAAAAAATCAACCCCGTCAATTTTATCCTGTCGAATAATTTTTTGATCAACAACAACAGGGTCATCCCAAAAACCATCTGTTAAACGAAAGCCAGCATATCCTACAGAAGTATATCTATCTGTTTGATTACAATTTTGATAGGTTTTCTTTCTGTTACTTTTAAAAACTAAGTCAGAGTTATCTGAGACATCATACAAGATAGCATAATCCAATTTTTTATCAGTTTCAACAACCGAAGCGCTCTTGAACTCTACAGAACATTTTTTCTTTTTAATCGTAAATTCAACATTTCTATCGTCGCCCACTACATGAGCGCAAGTAATAATGATATTTTTACTAATGAAAAAACCACTTCCATAACCGCGAGAAGATTTAATCATTAAAACTTTGTCCAGGTATTCTTCCTTTTTTGATTCAGGTAATCTTTTATCACTCCTATTCTCCATTTCACATAATCTATTAAAAAGCCCTGCATAGAGAAAGTCTGTTTTACCTCTTACGTTTCCAATATGATCAATTCGACCCCTTAGAACCTCCTTAAATTTTTTCTTTTTTCCTAAATTATACTTTCTGTTAAACTCAATCTCTGCGTCATCCTCTCCGTAAACTTCCCAAGCATTTAACATCGCCCGAACCCTCCTAACTAACTTCCTGGATACATTACATTTTTTGTTTATCTTTACTCCTGTAACCCATTTACTATCATTCGGAACAGCCAAACGCGTCTTATTGTCATTAAGATCAAAACCATTTTTATTAATTATAGAAACTATCTGCTCTCCTACTTTAACATTACCTCCAAAATCAGAGGCTAAACTGTCATTAAGTTTATTGGCTGAAATACTTATATCGTCAGCATATCTTGTATATTTCCACCCATTTTTATGAGCTAAGTGAATAAGTTTCTTATCAAGGCTAAAACAAACCATGTTCGCAAGAACAGGGGAACACGGAGACCCTTGAGGTAAACAATTATTGTATGTTGTTAACCCAGTAAGTACGGACGCTAATCTTTTCCTAAACTTAAAAGGGTGTTTTCTTAACAAACCCATAACCCTCCCAGCATTAATTACTCCAAAAAAATTACTGATATCTATATTTAAAATATAATTCTTTTTAACATGTCCCTCAGCATTCGTTACTATACTTTTCTTGGAAACAAAACCATGTACGGATTTTGGAAGTTGCTCTTCATAGACGGCACTAAAATGATAATTTAATTTTTTACATATAGTTTTTAAAGCTTCCTTAGGTGCATAAATATCTCTATAACCACCATTTTTCTTTTTAATCCTATAATGTTTATATAAATCATCATTTTTATATGCAAAATATAAAAGTGTTTTTAAGTCGAGATTTAATAAATTTGCAAGATCTTTAATATCTTCACAATCTCTAATATCCTCGTATATTTTAGTAGTCAAAATCATTCATTAACATAAAAGCCATCTTACCCTAACCCGCTATAAATAATATGCTGATAACTAGAGACAGGATAATTAGTAATGCCCTGACAGCACCATAGCACATTGCCGGAAGACAATGAAAAAATCGCTTTTATGTTAATGACCAACTTTGAACTATATAAACTAAAAAATTATCTAAAGATGTCAGCCACCTTTTCCACCACCCTCTCCCTAAATTCTACCCCCTCCCCCCTCAAAATCCAACCCCCCTCAAAAAAACCATTTGGTAATCCGATTACCAAATAAACCCCAATCCACCACAACCCCCTAAAACAAAATCTTCGATTTTGTTCGGGCGAACATCTTTGATGTTTTAGCCAAAACCCCCACCTCTCCCTTTCCCAAAAAAATTGATTTTTCCCGT
>JAGYLJ010000008.1 GCA_018401295.1 bacterium | reverse complement strand
TAGCACGGAGTCATATAGGATGAGAGTTCATGAGCCTACCTTAAATAGAGGTCAATTTGCATTCTCTAATAATGACAATGTAGAAGGACAAGAATTCGCAAAAATTAGTTTTAATGCATTAGATTCTGATTCTAATGACCAAAATTATACAGCCATATCTAATACAATTGTAAGTAGTACTAATGGGAGTGAAAGCGGAATGATGTATTTTGAAGCACGTGAAGGGGGAAGTTCAGGCGCTAGAATGGTGATAAATGGAAGCAATATTGGCATTGGTACAACGACGCCAGGGGTAAAATTGGATATTCAAGGCACAGGGGCCATGACAGGAGCTACGGGGACTACACAGTTAAGGATTCTTGGAACTGGCAACGATTACATTAATGCTGGGATTGTCTTACAATCTGGTGACGATTCTGCTGATATTCGGGGGGGAGGTCTGTATTTGTATCAACAGGTTGGTCAAAAAGAATGGTTTATTGGTTCTCCATATAATGATTCAGATAGTCTAATTATCGCCAGAAAAACCGATGTTGCCACTCATGATACTGGTGTTGCTGACAACCCTAATGCTTTATTTAAAATTACATCAACCGGCAATGTTGGAATTGGAACAATAGGGCCAGCAACAAAGTTACATGTTATGGGAACTAATGCTTTACCGACGTCAGGTTCTAGTGGGTCCCCAAATGGTGGATTATTGGTAGGTAGTGATTCTACTAATGTTGTTCTTAATGTTGGTGTTTTTAATTCTGGTTCAGGAGGTTCTTGGCTTCAAAGTCGCAATAATGGTGTAACAGGTCAATATACACTTTTACTTAATCCAGATGGCGGCAACGTCGGCATTGGAACGACGGGTCCGGGGGCGAAGTTGCACGTTTCTGGAGGATATTCTTATTTTGGAGATAATCCTGAAACAGCAGATAATACAATGAGAGGTTTTGGATTGATTCCTTATTCTGATGGGAATCTATACGCTGATTTTAAAACATATTCAGGTGGTACGGTATATTTTAGAACTGGAGAGGGAACAGAAACTGGAAGTGCTAGAACATGGATGGCAGTTGACCCAACTAGCGGCAACGTCGGCATCGGGACGGCGGCGCCACAAGAAAAATTAGAGATTACTGGAGGTATGTTGTCTAATAATAAAAAAGTGTGGACTTTTACAAGTACTGCGAATGGATCTTTAGCCTATGGTCATTCAAGAGAATATATTTTTACAGGGCTCCCAAACGGCGGAAGATTGGTGTTAGAATTGATAATCACAGGTTCTTTTGGTGGCGCTTCCTCTGGGGTTACTTCCAAAAAAATTGCGGTGCAATTTTCACCTTGGAGTGACGGTATGTATTCTGTTGCCCAATCTGATGTCTATGCTCTTGGGTTTGCTCCATCTAATTTAACCATAGGGTGGACTGCTGTAGGATCTGGTTCCCAATATAAAATGACTCTTAACAATACTCATGGTTCTTCGGATTTTACTAACTTTGGAGCTACTTTTACATTTTATTCAAATGGATATAGTTTTTCAAACCCAACTTTAGTAAGTGTTACAGATATATAATCGGACAAAACAAA
This sequence comes from bacterium, assembly GCA_018401295.1. Taxonomy (GTDB): domain Bacteria; phylum Patescibacteriota; class Minisyncoccia; order Phycocordibacterales; family UBA12079; genus JAGYLJ01. The sequence goes on along the minus strand of JAGYLJ010000008.1, from coordinate 33,792 downwards.
AAAATAAGAATTTAAAAAAAAAGACGCTTAAATTTTAGAACCAACTAAACAAATGAAGCCCTTAAATGATACAAACAATAATTTTAAAAATCTTTTAGGTTTTTAGAAGGTGTTGTCGCAAGAAGGGGATTTGGTGAAGCCAGCTGATTGAGCTTCTTCTTCCGTGCAGAAATAGGCTTCACCAATTTTAGTATTTATTTTAGTTTGAGAATAGGATGGACAATTAGGTAAGAAGTATATTTTTCCAGCTCCTGTGATAGAAATATTTCCTTTAATAATACATTCGGGATCGTCTGGACCCTCATCTTTACTAACAAATCCTTTAGGTAACACCTCGCATTCATCCCAAGCCCCTTTGTTGTATTGTTTAGCTTTTCCTTCAGCATTGGATAAATACTCTTTGTATTTAAAATCAGGTGGGGTAGGGAGGGCCGTGGCAAAACCGTTGTCTATCATATATTTACTAATCATCATGTCATCTTCTTTTTCTATCTCTGAAGGTAAGAAAACATGGCGAAGTAATCGTCCAAACCTATCAGCTCCTGATGAGTCTCGTTCTAGACGAACTTCTTTATCTAGAATTAAATCACTTAGAGCTTTTTGAGCTTCTTCAAAATAGCATTCACTTTTTTCTGGGGCTGATATGTTAAGAATTCTAACGGTTACAATTTTATCTTCTGCTTTGGCCCCAGCTATTTCAAAAGTATCACCATCCAAGACTCTTAGGACTTTATGGAGATTGTCGGGTGTACCACTAAAATCTTTAGTTTTAATAACTTGATAACCAATTAATCCAGAACTGGCTAGTAGGGCAGTGATGGCTGAGAGAATGACTTTTGTTTTCATTGGGTAAATTATACCACATTTTATTTAAACCACAGGGGGTTGTTTAATTTTTTCTTTTTATGTTATATAATTTAAATAATTATGATGAAGTTTAAAAATGACAATAGGGGACTGATTAAATGGATTGTTATTATTATAATAGCTATCATCGTTTTGAGTTACTTTGGTTTTGATTTGAGGGGAATTGTTGAGTCAGAACAAACCCAAAATAATTTAGGTTATGTCTGGGGTGGAATAGTACTAGTTTGGGATAGTTATTTATCTCAACCTATTTTGTATTTTTGGAATAATATTTTTATTGATTTGCTGTGGAATAGTTTTATAGATAATATGGAACGGATAAAGGCGGGGCAACCAACTACTATAACCGAGATGGCACCTGGACTTCCAGTCACTGAGTGACTAGAAGAATTATAAATTATAGATTATAAATTAGAGGAAAAATTTGCAGAGCAAATTTTTCACTTTCGACCTTCGACTTTATAGATTTTTGACTAATTTATATTATGTGGGAAAAATTTTTAGTTGTATTTTTAGTTTTCATAGCTTTTGTTCTTTATGCCTTTACTGTGCATTTAGATAAAGCTTTAAAAGATCCGATTATCAATGATAATGTAGAATTTACTTATTAAAATCGGAATGGAAAAATTAAAAATAAAAAAATTAGATAGGGGAGTCAGACTCCCCGATTACGCTTATTTTGGAGATGCTGGCCTAGACTTATACTCTAATATAGATATTTTAATTAAGGCCTCGGAAAGAGAGATTATTTCGACTGGAATAGCTATGGAAATCCCTGATGGCTACGTCGGATTAATTTGGGACAAAAGTAGTTTAGGGATAAAAGAAACTTTAAAAATTTTAGGCGGAGTAATTGATAGCGGTTATCGCGGAGAAATAAAAGTTGGAATGATCAACTTATCGAAAAAAGATTTTCAGATCGTTAGAGGTCAAAAAATTGCTCAGATGATAATTCAAAAGAAAGAAAAAATTATAATTGAAGAAGTTGAAAGTCTTTCCGAAAGCGAAAGAAATGAAAAAAGCTTCGGGAGTAGTGACTAAAACACCCTTGCTTCGCAAAAGTGTTCGCCCGAACATTTCTAATAAGAAATGTTTTAGGATAAAGTATAAAGTCTGTTTTATACATGATAGATGGTCCATCTAAGAGGAGAAAACCGCTTAAAACACAATTTTGAGGCTTGTTTTAGGGCTTAAAATATAGACCATGGAATAGACTTAAAAATACTAAAAAATTAATTATTTGAATAAATAAATCATTAAAGAGGTACAACTAAGTAGCGGGAGAGTAACACACTCGACGACTAAAGGTCACGGCCGTCTTAATTAATAGGTCGAACCTCAGATGAGAAGAGTTGGTGCATCGCTACTGAAAATATTAAAATGATGAAGGGGGAGGAGTATTTTTGGAGGCTATGTCGCAAAAGATATATTGTGCGACATTGTATTATTTTCCCCCTTTAATAAAAAAACCGCCAACGTTTCTGTTGTTGGCGGCTGCGGGAGGTTTCTCCCCTGCTGTTGTTGGAGGTCAGGGCTCAACTTTGTTCCAACCAACTGGACTAAAAGCTCCTCGTTTTCCTTCTAGAATTAGATGTCCTGTTTTTGAAATTTTGATAATTTTTACTTCTTCTCCGGTTAGGCTTTCAACTACATCGCCCACTGCCAACCCTTTTTCCTTGTAGAGGGTTTCCCTCTTCTCTCTTTCCTTCTCCCAGAGAAATTTAGTAATCCTTTTATCCTCTTCTCTGAGTTTTTCTTTCAGAGTGACCCATTCAGTTTCTGAAACAGGTTGAGAGAAATCAAAGTCCGGGAAATATTGTTTGATCCAGAGTTGAGTTGAAGCCTTAGTGATAGTTACCATTTTTCTCCTTTCCAAAAATTCAAAAATAGTTATTACAAAAAAAATTACACATACCGGAAAAAGTTAAGCTCTTTCGAAATCGTTGGGATGATATTCCCTCTCATCCCTTTGAAATTGGATTCTGCCGTTGTGACAGATCTTACGAATGATTCTTATCACTCTCCTTCCTTTCATAGCATCGCTTTTGTTTACAACCCGCTCTCCCACCTTAAATTGTTGTAAGAGAAAAGCTCTTCTGACAGTTCCCATTTTTTGTCACCTCCCTTCTTTATTATTATTGATTTATAAGAACAAATACTGTTTTCACTATAACATTAATTATAAGATTTGTCTAATAAAAATTAGTTTAAATAAAAAATTAAAGCCACCGAAAATGAATGTCGGTGGCTGTTTTCTCCCCTCTCAATGTGTGGGGGTTGAACCTCCACAGGTAATTCTCTTTCCCAGTGGTTGGGATAGAACTTGACCTCCTTTCTCTGTTACTCTTGAAATCGAAAAGGACAACTTTCGCAAGAAAATGCGAAGAAATCTTCTCTAGCGCAATAATCAAGACAATATTCCTCTTCCAGACAGTCTACCTGCCTCAATTTTTCCAATTGTTCTTCAAGGAGGCTTTGCCGAACCCTTTTTTTAATCAAGGAAAGAATCGGGACAATAACCGCCCCTGATGAAAGTTTGATAGGAGTGCTTCTTAAAAAAAAATCTTTTGCCATTTTTTTTTCCATTATAAATAACCCCTTTCTAATCAATGTTTGAATTTTCTTCCTTTATCTGTCCCCTCTTTGATTTTTTTGATGCGAAGTCTTTCTTTCCTTCTCAGAACGGTTTTCATTTTTGCCCATTCTGAATTAGTCAGACGCTCTGAAAAGTCAAATTCGGGGAAATGTTTCCTCACCAATAGAATTATCGGCTCTTTTTTTATAATAATCATCTTACCCCTCCTTTTTACATAGTTAAGGGTTTAAATATTAACATTTAAAATGAACACACCTAAAGACAAGCTACCACCATTTTTGGCTTATGTCTATCTCTGATTTGTTTTTGAGGTTATTTTTTAGCAGGGATTACCAACCAAAGAATTATATAAGCTAGAACGGCTGGAAAGATAGCAGTAAAGATGGCTAAAAGAATAGTAGCGACTCTAATAAGAACAGGATCAACACCAAAGAACTCTCCTATTCCTCCACAAATTCCAGCAATTTTTTTATTTTCTTTTGATAAGTATATTTTTTTCATAATTTCGAGTGAGGATTTACAAAAATGATTATGTTAATACTTATTTTTGTATAATCCGAACGATGAAATTATATGCTTGCTTCATATAATTTCGAGTGAGGATTTACAAAAATGATTATGTTAATACTTATTTTTGTATAATCCGAACGATGGAATTATATGCTTGCTTCATATATAATTTTTAATTTAATTTATAATTTAGCATTTATAATTCCAAAAAATGGTTTTGACCATTTTTGGTCATATTCCTTTACAATTACTAGCTGGAGTATACCCTGCTGACGCTTACTTCTTTACTATTAAACCAGATTTGATTCTCTTCTTTTATTATTTGAGCCCCAGAACACCAAGGAGCATGGTATTTGTCGCTATTTTTTGAACCAACATATTTCCCTCCAATTTGTAAAGACAAAATTTGTGGAGACTCAACATCCATAGATTCTACTGAAATTGTGGCCAAATCCCCTACTGAATTTGAAATGGTGGCCAAATTATTGCTATCCTGAATTGAAATTGAGTTATTTCCTGTAGTTATTTTAGACAGTCTTCCTAATCCAAAAGAACTAAAGCCACCGTTAAAATAATTAGTAATACAAAAATCGTCTTATTTTCTATGGCTAATTTAACTTTTGTCTTGATTTTATCTGATATTTCCTTTATACTTTGCATTAGTTTTGATATTAGATATTAGAGCTATTTTAACATAGAAGTAATGAAAGGTTGAGCTGTTAGTGGCCTCGAATTGTCACCCGCCTGAGACGGATGACTATTTTTATAAACTACGTAGGGCGAGAGAAATATAAAAATAAAATATTTTTATATTTCCGAGCTGAGGAAGTTTATATCAAAGATATAGTCACTGCGCTCCTTAAAAATATGTCACATAAAAAAGCTGGTGGATCAGCAAAAATTTAAGAGATTCTGGACCTCAATATTTGGGGACTAAATTGTATGATGGCCAAGATGCTAAGGTTGGTTCCTATTGTAGTACGCCAAAGAGGAACGAAAATTATGGCAGGTAAAAATATTGCTGTTGGAAAAGATCACACTCTGTTTGCTATGAAGGAAGGAAAAGTTAAATTTACAGAGAAAAGAAAAATGAGTTTCACTGGAGCAACTAGAAGAAGGAAGGTAGCTAACATTATTTAGTCTGTAAAGTCGAAAGTCCATAAAGTTTATAAAGTAAAAGTCGGAAGCTCTGCTTCCGACTTTTTATTAAATTTTTAATTTTATAAATAAGAATTACAAAATTGTAAAAATTAAAAATTTTATCTCTTTATTATTCTCCTTTAACAACTAAAACAATCTCTCCTTTTTCATCACCCATCTCAATATCAATGCTGTACTCCCCTACTTCTTTAATAGGTTTTTCTAATTGCAAAATATTAGGATCAATTTTTATGTTTAGCTTCTCTTCAATTATCTCTGCAATTTCTTTCTTATCTAGTCCAGCAAACAATTTACCTTCTTTGTTAGCTTTTACTTCTATTTCAATAGTCTTGTCTAATTGACCAATAATTTTCTTAATATCCCCTATTTCTAATTCTTTTTCTTTTTCAAATTTTTCCTTTTGTAAAGAAACTCTTTCAACAGCTTTGTCAGTAGCTAATTCAGCTAATTTTTTAGGTAATAAAAAATTAAGGGCAAACCCGTCAGAAACGTTCTTAACTTCAAATTTCTTGCCTACTTTTTGTACATCCTGTAGTAAAATAACTTTCATATTGTAAGATTAACTTTAATTAATAACTTCCTATATTCTATCTTTTTTTAAAGAAAAAACAACATAATTCATTATTGAGATACCCAACCTCTAAATGATTCCTACATTGCGTTCAAAGTTTCAATAGCTTTATCTAATTGTGGATCACCACCATCTTTGATGTATTCAAAATCATCTTCAGTGATTTCAACTTCAACATCGGGGTCAATTCCGTCATGTGAAAAAGAATTCCCCTTGGGAGTTAACCATCTCGCTACAGTTACTTTTAAAGATGTCTCCGGAGTAATTTTTATTAATTCCTGAACTGATCCTTTACCGAATGTTTTGGTTCCAATTAAAATAGCCTTACCATATTCACTTAAAGCACCAGCTAAAATCTCTGAGGCCGAAGCTGAACCACCATTAACTAAAATGGCCATTTTAAGATTATCATTGAAAATGTCATAGCCCTTACTTCGATGAATTTTGTTTGGTTCTCTTCCTCCATAATCTTCAGTAACGACAATCTCTCCAATTGGTAAAAACCAACTGGCCATATCAGTAGCAGCTTCTAGATAACCCCCGGGGTTACCTCTCAGATCAATAATTAATTTGTCAGTAGTCCCATTTTGAATAAATTTCCTTAAGGCCTCTCTAAACAAATTAGGTGAAACTGAGGTAAAACTATAAAGACGAATAATAAAAACCCCATTTTTTAACTCAGACCCTTCTTTAACTTCTGTTTCTATGGTTGGAATATCAATAACGTCTCTAATAATAGAGATTTCAAGTGGTTCAGATTCCCCTTCTCTTTCTATAAGTAAAACTACTTCCGTTCCTTTTTCTCCACGTATAAGCTTGACCGCATTTGATGTATCCATATTCTTAGTTGATTTACCATCAATTTCTAGAATTTTATCTTTAGGTTGCATACCTGCTCTTTCGGCTGGGGTATCTTTAAGAGGAGCAATCACAATCAAAGAATTGTCTTTAGTTCCGATTTCCATACCAACTCCCTCAAAATTTCCTTCAATATCACTTTCGAACATCTCTGACTCAGTTGGTGGTAAAAATATAGTGTATGGATCTCCGAATGCATTGGTCAAACCTTGGATAATACCCCAAACTTTATCTTGTATTGTTATCTCCTCTTCCCCTTCAATTTTTTCTTTGACAAATTTTTTGTCTAAAATTTTCCAAGTTTTCCAAAGAGGTTCAAGGTCAACTGTATTTAACTCTTCATCGGTCCCATTTATTATTTTTATTGGAGTGTCTTTATAAAAATTAGATTTAGCTCCTAAAATAAAACTACCCAAAATGAGTAATAGTACAATAGCTAAGGGGATTATTTTTTTTATAGTTTCTATCTTAATTTTTGTTTTCATCATCCTTTTTTATCTTTTCTATCGATATTTTAACACAGTTTTTTGTATTTAGTAAATTATCTTTTAGCTTGTTTGTAATACAAATTAAATATAGTAAAATATAGTTATTAACATTAAGTATAATCTCTATGATAAAAAAATATACTTCACAAAATATTACCTGGATAGATATGGAAGAACCCAACCGCAAGGAAATAAAGTCCCTGATGGCTGAATATAAGATCCACCCTTTGGTAGCTGAAGAGCTTATGGTTCCTACTTTTAGACCAACTGTAGAATTGTATGAAAATTTTATTTATCTTATTTTACATTTTCCTTCTTTTAATCATTCCAACAATAACGTAGGTAATTACAATACAGAGATTGATTTCATAGTGGGTAAAGATTTTTTTATCACAACCCGTTATAGTGGTATTAATCCTCTACAGAAAACTTCTAAATTATTTGAAATAGAAAATCTTCTTAGCGAAGAAAATTCTTTGGAACATGGTGGTTTCTTATTTTACTATGTGGTTCAGCAATTATATAAAAATTTAGTTAATGAGTTGGATTATATTGAAAATCTTCAAGAAGAGATGGAGAAAGGTATCTTTGGTGGTAATGAAAAAGAGATGGTAAAAGAAATATCAAGAGTAAGTCATAACTTACTTGATTTTAGACAGGCTACAATTCATCACAAAGATGTTTTAGATTCCCTGCAAGAAATAGGTAATAAATTTTTTGGCAAAGATTTTTCTTATTATTTAAAAGATATAAACAATAAATACAGAAAAGTTTCCCATATTCTTGACACAAATATAGAAAATCTTAAGGAGTTGAGAAGAACAAACGATTCCCTTTTGACAACCAAACAGAACGAAACTATGAAGATTTTTACTATTTTGGCTTTTGTCACTTTCCCAATGTCTTTATTTGCTTCTATTTTTGGAATGAACACTACTTTCATCCCTTTTATTGGTTTAAAAGGTGATTTTTGGATAATAATTGGGATTATGGTTTCATTAACAAGTTTAATGTTCTTATTTTTTAAATACAAAAAATGGTTCTAAAAATTAATAATACTTTAGGGAGAGAAAAGCAAGAATTTAAACCAATTAAATCTGGGGTTGTATCTTTCTATTACTGTGGGCCAACTGTTTATTCGCAACAACACATTGGAAATTTAAGAGGGGCTTTCTGTGCCGATTCGATTCGTCGTTCTTTGGAGTACTTAGGTTTTGCTGTAAATTTTGTTTCTAATTATACCGATGTGGGACATCTTACTTCAGATGGTGATGAGGGAGAAGATAAGATGGAAAAGGGAGTAAAGAAAGAAGGACTCTCCCCTGCTGAAATTACTTCTAAATACATAAAATTATATGAACAAGATACTTTAAAATTAAATATTTTACCTCCAACCACTCGTTGTTTGGCGACTGACTATATCGAGCCGATGAAAGAAATGGTTGGAACTTTATTAGAAAAAGGATTTGCCTATACAACTGATTTAGCCATTTATTTTGATATTACAAAAGCCAAAAACTATACAGAATTATCTGGACAAAATTTGGAAGATTTAAGAATCGGGGCTGGAGCTGGAGAAGTTTCTGACAAAGGAAAGAAAAATTCAAGTGATTTTGTATTGTGGTTTTTTAAAAAAGGTGTTCATGAAAATGCTCTACAAACATGGGATTCCCCTTGGGGATTCGGTTTCCCCGGTTGGCATATTGAGTGTTCAGCTATGGCAAAGAAACATTTAGGAGAGACCATTGATATTCATATGGGTGGTATTGAACATATTCCCACTCATCATACTAATGAAATTGCTCAAAGTGAATCCGCCAACGGAAAAAAATATGTAAAATATTGGTTACATAATGAACACTTAAGTTTAGCCGGAGAAAAAATGTCTAAATCTTTGGGAAATGTTGTTTATGTCGATGACGTGGTAAAGAAAGGTTTTAATCCTTTAGCTTTGCGTTTTTTATTTTCGCAAGCTCATTACCGTTCTAAACAAAATTTTACTTGGGAGGCCTTGAAAGATTCCCAAAGAGGTTATGAAGGATTACTTAATTCCTTATCACATTTAGGAAAAGAATTAGGACAAGTTTCTGAAGATTTTAAGAATAAGTTTAAGGAAAAATTGAATGATGATTTTGGTCTTCCGCAAGCTTTGGCTTTAGTTTTTGAAGTATTGAAATCAGATTTATCAAACGAAGACAAATTAGCGACTATTTTAGATTTTGATAAAGTGCTTGGTTTAGATTTAGGAAAAAATGACCAATCTAATTCGGAGTTGGTTGTTAGTGAATTACCAGAAGAATTTCAAGAATTAATTAAGAAAAGAGAGTTGGCTCGTTCTGAAGAAAACTGGTACCGTTCTGATGAATTAAGGGATCAAATTCAAGAGCAAGGTTATATAATTAAAGATACCCAAGATGGAACTAAAGTTTTTAGAAAATAAGAAGATTAGTCATAAAGCCTATAAAATCAAAAGTCTGTAAAGTCGAAAGGAAAAAAGAATACCCTCATGCGACCGGTCGCATGAGGGTATTTACAAAAGACAAGATAAATTGGTTATTAGTTCCTAGGGCCAATTCGCTCGCCGCCACTAGGTTTTTCCCCAGGAAACTTTCTATAATATTATAGAAATATAAAAAGTTTTCCCCATCCCCTCCATATATTTAACCTCAAATTAAGTTATACTGTTATAGTTAGGTATGTTTAAAATACCAAGTGTTTTAAGTATAAAAAACGTTTTTAATGAAAATCTTTCCCAAAAAAACAATTCTCCTAATATCAGTGATATTAATCATTTTAATTAGTAATGTTACTCAAGCAGCCTTCACCGAACCCACAACAGCCCCATCCTCTTCAGATCAAGACTTTCCCCAAAACATCCTAGGAGCTAACAATAACAACAATGACTTTGATTCTACCAATGTCACAGCTAATAACGATGGTAGTCTCATAGAAAGACTAGAATACATCATTACATCTCTCTCCTCCCTCTGGACAAAAGTAGGTAACTTACTCTATTACAACTAGGTAATGTAGGTATAGGTACCTCCACACCTTCTGTCTCCTCGAAGTCTCAGGAGATGGACAATCAGCTCTCAAAGTCACAGATGTCACTAACTCTATTACCACAGGTATCTGGTCAGGTACTACTCAAGGCTCCATAGGAACTCTAACTAATACAGACCTTCGTTTCTTAACTAATGGAACTTCTAAGATGACTATTGATACAAGTGGGAATGTGGGGGTGGGGACGACGGGGCCATTAGCAAGATTATCCGTTCAAGGTTTAGGTGCCGACATTTTGAACTTGCAAGATAGCACTGGAGCAGAAAAGGTAACGGTATTAGAAAGCGGATTAGTCGGTATCGGGACGACGGCGCCTGCAACTCCATTAGATGTCAAGGGTGTAGGCACAAATTTAACGGGGACAATTTACTACAACACCTTTTTCCGTGACGGAGATCAGTCAGAGGGTTTGTGGCTTGGATATGACACATCGGCAAATTTAGGAACCATAGGAAGTGTAGGAGCGTCAAGTGGCTTGACATTCGTAACTCACAACGGGTCATCTTGGGGTGAAAGGTTACGTGTCCAATATGACGGCAACGTCGGCATCGGGACGACGGGGCCATCGTATAAATTCGTAGTTCAAACGACAGGTACAAGTTTGGGGACTGGCACCTCGACCGCCCTTTTCTGGGACGGAACGTCTCTCGGATTACATCTTGGGTATGACTCTTCAGGTGCTGTTATTGCATCAGCAGGAGCAGATAAACCAATAGAATTTTGGACATATACTTCCGGTGCTTATGGGGAAAGGATGCGTATAACAAGTACAGGCAACGCCGGAATCGGGACGACGGGGCCAAGGGCTAAACAAGAGATATCTTATGCAGATGGTACATTTACAGGTGCTACTTACGTTGGTCAAATTCTTAGTAGGACTGATGCAGTTTCTGATGCTTATGGTGCCGCTACCGCTTATTTAGCATATCAAAATAAGGGAGCTATAGTGGTTGGTGGCGGAGATGGCTTTAAGGTATTTACATATGATGGTTCAACTGCATCAGAGAGAATGAGAGTATCTTCAGGCGGCAACGTCGGCATCGGGACGACGGCGCCAGTTTATAAACTTGATGTTTATGGTTCTGCTAGAGTGACAGGTACTGGTGCATATCTAGATTATAAAAATGATTCGGAAGCTGTTGATAATCGTTTATGGAGAATTAGAACGTCTGGTCTCGAAGCAGGCAGTTTTGACATTCAATCCATAAATGATGCTGGGTCATTAGGAAACATGGCTTTCCATATTGGACGTTCTGGCTATACAGTTACGAAAGTTGTTTTCCCTACAGGTAATGTAGGAATCGGTACAGCTTCACCAAATGCTAAGTTAGAAATAATAGCCAATGCAGGAAATGTTGTTTATTTTAGAAACACAGCTGGGACTGGTATTTATCTTACATCTGGTCAAAATACTTGGTCAACGTCTTCTGATTTACGTTTAAAAGATATCTTAGGTAATATTGAAAATGCTAATGAGAAATTGGCGTTTTTACGTCCAGTTTATTATAAATTTAAAACTGAAGATGACGATATTCGTCGGGTTGGTTTGATAGCACAAGATGTTCAAACAGTTTTTCCAGAAGTAGTGGGAACTGACCAAGATGGCTATCTAGGCATTCGTTATACTGAGCTTATCCCACTTACTATTAAAGCTATTCAAGAACAACAGAGGCAAATTGATGCTATAAAATTAGAGAAAGATACCGAAATTGCAGAATTAAAAGCCCGTATTGAAGTCTTGGAAAATAAATAAAATAAAAAACCGTCAAGTTAAACTTGACGGTAAAAAGGGATTCCGGAGAAGAATCTTCCTCTCTCTGGCTTATCCGATGAAGGAGGAAATATATCATCTAAGATAGGTCGTTTCGGTTCGTATTCCGATAACTCCCATGCGCCTGAGCTGTCTCTTTTGACCCAAATTGATCGCTACCTCAAGGTCGTATGGTTACGCCTTGTTGTGGTTCGCCCGTGTACGGGGGGTAATTAGACCGTTATGGTTACAGTCCCTGCTTATTCATCCGAATACGGGGCAACTTCAATTTGGCTCGATCTTGGGGCAAAAGACATTCTTCTCCAGACCCATTGAATATAATACTTAAAAAATAAAATCTGTCAATACCATAGAAAATAGTCTTATTTTCTATAACTATCCACTCTCTATCCCCTATCTTATTCTATTTGAGCGATTTGGAGATATTTCAAATGTGGTAATATAAAGATATGGAAATATTAAAAAGTAAACCTGGTTTAAGAGTTCCCCCTCAAAACAGTGATTCTGAGAAAGCTTTGCTGGGTTCTATTATGTTAAGGCCTGAGGTTATTTATGATATCTTAGATATTATTTCTGAAGATTGTTTTTATTCTGAAAAACACCGTATAGTTTTTAAAGCTATGACTGAACTGTTTGCTAAAAAAGAGCCTATGGATTTATTAACTTTGTCTTCCATCTTAAAAGAACAAAATCAATTAGATTCTATTGGTGGCAATATATTTTTAACGGAATTAGTAGAAACAGTTCCCTCTTCAGCTAATGCAGAACACTATGCCAAAATAGTTCATAAAAAATATATGATGCGCCGATTAATTGGTGCTGGAGAAGATATTTCTAATTTAGGTTACAACGAATCAGAAAATTTGGAAGATGTTTTGGATAAAGCAGAAAAAAATATTTATGCAGTTACTAGTTCTCTGGTTTCTCGTTCTTTCATTAAAATCAAAGATGCTTTGGGTGAAGCTTGGGAAAGATTAGACCGATTACATAAATCAGATGGTAAATTGAGAGGGGTGCCAACTGGTTTTAAAGAATTAGATGCTAAATTATCTGGTTTTCAAAATTCTGATTTGATTATTTTAGCAGCCAGACCCTCTATGGGTAAAACTTCTTTAGCTTTAGATATCGCCAGAAAAATAGCAGTAAATGATAATTACCCTGTGGCCATTTTCTCACTGGAAATGAGTTCTCAACAGTTGGTGGATAGAATGTTAGCAGCTGATTCTAATGTTGATGCTTGGAAGTTAAGAACTGGTAAATTAACAACAGACGAAGAATTTAATTTGATAAGAGAATCTTTAGATCACCTTTCAAAAGCTCCTATTTTTATTGATGATCAAGCTTCTAACAACATCTTGGGGATGCGATCAGTGGCTCGAAAATTGAAAAGACAACATGGTTTGAGTTTAATTATTGTCGATTATCTGCAATTGATGGCGCCAACTCAATCAAGAGGTTCCGATTCAATGGTCCAGCAGGTTACTGAAATTTCCCGTTCTCTTAAACATTTAGCTCGTGAATTAGATGTACCTGTGATTGCTCTATCCCAGTTGAGTCGAGCCGTAGAAAGCCGTGGGGGGCGTCCTCGTCTATCAGATTTGCGAGATTCCGGTTCTATTGAGCAAGATGCCGATGTGGTTATGTTTATACACCGTGAAAATTTAGAAGATGGTTCTGGTAAATCTAACTTGGCAGAAATTCTTATAGAAAAACATAGGAATGGACCAACTGGAAAAGTAGAACTGAACTTTAACGACAAAAAAGCTACCTTTCAAAGTGTAGACAAAAATGATTTTGGTGACTTTGCTATAGAAGAAACAGAACAAGCAGATGAATTCTAAGTTTTTAAATAAAAAAAGCCGAGTCTGGGAAGACTCGGCTTTTGCGTCTTGGAATAAGAGCTAACTGTCTGGACCCTCGAAAATGAAGACCAGATTTTTCTCTTTGGCGTCAAGATACGCACCTTGAAGTGGAAGATTGACGATGGTATCACCTATTTTGAAGATATCTGTATTTGTGATGCCGTCGTTGATGTCTACCTGCACATTTCCGTTTTTGGTTTCAAAAGTGATAATGAATCCATTTGGATCCTTGCTGATAACCTTTCCGGAAATTTTCACCTCAACACACGCCAAGCTTCTACCTAATAATTCGGTCAACTCTTCCTCTGTTCTCTCTAAAATTTCTTCGTTCATTTCCTTCTCCTCCTTTAATTTAATTGTTACCAAAATGGTTATATTCTTTTTTAACCTTTACTCCGATTATAACCAGAGTTATAAGGCTAAATCCAATCATAAGAATTTTTTCGACTACTGGGTTAATGTTCCCCCGTAGAAGACTAAACGGCTCTATGATAACGATTAACAAAGATATTATTAAAACTAAACTTAAAGCTTTGGCTTTCATCTTCCTTCCCCTCCCTTCTATTTTAATGAACTCTTATACTTTCAACCTGCTCAAACTATATTATATAATTATATATATGTCAATAGTTTAAAAATAAGAATCTGTTTTTAAAGTATGATATAATAGCCAAACTATGAACAGTATTGATAAATTAGCTGAATATTTTATTAAATTCCCTGGAATCGGACCAAGACAAGCTAAACGTTTTGTCCATTTTTTATTGACTAGAAATCCTGGTTTCTTACATGAATTTGCTGATTTAATTAAACAACTAAAAAAAGATGTGAAGATTTGTGAAAGTTGTTCCAGATTTTATTCTATTGAAAGTGATTCTAACTTCTGTCGTATTTGTGAAAACCCTAATAGAGATGAATCTGTTTTAATGGTAGTCGCTAAAGATGCTGACTTAGAAAATATAGAGAGAGTTGGAAATTATAACGGACTTTATTTTGTGTTGGGTGGTTTACTACCTATTTTAGAAAAAGAACCAAATCAAAGAATAAGGATTAAAAAATTATTGGAGCTTATTAAAAAAAAGAATGGGAGTCTGAAAGAAATAATTTTAGGTTTGAGCCTTAATCCTGAAGGAGAAAATACATTAGAATATTTAACTCAACAGATAAAATTAGTTAAAACCAAATCCCCTATTAAAATAACCACTTTAGGAAGAGGTTTGTCTACAGGAACAGAACTTGAGTATTTGGATGATAACACCTTCCAAAATGCTTTTAAAAACAGGAATTAAAATTCCTGTTTTTAAAAGCATTTTGGAATTATAAATTTTAAATGATAAATTATAGATTAAAAAAAATTCAACACCGAGTGCTGAATTTTTTTAGTTAGTCTATAAATTTGAATATGGAAAGGATTTATTTTTTATCCTTTTGCTGGACAAGCTTCTACATCACGTGGCCAATCATTTATGTTTTTAAACAAATTCAGACTTTCTAAAATTTTTATGTCCTTATCAGATAAAGAATTACTCCAACCGTTCAAAATTATATATGGTTTCATACTTTTCACCGCATCGCCTTTATATGATATACGATAACCAGTATTTCCCCCTGGAAAAGGCCCCCGCAGACCTGGAGCGGGCTCTTGTAGTTCACTAACCAATATTTCTTTATCTGCTACTTTTAAAGTAGTATCTTGAATAATATCCTTAGAAAAATTAAAAGAGTCTGGGGCTTCAGAGAGCCCGTAAATACCACAATTCCATCCTGCTTCTATAAATTTATCAGCTTTTTCACCTTTCATTTTTAGATCAATATGTATACCAGATTCTAAATAATAAAGTAGTTCATTTTCTTCAGTAATTAAATCCTCCGGATACTTAAACTCAAAACCGTATTCTTCGTTTCGATATGTTTTCCAACTGGCGGTTTCTGGATTTTCGGGGGTTTCTTCTGTTGTTTTAATTTTTTCAGTTGGTGCTGTATTTTTTGCTCCTAAAAGATACAAACTGCCTATACCAGCAAATAAAATTACGATAATTATTAGAATTATTTTAGTTGAGATAAAGCCTTGTTCTGAATTATTCATAATTTGATTGTTTTTATTGATTAATATTATATATAAATATGAAAGTATTATAACAAGAATAAAATTAAAAAAACACCCGAGAGGGTGTTTTTTTAAATTCTGTTTTTTACTCAGTTTAGTATTGTTGAAACGCTGGATTGGTAGGGTCTTCACCTATAACATCAACTCCGGTAACTTCAATAGAAGCACAATCAACTGAACTCTCTCTGCAAATCTTAACTGTTTTAGATCCATCAACAGAACTATCAAACCGGTAGGAAGCAAATATTTCGGCCATGGAAGGTGTTGCTGTAGCAACAGGATAATAGTTGGCGAAAGTTAAGACAGAAGGGACAAAAGCAACACTATTAGTGGTGTCACTCCCCGGTGATTCTGGTAAGCTTGTAGAAATATCAGAACTAAAAGAAATTGTATCGTTAAAACCATTCCAAGAAACTATTTTTAATGCAACCTTTGGTTCTGCGAATGCCCCACCGCCATAAAAATTAGTGGTTACCGCTGCGGGGGTGGCTGTTAATACTGTACGAGCAAGTGGTTTAGCTTGGGCTGTTGCAATCGTACCATCGATACTATAACAGTTCAAAGTATAGTTGGTTTCAGTCATAACTGGTTTATCAACAAGAACACTTACAGAAGCACAATCAGACACAGAATCGCAAACGTCCATATCACTATATCCGGTGTCACTTAATAGATTACATCTTACAGAATTAGAGGCCTCCCAAGATGCAGTCGGTTTTTCTCCTGTAGGGACATCACTAACATTGAAAATACCTGAAATTTCCGGTGGTAAAACAGCACAACTATTTTCACTTTTCACATAGCCGGTATTACATACCATCTCACATTTAGGATCAGAGCCAGCAGGTGAAGAACACGCGGTAACTGCGGTTTTAGCTACATCAGAAGTTAGACCAGTATTATCACCAGCACAGAGAGTTGAATTAGGAATTGAACCAGTACAAGAATAAGGTGGTATCAGGTCACATTGGTGACTATCGGTACCAACATAATAAACCCTTTGGTAACCAGAATTACAAGTTGTTTCGCATTTTGGTGTAGAACCAGCTGGTGTGGAACAAGTGTCAACTAAGGTTTTAGCTGTATCAATGGTTAACTCGCTGTCATCATCTACACAGAGTGTAGAATTGGTGAAAGAACCAGTACATTGAGGTTCAACTGTTTTATTTGCACTACAAGAAGCGGTGGTTCCTCCACCGGAACCATAACAAGACCAAGTCCAAGGACCATCTCCTGAAACAGCAGAAGCTGTTACTTGGGTACATAAGCCTGTGGCTGGTGCAATTGTAAGAGTTTTTCCATTTGAAGTTCCACAAACACCATCAATTGAACAATCTTTTGTACCATGAGCAGATCTTTGGGTTCCACAATTACTTGTCTGGATAACTATTGTATCTTCGCAAGTTGCGGCAGCTTCATAATTTTCAGCTAGATCTGACGGTATTTGTGCCGGCATATTTGGCATACTAATCCTTACCCAAGGTTGTGTTAAATTTGTACAGGAAACCTTGGTCCCTCCAAGGTGGCCAGCTCCTATCAGGTTCAATGATGGCCCAACAAGCGTATCTACTCCGGAGTATGGGTCAGTTTGAACATTAGATAATCTAGCGCTCACAGAAACAGTACCACAGGTTATAGCTGGATTCTTACATTCAGCAGTAAAACCAAAATCTATTGGATCTCCAGGATGGAAAACTTGGTTATGATCAATATGATAAAACTGCACGTTTCGACATCTTGATTCATTTAACATCCCTGAACGAGTACCATCTATTATATCTGCGTTGGCATATTGAAATAAAGAAAGAAATCCAAAGATGGCTACAAAAGTATAATAAAATAATTGTTTTTTAATTTTCATTTTTAGTTTGAATTATTTAATAATAGTAATTGAGCAATCAGCTTCAGCGATTGTTCCAGCAGTATCTTTTGTCCAAAAATGAACTTGTTTTAATCCCGGAGTCATATAAGTTTTTTCTGCTATAGCACTATCATCATTCAAACCATTTGTCCCTGTCCATTTGTAATCATAATGAGGCGACCCTATTTCAATATAAGATCCCATCCAGTCAATGGCTTCTCCAGTCTGAGCTGTTTTAATCCCCTCTTCTGTCCATTTCTCAGCTAAGACTGGATAACATTCTACTTTTAGTCCTGCCCTTTTTACTACCACAGGAATAGTCTCTATTTGATCCCCATAGATCATCGTAATAAAAGTCTCCCCTTCCTCATCTCTTGAAACAACTTGGCCTTTTACAGAAGTATTACCCACTGTAACAATACTTAGGTTACTACTATACCATTCAGCCTGATCAGTTATCTCTTCCCTGCTCTCTATATCAGCACCTTGAATATATACTCTGATTTGAGCGGAGTTGTTCATATCGATGGTTAACTCTCTTGGTTCAATAACTAATATAGTATCGACATTAGTTATGGTTTCAACTGGTGTAGTAAAACAACCACTTTTCCAAAAGTATATTCCTAAAGCAATAACCACGAGAATGGTTACAATAGTAATTATTTTACCCGGTCCTTTTTCCTCTGGTTCTTCACTTAGAATTTCTTCTGGTTTACTTGAGATGATTGTGTCAACTTCTTCAGAAGGAATACCCATGTTATTTTCCATAGTATTTTTAGTTTTAGCTAATTAATAATTATATGTTGATAATTATTAAAATTATCCCATTTACCTAAATTAAATACAAATAGATTTGTTAACAATATTCTCTAAATGAAAAAACACCCTCTCGGGTGTTTTTTCATTTTAGATTTGAGTGATTTTTATTTGGGAAAAGGGTTGTCTATGGCCAACTCTCTTTAAATAATTACTTTTAGATTTAAATTGGCGAATTCTAATTTTTATTCCTCTGCCTTCTTTTATGAACTCTCCTGTAGCTTTACTAGTTAGATAGGGTGTGCCAATTTTAGTGTTATTGTCATCACTTAGCAAAAGAACCTTGTCAAAAACAATTTTATCACCTTCTTTATGTTCTCCGGGAATTTTTTCAACCTTAATTAAATCTCCTTCTGAGACTTTATATTGTTTCCCTCCTATCTCTAATACTGCAAATTTCATGGTCTGTATTCTACACTATCTTTAGGGTTAAATCAAGAAAAAAGAGCCAAACCCATAAGATTTAGGGCTTTTTTACCGGTATCATTTAATTATTTAAACTGAGAGAACAACCCGAACCATGAATGTAACGTGATTTACCTGACTTGTTTAATTTTTATTCAATACTAAAAGGGATATCATTAGTATCGTAAATATTGTTATGTTCACTATCTTCAATAGTTACAAAGTATTTTGCTGAATATGGTAGGGCCGTTATTCCTAATACCTCTGCGTATAGATCCTGAACTGTCCAATCATAAATACCTGTATTTGGAATATTGGAAGCAATAGCAGCATTAAAATTTTGACCTTCGTTACCATCTGAAATTGATAATCTTATGTCAACTGTTTTTACTCCTTCTGAGCTAGTCCAAGTTATCTTAACTGGTTGTCCTTTTGTCCAAACTTCCCCACCGTTTGGTGAAATAACTTTAATATTCGATTCATCGGTGGCTGGAGTTATCACAACACAATTGGTGTAATTATTTTCAATACCACTTTCTAGTATTAAAGCCCCATCGCCTTTGCTCCAAAAAACGAACGATTCATCACTATTAGCGTAACGCCCACCGTCAGCAGAAATAGTTTGGGGTAAATCGAAATTTCTTCCATCATCTAAAATTAATTTAACAATCCCTGTGAGAGTAGGGGGTTCATTAGGTTCTGTGGCAACAATTTCTCCTTGATAAAAAGAAGCGTCGATGGTTTTGTTGTCGTCACAATTGTAGATGACCTGATTAATTAAGCTCAATGGTGGATCGCTTTTATCCAATCCCTTTTGGAAATACCAAACACCTGCAGCAATTAAAATAATAATCAAAGTAAAAATAAATTTTTTCATGAATTTTTAAATTAGTTTGTAATAACTGAATTGTAGCAAAAAAAAGTAATTTAAGTAAATAATTTGTTTTTTATCTAAACATCCAAGAATTAAGGTTAATTTGATGATAATAAGTTTATTAGAGATTTTTTAGTAAATTATTGATATAATTTTAGTATGAGTATGAACTTTATAAGCCGAACAATATCAGGAATAGTCTCAATTGTTTTTGGTCTATATATAATGTTTGCTGTTATTTTAGATAAACCTGATGATTGGTTGTGGAGTTTAGTTCCGGGGATCTTTCTTGTCGTTATAGGAATTTTCATCTTTATTAATAAAAAAGAAGATGATATTGAAAAAATTAAAAAATAATTAAAAAAAATAATGAAAAAAGGATTTGGGTTAGGGGGTGTTTTAATAGTTGTAGGTATTATTGTTCTTGCGGGCGTTGGTTATTACTATACGGAAAATCAAAAAATTGGTGGTGAGCATGATATTGTAGAAGGTCGAAAAAATTATACAGAACCTTTAATGGAATGTGTAGACTGTATAGAAGGAGAAACATGGAATAATAAAGAATGTTGTACTAGTGATTTTGAGAGTGAATGTTTAAAGAAAAATGGTTTAGTTAGATTAAGTGACTTGCATCCAGCATTTACCACCTTAAAAGGTTGTTTTCAAAAAGCTCCAGATGTCGGGAAAGAGTGTGCTTCTGAAAGTGATTGTTTATCTAGCGTTTGTGATTTAGAAAGTGCAATTACATCAAACAAATGCGCCTTAATAGAAAAGAACTTAACTGGCGATAAAAATCAATTCGGGGGTGAAGAATTTTTTACAGCAACATATTCTTGTCAGACTACTAAACCTGGTGAATGTTTAGGAACAAGAAGAGATAAAATGAATCCAGGAGGGGTACTTCATTCTTATAAGATGGAAGGAGATACATTAATAGAAACTGTGGAGTCTGGACCTATATTTTAAATTTAATATATTAGTTAATTAAAAAAATATTATATGCAAAGCATATAATTCCATCATTCGGATATAGTAAAAATAATCATTAACATAATCATTTTTACTAATCCTCACTTGAAATTATGACAAATATAATTGTTACTACAGGAGGTGAAATCCCTGGAAAGAAGATTATAGAAATACTTGGAGTTGCTAAGGGTAATACAGTGAGAGCAAGGAACATCGGGAGAGATATTGGAGCTGGATTAAAAAGTATTGTAGGTGGAGAAGTTAAAACCTATACTGATATGACAACAAGCGCTCGAGATGAAGCCTATAATAGAATGGTTAATGAAGCCATTGATTTAGGAGCTGATGCGATTGTTAATATGAGATTTACAACTTCCATGATAATGCAGGGAGCTTCTGAAATGTTAGCTTTTGGCACAGCAGTTAAACTTGGTTAATTTAGAAAAATTCCGAGGAGTTGAGATGGATATGTGATTTATCCCATATTTATTTTATAATTAAGTGGAAGTATCTAATATAATTTGAGTATTACAAACTTAGGGTTAATGAGAAAGGGTATATTAATTAATTTAAAAAAATGATGAAAAAAGGATTTGGGTTGGGGGGTGTTTTAATAATTGTGGGAATTATTGTTCTTGTGGTTGTTAGTTATTATTATACAGAAAATCAAAAAGAAGCCATTGATAACAATATAGAAGAAATTTCTGAAGGGATAACATATATTAATGAAGAATATGATTTCCAATTAGCTTTAACAAATGCGTGGTTAAACTATAAAACACTTCCCCATATTTATAAAAGTTTAAGTGGAGAAGACGACGTTTTTGGAATTGATTTTTGTCTTCCTTTGTCATCTGATAGTTCAATGATAACTAAAATACCAGGATATGAATGTTTATTTAAAATTTCTGGAATTAGTATAGAGAAAAGTGATAAATTACAAGAAAAAATAACTCTTTGTGAAAAAGAACAAGAGAACCTGAACGCGGTAGGTCGTAAATGTAATAATGAGATTGGAAGAAGTGATAAATATATATTCTTAAGTAATGTGATAGTCAACGACTCTTCCAATGAAGGATCATTAGCACTGAAAGATTTAACAAAAATATTTGAAAGTTTTAAAACTTTTTAATAATTTGAATATATTAGTTAATTTAAAAAACCTATGCAAAATTTTACAATAAAAAGTTTTTTTGTTTCGGTCTTCCCTGCTATTTTGGCATTATTTGTCATTTTCTTTTTGGTGATGCCGAAAGTTAGAGAAAATAGAGAAGCAGCGAATTCAAACACGCCAGCCGAATCTTCCTTACCTGAGGAGTGTCAATCTTATGAAGATGATGTTTGTGGGTTATTTAGTTGTATAAACCCTGGCTGTTGGTGTAAAGAAGGACCATCAGGAGGAGTCGTTTATCAAGAAAATCACCTAATCCAAAGCGAGGAAGCAGCCAAACAAATAGTGGGAAATTACTTAATTTCTATAGAGGACTCAGGGTATAATCAACAAGCTACAGCAACGAAGCCTAATGAATTTTTCTTTAACGTCATTGCTACAGATATTAATGGAGATCAAAAATTTCTTGTGGTAAGCCAAGATGGAAAGGTCTTGGAGACTGTTTGTGGAATATAGGATTAATATGATAAAATTCGGGTGTTCTATCCCCTATCTAGCAAATCCGAACTTTTTAAGC
Source organism: bacterium (assembly GCA_018401295.1). Classification (GTDB taxonomy): domain Bacteria; phylum Patescibacteriota; class Minisyncoccia; order Phycocordibacterales; family UBA12079; genus JAGYLJ01. The sequence continues at coordinate 11,325 of JAGYLJ010000008.1, read as the reverse complement.
CAAACAAAGAAAAGATTGTTAATAACTGATTATTGTTGTAGTATCTATAATAGATTGTAAATTTTGAAAACTTATTGGTGTTTAGCATTTTATTAACCTCGAAAAAGCCTAGAGGAGGTGCAGGATGAAAACGATGAAACCATTGATTTGGGGAGTAGTAATTGGCGGTATCTTAATGTTGATCCTTGTTTTCGCAACGGGATGGGCAGTAACAAGCAGCTCTGCTCAGAAAGAAGCTCAACAAGCAGTTGAGAAGGCAATGGTTGAGTACCTGGCCCCAATTTGCGTTGAGCAGTTTCGGAGAGATCCAAACAAGGAAGCTTCCCTAAAGGAATTAAAAGGGATGAACTCTTGGACTCGGTATGAATACATCCAAAAACAAGGCTGGGCAACGATGCCTGGGAGTGAAAACTCAGACGCAAGAGTCGCCAGAGAATGCGCTGAAAGAATCATAAACCTTAAATAAGTTTTTAAATCATAGATAAGCGGACTAATCGTCAACAATGATTAGCCCGCTGTTTTTATTGTTTAATCCAGAAGAATTCGGCGGGTTTTACTGGGATAGGAGACTTTTTATTGATTATAAAAATCATCAAGTGTTTCCATTTCCTTTTTATCAAGAGTATACCAATCCACTTTTCGAGACAGATACATAATGCTGGCTAAAATAAGGAAAAGCCCGGTACTGCCAATCAGCAAAGCGTAATCTTCTAATTGGAGAAGAATAAAAACAAAAGTATACAAAAAGACTAGGACTCCTCCTTGAATAGCCACAAATCTTTTTGACTGTAGAACTGTATTAGAATACAAAATAATCAATCCGATGGTAGCCACACTGGCAATTCCATAGGCCTTATCGAATCCAAGGATTTCTGAAATGGAAACCAACAAAGTATAAAACAAAACCAAAGCCAACCCCACCAAGATATATTGAACAGGATGAACTCTTTTTCTATTGAAGATTTCAAATGATAAAAAGATTAAGAATGTTAAAGCTATAATTAATAGAGCATAGTTAATAGAACGATTTGATTTCTGGTAACCGTCGACTGGGTTAATTAAACTTACTCCAAAAACAGAGTCGTAGACATTGTAACTGTCACCTACCCAAGCTTGCGGATAATTTCTATTTAAATCTAAAACATGCCAAGAGCTGGTAAAACCTTCTTCAGAAAGTTCTCTTTCATCCGGTAGGAATGATCCATCAAAGCTGGGAGATGTCCAATTAGAATTTATCTGAACATCAGTAGTTTCTCCTAAAGGTATGAAAGCTAATCTCTCACTTCCCTTTAATTTTAAATTAAATTCAAAGTTAGAAGCCGAATAAAGAAAAGCTTCCGGAACATCAGCATTCAAACCCGAAGCGCTATTCCCTACTGACCCCTCCACCATTATTCTCTTGGTTTGTTCTTCTGGGAAATAAAACGCTTGAGGATCAGTAAAGTTTCTAATCACATCATCGGTAATAATACCCGAAATAAATTGTAAATCTTTGTTTCCTAATTTAAAAATTGTTCTTTCCTCTAACCCACGCATATCAGGAATTCCAATACTAACAAAGGCTTCTGTCCTGTGTAATTGATAAGACTCTATACCTAAAGCTTTAAAATCCAGTTGAGGAAAGTTTCCTGAAAAATGAAGATCGGAGTTATAGACAACTGCGTCATAAATTCCTCGAGATCTTAGTTCGGGTTTAATAGTAGATTCTATTGTAAGTTCTTCTGGTAGAAAATGAACATAGGCAAGCTCTTTGATTTGTTTGCCGTCAACGGTTCTATAAACGTCATAAGGAACAGTCAAAATGGGACCTACCACAACTTGCTTTCCTCCCCAATCTGAAATCACGCTGGCTATGGCTGTGTCACGATTCATTTCCCTCTCACGAATGACAGATTTAATCATCCCCGTAGGAATCAGTAATAATAGAGCTAAAATAGCAACAAAGACAACCCTGATAGTGGTACTTTGTAATGTTTTTTGTAACGTATCCATATAATATATAATAAAACTTATTGGTAAATACAGCAAGGATTTGAAATTTTTGTCTGCGGATGTCATTGATATGGAAGAATTAAGGGGGTTTTACTGGGATAGGGGGCGGAAAATCTTTGATTTTCCGCCTTTTTGAAATAGTTCTTAATGTTAATACAATATTAAAACAGCCCATTGAGGGCTGTTTAAAGCCGGGCAGGATTCGGTCACGAGTTACTAAATAATTTTGTTCGTACTTCGTACTCCAAAATTATTAAGTACTCTCGACCCCAACTCCCTCGCTTCGCTCAGTCCGTTTTTCGAATCCTGCCCGGCGCACCGATTAGAATATTAAAACAGCCCATTGAGGGCTGTTTTAATATTCTGGTGCGCCGGGCAGGATTCGAACCTGCGTAGCCCGAAGGCGCGAGTTTTACAGACTCGTGTATTTGACCGCTCTACCACCGACGCATAATTTAGTCTAAAGTTTATAAAGTCCTTAAAGTCAAAAGTCGACGATAAGAACTTATAATTTTAGACAGAAACTTTTTCTTTAACTGTTTTTTTACTACTTTTTACTTTCTTTGTAACTGAAACACCACCTTTCTTTTTTACAACAAAAGTTAATTTTTCATTTTTAACATCAATTGAAACTGAACCTCCTTGCATCATTCCGTTGGAAATCATTTCTGTAGCTACAGGTGTTAAAATTTCATTTTGAATTAATCGTTTCAAAGGTCTCGCTCCGTACTGTGGATTATAGCCTTTTTTAACTAAATATAAAAGAGCCCCCTTTGAAATACTTAGGGTAATATTTTTATCTTTTAGTCTCTTTTTTATTAAATCAATTTGAATATCAACAATTTTTTGAGTGGTATCCATCTTTAAAATATCAAAAACAATAATATCGTCCAAACGATTCAAAAATTCTGGTCTAAAATAATCTTTAAGGGAGTCCAAAACTTTCTTCTTAGTTTCCTCATATTGTTCTTCACTTGTATCATTATTGAAACCAATAGTTTCCATTCTACCGATGAATTTAGAACCAATGTTTGAGGTTAAAATTATAATAGTATTTTTGAAATTAGCGACTTTACCCTTAGCGTCGGTCAAAACACCGTCATCTAAAACCTGCAACAATAAGTTAAAGACTTCTGGATGAGCTTTTTCTATCTCATCAAACAAAATAACAGAGTAAGGCCTGTGACGAACTGTTTCAGTTAGAGAACCACCTTCTTCATGGCCAACATAACCTGGAGGGGCACCAATTAATTTTGAAATACTATGCTTTTCCATGTATTCAGACATATCAACTCTAATTAAAGCCTTACTATCATTAAACATAGTTTCTGCTAACTTTTTCGTTAATTCAGTCTTCCCTACTCCTGTGGGACCCAAAAACATAAAAGAACCAATAGGTCGATTCGGATCAGAAATACCTACACGGGATCTTTTAATCGCATCGGCTATTTTACGAATAGCATCATCTTGTCCGATAACAACTTTTTTAAGATCATCTTCAATTCTCCCTAATTTAGATGCCTCTTCCTCCAGCATCCTAGTAATTGGAATTCCTGTCCAACGGCTAACAATATCAGCAATATCTTCAGCTGTAATTTCTTCATTAAGAATACGCCCACTTTTTTTCAACTTCTTTAATCTATCTATATTTTCTTTTAATTCTTTTTCAGCTTTTGGAATTTCAGAATATCTTATTTCAGCAGTTCTCGCTAAATCAGCCATAATTTCACTTTGGTCTGATTCCAATCTAAATTGTTCCAGTCTTTCTTTAATATCTTTTATTTCAGATAGAATTGTTTTTTCGTTGTTCCATTTAACAGATAGTTCGGAAGTCTTTTCTTTTAGATTAGCTATCTCTTCTTCTATTTTTTTTATACGAGCATTATTTTTCGGCTTAGAATCTTTTTTGAGTGCTTGTTTTTCAATTTCTAACCTTCTTACATTTCTGTCAGTCTCTTCTAAGACGGGTGGTTTGTTTTCCAATGAAATTTTTAAAGATGAAGCTGATTCATCAATTAGATCAATGGCCTTATCTGGTAAAAATCTATCTGTGATATAACGACTTGATAAATTAACCGCTGCTACAATGGCATCATCTATGATTTTGACCCCATGATACATTTCATATCTCTCCTTAAGACCTCTGAGAATGGCGATAGTGTCTTCAATGGATGGTTCACTAACGTGAACAGGTTGAAATCGCCTAGTTAAAGCTGGATCTTTTTCAATATATCTTTGATATTCTCTTAAAGTAGTTGCCCCGATAGCTTGTAACTCTCCTCTAGCTAAAGCAGGTTTAAGCATATTAGAAGCATCCATGGATCCTTCTGATGCCCCGGCACCGACGATGGTATGAACTTCATCAATGAAAAGAATTATTTTCCCATCTGATTGTTGAATTTCTTTGATGATAGCTTTAAGACGATCTTCAAATTCTCCTCTATATTTTGTACCGGCTACCAAAAGACCAATGTCTAGAGAAACTATTTTTTTATCTTTTAGTGATCCTGGGATATCACCTTGAGCAATTCGTAAAGCTAAACCTTCGGCGATAGCGGTTTTTCCTACACCAGCATCCCCTATTAGTATTGGATTATTTTTGGTTCGGCGAGAAAGAATCTGAACAATTCGGCGAATTTCATTGTCTCGTCCAATAACAGGATCTAATTTATTTTCGTTGGCTAATTTAGTTAAATCCCTGGTGAATTTTGAAAGGGCTTTATATTTTTTTGGTTTTTTTACATCTGTAATTTTACCTTCTTTTATCTCTTGTAGAATTGAAAGGACCTCTTCTTTCTTGATGTTAAATCTATTCATTATCTCATGAATATCTCCTGGAACATCAAAAAGGGCTATGAAGAGATGCTCAACCGAAACAAAATCATCACCAAGGTTCTGAGCTATGAGGGTTGTTTTCTGTAGAACTTCTGCTAATTCTGGAGTCAAAAATATTTGGTAGGAAGGTGTTAAAGTAGTGGCTTTTTCTGGAGATTCAATCAACTCAAGCAAAGTGTCGGCTAAAAGTATGATATCAACATTCAATTTTTCTAGAATAGAAATTACAGTATTTTCTTCTTGTATTAAAATAGCAGCAAAAAGGTGGAGGTGGCTAACGTGGTTTTGTCCTCGTTCAATAGCCAATTCGTGAGAATGACGAATGACTTCTTTTGCTTTTGTTGTGAAATTTTGAAATGGTGGCATGATTTTAGTTTTTTCGGTTTGGTGGTGAGTGAGGTTTTTGCGAAGCAAAAACCTCACTATCCACACAAAACAACTTACCAATAATATACTGGATTTTTGTGGTTTGGTCAATCGTATCTATATTCCAGTAGTTGGCTGAGAATTCTCTGTGGCCACCTTATTTATTTTATCTAAGTCCTGTTTGATTAGATCAACAGGTATATAAAAGTTAGTGGTAGATTTGAATCCAATAATCTCTCCGTCCAAATCAATAAGTAACCCCATAGGTAATTGAGAATCTAAATTAGTTTCAATTTCTAAAATAATGTTTTTTGGTTTATCCTCAGCAATTGGATTAGTTGAAGTAGCCGTTAGGGTTGGTAATTCCCCTATCTTCAAGTTTGAAATAATTCCTGTTAAAACAACATTTGATTCTTTCCCACCTATGGAAACAATTGACTGACCCAATTTAAGAGCATCTGAGTTGCCTAATTTAACTGGTTTAAAGACGTATTTATTTTCAGCTTCTTCTGGCTGAATAGTTAGCAAAGTGATTTCGTTACTGGGTAGTTTTTCAATAATATTTAATTTTATTTTCTTATCTTTAATCGTAATAAAAAATTCTGTCGTTTCTGGATCCTTTGGTAGGTCAAGACTATTCATTATAATTTTACCTTCAGCGGAAATAATAATTCCCAAACCAACAAATTTATCTGTCTGTGTAATTATTCCTTCTGCATCTTTAATTTCAACAGTGGTGAAAACTCTCACTAGAGATTCTGAATTATCTTCAATGGCATCGATGATAAAATCTTGATCACTAATTATTATCGTTTTTGTGTTCTCAATGATGGTAGCTTTTTGTTCACCAGGAACAACTCTTTCAACTGTTTTTTCAATAACTCGGTGAATGGTATCAGTGACAACAGGAGGAGCCTGATTAACTAAGGAAACGGTCACTATCCCAGTAGCAATAGAAGTAACGAAACTTATTAAGAGAGTCAAAAGAATTATTTGTGTTTTGTTTAATTCTTCTATATCCATAAGTCAAATTATATAGAAAAAAAAATTTAAATCAAATTCAACAAATTTCTACAAGACACCTAATTAGATAATCAATATTTTGTTTAGTAGTGGATTTACCCAAAGTAAATCTAACTGAACCGTCTCCTCTATTTTCTCCTGCTCCGAGAGAGTTAACTACATAGGAAGCCTTGTTTGTTAAACAAGCTGATTTAGTAGAACAAGCAATTCCCTTTTGATCTAACTGGATGACAAGAAATTCATTGTTAATTTTTGGGAAAAAGATGTTGGCACTATTGCAAAGGCGTTTTTCTGGACTGCCGTTTAATTTCGCGCATGGAATTTTTTTAAGAATTTCTGTAATAAAATAATCTCTTAGTTCTGTTAGCCTTTGGGATTCTTTTTCTTTTTCGTATTCGGCTAGTTCCAAAGCTTTAGCGAAACCGACAATCAGTGGAGTGTTTTCTGTTCCCGGGCGCAAACCTCTTTCTTGGCCACCTCCAATGATGAGAGGGTTGATTTCAATTCCTTTTCTAATGAAGAGCGCTCCCACACCTTTGGGACCATAAATTTTTTGTGCATCAAAACTCATCATATCAACATTTAGTTTTTGTGTATTGATAGGTAAGAAAAGAAGTGCTTGGGCAGCGTCGCTATGGAAAACGGGAAAGTTGGTCTGTTGTGGTTGTCTTTTTTTAAAGTTATGGATGATTTTAGCTATTTCTGAAATTGGTTGAATAGTACCGATTTCATTATTGACGAACATAATTGAAATTAGAACTGTTTTTGTATTTATTATTTTTTTTAGTTGTTCTAAACTCACTATCCCCTCTTGATCAATATTTAAATAATCAACTTGCGCACCTTCGCCTTCAAAATATTTAAAACATTGCAAGACTGAAGGGTGTTCAAAAGTGCTGGTGATTAAGTGCATTTCTTCAAATCTTTTACCTGTTTCATTTAATTTATTAATAAAACCAAGGATAGCCAAACTGTTGGCTTCTGTTCCTCCGGAAGTAAAAGTTATTTCGTTTGGTTGAGCATTAAGTATATCGGCAATTGTTTTCCTGGAATCGGCCACAGCCTTTTTGGCAATGACTCCTTCGGTGTGAATTGCTCCTGCATTACCAAAATCAACGTCCCAAAAACGATCCATGACCTTTTTAGCTTCGGATCGTAAAGGTGTGGCAGCTGCGTGATCCAAGTAAATTCTTCCTCGCCCAAACAATGTTTTATGGTTTATCTTCCTATTTAACATTTCTATATGTTAACATTTTTTGAGGTTGATGAAAATGAAGGGCGAGGACGGGCAAGGCTCCCTAAATCAAAACTTTGTTTTGATCGGGCGAACATCGAAGATGTTTTAGCCGCCTTGCCCGTCTTATTTTTTATAGGTTAAATTGCAAAAAAGCCCTTGTAGTGTATAATTTCAGGCATAATGACTTTTACTATAGAAGAAATAACCTTGTATATACTAGTTGGAATAAATGTCTTGCTTATTTTATGGCTTATCCGTCTAGAATTAAAAAGTAAAGACATTAAAATTCTAAAAGACAAAGGGAGTTTAAGAAACAAAATTATTTCTATTGATGATAAAATTGAAGATTTACATCAATTCGAAAATAAAACGATAAATAAGTTTAAAGTCATAGAAGAAAGGCTGGGAGATAGTATTCAAAATTTAGAAGTCATTCGATTCAACCCTTTCAAAGACAATGGTGTTGGAGGGGATCAAAGTTTTGCTGCTACCCTTGTGAACAAAAAGGGTAACGGGCTAGTAATCTCCAGTTTATATGCTAGAGACAACGTTCGCGTCTTTGCTAAACCAATAAAAGATTGGCAATCAAAATACGAATTATCCGAAGAAGAAACTTCAGCTTTAAATAAAACGAAAGCATCTGTTTAAATCATGATTAAAAAAAAAGAAGAAAACTTAATAGAAAGACCTCCTGTAGTTGTTGTCATGGGTCATATTGATCATGGGAAATCTACACTCTTAGATTTTATTCGTAAAACCAACATTGTTGAAAGTGAAGCTGGAAGTATTACTCAACATATCTCTGCCTATGAAGTTGTTTATGAAAAAAGAAGAATTACTTTTATAGATACCCCTGGACATGCTGCCTTTTGTAATGTTCGTTCTACAGGTGCTTGTATAGCTGATATTGCTATCTTAATTGTTTCGGCTGAAGATGGTGTAAAACCTCAAACGATTGAAGCTTATAAAAGTATTAAAGAAGCTGAGATACCTTTTATAGTTGCCATAAATAAAATTGATAAACCTAATGCAAACGTCGAAAGAGTAAAACAAGAACTGATGGAAAATGAAATTTTTCTTGAAGGCCTCGGAGGAGATGTACCCTTTAATGCAATTTCAGCAAAAACAGGAGAAGGTGTTCCTGAACTTTTAGAGACTATTTTTTTGGCCTCAGAAATGGAAGAATTAAAAGGTGGTGAAAATAATTTAGCCAGTGGTTTTGTTTTGGAGTCAAAAATAGACACTCAAAAAGGGACAGAGATAGTTGCTATAATAAAAAACGGAACATTGAAAAAAGGAAACTTTATTTTGATAGACGGCAAAGTTAGTCCCATCAGGAGATTAGAAGATTTCTCTGGAAACCTTATTAATGAAGCTACTTTTTCTAGTCCTATTAAATTAATTGGAATCAATGGAGTTCCGGAAGCTGGAACTTTTTTTAAAACTTTTACTTCGAAAAAAGAAGCTGAAATGGCAGCAAATAGTTTGGAAAAAGAAGACATAATACCAGATAAAACAATTATTAATAGATCATCTTCTAATGACGATGATACAAAAATTTCCATAATTGTGAAAGCTGATGTTTTTGGTTCTATAGACGCTATTCAACAGGAAATAGAAAAAATAGAACAGGAAAGAGCTTCTATTCAAATTATTTCCGCAGGGGTTGGAGATATTAATGAAAATGATATAAAGACAACCGGTAGTAAAGAAAACACCTTGATTGTTGGCTTCAATGTTAAGGTTAGTCAACATATAAAAGACTTGGCTGAACGACAGGGAATCAAAATCGTTGTAGTTGACGTTATCTATAAACTAACCGAATGGTTGGAAGAAAATATAAAGGATCTTGTTCCAAAAATAAAAGTTGAGGAAAAAATTGGTTTAGCAAAAATTATTAGAGTTTTCAGTAAAACAAAAACTAACCAAATCATTGGTGGAAAAGTAAAAGAAGGAAAATTAGTTTTATCTGCTGATGTTAAAATTTTAAGAAGAGATTTTGAGATCGGTAGAGGTGTTATTGTTGGTATGCAAAGTCAAAAAATTCAAACTAAAGAAGTAAATGAAGGAGATGAGTTCGGGATGGACTTAAAATCAAAAATCGATATCACTCCCGGAGATGTTTTGGAAGCTTATAAAATTGTCGAAAAATAATAAAATGACTCTCAGACAAGAAAAAGTAAAAGAAAATATCAAAAATCTAGTCGCTCAGTTTTTGGGGAGAGAATCGAATCGGACTTCTCTAATCACAGTTACAAATGCTGACTTATCAAAGGACTTCAAAAGATCGACAATCTTCATAACCGTCTTACCAGACTCAAGTGAGAAGTCAGCATTGGATTTTGTTAAGCGACAAAGAAGCGATATTAGAAGTTTTGTTCAGTCAAAATTAAGTATGAAGAATACCCCTTTTCTTGATTTCGAAATAGATTATGGAGAAAAAAACCGTCAAAGAATTGACGAGTTGTCTTCAAATTTGTAAACTGTAGGAGACGCTAAGAAAGGTCTAGTGGCGAAGTGGGAACGCTGGGGTCTGCAAAACCTCCATGAGTCGGTTCGATTCCGACCTAGGCCTCAGGTTTAAGAACATTGAAATAAAAATGCCCGGGTGGCGGAATTGGTATACGCGCACGACTTAAAATCGTGTCTCTCACGGGATGCGGGTTCGACCCCCGCCCCGGGCACACATTTTTTTAAAAATCTATGAAAGGAGCTGATAAAAATAAATCTATTGGAATATTTGATTCCGGCTTTGGTGGTTTAGATATATTAAAAACCATAACAAAAAAGCTCCCCGATTATAATTACATTTATTTAGGTGACACCGCTCGTACTCCTTACGGAACAAGATCAAGCGAAGTTGTTTATGAATTTACTAAACAAGCAATAAATTTTTTATTTGAAAGTAATTGTGAAATAATAATTTTAGCTTGCAATACTGCTTCAAGTGATGCCCTTAAAAAAATTCAACAAGAATATCTACCTAAGTATTATCCAGATAAAAGAGTTTTGGGTGTTTTAATCCCAACAGTGGAAGAAGCAATCACAAAAACAAACAACAATAAAATCGGCGTTATTGCCACAGAAGGGACTATAAGATCAGAATCCTTCAAAAAAGAACTACTAAAGCTTAACCCAAAAATAAAAGCTCTTCAAAAATCATGTCCACTATTAGTCCCAATAGTAGAAGCCGGAGAACAAAACTCAAATTTTACTGAAACAATCTTACTTAAATATTTGGAACCTCTAATAGAACAAAATATCGATACTTTAATTTTAGGTTGTACACATTACGGGATTTTAGAAAGAAAAATAAAAAAAATTGTTGGAAAACGAATCGTCGTCTTATCTGAAGCAAAAATCATACCAAAAAAATTAGAAATCTATCTAAAAAAGCATTCTGATATAGAGGAAAAACTTGGTAAAAATAAAAAAAGAGTTTTTTATTCAACTGACCTCACTGATAAATTTACAAGATTAGGGAGTAAATTTTTTGGCAGTGAAATAAAAGCAAAAAAAATAATCCTTAAATAACTTGAAATCAAGAACAAATAAAGATAATATAGATGTTGATTGTAAATAAAAACATCCGCCCGTAGCTCAGATGGTAGAGCAGCAGCCTCTTAAGTTGACGGTCACAGGTTCGATCCCTGTCGGGCGGACTATATATAATATTATAAAAAAATAAAAATTCGTTTTTTGCTCTTGATTATAATCATAATCTCCTATATAATGCCCCCATGTCACAAGAAAGATTAATTAAAATGGCTTGTCAGGATTGTAAAAGAATCAATTACTGGACAAGTAAAAATAAGAAGTTAGTCGAAAGAAAATTGGAATTCAAGAAGTTTTGCAAATGGTGTCAAAAGCAC
>JAGYLJ010000007.1 GCA_018401295.1 bacterium | reverse complement strand
AGTTGTGTACTCGGAACGATCCAACTGCTTGGCTTTCGAGCAGGATGCGAAAGCCGGAATATGTTGCAACTGCAAGGAGCAACTATAAGGCGGGGATAAAAAAACAAACTGCTTTGTTTTTTATCCAATTTTTGCGAAGCAAAAAATTTCCCATAGCGAGCGAAGCGAGTTGGGAAATAGGAGGACGCAAACACTTATGATTTTGAAGTGCGAAGCACCAACAAAATCATTAGTGACTTGTGTGCGAATCCTTTATAAAGAACAAAAACAATGAAAAATCTAAGTCTAAAAATTCCCCAAGAGGTTACACGTGTAACAAAAACCCTTGAAACAGCAGGTTTTGAAGCTTATTTAGTAGGAGGTTGTGTTCGCGACCTTTTATTAAAAAGAAAACCAAAAGATTGGGATATAACAACAAATGCCAAGCCAGAACAGATTATTGGTCTTTTTGAGCATAGTTTTTATGAAAATGAATTTGGTACAGTTGGGGTTGTTTCAGATGAAACATCAGAAGAAACACTTAAAACCATAGAAATAACACCATATCGTCTAGAAAGTGGTTATTCGGACAACCGACATCCTGATTCAGTTTCCTTTAGTGATAAACTGGAAGATGACCTAAAAAGAAGGGATTTTACAATAAACGCAATAGCCTATAACGTTTCATCCGAAACATTAGTTGACCTTTATAAAGGACAAGAAGATCTAAAGAATAAAACTATCAGAACTGTCGGCAAACCAGAAGATCGTTTTAGTGAGGATGCCCTTCGTTTATTGAGAACTATTCGTTTTTCTGTCGAATTAGACTTTATTATTGAAGGAAAAACAGAAGAATCAATTGTAAAATTTGCTGATAATTTGAAAAACATCTCCCAAGAAAGAATCCGTGAGGAATTTAATAAAATATTGATGTCTGAAAAACCCATGGATGGAATAATTTTGGCTCAAAAACTAGGTATTTTACAATATATTATCCCAGAATTAGAGAAAGGTATAGGAGAAACCCAAAAGGGAGCCCATATTTATACGATTTGGGAACATAATTTAAGAGCTTTACAACATTCAGCCGACAAAAATTGGCCTTTAAATATAAGGTTATCTGCTTTATTGCATGATATAGCAAAACCACATACTAAAAGGTGGAACCAAGAAAAAGGAGAATCCACCTTTTATGGCCATGATGTAGTAGGGGAAAGAGTTTCACGTGAAATCTTAACTAGATTGAGATATCCCAACCAAACCATTGATATTGTTACTAAGTTAGTCAGAAATCACCTATTTTTCTCAGACATAGACCAAATAACGCTTTCAGCTGTAAGGCGAATTATAAGCAATGTTGGGCCAGAAAATGTATGGGATTTAATGAAATTAAGGGCTTGTGACAGAATTGGAATGGGGAGACCTAAGGAAAACCCTTATAGATTAAGAAAATATAAGGCTATGATAGAGGAAGCTATGAAAGACCCTGTCTCGGTGAAAATGCTTAAAATAGACGGAAATCGCATTATAGATGTTACACGGGAAACACCTGGACCTAAAATAGGTTTTATTCTGAATGCTCTTATGGAAGAAATCTTAGACGATCCTAAATTAAATACCATTAAATACCTAGAAAAAAGAACAAAAGAACTCTCAAAACTGCCTCTGGCAGAATTAAAGGAATTAGGAGAAAAAGGAAAAGAAAAAAAAGACGAGAGGGAAGCTAAGGAGATAAAAGCTATCCGCGACAAACACTGGGTAAAATAATTTGGTAATCCGATTACCAAATTATTTAAATCGTCGTTTCACATGAAAACTTTCGAAAAACTTAGCCCTTCGAGGTCTAAGTTTTTGTTTCTCAAACATTATTAAACAAAAAAAAGCCCCTTCCTTATAACGGACGGGGCTTATATATGTATAAAAGAAAACAGAGGCCTTCTTTTAATTTTCTTCACAAAAGAACAAACGAAAGAACAAATTAACTACATAAACAAAAATTATGAACTTATAAACTACATTTCAAAGAACCAACTGTCCTTTATGATAAATTATATAAAGGACACTGTAAAGGACACACTGTGGATAACTCATAGAAATGTCCTTTAGAACATTTCTATGAATTTTTAATTTTTAAAAAACGAATTTTGGCTTCGCCAAAATTCGTTTTCATTGAACATTTAAACATTGAAAATTTATTGAAAATTAGAAATTAGAAATTGAAAATTTAAACATCATTGATGTTTATTGTTTGTTATGAAACTTCTTATGAGTTTCTCTCAAATGTTTGTCTGTCATATGGGTATAAATCTGAGTAGTAGAAATATTAGAATGTCCCAACATCATTTGCACAGAACGCAAATCTGCACCATTCTGCAACAGATCAGTAGCAAAAGAATGGCGGATAATATGGGGTGTAACTTTCTTAGTAATGCCCGCTTTAATCGCATACTGTTTAACCAACCTTTCTACCGAGCGGGGAGTCAGCCGACTTTCTTCCTTGCCCGTCCGTAGGTTTATGGGCTTCTTAATTTTAGAGTTCAATGAGGTAAACAAAGCATCATTCATATCCTTACGTTTAGATAAATATTCTTTTACGGCCTGTTTAGCTTCATCAGAAAAGAAAACTACTCTCACCTTATCACCTTTACCCCGTACTGACATTTCATCCTTTTTCAAATCCATATCACTATTTAAGGCACATAATTCAGACACCCGCAGACCAGTAGAAAACAACAATTCTAAAAGAGCCTTATCTCTTAGGCCCTTTATATCCTTATTATCAGGGGCATCTAGAAGTCTTTTTAACTCTTCAGCCGAGATTAAATCAAGAGATCTCTCTGAGACTTTAGCTAATTCAATTCGCTCTGGTGGGAGAGATTTAATCTCTCTTTTCACTAAGTATTTCAAAAAGCCTCGCAGAGCTATCAGATAATAATTCTGAGTTCTTTTTTTGAGAGTATCGTCAGTGTGAGTCGTTTGACGATTTAGCCAGAGGCGATATTGTCTAACCACTTCGTCACTAATAGCTTGTGGTTCTTCCATCTTAGCAAAGTTAAGAAAACTACTAAGATATCTATCATAGTTTTCGACGGTTTTGAGACTCCGACCTCTTTCTATTTCTAAATATTCTAAGTACTCTCTTTTTAATTGTTTCAAATTCATAACTTTATTATATCTCAACTATAAATATTGTGCGACATCAGTAAAATATTTTTATTTTGGGAAATTATGTTAAAATGTTTTCATTAGTCACTAATAAAAAATATTATGAAAGAAGCAATGAGTTTTGAAAATTTTGATAAGCCAGAAAAAGATTTAGAAACAGAGATTTCTACCGCTGAATTAGAAGTTGGTAATTTAAAAGACACAGTTGTTGAGATTCTCGGGAAAAGAGGAAATTTTAAGTTGGCCCAAGATATAGACGCTGGGAAGATCTCATTAGGTTTGCATGAACAAAAATTTATAAACATGGGAACAATAGCAGAGAAAGAAGCTACCAAAAGAGGGGAGGACTTCGATAGTACTGACTACCTTATAATGAGAGCTAATTTGATTGCTGATGAATTAATTAATTCGACAGAATAAATAACTCTAGCGAATATCACAAAACAAAAAAACAGGGGTGTTCTAAACACCCCTGTTTTTATTAAGAAAAATGCTTGACAAATAAAACGACCTGTGTTATCATTTAAATGTGGTTAAGAAAGGTAAGTAAATTAATTGACAGAAAAGCTTGACAAATAAAATGATAGGTGTTATAGTATAAACAGAGTTAAAAACTAAATAAAAGATTCTTTGAGGAAGGAGTTTTTGCAAAAAAATGGCTTAAAATATGGCTATTTCTGCGAAATAGCCAAAAATGGGCTTCTTCCTCACGGAAGAAGCCCATTTTTGTTGGCAGAGCTATAAAAATAAGAAAAACCCTTATTTTTATAGCTCTCTCAATAAAGAGAGATGTTCTTTAAAAATTCTCATCAGAAATAGTCTGGTGAGTAAATAATACAGATTAGAAGAGTCGAAAGTCTATAAAGTCAAAAGTCCATAAAGTCTTAGATTTTCTTTCTTTAATTTCGTTACCAAGTAAGTTGGGCTGATTGTTGATTGAGTAAGTATAACAATCAGAGATTTACTTGGTGACGGAATAAAGTTATCTCAACCTCGGCCCTCTTCGAAAGGGTTTTCATAACCTATTGGAGAACACCCAGGAACACAATGGAGCTGGGAGGGGTGTCCTTCGTCCCCTCTGGCTTTTATTATAAGTCTTCCTGTCCATGGGATGACAGTATAATAAATGTTTGTTCTTACTACCATGAAAACGGTAGTTGGAACACAGAGGACGAGAGATTTAAAAAATTTCTCAATATCTCTGAAAAGGGAATGTCCCTTTTCATAAAAGATAAGAAGGGGGGGAAAGAGGTGATCATTTCCCCAGAAGACCAACCAAAAAGTTGGTGGGTAAACGGAGGAAGATTGGCAGGGCAAGGAAAAATAGATCTCTCAACTTTTGGGCAAGATGTAGAACTTGCCAAAAAGTTAGAGACGGTTGCCTAAACTCCGTCAATCTTGTCTACCACCCCACCCAGGGGCATGCCGACCCACAAGTTCGGGGTCATCGATAGTCCGCACACGGCGGACACCGCCCATTCGGGGGTGGTAGACAACAATCTGTATTGTTCGTTCAAAAGGAGAGCCCACACGGGTGGGTTCTCCTGGCAGGGTGAAGTTGATTTGTTCAATCAAATTCACCCCTATTATCAAAATCTTAATTTGTTTTGTTTGAATTGAGGTTTTGTAGTAGAAAAATCACTTGGTAATCCAATTACCAAGTGAGATGTTCTTTAAAATAAATCCTGTCGGAAATATCCAACAGGATAAATAATACAGATTAAAATTGAAAAACCTCTTGAGGAGAAAAATATGATGCGTTGTGAAAACTGTGGCGGGAAAAATCTTGATCAACAAGGTTCCGCGATAGTCGGTCCTGACAGAAATGAGGCGTGGGCTAGTGAATTTTTAGACCACAAAATATATACCTGTCTTACCTGTAAAGGTACATTTATCTACAAGGAGGAAAAAAATGAATAAATGGGTAAAGTTTTTCTTGGGAACCCCGAAGAGATTCCTTTGGACGATGGTCGGAATCGGAATCACTGTATGTGCAATTGATCCCACTATTCTGATAAATGCTCTTAGTAACCTGCGCAATGCGGTTATCACAGGATTAGGCCCGTTGTTAGGGCAAGTTCTTGCAATCGTTATCGTTTTCGCCGGGATCAAAATGATTTTCGGCAAGAAAAAATAAACGAAGGTAAAGAAAGGAGAAAAGATAATGAAAAAATCTTTCAGTATTTGTGATTGGATTGTTGCACTTCTTGGAAGTTCAGTGGTTGCAGCAGTAATGACCGTAGCGATAAGCATACCTTCTGGGGAGTGGTGGGTAAGAGATACATTTTTTACTATATGGGGATTTCCATTCTCATTTTTCTTTGTTTTTTTATCAGGAAGAAACCGAATTAAAAAAACAGAGATGGTTGTCTAACCAAAAAACCCTTAATAAATCTGTATTACAAAGGTGAAGCTCGTTTTTTGAGCTTCACCCTATTATTGAGATTTTAAGCATTAGTTTTTGTTTGAAATCTCATAGTAGTTTAGTTCTTTAAAAAAATCCCCCATCAGATAGGCTGATAGGGGGGTAAATAATACAGATTAAAAACTTTCTTCAAGGAGAAAAAGGGATGAAAAAAAATGTTTTGTTTTTGTTTATTTTTATGTTCGTGGTTGGCTTTGTCTCAGGACAGACTATAAACCAAAACATTCTGCCGCTTACCAAAATGGCTCTCTATGAGAACCTTTTGGGGAAGCTACAAAAAAAATACATACTGCACCCTGACGAAATCGCTCAGGGGGAACACGTGGCGGCAGTATACTATCGAGGGACAAGAAAGAAAGTCCTCGAGTGGTACTACACCACCAAATGGAAACACGAACGGAGGGAAGCCCCCCCACACAAGAGGAAAAGAGAAGACTTTACCGTGCATGGCACATTGCACTTGGTGGGAAGTGATAAGAAATAAACAAAAAAAAGGAGAGGGAAATGGAACATTCGTTTGTTTTAGAATCAGAAAGGGAAAAACAGATTATTGAAGTACTGGCGAACTGGGCTGATGAGATTGAAGGCCCCAAAAAAACAACCCCGGAAAAAGTTGCTCTATGGGCAAAAAACGCTTTAGATAAAAAAGGTAACCGGGCAATCAGCCACAATATAGATTACGAATGGATTTCCTTTTTTTGGAAAGGGGCCGATTCGCAGATAAACCTTTTTCTTTCTAATAGAGGGCTCGTAGTTAGAGTTTTAATGGGGAAGGATAGCAAACTCACCACCTCTGACTGGAGAAGATGGACAGAAAAACAAAAGGAGCTCTAGAATGAGAACGAAACTTGGAAGAAAGTTAATATTTTCGTCATTTGTCTTAGTTGCGGTATTCTGGGGTCTAGGGAAAGCCTTTGACAATGGGTTCATAGATGATATTTCTGCTGGGATATTATACGATCTTTTAAAGATCGTCATTCCTTTAGCCGGAATTTGTGTTGGAATCTGGATTTTTAGATTCCTAAAAAAAGGAGGGGATTAAAATCTGTATTAATCGGGCGAAAATGGTTGTTTTTTAACCAAATTCGCCCGTCTTTTCAAGGGTATTATTTATGAAGAAGGAAATGGTACCCTTAAAGAGACGAAAGGTCGCCTTTGCCGAAGGCAAAGGCGACAAAGACTCGAAAAAATAGTAAAATTAATAAAAATCAATAAATTTAAGCCCAATTTTACACTTAGAAGAGATAAAGGCCAGAGATATAAACTTTTCCTTATTTATAGGAAAAAACTCCTTCCTCGGAGTTTATAACTTTAACCTTACAAAAAATTCCCTTCTAAGTGTAAAATTGGGCTGAAATCCAATTAATCTAATAAAAATCAATGTTTTACATTTTAATCAATCTTTTAGCTTATATTATTAAATAATAAAAAGACCTTGCAAAATAAGGGCTTTCGTGCTAATATCTCAACAATGTTAACCAAACAAAAGAAGGCTAACGCCATCAAAAAAACAAGAATTCATGAAACAGACACTGGTTCCCCAGAGGCACAAGTTTCTTTGTTATCTAAAAAAATAGACGAATTGGCCAGCCACTTAAAAAGTCACAAAAAAGATCGCCACTCCCGCAAAGGATTACTCCAGATGGTGGCTGACAGAAGATCACATTTAAAATATTTACAGAAAAAAGATACGAAAAGATACGACTCTCTTGTCAAAACACTCGGATTAAAAAACAAAAACTAAAAAAACCGCATTGCGGTTTTTTTATTTTGAGTTGATATGGTAAACTTTAAATATTCCTTTTTTAATAATGAAAAAACTTTAGTTTTTTCTTTAATTAGCTAAAAGCTAACACCTAATAACCTAAAAAAATGACAGTTATAAAACATAAAGAACAAAGAATAGGGATTTTCATTGATACTCAAAACCTTTATCATAGCGCCAAGAATCTCTATAGGGCAAAAGTAAATTTTAAACAAGTAATGGAAGATGCTGTGGCTGGCAGAGCTTTAATTAGAGCTATTGCTTACGTTATCACCACAGAATCAGAAGACGAAAAAAACTTTTTTGAAGCCCTAGAAAAGTTAGGGATAGAAACAAAAACCAAAGACCTTCAAATATTTTTTGGGGGAGCAAAGAAAGCCGACTGGGATGTAGGTATTGCTGTTGATGCTATCAAACTAGCTCCAAAATTAGATTCTATTGTGTTGATTTCTGGTGACGGTGATTTTATACCTTTAGTTGAATATTTAAGAACCAATGAGGGTTGTCAGGTAGAGGTAATGGCTTTTGGAAAATCTTCTTCTTCAAAGCTAATTGAAACTGTTGATGATTTTACTGATCTCTGCCAAGACCCAAAAAAATATCTTATGAATTACAAAGAAAACAGCGGAAGGTTCTTTTCAAGAAAAAAATAATTATTAATTAGATATTTAGGTTTTAGTTATTTAGTTATTTAGGCGGGAAATTTGCAATTAAAATAATTTTAAAAATTACTTTAATTGCAAATTTTCTCCTAACAACTAACACCTAATTTCTCTAAAAACTTAGTAAAAAATATGCAAACAAAAGAATATAAGTTAAGTATTGGAGATAAAACAATCACCGCTCAGTTTACCGATTTAACTAACCAAGCTAATGGTTCTGTTATTTTGAGTTGTGAAAAAACAGTGGTAATGGCAACAGCTGTTATATCAAAAAACCAAAAGGACGGGTTGGATTATTTCCCTTTGTCAGTTGAATTTGAAGAAAGATATTACGCTGTAGGAAAAATTTTAGGAGGAAGGTTTATGAGGAGGGAAGGCAAACCAACCACAAACGCCATTTTAACAGGAAGAATGGTTGATCGAACCGTTAGACCTCTTTTTGAAGATTATATAAGAAACGAAGTCCAAATTATTATCACCGTTTTGTCGTTAGGAGAATATAGCGCTGATATTTTAGCTATTAATGCGGCTTCTTTAGCATTGGGTACTTCTGATATCCCTTGGAACGGACCAGTTAGTTCAGTCAGAATTGGGATAGATGAATCAGACGACTTTACAGTTAATCCTCTTCTCAAAGGAGTAGAAGGCAAATTAGATTTAGTTGCCTGCGGGAAAGACGGACGAATAAATATGATTGAAGTTAGAGCAAACGAAGTAAATAACGAAACAACAGATAAAGCCTTTCAAAAAGCATCAGAAGAGATTGAAAAGATGCAAGAATTTCAAAAAGGAATCATTAAGGAAATCGGAAAAGAAAAATTGACGATAGAAAAACCAGAATTATCAGAAGAAGCTTTAAAACTATTTAAAAAAGAAGTCGAACCTAGATTAGAAGAAATGGTTTTTAACAAAAAAGGAAATGAAACAATAGAGGAATTAAAAGACGATTGGATAAAGAGTTTTAAAAAGGAAACAGGGGAGACAAATATTTCTTTGGCTCTTGGTTTCTTTGAAAAAACCATTGATAATTTAATTCATAAAGAAGCATTAGAAAACAACAGAAGGGTAGACGGACGAGCCATGGACCAAATCAGACCTCTCTCTGCCCAAGCCGGAGGAATAGCCCAGATGGCACACGGGGTAGGGATATTCTACAGAGGTGGAACCCATGTTTTTTCAGCTTTATCGCTAGGAGGACGTAGAGATACTCTAGCTTTAGATGGAATAGACCTTGGGGAAGAAGTTCGCTATATTCATCATTATAATTTTCCACCCTTCTCAACAGGAGAAACTGGAAAAGTAGGTAATACCAATAGAAGAATGATTGGACACGGAGCTTTAGCAGAAAAAGCCCTATTAGCAGTTCTTCCAAAAGAAGATGATTTTCCTTACACCATACGAATTGTCTCCGAAGCGATGGCTTCTAATGGTTCGACATCAATGGCATCAACCTGTGCCAGTACCTTGGCGCTAATGGACGCAGGAGTTCCTATCAAAGCCCCCGTAGCTGGTATTGCTATGGGTTTAATGATGGAAAACGACGACAACTACAAAATTTTAACTGACATCCAAGGGCCAGAGGATCATTATGGTGATATGGATTTTAAAGTGACGGGGACAAAAGACGGTATCACAGCTGTTCAGATGGATGTTAAAGTCGGTGGAATTTCAATTAAAATTCTTTCTGAAGCGTTGGAAAGAGCGAAAAAAGCGAGATTAGAAATTCTAGATGTTATTACTAAAGAAATTTCCGAACCAAGACCAGAAATGTATGCACACGCTCCTAGAATTATAAAAATACAAATCAAACCAGAACAAATAGGAGAAGTTATTGGACCAGGAGGAAAGGTTATCAACCACATCAAAGATAGAATGGGTGTGGACGAGATAGATATTAATGATGATGGTAAGGTTTACATAAAAGGAAATCAAACTGCTGTAGAAAATGCCAAAAAAATGATAGAAGCCATTACAAAGGTTTATTCAGTAGGTGATAGATTTGAAGGCAAAATTAGTAAAATTTTTGACTTTGGAGCTGTAGTGGAGATTGGACCAAGAACAGACGGATTAGTTCATGTTTCAGAAATCGCTACCTTCCGTGTTGAAGATATAAACAAAGTTCTTCGCGAAGGTATGGTAGTTCCTGTTATAATAAAAGAAACTGATGGAAGGGGTAAAATAAAACTCTCCATTAAAGACGCCAATCCTAATTTCATAAAAAAAGAAAATGGAACCAAACCAAACACAACAACAAAATGATAAGGAGATAGCTGACAAAAAAAAATCTTCTATTAGGACTTATCAAGGAGACTTATCTGAGATTGTTAATAGTAAAGACCTTTCCGCCACTAAGATAGTAATTGAAGAAGAGAGTAAACGAAGACAACTATTTAAAAAGATAGGAATCGAGACAAAGAAAAACACAGCTCTCATAATCGTCAGCGTTATATTACTAGTAGCAGGAGTAGCCTCCGTCTTTCTTTTAAACATTCTAAAACCAACACCTGTAATCAAAGTTCAGGAAGTAGAATTCACACCAATTATCTACACTGAGTACCAAAAAGATTTATTTTTTGAAAACGTTAGTAAATTAAAACTGACAAAATCTGTTCAAGATGAAGTCACTCGGTTAGATATACCACTTGGATCCTTAATCCAACTATACTTTACCAAAAGAAGTGTAGCTGAGGATGGAACGCAAACAGGGAAAACATTAATAGAAACGAATCAATTTATGGAGATATTGGACGCTAGGGTATCCAGCACTCTTTTAAGATTTTTAGAACCAAATTTTACATTCGGTTTTCATTCAACCACACAAAACAGTCCCTTTCTAATTTTCAAAACAAGATCGTTTGAAGACTCTTTTCCAGAAATAATAAAATGGGAGGCAACAATCCTTGAGGATTTAGGATCAATTTTTGTTGAAGATAATATCGTTTTTTCCAAAAACAGATTAAGAGAAAGTGTTTACCAATTCAAAGATATTGTCGTTGAAAATAAAGACGTTCGTGCAATCCTAGATGGTGGAGGGAAAATATTGTTTGCTTACTCTTTTCCTGATAGCGAAACATTAGTCATCACAACAAACAAAATAACGTTACAAGAAATTTTCGATAGATTATCAACTATTTATCATACAAGATAAATTAACCCTGTTAAATAATATGGACAAAAATTATTACAAAAAAAAATTAGAGGAAGAATTAGAACTTTTAGAAAAAGAACTAAAAACAGTCGGAACAATCAACCCAGACAATAAGGCTGATTGGGAAACAGTTGGAGATCCCGAAACAAATGAAAATGATGACCATTCCGACCCAAATGACAACGCTGATGACCAAGAAGAATTTGGTGAGAGACAGGCTATCCTTAGGGATTTAGAGATAAGATTTAATAATGTAAAAGAAGCTCTTCAGAGGATAGATGACGACACATTTGGGAAATGTGATATTTGTGAAAAAGAAATTGAGGAAAAAAGGTTAGAAGCTAATCCAGCAGCAACCACTTGTATAGAACATACTAAATAGCCAGAGGTTATTTAGTAATTTTTAATTTAGTAATTTTTAAATAATTTTCTAATTTATAATTTTTAAATATGAAATTTATTTCATAAATTTTTGTTAAAAAAATTAAAAACTAAATATTTAAACATTATTTATAAAATTAAAAATTATAAAATTAAAAATTTTTTACTATGTATTTCTCTAAAGTACATTCAGCCCAAATAAATATGCTTAAAGCATATATCGTTGATATTGAAATAGATATTTCTAAAAACACACTTAATGCTTTCTCTATTGTTGGGCTCCCTGATAAAGCAGTTGAAGAATCCAAAGATAGAGTATCTGCAGCTATAAAAAATAGTGGTTTCAAATCACCTAAAGAAAAAAACCAAAAAGTTATCGCTTCACTTGCTCCATCTAAAATTAAGAAAGAGGGCCCTCATTTTGATTTAGGGATAGCCATCGCTTATCTTCTAGCTTCAGAAGAAATTGATTTTGACTCAACTAAAAAAATATTTCTAGGCGAACTGACCCTGGATGGCCAACTTCGTCAAATTGACGGAACACTTCCTTTAGTGAGGGAAGCCAAAAGAAAAGGATTCCAAGAAGTTTATTTACCTTTAGCAAACGCTAAAGAAGGAGCTTTAATTGATAATATAAAAATATTCGGTGTTAAAAATTTAATTGAATTAATTAACCACCTAAAAAGTGAAAACCTAAAAGAACCAGAGGGTCTCATTGATAAAAAATTAAAACCACAACCACAAACAGAAATCAACTCCTCCGATTCAACTCCATTAATTGATTTTGCAGATGTTAGAGGTCAAGAAATGGCCAAACGTGGTTTAGAAATTGCAGCTTCAGGAGGTCACAACATTGCTATGTACGGACCACCAGGCACAGGCAAAACGATGTTAGCCAAAGCTTTTTGTAATATTTTACCTCCTCTTTCTTTTGAAGAAATCTTGGAAACCACTTCTATACATTCTGTGGCAGGTCTATTGAAAGGTGAATTAATTACCCACCCACCTTTTCGTTCCCCTCATCACACGGCCTCTTATATTTCTCTCGTCGGGGGAGGGACGACACCAAAACCAGGAGAGGTCACGATGGCTCATAAAGGAGTTCTTTTCCTTGATGAATTTCCAGAATTTGAAAAACGGGCTATTGAAGCACTACGCCAACCGTTAGAAGACGGTATAATAAATATTTCTCGTTCAAAAGGGTCAACTACTTTTCCTGCCGATTTTATTTTAATTGCCACCATGAACCCTTGCCCTTGCGGAAATTATGGAACAGAAAAAGAATGTACCTGTGCACCATCTTCTTTGCTTAGATACCAAAGAAAAATCTCCGGACCAATTGTCGATAGAATAGATATGTGGGTGGAAGTTTCTAATATCAAACATGAAAAACTTTCACAGAAAGATAGTAACTCGGAAAAAACTGACGTCATTCAAAAAAGAGTCTCCAATGCTAGAAAAATTCAGAAAGAAAGATTTAAGAATTCTACAACTAATACCAATAGTAATATGTCCGCTAAAGATATCGAGAATCTCATCACACTAGACAAACAAACTCAAACTATTCTAAACCAGTCAGCCTCACAGCTAGGTTTATCTGCTCGTGCTTATCATAAGATAATCAAACTCGCCAGAACCATCGCAGACATAGAAAGAGAAAGTCAAATAACTTCTAACCATATTCTAGAAGCCCTCCAATACCGACCCAAAAATCTTTTATAGAAATGGATTACCCAAAGATGGCAGGACACCAACCAACATAATTCAACATAATTAGTGCAGTTAACTGCACTAATTATGTTATAATTTATATGTGGTAAATATTTCAAAAAAGAAATTAGAGGATAGCGTTTTCAATAAGATGAACGATCGGCTAGTTGAAACTATTTATAATCTAAATACTAAAAATTCAATCAATTATTTTTTGGGTGAATTACTTACCTATTCTGAAAAAGTTGTTTTAGCCAAAAGGTTTTCAATTATTTTTATGTTATACGAAAAAATGTCATGGTATCGTATCCATAAAGTTTTAAATGTAAGTATTGCTACAATCAGGAAAATGGCCATAAAAATTGATTTAGAAGAATATGAAAATATTTTAGAAATAGTTAAGCAAAAGAAAAACAGGAAAACTTTTTGGACAGAAATGGATATTGTGCTCAGAATGGGAATGCCTCCAATTGTCGGAAAGGGTAGATGGAAGTTTTTAGATGAGCTGTATGGGAAATATGATATCCAAGAAGATCTAAATTAATTTTTATTTAATCCTTGTTTAAAATTTTTCTAATTTTAAATTACAACTTATTTATAAATTAGTGCAGTTAACTGCACTAATTATTCAAAAAAAATGAATAAACAACATTTTAATACACAGATTATTGAATTCAAAAAAAATTTGACATACTCAATGTGTGAAATTACTCCTTACATCCAGCGGCATTTCCAATCCAACTTTAGAAAAAGCCTTTCAAGAGTTTACTGACCGTAAAAAAATCTTAAAGTTGCTTATATCCCGACTGCCAGTGATCCTATTGAATGGTGTGGGCCTGAAGCAGGTGGGCTAACTTATAAACATCGATTAGTTGATAAAAAAATATCTATCTAATACAAAATCATTTACAAAACAAAAACCGTGGATATCTAACACCCACGGTTTTTTTATTTTTCAATAAAAATAAAAATCTCCGAATTTATTTAAAAAGGATTTTTAGCACCACGCACCTCAAAGTGGACATGGGGTCCAGTTGAGCGCCCGGTTGAACCAATATAAGCAATAACTTGTCCTTGGACTACTTGGGAACCGACCCAAACAATATTCTTACTGTTATGTGCATAAAGGGTTTGTGTCCCATTATCATGTTTAATAACAACATAGTTACCATAACCACCATTCCAGTAACCATTATCCTTAGATATAATAACCTCACCCGAAGCAGCTGCAAAAATAGGGGTACCAAGAGGGACTGCAAAATCAACAGCGTTATAACCATGTAATCCTTGTGAAATCTTACCTCCTATAATTGGCCTAATATAATAACTAGAATAATCAGGCCCCCCGGTACCCCGAACATTCACCTGGTTCAAACGTATAAGTTCTTCCATGCCTAAGGCCTTTACAGCCTTAGGTATCGGAGTTTCTCCTCCTGGGATAATAATTTCATCGCCTACTGCCAAGACACTTTCGTCTGATAAAGCGTTATACTGCAACGTTTCTTTTAAATCTCCGCTATATTTTTTAACCACACTGGCTAAAGTGTCACCTTTTACGATAGTGTGTTTAATTCCACTTATAGGCAAAATACTTAAAACCTGACCTTCTTTTATTAAATCCCCTTGTTTTATATCATTTGACCAAAAAATTGTCCCTACGGTCACACCAAACATATCAGCAATTTGGCCTAAAGTATCGCCTTTTCTGACTATATAAGTAGCAATTCTGTCTGAAGTTGGCCTATCTCCAATATTCGCCATAGTTCCAGAAGGGCCAGACTCTGCCACGAGAGCTGATCCATCAATAGTCGTCCCACCACCTCCTACGGAAGGACTAGGGTTGAAACTCACTACAGCCTTTAATAAAGCCATATTTTGAGAATTATCGCTATTATTATCCCTCAAAAACTCCTCTTTTCCTGTCAATAAACCGGTAACAAAAGAAAAAACCCCTGCATTAGCTACAAAAGGGGTATTTAAGAGGGTAGATACAAAAAGAATACTAAATATAGTACTACTTGTTAAAAGTTGTTTAAAAACTGATTTTGTCACCTGTTTTAGCCCTCTACCGGGTAAAATAGGATCTTTTTTCTTAAGTAAAATAAGCCTAAATGTTAATTTTTAACCATTCTGTCACATCTACCAACTTTACTAACCACCGCTGAATTATATGTTAATAAAGGAAAAAGTCAACGCTTTTATTCCTTCTAATATTTTATAATTCAACTCTTTAATTTTACCAATTCCACCTCCCCAGTCAACTCCCTAAAAAATAATTTGTGGATAAGAAATATGCAATAAAAAATGAATCCTGTATAATTATTATTATGGAAAAACTACCTGAACAAAACCTATTCGAGGGTATTGGTAAATTTAATTCACCGCAAGAAGAATTAAATTTTTTAAAAAAACAAATAAAATTAAAAGAAGAAGCTCTGAGAGGCTCTAGTCTGGAGAAACAAGAGAGCCAAGCAGAAGTCACCAAGGAAACTCTCCAACAATATGCAGAAGTTAAACCTCAAGAGATACTGACAGAAGGACATCGCATCAATGAAAAAAATACTGAGGCTATCGTGCTTGATTTAGAACCTCGTTCCAGTGATGAAAAAATTGGGGAACTTTTAGGAATACTCGAAGAGCAAGGAATTAAAAATACTCTAACCGTCCTCCAGCAAACAGGAGACTCTGCTCTTGAAGATGATTTTCATCGCTTTCTAGTTCAATATATTAAAAAAGGTCATTCCATTAAAAATCTTCCAGAAAAATCTCCACTCTTTGAAATACTTAAAATGACTCTCTATGAAGTTTCTTTACCCAACAACGGAGAGACACCAGAAAAAACTCTCAAGGAATTAATTTCTCTAATGGAACAATTCTATGCAGGAATGTTATCAGTGTCCGATAGTAAAAATAAATATACTAATTATTTTAGTTTAGAAATCGCCATAGCTAATAATGAGGATGAGGTTGTTTTCTACATTTCTATTCCAAGCGGCAAGGAAGATCTATTTGAAAAACAAATTTTATCTATTTTTTCAGAAGCCAGGGTAGAGGAAGCTAAAGATGATTATAATATTTTCACTGAAAATTATGCCTTTGCTGGTTCGCAGTTATCCTTAGCCAAAAAACCAGTTTATCCACTCAAAACCTACGACGATTTTGACTATGACCCACTTAATATTGTTCTCAGTTCATTTTCAAAAATAAACAAAGAAGAGGGAGCAGCTATTCAAATAATTTTTAATTCTGAAAAAAATTCCTACAATCAAAAATATAAAGAAGCTCTTACAAAAATTCAAAAAGGAGACTCTCCATCAAAAGCTCTGGATATTCCAGAAACATTAGCAGGAGGTTTAACGAAGTCGTTTAAAGATATCTTCCTTAGCTCTTCAAAAATCAAGGACACCAACCCGACCATTGATGATGAGTTGGTGGAAAACATAAAAACTAAAATTGCTAGTCCTATTATCCAAACCAATATCCGCTTAGTTAGTTCTGCTCAAACTCAAGACCGGGCTGATAATATTTTAGCCGACATGGAAGCCTCTTTTAACCAATTTGAAAATTCAAATGGTAATAAAATCGTTTTCAAGGAATTAAAGAAAAGTAATCTAAAAAAACTCCTTCATGATTTTTCGTTCCGAGGATTTAATAAAAAACAAATCATTCCTCTCAATCTCAAGGAGATTACCACGATATTCCATCTACCTAACACTGGGATGAAAGCGTCCCACCAGCTTAAACATACCAAAGCTAAAACCGCTCCAGCTCCTATGTATCTACCAAAACAGGGTACACTACTAGGAACTAATACTTACCACAATATGGAAAGTAATATCTACATCGGACCAGAAGATCGATTACGCCATTTTTATGTGATTGGGCAAACAGGAACAGGTAAGACTGGCCTCTTAATGAATATGATTGCTCAGGATATCCAAAACGGCGAAGGAGTCTGTTACATCGATCCCCACGGATCCGACATCCAGACTGTTTTAGCCAATATTCCCCGAGAAAGATACGAGGATGTTATTTACTTTGACCCAGCCAACATGGAGTATCCTATGGGTTTGAATATGTTGGAATATGATGCTAATCATCCCGAACAAAAAACTTTTGTGGTAAATGAAATGTTATCTATCTTTAATAAATTATTTGATATGAAGACATCTGGTGGGCCAATGTTTGAACAGTATTTCAGAAATGCTGTTCTATTAGTGATAGATGATCCAGCAGATAAAGGCACTTTATTAGACATCCCTAAAGTCTTGTCTAACGCTGAGTTTAGAAAAGAAAAACTAGCTAAATGTAAAAACCTAACTGTTGTTCAGTTCTGGAGAGAAATTGCAGAAAAAAGCGAGGGTGATCTTTCTCTGAAAAATATGATTCCATATATTACCAATAAATTTGATGTCTTTTTAAGTAATGACTTTATGCGACCGATTGTCGCCCAAGGAAAATCTTCCTTTAATTTTAGAGAAATAATGGATCAGAAGAAAATTTTGCTAGTCAACCTAAGTAAAGGACGCCTAGGTGAGATTAACTCTCATCTACTAGGACTAATTATCGTCGGAAAAATTACAATGGCAGCTCTTTCCCGAGTTGACGCCAGCACCCCACCACCCAATTTCTACCTATATATTGATGAATTCCAAAATGTTACAACTGAATCTATTTCCGTTATTTTATCTGAGGCACGAAAATATAAATTATCCCTAAATATGGCACACCAATTTATTGCCCAACTAGACGAAGGAATTAAAAACTCTGTCTTCGGTAACGTCGGTTCCATGGCAGTCTTCCGAGTTTCAAATGACGACGCGGAATATCTCGCTAAACAATTTGAACCAACTTTTGAAGCTAAAGATATTGCCAATTTAGACAACAGAGAAGCCTACCTCAAAATTTTAGCTAATGGGCAACCCCAGACCCCTTTTAATATTCGAACCGTCGATTCTCAAAGAGGCAACCCAGAAATAGCTGAACAACTAAAAGAACTCAGTAGTCTAAAATACGGTACCGAAAGAGAGGTGGTGGAAAAAAACATAATATCTCGATATAATTCTTAATAAGAATCATTATTAATTAAATTATTAACTAACAAAATTATTATGAGCGAAAAAATACCAACTAACTCAAAAGGGACAGAGGGGGAGGATCCTACTCTTTCTGAAAGGAATGATGAGGAGATAAATAAAATTAATTGGGAAACGGGGAAAACAAAATCAGAAGAAGCTGAAGAACAAGGAAATGCGATGGATTATTTAATAAAAGAAACAGAAAAAAATGGAAAAGAATTTGTGCAAAGCGGAGCTGAATTAGATGAAAAAAAATTAGAAGAAGAGTGGGAAAAGAGACAAGTAAAGTTTGAGGAACAATCTTCCAAAACAGAAGACTCTTCAGAAACAACACCTATTAATGAAGGGGAGGCAACTACTACAGAAAGAAGTGACGAAAATAAAGAGGAAGATGTTTTAAGACCTTTAAATGACGCCAGAAGGATTTATGCCGAAGAATACATAAAAATCATTGGTGTTGAATCAGGTAAATATAACCGCATGAAGAAAATCAGAGCAGCACTAGGACTCCGAACAGAACCAGAGGAAACTCCTGAATTAAAAATAAAGAAAGAAAACTACCTAAAAGAGATAAGAAACTCAAGAAATAAAATGTATGATGAAGCAGAAAAAGAAGTAAATGAAAAAAAAATACCCGAAAAAAAGAAGACTGAGCTGTTAGAAGAAAAAATGAGAGAAATTGCAAAAGCAACAATTGTATTGGAAGCTAACTATCTATACAACCAAAAAAAAGACTTGGAATTGGAAGCGAAAGGGGAAGACGGGAAGAAAGAAAAAATGATGAAATTTGCTGGCAAAGTTATTGAAGGATACCGAAAAATGCCTTTAAGTAAAAAACTATTAATCTCAGCTGGATTACTAACTGGTGGTTTAGCAGCTGGTTTTGCTGGAGGAGCCACAGGAGCAGCTTTAGGTGCTGGAGTAATATCACTAAAAACACTTCAAAAAACTTTGGGTGGTGCAGCCACCGCTGTAGGTTTAGAAGGTTTAATAAAAAGAAGGCAAGAAAAAAGAGATGAAAAAGAAACAATCAAATTAGTCAACGGGCTAATGGATAACATTAAAAATAGTGATGCGCGATTAGATGAAAAACTGTTTGAGTTAGAAGGAGGAAAGGGAAAACAGAAGTTTAAGCGTTATGCTGTTGCTGGATTAGCAGGAGCGTTTGTTGGTTCTGGGTTAGCAGGAAAAGCTTTTATGGGACTTATCCCAGATTCTGCAAGGGAATGGGCTACAACAAAATTAGGTGGAGTAATTGACTGGGCTGGAGATAAATCTGGCCCCGAGAGTGGAATTGGAATCCAATCTGTTGAACCAGGAGCAACAGAGACAATAGATATTAAAGTTCCAGGAGAGGAATCTATTGTTGATTTTGATAATAACGCAAACACAGAATTTAGTTTTGAGAGCGAAGTTGACGGGAAAGAGGTCATCACAGACGCACAAGCAAAACTAGGAGAATATACGGTTGAGAAAGGAGACAATTTATGGGACATCTTAAGGGAAAGTATGCCAGAAATTAAAGAGCTGGAAGGAAAAGGAATGAAACGAAATGTTATTGCTAATCTAATTAAAGAAATAGAAGGAAATCCAAAAGAATATGGAATAGAGTCTGGTAAAGTCGGTTCACTTAAAGTCGGAGACAAAATTAACATGGATAAAATCCATGAACTTCTAAAAAACAGCACAATAAAAGGAGAAGGATTGATTGACCACGCAGAAGGTTTAAGTAGCGAAACAATAGAACGTATAGAAGGTTGGAAACCTGATACTGAAATTCCAAAAATAAAAGTTATACCAGACCAAACTCATGAATACGTAAGTCAGACCCCAGAATATTTAGAAGTAAAAACAAATATTGATAAAACACTTGCCGATGTTTACAAAACCCAAGCCGATTTAGCAGAAGCAAAAATCCAACTTGGAACAATGGGAAATGCTGCTGATGATTTCCATGCAAACAACCCAGAAAGTCATGAAGAGTGGGCGAATTTAACTCATGATGCAGACCAACAAGGAGATATTGTAAAAGGAATGGAAAGTAAACTTGCAGAAGCACAAAAGTTACTAGAAGAAACAAAAACAAATCTAAAAAATACTCTTACGGAAGCCCTAAAAGTCAATAATTACCCTAAAATAGTAGAGGTTAATTTGAGTTTAGCAAGAATTGCTGAAGACCCTGTATCCAATTTCACATCAGCAGTTAACGCAGCTGAATATATTGATGATAATTCTAAAAAATTAGGGTTACTTAATAGTATTCTTAAAGAATCAATGGACTACGAAAAAACAGAATTCACAAATTTTAGAGACTATTTATTAAAAAAAATAGGGATGGTTAGAGCAAATGTAACAAATTAAATAATTAATAATTAAACAACCCTAATCTACCTCATGTAGAAGGATAAACAAAAAATATGGACAATCAAAAAATTCAAGAAAGTATTATAAAGGAACTTGGCTTAGAGACGTTACCAGAAGACAAACAAATTGAACTTTTAAACACAATAACTGAGTCAATTTTGAAAAGAGTGACTATTAGTGTTTTGGAAAAGTTATCTGAAGAGGAAAAAGTTGAGTTTGATCAAGTAAGAGATACGGATGATCCAGAAAAAATTAGCAATTTCTTGAGAGAAAAAATTTCCAATTATGATGAAATGGTCGAAAATGTAATCAAAGAGTTTAAAGAGGAAATGAAAGGTACAATGGCAAGTTTAGAGAAGGATTTAGAATAAAGAATAAAAACAGAAGAAAGAAAAAGGTGGATTTTGGCTTTGCCAAAATCCACCTTTTTTTAATTTATAATCTATAATTTTTAATTTATAATCCTAAAAACTCCCTGAAATTAATCTTTACTTCAAAGAGTAGTTTCAGGGGGTTTTTTGGTTTATGTTATACTATGACGATGTCATACTTAGATGAATTAAATCCTGAACAAAAAGAAGCTGTACTCCACAAAGATGGCCCTCTTTTAATTCTAGCTGGAGCAGGAGCAGGGAAGACTCGAGCTATTACTTATCGTATTTTACACCTTATTAAAAATGGTGTTGCTCCAGAAAATATCTTAGCTGTCACTTTCACCAACAAAGCAGCTAAAGAAATGCGAGATCGTATTTTAGAGCTCCTAAGAACTGATAAAGAATTAAATTTACCTATTTCTTTTGAAAATCAACCCTTCATTCGCACCTTTCACTCCTTAGGTGTCTTTATTCTCCGAGAAAACTTTAGAGAATTAGATATTCCTAAACATTTTTCCATAATAGACAAAAGTGATTCTTCAAAAATTGTCAAAGATATCTTAAGAGAGCTTGATCTTGACCCAAAACAATTTGAACCTAAAAAAATTCTTTCAATTATTTCTCGTCAAAAAGGTAGCTTCAAAACAGTTAGTGAATACTCAGGTGTTCATAGCAACGAATACTTTGCTCAAATAGTTGATAAGGTTTGGCAAAAATATGAGCAAATTCTCCAACAAGAGAAAGCTCTCGATTTTGACGACTTATTGCTCAAAACAGCCCTACTTTTAGACAAAAACAAGGAAGTTTTAGCCAAATATCACAATAAATGGCAATATATCCATATTGATGAATATCAAGATACAAACAAAGTTCAATACCAAATCGCTAAGCTTCTATCTCAATCACAACAAAATATTTGTGTCGTCGGTGACGGCGACCAAAATATCTATTCTTGGAGAGGAGCTAATATAAAAAATATTTTAAATTTTGAAAAAGATTTTAAAAATTCCAAAACAATTTTGTTGGAACAAAATTATCGTTCCACTCAAAATATTTTAGGCGCTGCTAATGAAATAATTTCTAAGAACAAACTCCGTAAAGATAAGAATCTTTTCACTAAAAATGAAGAGGGGGAGAAGTTGGGAGTTTATTACGCCTTCAGCGAGAATGATGAAGCTTACTTCATCGCTCAAAGATGTAGTGACTTAATTACTCATGAAAAAATTTCACCCCAGGAGATAGCTGTTCTCTACCGAACCAATTTTCAATCTAGAGTTTTAGAAGAAGCTTTCTTAAATGCTAACGTACCTTATCAAGTTTTAGGTACTAAATTTTTTGATAGAAAAGAGATCAAAGATATTATTGCTTTTATAAAATCAGCCCTCAATCCTGATGATTTGACGTCTCTAAAACGTATCATTAATGTTCCACCGCGAGGAATCGGGAAGGTTACCCTTGCTAAAATAGCATCTCGAAGAGAAACTGAATTAAGCCCTATTATGCTTGAAAAAATAACAAATTTTAGAAAAATATTAAATAAAATTAAAGAAGTTAGTGAAAAAGAAAAACCATCTGATTTAATTAAATTTATTATAAAAGAGACTGGCTTAAATGATAAATTAAGAGATGGTACAGAAGAAGAATTAGAACGACTAGCTAATATGAAAGAGTTCGTTTCTTTAGCTCTTAAGTACGACAAATTACCACTAGGAGAAGGAGTAGAAAAATTACTAGAAGAGTCGGCCCTCGCCTCAGATCAAGACCAATTAGAAGAAAAGACCAACGCTGTAAGGCTAATGACTGTCCATGCTTCTAAAGGTTTGGAATTTGATTATGTATTTATCACAGGGTTAGAAGATGGATTGTTTCCAAGTAAAATGGACAGTGGTAAAAATGAAGACAAGGGAGAAGAAGAAAGAAGGCTTTTTTATGTAGCGCTAACCAGAGCCAGAAAAAAACTTTTTTTATCCTACGCTTCTAGCAGAACTATTTTTGGTTCTAGAAAAACAAATAACGTCTCTGAATTTATCACCGACATCAATGAAAATCTCCTAGAGGATGAAAATCAAAGCTCTCAATACTCCCATTCAGACAGCCAAAACAATGAAAAAATCGAATATTTAGAATGGTAAAAACTTAGCCCTCCAAGGGCTAAGTTTTTTAAAGAAGAAATCAAAAGAGAAGATATTTAGATATTAAATAAAATATACTCAACAAATATATGGTAAAAACATACTTCTCTTTATAATCTACTCTATTTATTAAATAAACCTGAAAGACCCCCAACAAAAAGAATATGATAAGAGTCATCAAGTCTTTTGCAATCAAAAAAACAAGCAGGTACGGGACACCGAAGAAAATACTAATCAAAATCTTTGACCTTTTTAGACCCAACAAAACTGGTAGGGTTTTAATCCCTTCTTTCTTATCCCCATCGTAGTCCTTAATATCTATAAAATTAATCATGGCCGTCAATACAAGCAACAACGAAAAGAAAAGGGGTCCAGAAACAGGGATATTTTCAATAGTAACTCCAGAAACAATAGAAAAGCCTAGCATCACCAATACCAAAGAGTTAAGAGCTATGAAAGTTTTCGAAAAAAAAGGAATTCTCTTTAATCTGAATGGTGGCATAGAATAAAGGAAATAATTACCGATAAAAAGCAGGATCACAAAAAAAGAGACGAAATTAACAAAGCCAGCGTAAATAAGAGCTAGAAAAAAGAAAGACCAAGCTGTTTTATTATATAAAGCTGAATCAACCTCTTTCTTTATAAGAGGCCTTTGCTGATTTGAAATTTTATCAATCTCATAATCTTCAATATTATTAGTCATCACAGAGTATAGCCAGGCAAAAACAATACTAATAGGAACAAAAAGAAAAGAAAAGAAAATACTCACTGTAAATACAGGGTCACAAATTTTATAGGCAACGAACACACCTACAAAAAACATCATTTCATAATGAAATAACCTAAAAAGACGAATATCTTTTAATATAACCTTGAAATAATTCCTATCTGCAAAATAAAATAACAAAATACCAATTAAAAATAAAATCAAAGGGAATAGATTAACCGTCAATATTTGTGGGTGTTCCAATTCTAACTTAAGTATTTTTAATAAAAAACTAATAAAATAAGGAACAGCAAAAACGGAAAAGATAATGGAGTAAATAGCAAAAACGGAAAATAAATTTTTAATGAAATTTATTTTTTTTATATAAAAATAAACAAAAAACGCCAACAGGACAAAAGCTATTTCAACCCTTATTCCTGGTGTAGCTCCCATACCTGATGAGTAAAATTCTCCGAAAAAAGTAAGGAATCTATGCAACAAGTTGCCGTGAATTTCAGGTAAAAGATATGCTATATCATAACCTTTTCCACCACTCATAATAAGGTCGTTAATGGGAACCGAAATCAAAACAATAAAACCAGGTAAAATTACCTTTGCAACTTTAATCAATTCAGTTTTAGTAACTAGATGGACCAATAAAATAATGGCCGTAGCAAAAACAATATAAGACAAAGTATAATCAGTAATCAAAATTAATTTAAGTGCT
The DNA here is from genome assembly GCA_018401295.1 of bacterium. Taxonomy (GTDB): domain Bacteria; phylum Patescibacteriota; class Minisyncoccia; order Phycocordibacterales; family UBA12079; genus JAGYLJ01. Next base: position 12,196 of record JAGYLJ010000007.1, on the reverse strand, counting down.
CCAAATGGATCAGTATCAGAAAAACACTCAAAAAAACTCCTAACAAAAGTTACAAAAAGAAAAGACAAAACAAAATAATAGAATGGTGTTCTTGAATTTTCTAGTTTCTCTATAATTCCCTTAAATCTTTCTAACATCTTGTAGTAAGTATAAAGGAAATAAGCAATAAGTAGCAAGTGATGAATTTTACTAAGCAAAATTCATATTTTAACTTTATAGACTTTTAGCCTTGTGAACCTTATACTTATTTAATGATCAAAGCTAAAAAATCACTAGGACAAAATTTTTTAAAATCAAACAATATCATCAACTATATAATTAAAACTGCTAATTTAAAAGCTGGTGATATTGTTTTGGAAGTAGGACCTGGGAAAGGAATTCTCACAGAAAAACTTCTAGAAAAAGCAGGGAAGGTTATTGCTATCGAAAAAGATCACCGTTTAATTGATTTTTTACAAAAAAAATTCAAGGATGAGATAAAAAATGATAAATTAAAGCTAATTTACGGCGATATTTTGGAATATAAACCAGAAAACTCAATAAAATCAACCTACAAAATTGTAGCTAATATTCCTTATTACATCACAGGGCAATTTCTCAGAAGATTTCTTTCTTCTAATTTTCCGCCAACAACAGTGGTCGTGATGTTACAAAAAGAAGTTGCGAAAAGAATCACTACAACAAACAAAGAAAGTATTCTGTCCTTAAGTATTAAAGCCTACGGCCAACCAAAATATATAGCTACTGTTAGCGCTAAAAACTTTTCTCCACAACCTAAAGTAGATTCAGCCATACTTTTAATAGACAATATTTCTAAAGACTTATTTAAAAATATTGATGAACAATCTTTTTTCCAGTTAATTAAAACTGGTTTTTCTAGTAAAAGAAAAATGTTAATCAACAATTTATCTTTTGTCCCAAAGGATGAGTTGGAACAAATTTTCAAAAACATTAAAATACCCTTAAAAATAAGGGCGGAAAACCTATCTCTAAAAGAATGGGTGGGTATCACAAACTCTCTAAAAAACAAAGAAGTTATTCACAACTAAATCAGCATTAATTTGTTTAATTTGATATAATTTATTTAATTATGAATAGGTTTTTGCCGAGCAAAAAACTGCTAATTCCTTTGGCTACAATCTTAGTGATTTTATGTTGTTTTTTTCTATTTTTTAAATTCAAAAACAACAACAAAATATCCTCCCTCACAAAAAACCAAGAGGAAACAACAAAAGTAATTAGTAAAGAAATTCAACAAACACTCAAAAACGACACTGATGGGGACGGACTAAAAGACTGGGAAGAAACTTTATGGAAAACTGACGTCAACAATATAGATACTGATGGAGACGGAACAGACGACAACTCTGAAATCTTAATGAACAGAAACCCTCTTATTGCTGGACCAAATGATTTTTTAGATAATAAAATTGCTATTAATAATAGTACACAAGAAGATTCCGGACTAGAAGAACCTCTAACCCAAACCGACATTCTATCAAGGGAATTATTTGCAGGATATGTAGCTCTAAAACAAAATAATCAGTTGGGAACTATTCAAGAGGAACAATTTATCAATAATTTGGTAACAAAAAGCCTATCGATCCAAACAAAATCCACAAAAAAATATACCCTAGGTGATTTAAATATAACTCAAAATGATGACCAAGAAACTCTTCAACAGTATGTAGAAAACTTCAAAGAAGTATCTGCAATAGGAGACACTTTGGAACACGACGTAATAATTGTAAAAAGGGCACTTGAAAAAAAAGACCCTACCGAGCTAGAAAAACTAGAATTTAACGCAGAAAAATATAGAGAAATGCAAAAAAAATTACTGGATATGATTATTCCATCTGATATATCATCCGTCCACCTAGATATAGTCAATGTTTTAAACGACCTTTTAAATAGCAATTATGACATGTCGTCGATCTTTGAAGATCCCATCGCTGGAATTAAAGGCACCCAAAGTTATGTTGATAACGGATTTATTTTAACAAACAAGGTCAAAGAAATAATCATTTTTTGTAATGAAAAAAATGTTAAATTTTAAGAAAAAATAACCAATGTTTTTAAAAAAATATAAAAAAATATTTAGTTCGATTTTAATTGCCTCTATTTTCTTTTTTTATGGATCTTCTTTCAGTCCCAAGGAAACAGAAGCTTGGTGGGGGTTTGGTGATACCGTAGTAGAAGTTGGTGAAAACCTTTTCACGAATATAGAAACTACAGTCCTCGAAAATTTACAGTGGATAAAAGATAATATACTTGATGGTATAGCATGGATGGCTATAAATAATATAATAGAACAAGTATCTGACTCTGTAGTAGACTGGATAAATAACGGTTTCGAAGGAGGTCCTGGTTTTATCACCAATTTTGATGGATTTTTAGAAGATGTTGCTGATCAAACTTTAGGCGACTTCATTGATGGAAGTCCCTTAGCCTTTCTATGTAGCCCGTTTAGCTTAGATATTAAAATAGCTTTAACACTTCAATTAGGAAGTGAGAGAGAAGCTCGCTGTACTCTATCAAGTGCTTTTGAAAATGTTAATAGTGCTATAGATGATCTTGGTAATAATTGGTCTTGGAACAAATTTTCCGTCCTTACACAACCACAAAATAATGCTTACGGGGCATATGCAGCAGGTTATATTGATTTAAATCTCAAAATGGCAGAAGCTGAAGACAAAAAAATCATTAAAGGAAACTGGGGTGGAGGAATGCTTGAATTTGAAAGTTGTGAAAAAGATACAACAAAAGATGAGTGCCGCCAAGTAGAGCTATTAGGAGCAGGGACAACTGAAGTATGTACCCCTGTTAAAGTACCCGGCAAATGTACTACCAAAACCCCAGGAAGTTTAATCGAGGACACATTAGCAGATACTCTGACCTCTGGAAATAAAAGGCTACAAGTAGCTGATGAAATCAACGAAATTGTAGGAGCTCTTCTTAATCAATTACTTAATTCCGTTCTAGGAAGCGGAGGCCTTCTAAACTCAGATCCTGGAGGAGCAAACGGAGAAAATTTCTCTGAGCTTCCAGCTAAAACAATTCAGAGCCTAATAGATGATGTAATTAGTCCAGCTATCGTACTAGAAGAAGAGTACAAGAGTTGGAAAGAACAGTCATTAGCTAGCGTTGAGTCGGCTATAGCTTATGTAAACGCTGAAATTAGTTGTTGGAAAGGCTATGTAGTTAATACTTCAGCCACCCCACCTACTCTTACACAAGATCAAGTAGATGCTAAAATCGCGGCAGCTGAATTAATACTCACTGGAACCCTCAATCCACTCTGGGCGAGACTAGATGCTGAAGTCACAGTAGCAGAAGATAATATTACGACATTAGGTTTATTGTTAGACAGAATTGCAGCAGCCATAGCAGCTAATCCAGAGACAACAGGTGCAAACCCAGCGACTATTCAAGAAATAATTGATGATTTTAACGCGCTAGAACTACATGGGAAAGAAGATGTGGCTACTGCAGAATTAGAATACAACGGAACAATTAAACCAGCTATGGATGCAATAATAGCCGATGTACTAACAGAAGGTGCACTCTGTGAAGATGGAGGGGGGGATTTTCAAGAACCAATAGGAATTTATACTCCTCCTGAAACAACAGGACCAACCTGCACTCTAGAAGCAACACTAACAAATATATCTCCTGGTGGTAGTTCAACCTTAAAATGGACATCAACGGGAGCCACTTCTGGTACTATTAATGATATAACGGTGCCAACAGGAGATCTTATTTCATGGACAACAACTGTCACTCCAACAGCAACCACAGCCTATACAGGAACAGTTGTAGGAGCAGAAGGCACTAAAAATTGTGGTCCAGTGACGATAACTGTAGGGACGACAACAGGAGACACCGGGATACTCCAATTTAATTCATATATAGACGATTATGGAATTGCAAGCAACTATCAAGAAAGTTACACATGGTACGTGACTTCAGATGTTCACGAATCTTTTGAGATAAAAGGGGCCACATATACAGAACCTCTACCTGTTGGCGCTTATTCAGTTAAAAAAATAACCTATAATGGCCAAGAAATTTTATGGGGAACAGACCCTCAAACGATGGCTGCTTCCTATCCAGCCATAGGTGTGCCACCTTCTCTTGATCCAATATATGTAACGGCAGGTGGAACCGACTATTATGGGATAAGATGTAAGGCAGAAAGTTATAACGGCCCATTTACAATATACCGAACCTCTCACAATTAATAATAAATTGTGTTTTTAGAAAAAATTGATTAATAATGAAAAAATTTAAAAATTACAAAATAATATCTTTACTGTCAGCACTGGTTTTTCTAACTAATTTTAAGTTTGTTAATGCTGCCTGGCCTGCCCCAGATTGGGAAGAAATCTGGATGGCTATTGGTAATGTCCTTATATTTATTTCATCACAAATACTTCGTATAGCCGGAATTCTCTTTAATTACGTAATAAAATACACCATTGATTTTGCTACACTTGTTGAACAAACAGGGATGGTTGATATTGGTTGGGAAATCTTTAGAAATATATCCAACATGGTCTTTATTTTTATACTTTTAGCTATTTCCATTGCTACTATCTTAGGAATCCAGTCTTACGGGGCGAAACAATTACTCACAAAAGTTATCTTGGTCGCTCTTTTAATTAACTTCAGTCTTTTTTCTACTAGAGTTATTATTGATGCTGCTAATGTTTTTACGGTTGGTTTTTATAATGCCACAATAGAAAAGGCTAGTTCAGGGGGTATTGATGATTGGGATAAAGGCATTACTTCTATTTTTGCAGGTGCTTTAAATTTACATACGATTTATAAAAGTGGAGACCTTGATGCTAAATCAACAGACTTACACGGCTCAAAATTAAATGGTGGGAGTATTTTAATTGTTGCGGTTTTAGGTTCTATTTTGTTGGTTGTAACCGCTTTTATCTTCTTTGCTGGTGCTATTTTACTCATGAAACGAATTGTGGTTCTAATGTTTTTGATGATGATTTCACCTCTGGCATTTTTGGGTATGATTCTGCCCGCCACCAGTGGTCATTCTAAACAATGGTGGAATACTCTTTTTAAAGAATCTTTTTTCGCTCCTGTTTTTATGATGTTTATTTATGTTGTGGCTATGGCAGTTTCTAGTGATACTTTTAGAGATAACATCAGTAAAGCTTCAGAGTTAGAGAGTAAAGGTTTTTCAAACTTAGCCACAGGAGGTGACACAATGTTAATACTTTTCAATTTCATTCTAATCATCGGTCTACTATTAGCCTCTCTTATTTCGGCTTCTAAATTAGGAGCTACAGGAGCTAGCGGGATGATGAGTATGGGTAAAAACCTAAATAAATGGGGAACAGGTAAAATTAAAACTGGGGCAGGAGCTGCTACTTTTGGTGTAGGTGGTAGATTAGCAAGAAGAACTGTTGGTGGTGTAGCTCAACGAGCAGCTGAGAGTGATTGGATGCAGAACAGAGCAGCTAGAGGAGGAGCTGGTTCTAAATTAGCTTTGAAAACACTAAGATATGCTGGTGATGCATCCTATGATGTTAGAAATACGGAAATGGGTAAGAAGATGGGAGTAGGAGCAGGAATTAAGAGTGGCTATAAAACGACAACTGCTGAAGCTAAGAAAGCAGATATAGCCTATGCTAAGAGTCTAAAGGGGGACTCTGACATACAAGCAAAAGATGCTAGTGGCAAAGAGCTATTTGAAAGAGAAAAAGATGGAACAATCAAAAAAGACGCTAAAGGTAATGAAGTAAAAGTTATGGTAAGTAGAACCGAAGCCTATGCACAAAAAAGAGGATCAAAAGAACCAAGTGGAATTTGGGGAACAATGATAAAAGGAGCAGCTGTTAAAGGAAGAAAGCAGGCTGGAGCAGATATCATAGCAGAAACTACAAAGAAAAGAGATCTCAAAACAGCACAAGAAGGAATAAAGACTGATGATGAGCTTTTGAATATAAAGGATAGATTAAGAAGAGCTAAAGATCAGTTAGAAGACGCTAAGGATCGAGGGGATGTACTTACTGATTTTAGGGAGGCTGTATATAAAGAAGAGGAAGAATTAAGAATTAAGGACCTAAAACTCAAAGAAGCTATTGAAAAAGCTAAAGAAGACTTAGCAAAAGCGAAAGAAAAAACAAAAGTAGACAAAACATAAAAATTAAAAACTTAGGTCTATTTAAAAATTAAAAAATTAAAAATTTTAACAATATGTTTCCATTTAAAGTCTTAGAAGAAAAATACCGCTCTATCCCTGACAATGTCAGAGAAGCGATTTCGTCTACTGAAGTCAATGAGAAATTACAAAATATAGTCAATAAATATAGACTCCAATTTGATGAAGGAGAAGAGCTAACAAAAGAAATAGGTTATGTGATGCTCGGACTAAAAAGTTCTGATAGCTTTGTTAAGAACATTCAGAGAGTTACTGAATTAGACAGAGAAACGGCAGAAAAAATTGCTGAAGATGTTAATAATATAATTTTAAAAGACATTAAAGATTCGTTAAGGTCCGCTACTCAAAAACAGGAAGTAAGTGAGGAAGATGATTTTGACGAGATTGAGCAAGAAAGATTAAGAGATGAACTTTTACAAGAGATAGAAAAGCCTAAAGAATCAATAAATATACCACCAGAAATCAACCAAGAAATAACAACAAACTTAATAGAACAACCTGAACACGAGCTACAAAAAATAACGAAACCAACTGAAAATGAAAAAATTTTAAATGAAATTAAGAAATTAGAAGACAAAAAAGTAGCACAAAATGAAGACAATAAAGAAAGTCTAAATGATTCAAAAGAAAAAATTGAGCAAAGTCCAGAAAAAAAATATGTAATGGATCCATACCGCGAGCCATTTGATTTATAGAATTTTTAATTATTAATTTTATAATTTTTAAATAATGCTGAAATTTTTAATTTTTAAATATTATGGAGTATGATTTAGAGGAAAGAACCGCAAAATTTGGAGAAAATGTTATAATCTTTGCTAAAGGTTTAGAAAAAAATGAAATAAACAAACCGTTAATCAATCAAATAGTTAGGTCAGCTACTAGTATTGGAGCAAACTATATGGAAGCAAATCAAGCAAGTAGTAAAAAAGATTTTAAAAATAAAGTTCGTATTTGTGGAAAAGAAGCAAATGAAACGAAACACTGGTTAAGAATGATTGCCCAATCGTCAGAAAATAAAAAAGAAATTTGTAAAAAGCTGTGGAAAGAAGCTCACGAATTAACACCAATTTTTTCAAAGATTTTCAAAAGTTGTCAAATTTAAAAAATTAGAAAATTATTTAAAAAATTAGAAAATTATTTACAAAATTAAAAATTCTTTCATATTATGCAATTTGAAGTACCACAATTTATTGAAGTTGAGGACAAAATATTTGGACCCTTAACTTTAAAACAATTTATCTATCTCGCCGGAGGAGCAGGAATTAGTTTTACTTTATATTCCTTTTTACCTTTTTTTATAGCCGTCCTTTTAATCCTTCCAATCATGGGGCTCTCTGGTGCATTAGCTTTTTATAAAAAAGATAATAGGCCCCTTATTTTGCTAACTGAGTCAGCTTTTAAATACCTATTAGGTAATAAATTGTATATTTGGAAAAAAGAAGAAAAGAAGAAGAAGAAAGACAAAGAGACTGTTGATGTGGTTAAACAACTTAATATTCCTAAATTATCAAATAGTAAATTAAAAGATTTAAGTTGGAGTTTAGATATTCAGAACGAAAGTTAACCCTGTTAAATAACTTTAAATTTTAGGAATATATGTTTTATGTATATGTGTTACAATCCAAACAAGATAATAAATTTTATACAGGATACACAAAAAATTTAAAGTTAAGATTTGACGGTCACAATAAAGGTAGAGTTCAATCCACAAAAAATAGGTTACCGTTAAAATTAATTTATTATGAAGCTTGTTTAAATCAACAAGACGCAACACACAGGGAAAAATATTTAAAAACTTATTATGGGAAAGCATTTATTAAAAAGAGAGTCAAATCTTATTTAACAGGGTAAATATGGATAAAAATAACACAAATATAAAAAAAACACAGGATTTCGTCTCGGTTAAAGAAATACGAGATGGTATTATTATTTTGAAAGGAGGAACTATGGTTTCCATTTTAATGACATCTTCTCTAAACTTTGCTCTAAAGTCTCAAGATGAACAACACGCCATCCTTATGCAATTCCAAAATTTTCTAAATTCACTTGAATATTCCACACAAATTTATATCCAATCCAAAAAATTAGATATCCGACAATACATCGCTATGATGGAAGCCAGGAGGAAAGAACAAATAAATGAATTAATAAAAATCCAAACCAAAGAATACATTGAGTTCATAAAAAACTTCACAGAAAATGTAAACATTGTATCCAAAAACTTTTTTATAGTTATTTCCTATAATCCACCAGCTCTTCAGGGAGGAGGAGGCCTTGGTAATTTGTTTGGAAAAACAAAAAATAAAGAAGAAAAAACAGATTCATTTGAAGAGGCCCGAACTCAATTAGAACAAAGAGTAAGTGTCGTAGAACAAGGACTTACTAGAACAGGCCTTAGATTAGCTAGATTAGGGACAGAAGAAACGGTGGAATTACTTTATAAAATATTTAACCCTGGGGAATCAGAAAAACCTGTCCAACTAAATTAGAGAGATAATAAAAAAACATTATGGGAATATTAGATCAATTTTTAGGTAAAAAAAATAAAAAAATAGAAATAGAACCTATTTTACCTCAGGAAATTTACGATGCAGGAGTTCTAGAGTTAAAAGATATCATCGCCCCTTCAGCTTTGAAAATAACCCCTAAGGACACCCGTTTAGGAGAAAAGATTGCCAGAACTTTTTTTGTTATCTCATATCCAAAATTTTTAACTGATAATTGGTTTTCACCAATTATTAACTTAGATAAAGAATTTGATATTTCAATTTTTATTCATCCAGTAGACACCGACCAAGTCTTGAGGCAATTTCAAAAGAAAGTCGCTGAGGTGCAAAGCCAGATAATGGCAAGGGAATCAAAAGGATTAGTTCGTGACCCTACACTAGATACAGCCTATCAAAACTTAGAAAATCTTCGAGATAAATTACAACAGGCTGAAGAAAAACTATTTGATGTTGGAGTTTATATCTCAGTTTATGGAGATTCAGAAGCAGAATTGGATGCAGCTGAATCAGAAATTCGCTCTATTTTAGAATCAAAAATGATATATGTCCGTCCAGCTTTGTTTCAGCAAGAACAGGGTTTTAAAAGCACACTCCCTCTAGGAGAAGACCTTCTAAGGGTCCACTCTAAATTAAATTCAGCTCCTCTTTCTAGTATTTTTCCATTTGTTTCTTTTGATTTAACCTCAGATAAAGGTATTCTGTATGGAATTAATAGACATAATTCCAGTTTAGTACTTTTTGATAGATATTCTCTCCCAAACTATAACTCTGTAACATTTGCTAAGTCTGGTTCGGGTAAATCATATGCTGTAAAATTAGAGATTCTTCGCTCTTTAATGTTTGATATAGAAGTTATGGTGATTGACCCAGAGAAAGAATACGAATATTTATCTCAAGCTATGGATGGAAGGTACTTTAATATATCCCTTACTTCTGAGCACCATATCAATCCATTTGATTTACCAATTGCAAGGGAAGGGGAATCACAAGCAAACGTACTACGCTCCAATACAATTAACTTAGTTGGTTTATTTCGGGTAATGTTTGGAGGCCTTAGTCCTGAAGAAGACGCTATAATTGATAAGGCTGTAACAGAGACATATGCACTGAAAGATATCACTCCTGATGTAGATTTCACTAATATAGAACCACCTTTGTTGTCTGATTTTGAGTTGGTTCTATCAGGAATGGAAGGCACAGAAAAATTAACCCAGAAACTTTCTAAATTCACTAAAGGAACTTGGTCTGGTTTTATTAACCAACCTACTAACGTAGATATTAATAAAAAATTCGTAGTCTTTTCTTTGAGAGATATGGAAGATGATTTAAAGTCAGTGGCTATGTATATAATTACCCATTATATTTGGAATGCTGTCAGGAAAAATTTGCGAAAAAGATTACTTGTGATAGAAGAGGCTTGGTGGATGATGAAAACAGAAGATACAGCATCATTCCTATTTAGTTTAGCTAAGAGAGGTAGAAAATATTTCTTAGGCCTTTCCACAATTACTCAAGATGTAAATGACTTCCTAAGTTCTCCTTACGGACTACCTATTATTACCAACTCATCAATCCAGTTGTTATTGAAACAGTCACCCACCAGTATTGATGTAGTACAAAAAACATTCAACTTAACTGATGAAGAAAAATATTTACTCCTAGAATCAAATGTGGGTGAGGGTATTTTCTTTACCGGCTTAAAACATGTGGCTATAAAAATAATTGCTTCCTATACTGAAGATCAAATCATCACTTCCGACCCATCTCAAATTTTAGCCATAAGACAGTCCGAAAAAGAGCTGGAGGAATCCTCTGAGGGAACAAAAAAACCAATGGAAGAATTAAAAAATGTAAATGAGTTAACACAAAAAAAAGATGCAGAAAAACAATCCTAAAATAGATAATATTACCGCCACTCTAATGATCAGCACTGCTGTTCTTGTTGATGGAATTCAGGCTTTCTTAACAATGATTTTTATTGGGCCTTTTGTAAATTGGTTAATCAGTATTTTTGCTTGGATGACATTTTTTTTATGGTTTATGTTAAAAGGAATAAAGTTTACTAATAACCCAAAGAAACTCTTTACTCTAGCAGGGGGTTCCTTATTGGAAGCAATCCCTATAATTGCTTCTTTTCCTATATGGACACTCACGATATCCACAACTATTTTTATGGAAAGAGCAGAAAAAAAATTAAAATCAACATTAGGAAAAGATTTAGGAACTCCAATAAGTAAAATAATTAAAAATATTTAAAATAATGAAAATGAACAACAAAATCAAAATATTATTCTTTATCTTACTTCCATTTTTAGCAATCCCCGTCGGGGCAGCTTTCAACAGCCCAGTTTCTTCCGGTTATAATTTAGAATTAAAATTAGATCCTGAATATCCATCTGCAAACCAAACAGTTTCTGCTAAAGTAGAGTTATATGGCCTTGCTATAGAAAAGAATGAAATACTCTGGTCTATAGATGGTATTATTAAAGAAAGAGGAATAGGACAAAAAGAATTTTTTTTCCAAACCAAAGATTGGGGAGAAAATACAATTTTAACTGTCCAAGTTAATACATCAAATAATGGACAACTTCAAAAACAAATTCAAATAACCCCTGCTGAAGTAGATTTAATTTGGGAAGCTGATACCTACACACCGCCTTTTTATAAGGGGAAAGCCCTCAATTCTTCTAATTCTATAGTTAACGTAGTAGCTCTTCCTAATTTTATTGATAAAAATGGTCAAAAAATTTCAAGTGAAAAACTAATCTATAATTGGAAGGAAGATTGGAAAATCAAAGGTCTTCAGTCGGGTTATGGAAAAAACACTTTTTCATTAGAAGGTCCTCAGACTAATAGGTCTAAAAGCGTAACTGTTACAATTGAATCAGTAGATGGAGCACTAAAAACAGAGAAAAGTATTTCTTTTAGATCCGAAAATCCTGAAATTGTTTTTTATAGACAAGATCCTCTTTTAGGAACATTGTACAACACGGTTATTAAAAATGAATATAGCCTTGGTAGTGAAGAGATAAAAATTATTGCTTCTCCTTTCTTTTTTTCTCCCCAAAATAATATAAATTATAAATGGACCATGAACGGACAAATAATGAATTTTTATAATAATGAAATTATCCTTAGACAGCCTGAAGGGAAAACCGGTTCCGCCCAAATAGCGCTTAAAATTCAAAATATGGATAGTATTTTACAATTTACTGATAACAATTTTATAGTCAATTTTGAAGATAATACAAATTAAATATGTTGATAAGAAATAATAAAATTATAAAAATCATTTTGGTAGTAATTTGTTTTTTAACCTTATTCCCATTAATTACAAAAGCTGAAACTGAAGTAGGCTCAACAGCTCCTGAATATAAACTTCTAGAACCACTTCCTTTGGGAACTGGTGTTACTGATACTCCTGGACTAGGACCATATTTAGTGGGTATGTTTACTCTAATTATAGGAGTAGCTGGTGTATTAGCTGTAGTAATGATAACTA
>JAGYLJ010000006.1 GCA_018401295.1 bacterium | reverse complement strand
CAGTTTATTAAAAATTGATTAAAGAGTCGTTTTGATATACTATTTATTTGATAAAGCGTGTGTAGCTCAGTTGGATGAATGTGACCTTCGGGAATATTCATCTGGAGCGGAGCGGAAGTGGAAGAGCGCAGAGCTTATAATCACAAGTGAGGAAGGGATATAAAGTTTTACTTTAATATTTCGACCGAATGCCGTGATTATATGAATCTTTGAAAATTTTGTGCGTGTGTAGCTCAGTTGGATGAATGTGACCTTCGGGAATATTCATCTGGAGCGGAGCGGAAGTGGAAGAGCGCAGAGCTTATAATTACAAGAGAGGGAGGGATGATGAATTTATTCGATCATTTCGACCGAACGCCGTAATTATATCAAGATATAATTTCGAATGAGTGCGATTGAAAATGTTTGTCCGTCCTTAGCTCAGTTGGTAGAGCGCGGAGCTTATACCTCCGTGGTCCCAGGTTCGAGTCCTGGAGGACGGACAAACCTTTGCAACCCGCAGGAGTGCCGTAATTATATCGTAGATATACCTCCGTGGTCCCAGGCCCGCCCTGTTAAATACAAAATCAAAGATTTTGTTCTTTTGTTTTTTAAAAGATTTAACAGGGTGAAGGTCCTGGCACACGCACAAAGTTTTTAAATCACTCTGTGTTTGCAGTTTTAATTTCTATTACTCACATAAGAGAGATTAAAATATAGTTGCAATTTTAAATCTTATCCAAAATAAGGTTTTAAGCTGTATGATAAAAATAATTTTAATACTATTATTTACACCAATTTTTTATCTAAGTACTTTTCAGGTTTCTATCTTGGTAGAGAATATAAATAATAATAAAATATACAACTTAGATAAAGTTAGGGGTTTAAAAGAGAATTTTTCTCCAGAGAAAGAGATTGAAAAAGTATTTTTAGAATATCCTGTAAATAGATTTGAATATGATTTTGAGGCAAAGAAACTTTATGGTATTTCTTTTTTTGATGGACTGAGTTACTTTGTTTCAGTTGATGTTGGATCAGGAATCACTAAGTTTATCAGTCAATTACAAGAATTTGTTAGTTTACCTATGGGTGAATCTTCTTCTATTGATATCGAAAAAAGAAGATATTTTTTTGTTGGTTCTATAGATAGTAAGGACTTTTTATTTGGACTTGATTTAGATACAGGGAAGGTTCTTTTTAAGAACCAATTAAAGAGCCCTTTTGTTTTGTTTGAATATAACAATAACACAGACGAAATTTACGGATTGTGCAGAATTAATGGTATCAATACTTTTGTAAAGTATGATTTTTACAAAAATGATATTACTTTAATAAAAAAAATTCCAAATCTTTATAACATATCAAATGCTGCACCTAAAATTGATTATTCTAGAAATACCTTTTTATTTTGGGGTGACATGAATAGTAAAAATTTACTTTTAGAAATAAATTTATTAGATGGGATAATAGAAATTATTGATGCTTACCAGGTTGGTATTGATAATTACAAAGTATTTGAATTAAATCAAAAAATTAATACTGTATTTACAACTGAAGTTCAAACTTGTACTGCGATAGTTGGCTATAGTAAAAATTCTAAGGTAGGTTTTTTGGCTCATTTTTCACCAATTAATAAAGGTATTGAAGAAACGCTTTTAAAAATAAATGAAGAAGTTAGGAAAATAGATGTAAACGGTTTTAATGATATGGATTTATATATTGTGGGTGGTGTAAGAGGGCTCGATGATTCCTATGAAAATGTTATTAAAGTCTACAATGAGATAACTGGTAAATATAAAGTTAATTATAAATATAATAAGCTTTATCATTTAGGTAAACCATATAATATTATAATCAATGATGAAGAAATAAGTGTTTATTAAGGGGGAGCTTATTTCTTTGTGTCCCTAGGTCTGCCCTGTTAAATACAAAATCAGAGGTTTTTGTCTTTTGTTTTTTAAAAGATTTAACAGGGTGAAAGTCCTGGCACACGCACATAAAATATTAGAAATAAATAAGTTTGTATTACTTTACTTTGTTTGTTACCATTCAAACCAGAAATGTTTTTTGAGTATTGAGAATATAGAGTTTCTTTAAAAGAGGAGGTAGAGATATGTATGAATATGAAGTTGATATTTTACCAGATGAATTTATTTTAAGAGAAATTAAACCAGGAACAATCAATCAGGGAGGAGATCAGGAACTTCAGGCTTGTTTTATGAAGAGGGGAGAAATAGTTCGTTCTACAAGTTCGATAAATTGTGTTGTCTGCGGTAGAATCACTTTGTGGTATGGGTTTTGGAATGCCAGTGACGGTTCTATTATTCTTGAAGTCTATTGTCCAAATTGTCGTCTGAATGACTGGATTGAGAGTAATTACGGGTTTACTACTGGTCATAATTTTGATGAATTTTGGGAAGAATATGGCGAGGAGGACCTGGGTGAAGAAATCACTCAAAGTGAGTAAACTTCTCAACATGAGATACTTTTTGTTTAATAAGGGGGTGCTTCTGTAAATCAGGATCACCCCCTATTATTTTTTGAGCTTCATGGCGAGAAGCTTCCACCATCTTTATATTTTTTATAGCTTCCATCCCTAGGTCAGAGATACCCCATTGTTTTCTCCCTGTTAATTCTCCTGCTCCACGAAGAGTTAAATCAAATTCTGCCAGTTCAAAACCATCTTTGGCTGTCTTTAGCGCATTGAGTCTATCTAAGGTTTTCTTTGTTTTGGTTTCACTAAAAATATAACAAAAGGCTTGATGGTTACTTCGAATAACTCTCCCACGAAGTTGATGAAGTTGGGCTAAACCAAATCTCTCCGCTCCCTCTAAAATAATAATGGTAGCATTAGGGACATTAACACCCACCTCTATAACAGAGGTTGCTACTAAAATGTTTGTTTTCCCAGAAGAAAAATCATCCATGATTTTTTCTTTTTCTGCCGGTTTCATTTTGCTATGAAGAATTCCAATTTTATATTCCTTAAAAACATCTCTTTTGAGCCTCTGAGCTTCAGCCTGAACAGATTTCACTTGTAGTGCTGTGGCTTTATCTGGATCAGGCTCTTCAATACGGGGGCAAATTACATAAGCTTGTCTGTCTTCTTGCAGTTCCGTTCGGATTTTTTCATAGGTTTTTTCTCTTTTATCGGGAGTAATTATTTCTGTAATGATTGGTTTTCTACCATGAGGCATTTGATCTAATAGTGTTAAGTCTAGGTCACCGTAAATTGTTAGAGCTAGAGTTCTTGGGATAGGTGTAGCTGTCATAGACAACAAGTGAGGCATAATTTTTTTATTTTCAGAACGAATGTCTGTTTTTTGAGCTAATCCCTGTCGTTGCATTAATCCAAAGCGATGTTGTTCATCAATAATAACAAAAGCTAAATTTTTAAAAATAACTGATTTAGAAATTAAAGAATGGGTTCCTATTAAAATTGGAATTTCACCGTTAGCTGTCCATTTCAAAAGTTGAGCTCTTGATATTTTTGTCCAACCGGTCGGGTCAACTTTAGATGGAAATTTTCGACAACCACTGGAAGTGATTAAGCCAATATTGATATTAAGATGAGAAAAATATTGAATGAATGATTCAAAATGTTGTTTGGCTAATATTTCTGTTGGAACCATATAAGCAGTTTGGAGTTTTGCTGAAGGTTGATTTTTTGGGGCGGTGGTTGTAATTGCATAGATAGCTGAGGCGGCCACCGCTGTCTTTCCGGAACCCACATCGCCTTCTAAAAGACGACTCATGGCATGATCTTTTGCGAAATCATCTAAAATTTGCTGAATTGATTTCATTTGAGACTCGGTGGGTTTAAAAGGAAAAAGTTTAATAAATTCATCCATATGTTTTTTTGTTTTTTTGATTTGGAAAGAAGGATGGCTTTGATATTCTTTTTTTTGTTTGGCCCGAGAGAGCTGAATGAAGAATATCTCTTCAAAAGCAAATCTTTTTGCCGCCGATTGAGCGTCGGATTTCTTTTGAGGTGAATGAACCCAAATTAATGCCGTTTTGAGAGAGGGGAGGTTATATTTTTTAAGGATTGTCTTAGGGAGAGGATCTTTCATTTTATCTAAAATTCCGCTCTTAAAAATTTTTAATATCGTGTGATAAAACCATTTAGATGTGATACCTTTGCTCTCTGGATAAACTGGATAAATGAAGCTATCAATAACTTCTTGGCTGAAAAGTGAGTTTCCGGTAGCTAAAGGTATTTTTCCTAGGTTTTTGTATTCAGGATTAGCAATATATAATTGTTTATTGCGTTCGTTAATGGTGCCTTGAAATTTAGCAGATGAGCCAACTGGTAACATTTTTGCAATATAGGGTTGGCTAAACCAGATAGCTTTAATGGTTCCGGTTCCGTCTTCCAAAACAGCTTCAGTCATAGGAACTTTTTTTATATAGGCTTTGCTTGTTTTGATACTTTTTACTTTGGCATAGATAATTGGTTTATCTCCAACTTTTAGATCTTTAATATTTTTTAAATCGGTTGTATCACCATACCTAGTAGGGAAGTAAAAAAGTAAATCCTCTATATTTTTTAGCCCGATTTTTTTCAGGGCTTTATTTTGTAAAGGATTTAGCCGAAATTGGCTTTCAATTGTTGATTTTAGTTCCATATACTGTCATTTTAGCACATTGCTTTATTTTTTGTTTTTGCTAATATTGAATTATATATATTAAATGTTTGGATTATGTAAAAAAACTTTATTATTATAGTTGTTTTTACGGATTCTCATCTAAAATTTTATGAAAAATATTTTTATTATAGTTGTAGTTATTGGAGTTTTGGGAGCAATTGGTTGGTTTTTACCGAAATCTTCGGTTGACCCTTATGAAACTGAATTCAATGCTAGCGGTCGAGCTAAAGCGATTGAAGGCGAAACGGATCTATGGCAGTTTTACGAGGACGAAGACGCAGGATTCTCTCTTAAATATCCTCATAATGTTGTTCTAAGTAGTGAAGAAGGTAATTTATTTTTAGATATAAAAGTCATTAAAATTGATGATTTGGATTATCCTGGTTTTGATAAAGTTGATGTTCTCAAGGATGTTCAGTCTTTGAAGAATAAAAAACTTCCTGAAAACTCAGGGCAATATTGGGAGCTCCCTATTTCCGAGAAAGTTAGAAATATCGGGGAATTAAATGGCCAGGAAATGATGGTTTTATCTCGTTTTGAAGTCTGTGATGTAACTTTTGAAAGAAAACTACTTTTCTACCACAATAATTATCAAGTTGTTTTAACTCTTAGGGAAGATAAAAGTAATATTGTTGATAATTTACCTCAGTACTTTAAGCTTGATGAAGAAAACTGCGGTGGTGAAATAGTTTGGGATTTTGATAAACAAGATCAATTCTATAAAGATTTAGTAGCTGGTAAAAGTTTTTTTACAGCTCAAGAATGGTTTGATAACTTTGATAAAATTGTAGATACTATTGAAATTTATGAAACAGCGGTTGAACAAAATTATTCTCAATTAATTCAAGGAGTGTGGGCGTCTCTTGATGATAAAAAATCAGTGGTTGAATTCAAAGATGGAATGAAAGTGGATTTTTATTCTGGCGAAGAAATGAGTAGTGATGAATTCAGTTTTTATGATAGCCTTCCTGTGACTAGCGCCAGTGAGAAGAAAGATAGTGGAAAATATTTAGTGGTTAAGGTTGATGATGGTGTACTTGAATACGAAGTGTCTGAATTAACGGATAAAACTTTGAATTTAATTTATTTACCGAGAGGTAATATTTTGAGATACAGCCGTTAATTTCTATTGGAAAGGGGGGTCCGAAGATGGAAATTAAAATAAAAAATTTGGATGTTTTGATTGAAAAAATGTCCGAGTTGGTTCTGGAAATGCAAAGGTTGCAAAAATTGATAATTAAATTGATTGAAAGGGAGGGTTAAAGATGAAAAAAGAAAATTTGGACTTTGTTCTTGTAAATTTTGATAAGACTCTACGGACTCCGAAGGAAACAGTTGTCGAAGAGGAATAGGAGATTTTTTGTTGCCGTATTTGTGGAAGTGGGACCTACAAGAAAGTAACAAAAAGTAGTGGAATCTTGGGTCCGGGTGGATGGACAAAAACCCTTTACTGTATATGTGATGGTTGTTCTTTCCATTTTGGTGATCCGAAATTAGCTTCGAAGTAGTCAAAAGGGTGTTGGATTTTTCCAACACCCTTGTTTTATTTTGACATTGCTTTTGTTTTCAGATCCTTAGGCATTTTTTCTACAGCGTATCTTAGAGCGGTGCGGGGCATGTTATTTTTATGTTTCATCACGAATTCAAAAACTTCTGGTTGCCAATTATTAGAAGATTCTTTTAACATCCAGCCATAACTTTTTTGGACTAAATCATCTTCATCTAATAGTAGTTTTTCAGCTGTTTGGAAAATATTTTTTAAAACTGTCTTGTCTTTTTTATGACAATGATGGATTAAAGTCACCGCAGAAGCTCTTCTTAACCATCTATTTTTAGAATTGGTCCAAACAAAGACTTTGGGTAGGAGCTCGGGGTATTGATAAATCAGTGAGCCAAAAGAATGGGTACAAAAATCATCACATTTTGCCCAATTATCTACATATTTCTTTAACCAATTTTCGAAAGTTTTGAAATCTGATGGTTGATAATCTTTTTCTAAATTGTGGGCCCATTGAAAGGCAATAGTTGAGTATTCGTTTTTATCTAAGTTAAGTAATTCTTCGCAAAGTGAAAATATTTCTTTTTTTCCGCCAGCTTGCGGATTAATTTTTGGAAAATATTTTTTACCTATTTGTCTAACCACAGGAGTACGCACACCTAAAATTCTTATCTCCTCTTTGAAATATTTTTCGGATCCTTGTTTGTATTTTAAGTCAACATTGGCTTTTAATTCTTTTGTGATTTGGGGGATGGGGGACATACTTTATTATTCTAAAGAAATGATTTGGAGACCTCTCGTCTCAATTTCTTCTTTGGTCCAAAAAGGTAATTCGTTAGGCTTAAATTTTAAGATGTAGCTTGTTTTCTTTTCAATTTTTCGGCCGGTGTAGTTTTTAGTTTCAGGATCCCACTCTTCCAGAAGAAGTATGTCGCCTTCATTGATTTCAAAATCATTTAATCTTAATTCAAATTTTTTCTGACCATTCAATATTTTTTGAAAATATTTAGGCCAGATTTTCTTTTTGATTGTTTGCATGGTTTTTATAGAATAAGTCTGGGATTCGGTTACTCTCGTGGATATTTTATTTCGCAAGCTCATAAAATATCTCACTCCATTAACCTCCACTCGCTCAAACTTTTCTTTCGCTTCGCTTCAGAAAAATATATTCGTTCGTTTCGAATCCTGTCCTCTCTCTCAAAGCAATATCCTCTTTAATAATTTTTATTATACCACATAGGGAGGGATTCGGTCACAAATCACTAAGTCTTTTGTTCGTCTTTCGCTTCGCTACAGACTCCAAAAGCCTAAGTGTTCGCGACCCCGACTCGCCAACCCGAAAAGTTTTTACAAAACTTTTCTTTGGCTCCGTCTTTCGAATCCCTCCCTCGCAGCTGACGACACAAAACAAAAACAGTGCTTAGGCACTGTTTTTGTTTTTGTCGTGCGGGCCACTAGGGTTAAGTAATAACACGGTTAGGTGTTATAAGGGTATTATAGCATTTTTTTGAAAAAAATTTGAGGAGTGTGGGTCTATGATATTTTTTTGAAGGTTATGGCTCAAATGGCACAAATAACACAAATTTCGTGTTTTTTCAAAAAATATCCAAGACAATCTGGATAATCCGGACAAAAACACGGGTTTTTCAGAAAACCTAATGGAATAAATGGCATAGATTCCATGGTTTTTAAAAAATATTCAAAACCAAACCGGACGAATCGGACGAAAACAGTCTTTTTTCAAAAAAATTTTACAACCCAAATGGCTCAAATTTTGTAGTTTTTACAAAAAAGTTGGACTCATTGGACAAAAACACGGGTTTTTCGAAAAAGTCCAATGTATTAAACGGGACAAATGGGACGAAATCACTAGTTTTTCGAAAAAATCTCATGGCTCAAATGGCTCAAATTTCTTAGTTTTTACTAAAAAACCTATAAATTTAGTGAAAATATTACAAATAATGACATAGAGGAGATTGCTCAAATTGCTCATATTTCATAGTTTTTCGAAAAAGTCCAATGGGTTAAATTAGAATATTATAAATAAATATTTTTTTACAATATTAATTTTTAATTGATGTCTCCGTTTCCAGAAGCCACAACTGAATCATTTTTTATCACTTCAAAACTAAAATTGGTTACCCCAGCATCTCCATGAACTTCAGAAGTTCCTGTGTAGGCATCTAAGTAAACACTTTTCCCGATATTAGGTTCAATTGGGGAATTTGTTGTAAATAAATCCTTGGTAACAAGATTGCTGTCTTTGTTATATAGTTCAATTTTTACAGTCCCAGTAAAAGGATCAGAATCATAGTTTCTTATATCAAAAAAGTATCGATATTTATCTTCAACTTTTTTAACAATTTGGCTCTTAACCTTGATATTTATCGGATTTATTTTTTCTGTTGTTATCGCAGAGGCAGGAACTCTGTCAACTGCATAACTAGCTGGTTCTGTATCATCTAAGAATATAAATAAAATTACTAAAAAAATAAAAAGGATAGCAATACCATAGATTATCTTTTTTCCAATTCGTTCTGTTTTCTCAGAGAAAACAGTTCCATCGGAAAATAATTGTTTTTTATTCATAAGTTCTAGCGGGTTTTTAAATGGTGGGAGTTTTGTGAAATACAAAAGGCTCCTCGCCATTGCGATCCAACCTTTCGGCTGAACCCATACAGGTTTCCCCATATGACCCGCTAGAGTGACTCTGACGAGGAGTCTTTTATACTCTAGCGGGATTTTTTCACCATACCTTTTGAAATTCAAAAGGGTTAGGCTACTAATATTTAATTGTTAAAGATATAATATCAAATCTTTTGATATTATCCTATATGTTAGCTCATTTTGAGAGGATTGCGAAGATGTGTTCCTAATCGTCGTCTATTTCTCCTTTTCGTCAACTAAACACTAAATTCATCTTCCTCTACTACAACATAATCAATTCTTGTTCTTGCTCCATCTAAGACAATGTCATCGAGTGAGAATTTTTGAACAGGAGCAATTCCTCTTCCTGAATACTCTAATGTTTTATATAAATATCCAAGAAAAGAACCAGTATATCTATAACAACGAATACATCCTTTTATTTTATCCTCCACATCATCAGTATAACCCTTCCATTTCTTTAAGTAATAATAGCGATCAATCCAATCATCAACCGTGTATGTCAGTAAACCAACTAATTCTTGCTGAGCTAAAACATTTCCTTTTTGAGATAAACGAACAAGTGCTATTAGTATTTTATCTCTGGAAGTAAAATCGTTGTCATCAAGCGAAGTAATGAATGTATATAGTTTATCTTTATGTTTATTAAGAACAAGTTCCACCTCTTTTTTATTCTCATAAGGTTTTATTATTTTCTTTCTATATCTTATCCAACGTTTTTGAAAATCTCTTTCTAATAAAGAAGTGATTTTATCCCAATCTATTCCACCTGTTTCATCCCTGATATTTTTATGTATATATCTATATGCACGAGGATAATTTTGAATTATCCATGAACTACTTATTTTTTTAGGTTGTTTTTCGTTAAGAATTTCATTTAGTTCTTTTATAATATCTTTTAAATTCATTGTGAAATTATACACAATGAATTTAATTCTATTAATAACACTTAAAGTTTAAATTTTATTAGATCAATGATCCCATAATTTCTAATTTTTCTTTAGTTTTTTCCCAATCAGGATATTTTTCAGCAAGAAAACTAAAAAACTTTTTATCATGATTTTTATATTTTACATGACACATCTCATGGGTAATAACATAATCAATACAATTCTTAGACATATAAATAAGTTTTGGATTAAGTAAAACTTTATTCTTATTCATAAAACTACCCCAACGAAGTTTCATTTCACGAT
This sequence comes from bacterium, assembly GCA_018401295.1. Lineage (GTDB taxonomy): Bacteria > Patescibacteriota > Minisyncoccia > Phycocordibacterales > UBA12079 > JAGYLJ01. The sequence continues at coordinate 27,401 of JAGYLJ010000006.1, read as the reverse complement.
AACCTAAACTCGGCATATCTTTGTAATTAAAGTTACTCTTAACTTTTTCAAATCTTTCAATAAAAATCTGATCAACTTTTTCATTATACCAGTTTGAAATTATTTTTTTTGTATAAACATTGTTTGTTTCTTTTTTAGTAGTATAAACCAATAAAATACCTCTAAAAAGAGAAACCTTGTCTTCTGATGATTTTTTAACAACGAGTTTATATTGTCTTCCTAAATAATGAAAACTTTCTCCCGAAATATATTCTCTTTTGTATTTTTTTCTCTTATATTTACTGAAAAATAACAACTGTTTTTCTAACCAAAACCATTTTCTTTTTAAAAAAACATTTATTCGTTCAGCATCAATTTTATGGGGACATTTTACATATATTTCTAATTCAGGAGTTACGGTGAGACTCAAAGTTTTCCTATCTTGCTTTACAAGATAATAAGAATAAACAAAAGAGCCAAATATAAATTCTTTTTTAAGACTTGGAGAAGATTTCATGATTATTTTCAGAAAGATTAATAACTTTTTCAATAATTGATTTTATATCAAGCTCTGATAAATCAATGCCTTTTTCTTTTTTAACTACATCATAAAGATAATCATCTAAGGTATTCATAATACGACGTTTTACATCAATATTTTTATACCAATCAACGATTGCTTCTTTTCTGATAATTTTGAATATACCTAAAACTATTTCAACGAAAATCTCGTTTGAAATATTAAATTTTTCAAAATATTCTGTAAGATTACGATAAAAAATATCGGAACCTTTTTCACTAACTATATTTTTTGGCAAACTGTCATCTTTTTTATTTATGACAGTGTCTTCGATAGTCTTTAATTGTTTTAAAGCCTCAATATCCGCCAATTTACCATCTCTCATTTTATCTAAAATGTCAGATACTTTTTTAGAAAAACGATCGTAAAATTCTGGATCAGAGTCTAATTTTTCAATAATAGTTCTCTGGGTTTGTGCAGCGATTGCTTCTGCTTTTGATTTATCGGAACCAAGATTTTCAATTGCTTCTTCAAATTGTTTTCTATCGGTTATATTGATTTGTTTGGTCAAAAGTTCAACCCCTTTTGCATCTACATACTTATCAAGAATATTTATTAAAGATTGTTTATATTCAGAAAGATCAACTCGATCAGCATATTTAAGGCTCGCAGTTTTACGAAGTTCCATAAATTTCTTCAGTTCTTGAGTATAAACATCTAGATTATCAAATTCGTGAGCAAACCCTCTCAAAACAAAACATTCATTCAAACTTCTAATAAAAGAATTTAATGCTTTATAGAAAACCTCTCTTTTCGGCTCGTCATTAAGAACCTGAACAAAAACTTCATCATCCGAAGATCCTTTAACTTCTTTGAAAATATCATGTACCAAACTATAACTTTCTTCTAGTTCTTGTATCTTTTCTTTAACATCAATCAAAGTTCCCTCGACATCTTCTTTGTCATAATCACTACCAAATAATTTCATAGCAGTGTTTATATTTTTTGCATTTTCTGAATAATCAATAATAAACCCTGTTGTTTTGGGAAGTTTCTTGTTTTCAAAAAGACGATTCACACGAGCAATTGCTTGAAGTAAATTATGATCTCTTAAATCTTTGGCTAAATATAATACGGTATTACGAGGAGCATCGAATCCAGTTAGCAATTTATCTACTACAATAATAATCTCAACCCCATCTTCATTATGCTTAAAACTATCAATAACATCTTTCTCGTATTTTGCTACACTAGCATGTTTTTCTCTTACAGTATTAAGATATTTAACCACTTCTTTCTTATGACTATCTGATTCATTTCCGTCTTCATGTTCGTCAGAAATAACTACCGCAGTATTAACCTTGCCACTCACTTCAAAGAATTTTTGAAATAAAATCGCTGAAAATTTTGATGGAGCAACTATTTGAGCTTTAAGCCCTGTATATTGAAAATTTTTAATAAAATGGTTTTCAATATCATAACCAATTTCAGTAATTCTTTGTGGATTATCTTTAATAATTTTAGTTCCTATGTATTTTTGTAAATCTTTTTTTTGTTTATCATTTAAACCCTCAGTAATTCTTTTAACTTGTTTATCAATTTGCTTTGCGTTCTGTTCTAAATCAACATAACGACCTTCATAAATAAGAGGGAGGATAATTTTGTCATTTAAAGCATCGTCAATTGTGTATTTATCAATATAACCACCAAATTTCTTCCAACTAGCTTTTTCTTCTTTCATCAAAGGTGTCCCTGTAAAACCAATATAACAAGCATTTGGAATAATCCTATTCATCTCTAAATTAGCAATTCCATTATGTCCTCGGTGAGCTTCATCAATCAAAACAAAGATATTTTTGTCTTCATCAGTCACTCCTATTTTTTTCCTAGCAATGGATTCAAATTTATGAACCAAAGTAGTAATTACAGAAAGATTTTTTTCTTTAATTAATTCTAAAAGATTTAATCCACTAGTTGCTTGAATTACTTCTTTCTTTAAATTACAACTTCTAAAAGTATCTCTTATTTGTTTATCTAAATCTTTACGATCTGTAACGATAATTACTCTAGGATTACTTATCTGAGGGTTTTCTATAAGAGCTTTAACAAACATCACCATTGTAAGAGATTTTCCAGATCCTTGCGTATGCCAAACCAAACCGCCACGGCGTCTCAAACCTGTGTTTGTTTCTTCCTCCTCTTCAATTCTTTTAAGCATTTTATGAATAGCAAAATACTGCTGATATCGTGAAAGTTTTTTAATTCCAGCATCAAAAAGAATATAATTTTTTGTTAAATCTAAAAGACGAGCAGGTTCAAAAAGATTGATAATGCCACGATCTTGTTCAGTAGGGACACGATCAATTTTTTGAAAATGATTATTTGTATATCCATTTAAATCATTTAAGATTTTTTTATATACAGAAGAATCTATTTTCTTAGAAATTAAAGAAACAGCTTTTTTATTTATATCGTCTATTGACGACTCTTTTTCTTTCCAAACAGTCCAAAATTTATTTGGAGTTCCTGTCGTTCCATATTTAAGTTCTTTCCCATTTGTCGCAACAAGAAGTTGGGGATATGTAAAAAGCTTAGGGCAATATTCAGCTCCTTGATTGCGATTCATTTGATTTATTGCTTCTTCCACAGACACACTAGATTTTTTATTTTCAATTACAGCAAAAGGAATCCCATTAACAAAACAAACAATATCTGGACGGATATTTTGTTTACCCGTAGCCATAAATTCGGCAGTCACATGAAAAACATTATTTTTTGGATTTTTAAAATCTATAAAACGAAAATTCTTAGAGATATTTTTTCCACCAACATTTACTTTAATAGTTTTTCCGCCACTTGTTGGCATGATCATATTATAAATTTTTTGAGAAGTATCAATCAAACCCTCATATTGAATATGTTCTAGTTCATCAATAACATCACGAACTTCTTTCTCACTAAATTTATATGTATTTCCTCCGACTTCATAACTATTTATCCCCATTAATTTTTCTGTAGCAATATCAGCAAGAATGAAATTACTCGTATCACCATTTCTTTGTTTTAAAATTTCTTCAGCAGAAATATATTTATATCCCATAGCTAAAAGTAACTCGATAGCGGTGAGTTGCGATTGTCTAGCTTCGTCAAAATTTACTTTTTCTAACATAATCTTTATCTTTTAGATTTATAACGTGTTTTGTTTTTATTAATAAATGTATTTAATCCGTCTCCTTCATCAGCCAATAATTTCATTTGGTTCAAAACATAATGACTTACTACCTCGTCAGAATAATCATATTCGGAATCATCTTTAAAACGAATAGTTATCCAATTATCTCCATATTCGTAAGCTTCTATATTTGAATCATTGTCACTATCTTTATATGGTTTCATATTATTTATTTCTTAATTTTTTAATTTTTAAATTTTCAGGAGTTCTAATCGCTCCAGTAATTAAATTATTTAAAAGATATTTTTTTTGGTCCTTAATGATTTCCAATTTTCTTTCTAATTCTGTAATTTCCTTATCTGCGGTAGTTAAAATTTCAACAATTGCATTTTGCTCTCCTAATTCTGGTATTAAAATTTTTATTTTAGAAAACGTTATTTTATTTAAAATTGACATCGCACCTGCTCCGGCAAATCTTTTTAATAAGTTTTTTGAATTTTGAATAACATAATAAATAAACTCATTGTTATTTTTTTTGTTAACAATGACAGAATTAATCTGTTGGTTTGTTGCTAAGGAAACTCCAGCAATAGCATTTTTACCAATTGAAGCGATACAAGTAACCAAGATACTTCCTTTTGGCAAAAATCTAGATATTTTTTTACCACCTTCTGATAATTTTATTCTAGTATTATTTATGTACTTACCGTTAAAATCTTCTGCTGTTGCCCAGCAATAGGTTTCTCCGTAATTATTTCTATCTTTCATTGGTGGAGTATTGCCAGTAACAATTTCTCCGACACTTCCTAGTGTTATTAATTTCCACCTATCACTAAAACCATCTAATCTTTTCTTTCCAGTTAACAAATCCTGCATCAAACTTTTTTTAATTTGCTTTTTAATTTCAATTTTTTTATTCAATTTTTCAATCGCTTTGTCCCAAGTTTCTAATACAGAAAAAATACGATTTTGTTCGGGAAGAGGTGGAAGCGATAATTTTATTTTTGCTATTTCTTTTTTTGAAATACCATAAACAGAGACTCCGTTTGCAACTTTTTGCAATTTATTTCTTACAATTGGGTTTCTAAAAATAAATTGTCTGAAATATTCATTTGTGATTCCTTTTCTGTCTCGTAAGACATAAGTATGTAATCCACCAACAACCTTATTATTATTTAATCCATGAACAGAAACACAAACCCCGATACCTTCATAATCTTCGGAAGCATCTGCAATGATCAAATCACCATTTCTTAATAAATCTTCTTTTTTGGGTTTAAAGTTTTCGTCTTTAATTATTGGTATTTCTATATTATTTAAATCAATATTAGGTGAAGTAAATTTTGAATGAATATCACCATAATGTATATTTCCAATATCTTTGTTTGAGACTACACCATTAATTAAATTATCCCGAGAAAAAGCGTAAGTTTTAATAAAAGAAAAAATATCATTAACAGAAAATTCTTGCCATTCTTTCAAATTATTTTTTTGTGATTGATTAGTTTTCATTTTTATAAGTAATTTATTTTTCAAAACTTACTTCGCTATTCAAAACAAATAGCAAAGTAAACTCAGAAATTTTTATTTTGTAGAAACTTCTCTAAGTTTAAGTAACTTGTTATAAACTTTCTCTAAAACTTCAGCTGGAGCATCATATGCACCCGTGCCAGCTCCACCACGAGCATAAGCTTCTGTAACTTTTATAGCCTCTTTTAAGCACCTCTCTTTATCCATGGTATTTGTTTTTAATTAAAATAATAATATTCGACCTTTATTTTTTACTTTTCCTATTTATTTTTGGATCTAAGTTATCTTTCTTTTTGCTATTTGGATTTGATTGTAAAAATTCTTTTTGTCCTTTTCTCTTTGTTACGTGATACCCTGGTAAATTTCCAACTTTTGCTTTTTTTATCAGCTCTTTATTTTGTTTTTCAGTAAGGTTTTTTAAATCTATAGATTTTACATTCCTACCGGTTTTTGTTTCTTTTATTGTTTTTAATGTTTTTTTAGGCATAATTTTTTATTTTTTTAGTTATTAATAATATTCGACCTTTAACTTTCGTTTTTAATTAACTTCCATTCTTTTAAATTATTTTTTATGTTTGATTAGTTTTCATTTTACATTTCTATTCTTTCAATATTTAAATCTTCTTTTTCTAAAGAATTGATAAATTTTGATGTCTTGCTTCCGATTGTGTTTATTAAATAAACTCTTTTCTTAGCCCTTGTTAAAGCAACTAGCATCTGATAAATTTCACTTTCATCAACATTTTCCTTTGAGGGAAATTTACCTTGATCAAAACCAATTACAAAAACCACATCTGCACCAAGACCTTTAGAATTCAAAATATTACATACAGTTATATTAAAATTAGCCAGAGGTCTTCGTAAATAAATATTAGTTTTCTTTATCTCCTCTATTAAAACTTGTTTTCTTATGAAATAATTTTGTTCTTCATTAATTTTATCTTTTATTTCTTCGTTATCTCCTGCGTTTTCATCGATATTCCAAATTTCAATTTGTTCTTCTAAATTTTTAAGTTTATTAACACTTATTGTTTTTAGTTTTGATAAAGATCCGTTTATAATTAAATCTAAAGTTTCTGAATTTTTTAAGTGATCTTTTTTTATGTCTTCATCGGTAGGATTACAGAGAATCCTCCACCCAATTATAGAATTATCATCTTTTTTAATAAACTTATATGCGTCTATTACTTCTTTTCTCAAAGGAATATAACCCTTAATATACTTACTATCTATATTATTAAAACCATAATTTTTTAATTGCTGAGATATAGACTTTAAGAGTTTGATACAACTTTGCCCCTCACCAATAATAAGAACATCTTTAATTTTTTGCTCTTTTGAAATTTTTTCAAGATGATTTTTTATTTTATAAGCGATCATGCCTACAGGACAACCTTCTACAAGATAAATTTTTGAATTTAAATTTGAATCTTCTTCTTTGTCGGGAAGATAGCAAATATAATCTTTTTTAATTCTTTTACTTTCTGGATTATCTAAATTAAAATCTTCTATCAATTTATGAAAATATTTTATAATAATTCCTGTACAACGTGAACAAAAACGAAGGGTATGACTTTCGAAATTATTATTATCCAAATCATATTTTTCTCTAATAAAATCAGGCGAGGATTTTTTAAAAGAATACAAAGCTTGATCATCGTCTCCTACAATAACGACTTCGTTTTTTTGAGATAACATATCTACTAATTCAGACTCTTCTTTATTAAAATCCTGATATTCATCAACTAAAATAAGATCAAAAATTGGTATTTTATTTGGATTTTTTTTACATATTTGAATAGCATAATAAACAACATCTGCATCACCAACCGTTTTGTAATATTTAGTCTTTTGTTTATAATTTTCATCACCAACCACAAATTCAGTCATACCTTCTTTTTCCAAATCTTCTTTTATTATTTGGTAAATGTTAGGGTAATAATTCCAATCTTTACAATGATTTAAAACTAAATTTCTTGCGAAAGAATGCATCGTTGTCGTTTCAGCTAAGCCACACAAATCATCTGCGAGAAAATCTCCTAATTTTCCAATAAAAGTTATAGCTAAAAAATTATTTTTCCCCTCCAGCTTCTTTTTTTTGATAATTTCACTAAATAAGTAACTTTTTCCTGTTCCAGGACCAGCTACTATAACCTTTCTTGGGTGAACAGAATTTTTAATTTTATCAGTGTCATTTAATCTTTCTTTTTTAAAATCCATAATTTTAATATTTCAACATTTCTTCTAAATATCCAACCTTTTATTTTTTAGTATTTAATTTTTTCATTTTTACAATTCCTGATTCGTTACCTTTTTGAGTCAATTCAATTGGAGTATTTTTATCTTTCTTTATTTTACTCCAAATTTTTTTAATTGGTTTTGTTACTTTTGCCATAAATTTATTTAACCCCTAACTCTTTTAAATACTCGACCATTTGTTTTTCCAGTTTTTTTAGTTCTGGTTCTAATTTTTCTAATTCTTTTAAATTTGCTTTTATATCCACAGGTTCTTCTTCTACAAAAGTATCTACATAACGAGTGATATTTAAATTAAAGTCATTCTCTTCAATTTCTTTAAAATTCACTTTGCGAGCAAGCTTTTTTATATCTTTTCTGTTTTTGTATGTATTAAAAATCTTATCGATATTTTCTTCGGTGAGAATATTCTGTGCCTTATTTGCTTTAAATTCTTTTGATGCTTCAATGAAGAAAATATCTTTTTTGTTTTCGTTCACTCCACCTTTTTCTCTAGATTTATCTATTACAAGAATAGCTACAGGAATTCCTGTTGTTTGGAAAAGTCCTGCAGGTAAGCCAATGACAGTATCAATAATATTTTCTTTTATAAGTTGTTCTCGGATTTTTCCTTCAGCTCCTCCGCGGAAAAGAACTCCATGAGGAACGATTACAACAACTTTTCCACTTTTTGGTTTGGCTGTTTCTATCATATGAGTAATAAAAGCAAAGTCTCCTTTATCTTTTGGTGGAACTCCTCTCCAAAAACGATTGTATTTGTCTGCTTCTGCATTTTCAGCCCCCCATCCTTTCAAAGAAAAGGGTGGATTTGCCACGACCCGATTAAAATGCATCAATTGATCATTTTCTACAAGTAAGGGATTGTTTAGAGTATCACCCCATTCCAAACGAGCAGAATCTCTTCCGTGAAGAAACATATTCATGCGAGCCAATTGATAAGTTGATCCTGTTGATTCTTGTCCATACAAAGCATAATTTTTAGAACCATTTTTTTCTACCTCTTCTCCAGCAAGAAGTAATAAGTTTCCAGAACCGCAACACGGATCACAGATTCTATCTCCCTTTTTAGGCTCAGCTAATTTTGCAACTAAACTGGCAACACTTGATACTGTAAAAAATTCGCCAGCTTTTTTCCCTGCGTCTGATCCAAATTTTTCAATCATATACATATAAGCTCTTCCTATTACATCTTCTTTAACATCTGAAAGATCTATTTTTGCAAAATCTTGGATAAGACTTCTAAGCATCTTATTTCTTTGTTCCAACTTACCTAAAATTGATTCTGAGTTAAAATCTACACTAAAAATACCTTCTAATTTTTCTTTATTATGATCTTCAATGCGATGTAGAGCTTTGTTGATTTCTTCACCGATATTATCTTCTTCAAGTTTGCTATATATATAATCAAAGGAAGATTTTGGAGGAAGATAAAAACGGTCTAATTTCATTTTTTCTTCAATTCTTTTTTCGTTGTCACCAAATCTTTTCTTATACTCCTCGTAAACTTTTTTATTCAAATCACTTATATATTTAAAGAAAAGCATTGTTAATGCATAATCTTTGTAAACACCACCATCAACACTACTACGAGAAGAGTCCGCAGCTGCCCAAAGTGTTTTATTTAATTCCTCTTGATTGTATTTTTTTTGAGCTATCATATTTTTTTATTTATTAATTAAGTTCTTAAAGGTTGAGTTAATAATAGTTTCTTTGATTTGTTTTTTTCTATTTGTAATTTTTTCTTGTTCTTTTATATTTCTGTATAAATCAATAATGGCTTTTTGTTTTTTTAAATCTGGGATTGGAATTTTAATTTCCTCAAGTCTTTTTCGGGGAAGGGATCCTATATAAGATCCTGATATTTCTTCTGAAAGAGATTTTTGTCCTTCCTGAGAATTTAAATAAAGTGATAAATATTCTGGTAAGATCTTTTTATCTGTGACTCTTATTATATGGACAGAAGACGAAGCGATTACATTTTTATCTTTTGCGATATAAACAGCTGATCTAAAAGATCCAGATTTCATACCACGAGATACAAGTAAAATATCACTTTCTTTTATATAATTTTTATAACCAAAAATTTCATGCTTTATTTTAGTCAATTCTTCTGTATTTGAAACTAATTCTCCTTGGGAGATATTTTTTGCTTGAAATACCAATATATTTCCATTTTTATCTGGTTCCATAGCTTTACGAAAAGTATAGCCTGATATTACTTTTGCAACATCTTTTATATACATGAGTATATATTACTGCACAAGAAATTAAAAGTCAAGCAATTTAATGGTTTAGTTACCAACAAATAACCTGGACTTCCCCAACCACAGCGGTATTGTGTTGGTATGGAAGAGATTGCAACAAAAAACCCGCTAAATATGACTTTGGGCGAGAAAATAATTAAATATTATATATATTTTTTCGAAAATACCGATGTGTTGACAATAAAAGTCCTTTAAACTACTATTTCAGTAGGGTATCTAAATTGGTAGGTATTCTAATCGTTCTTTGTTTTACTGTTAACTTTTTAAAAAGGAGATTACCATGAAAAATCCTAGGAAATTTTCTTGGAAAATCACAGTAAAGCCGAAAACCAATCCCAACAGAATTCGATGTCAGGAGCAGTGCAGTTCCGGTGGGGGCGGTAACGGTAAGTGTGGTACAGGGAAGTAATTATTTATTCCCTGCAAAGTAGAGGTGTGGTAATCTGATTACCACACCTTTTTTATTTAATATATTTTAAAAATTCAGAAGAATCTAATTTCATAATTTCACCCCAAGTTAAATTTGGTTTTTTATTAAGCAATTCTTTTACAATCCAATATCCAACAGAATAGCCAGTCCATTTTTTATATTTTTCACTACCAAACAAAACATCACGATGTAGATCTTTGTCTTTTGAAGTAAGTAAAGGTTTTAGAGATTCTAATTCTTTAAAAGCTTCTTCTTTACTTAAAGCAATAGCCCAAGGAGCAGGCTTTTTATCATCAAGAACTTTTTCTCTAAAATTTTCAGCTAATCCTTCCAATAACATTTCTTCTACCAGATTATAATTTTTAAAATCATTATAGTGGCGATAGTAAAAAATTGTGTGGTTTAACTCGTGGGCAACTGTATTAGCCAAATCCTCGGATGACCAATGATCAGGTGAAAGGTAAATATGAAAAACACAACTATATTCAGCTACACCCATAACTCCTCCAAACACTTTATCTTCTTCTGTTGGTAGATAAGGAAAAACAAAAACATAATTTTTTGTCGGTACTGGTAAAATTTTATTAGAATCTTCTACAACTTGCTGTATTTTATCTTGTATTTCTTTTTCTTGTGAATCTGAAAGTTTTTTATAATGATTAATTTCGGCATTACCCAAATGATCCACTATTCCTTTTTTCAAACTTTCTTCATCAGGATGACCTGAATAAGCTAAACTTTCTCTTTCTTTCATTTCAGAAACTATTAAATCAGAAAGCTCCTGCTTGTTTTTTATATTTTCAGCATTCTCGGGAAAATAAAATTCAATATGTGTTAATTCTGATTTCATATTATCTATAATAACAAAATAAAAACAGGGTGGAAAGTAAAACTTTCCACCCTGAGGTACTACTCAAACGGATGAGGAAACTGTGCAAACTTCAGAAAAGAAAATTTTCTATTCCCGAATTTTTCACTTATTTCACACAACCTTTTCATCCCTAAAGGTTCTTGTTGGTATCCAAAAGTCATCGGCACCAATTCAGGAACAATTGATCTAACTATATGCAAATCATTATTTCCTCCATATTCATCTGAAAGAATCAAAGGAACAAGAATTAGTTGAAGATTTTTAGAAACAAACAGATCCAGTAATTCTTGCCAAGAAAAAACCCCAGACTTGCCAATTTCTTGAAACGAAATTTCACCTCCTCCATTTACCATGAAATCAGCGTTACGAAAGTATTGTTTTTGTCCATACAACCTGCCGTGATCAAGAGGCATCACAACTTCTTCTGGTTTGATTGGTTTCGGCGCTCCGTTTTGAAGACGCGACAAAACAGAAGCTTCAACTTCCATCAACGCTTGGCCAACGGCATATTCAGTATTAAAACTTGAACATGAAGCACAGGTAGTGAAATTCAAATCTTCATTCTGAGCAAAAACAAAAACAACAGGAGCCAAATCTAGAGAATGATCCTTAACCCATATTTCAAAACCTTGTTTTCTGATTTCAGCAATTCTTTCCTGAACCAAATGAGGAAGTGTTTTTTCTTCCACTGATGGCAAGCTGAGTTCATTCAAATAAGCATTCATAAAAGAATCTCTCTCAATTAACTCAAGAGTTGCTTTTTCAATCGCTGTTTGCTTATCAGGATGAGCGGCACAGCCAGATGAATTAGCATAAGCATAATAAGGAGTTTCGGGGAAATAAGGAAAATAAACATGATCAGCAAGAATATAAACTTCCGAACCTGTTTTAATATCATAACCTTTTGTCCAGCCATAAATGAGTTTTTCATCAAAAGGAGCAAAAGGAAAATCTTTTAGACAATATTGTTCAGGTCGAAATTCTATAATACTTCTTGGATCAATTACAGATTTAAGATTTGAATACGAATCAAAAATAAGATCAGGAATAGAACCGCAAGAAGCCCATTCTCTCGCTTCAGAAATAGCTTTGGCGATGGCTAACTCAGGAGAAGAATCTCTCCCGTGTGACCAACTCCGTTTTTTTGAAACCCTCACAGAAGCAATACAAAAAGCAGGATGATAACTTCCGGACATCGGAACAGCCCATTCAATTTCCAATTCAGAATTAGGGTCTTCAATGGTCGTGCCCTTAGATTCGTATCCGAAAGCAATTGCAGTCATCGGCTTATATTCATTTGATAAATGAACAGCTTTTGACAATAATTCGTCGAGGAAACCTCCAATCTCAAGAGTAGCCAAACCACAATTAGTAGCTTCAAGCAAAACATTTTGAGCTACATGCCCAGCCTCAAGAGGAACATACAGCATACTTCTATCCCCATACTTTTCTCCAGTAATGGAAAACGAACCACTTATCGTGATCACACCATGAATTCCATTTAAGATACCAGCTGGATTCAAAAAAGCACGAGCAAATCGATGGTAATCTTTGGAGGTGAGTTCAAAACCCACACCTCCAAATTCATCATAACGAACACGGTAAACACCTGAACACAAATCACTTGTCTTTTTAAACAAAGTAAGATGAATAATCAGCGGGAACAAAGCACCTGCAGAAGGAGCTGTTCTATGAAAATTGTTATCTTGCTTTGACTCAAACTCTCCATAAGCAGACCAAAGCATATTAACAATGTTCTGTAACGATACTTCTTCTCCTGAGAAAGATCTCACTGAACGACGTTCTTCAAGGATTCTTGTAAAAGAATCCTTTTTGTAAGAATGATTACAATTGAATACAGAGGAGCGATGTCGTTCTCTTGCCTTGTCCACTAAATCACTAACTTCTATTTCAGTAACTTTTTTAGGAAAAAGCATTGGATTTTTAACAACCTTCCAAATTTCATTGCTTAAATCATGAGCATCAACAAGGACTCCTTCATTAATCAATTCACAGATAAGTTCTCTAACAGATTCAGGATCCCAACCTTTTTCAATTACAGATAAAACTTCATCACAGGTTCGTGTTCCGTCACAAAATTCAATAAGTTTTTGCATTAACTCAAAAGGTGCCTCTACTGTAATTTTTTTATCGAAAGTGTGAAATATCAACTTTTGATCAGAAACAACAGATGAAGCAATACACAGTGGTAATACATTAGATTTTATAGACATATCAGCCTCCTTCTATAGGTTAAATTTAATATCAAAGGACATTATTCCTTTCATCACAATACAATTTTATTGTTTAAATAGCAACACATTTTTAGTTTTTAAGCAAATTTAATACTTAAACTACCAACAAATTACTGGACTTCCCAAACCACAGCGGTATTGTGTTGGTATGGAAGAAATTGCAACAAAAAACCCGCTAAATGTGACTCTGGGCGAGAAAATTGTAATACCCGCAATAAAAGTCAGGTATTGCCTCTATGCTCGTAAATCTACTGAATCAGAAGAAAGACAAATACTTTCAATAGATTCACAAATTAAAGAGATGCTTCAATTAGCCGATCGAGAAGGACTTGAGATAGTTTCTATGAAAAGAGAAAGTCATTCGGCAAAAGAAACAGGACAAAGACCTGTTTTTAATGAAATTATTGAAGAAATTAAACAAGGTAAATACAACGGTATTTTAACTTGGGCACCTGATCGTATTTCAAGAAATGCAGGAGACCTTGGACAAATTGTAGACTTGATGGATTCGGGATATCTTTTAGACATTAGAACCTTTGGACAACAATTTGGTAATAATCCAAATGAAAAATTTTTGTTAATGATTTTGGGTTCACAAGCAAAATTGGAAAATGATAATAGAGGTATAAATGTCAAACGAGGATTGAGAACAAGATGTGAAATGGGATTATGGCCTGGAATAGCTCCTGTTGGATATTTAAATCAAAAACATATTGAAAAAAGATGTCAGGTTATTATTGATCCTGATAGAGCACCAATTATTAAAAAGATATTTGAAAAAATGGCTTATGAAAAATGGTCAGGAAGAAGAATCCATCAATGGCTTAAATTTGAATTGAATTTCAAATCAGTTGGAAATCACAATCTTGCTTTAAGTAATATCTATCGTTTATTGCAAAATCCTTTTTACTATGGAACTTTTGAATACCCCAAAAATAGTGGAAATGTTTATCAAGGTAAACACGAACCGATAGTTTCAAAAGAATTATTTGATAAAGTCCAAGAGCAACTTAAACGAGATAATATTGTGAGACAAAGCAAAGAATTTGCTTTCACTAAATTAATGGTTTGTGGTTTATGTGGCTCAGGAATATCAGCTGAAGAAAAATACAAACAACTTAAAAACGGAACATCTGCGAGATATATTTACTATGGTTGTGGTAGAGCTAAAGATCGCCATTGTAAAAATCCATATATCCGAGAAGAAGAATTAACCAACCAGCTTATTAAACTTATGGATAAAATAGATTTAAATGATTTAGGTGTACAAATAAAATTTGAAGAAGAATTGAAAAGATATAACAAATTTAATCGTGGAGTTTTAGGAATCCAAAACCAAGGAGAAAAACATCAAAATATAGATTTAAAAACATATGCTAAATATATTTTAAGAGATGGAACAAATGAAGAAAAAAGAGAATTGATGGGATGCTTTAAATCTAGGATTATAATAACTAAAAAAGTTGTTGTTATTAAATAAAGTAAAATTATTTCTCCTATTAATTTATAAATTTGATTCATTGTATAAAAATGCTATAATTCTATTGTCGATATAGTGCAAGCGTGCTTATCGATACGCTTTTGCGGGTATAGAAATGAAATATTTTCTTACAAACAAATTACGGGTCGAACTCTGTATTAGTAAATTTTAGAGTCGTGTTTGTATAACGCTTAAATTAATAAATAAGCGTTTTTTATTTGTTTAAAAACAGATAAAAAATAAAATATAATCAATATGATATTTAAACTCAAAGTAAGTTCATTTAGAAACCAATACGAATCTCCTGACGGCAGACGTTTGTGCGTATTCACTGCCCCAGTAAAAAATATCCCGATAGAATGGGAAGATTGGAGAGAGGTTAACGTAAGAGATACCAATATGAGGGGAGATGTTTTTAATGCAATTAAAGATACTCTCCGAAATCAACCAGAAGAGATGATTTTTAGAAATCTCGGAATCACAATACTGTCTCCTGAAGTAGAATTTGATAACAAGACAAATGAAGTAATGATTGTTTTTTCTGATAAGGCTAAACATGGGATAGCCAATGGAGGGCATACTTTTTCAGCTATTCATGAAGTTTTGAGTGAGGGAGAAGTCAATGCCGAAGTAAAAATAGAATGTATAGTGGGAGAATTAGAAAGAGATACCCATGTTTCAATTGTTGATGGACGAAATCGTTCACGAGCCGCACAAAAACATTCACTTGAAAATTTACGAGAATCTTACAAACCAATAGAGCAAGTGCTAATAGATCCTTATTATAAGGACAGGATCGCATATTCAGAATTTGAGGTCGATCAAGAAGGGAAAAGAAGGGATATTTCTATTCGTGAAATACTTTCTTACATATACTGTTTAGATGCTTTTGATAAAAATCAACACCCAATCAAAGCATACGCTTCAAAAGGATCTGTTGTTGACTATTACTGCGGGACAGATGAAAAAGGAAAAGATATGAATTTAACTTTTGCACGTGCTAAAAGTATTCTTCCTGATATTCTTAAACTTCGTGACATTATTTATAGGGATCTTCCTCAGGCATATAATGATGCCGGTGGTAGATTTTGGGGATTAGATAGCATGGGTGTTTTCAAAACGGATGAACCTCAACCATTACGTTTTATCAAAGATTTTGTTAGCGGAGGAAGGTATCCAGATGGTTTTGTTTATCCAATTCTTGCTGGTTTTAGAAAATATATCGACCATAGAGGTGATTGGTCTTGGAAGAAAGACCCTTTTAAAATTTGGGAAGAAAAAAAGAATGACATCGCTTCTGCTATGAAAGATGCTGTTACTGCTTTCCCTAATGCAAACAAATTAGGGAAAGGGGCGGTGACATGGAGATTGTGTTATGAAGCTGTCTAGTAAATTAATAAACAAAAAACCCTCAGTTAACTGAGGGTTTTTTGTTTGAACCTATTTCAGAAGGCACTCGGGTCTTCCGATAAATAAATATCACTGCGGAGAGTGTGGGATTCGAACCCACGGTCCCTTTAACAGGACACCTCGTTAGCAGTGAGGCGCTTTCGACCACTCAGCCAACTCTCCATAAATATTCAATTTTACTACAAACTAAACATTTCTTTTAATTCCTTCTTTGTTCTGATAGGGTTAAAAATCATCCATCCTCCTATTTTCCATCTCGCTCCGCTCGATATGGAAAATTTTTTGCTTCGCAAAAATCAGATGAAAAGCAAAGCAGTTTGCTTTTCATCCACTCAGCCTAGTGCTGAAGCCAACTCTCCATATACTACCTACAACCTACAAAATAACATATTTTTACTTTTTTTTCCATAAAATCTCTTTGGTTTCTGTGCTAAGATATCTATTATAAAAATGTTGGATTTCATAAAGAGAAATAAGAATATTTGTTTTATAATCCTTTCTATACTGGTGGTACTTACCATGTATGGCAGTAGTTTATGGGGGAATTTTGTTTATGACGATCGCGCAATTGTAGATCATCAAGTATTTTTAGAAAATCCATTAAATTGGCCAAAGGTTTTAGTAACTCCTTATTGGACGGCAGAGGCAGGTCTTTATCGTCCTGTTACTATATTTTCCTATGGGCTTAATTATTCTTTTTTTGGAACAGGAGCAAGTAGTTTTCATCTAGTAAATATAATTCTCTATGCTCTTAGCGGATACTTTTTATTTATTTTCTTAAAATGTTTATTTCCTAAAAAGGAAAAGTTGGCTTATCTTAGTTCCTTTGTCTTTTTAATTTTACCAATTCATACAGAAGTAGTGGCTAATATTGTTGGTAGGGCAGAGATTTTGGCGCTAATGTTTTCGTTGTTGGGTTTAATGGAATTGATAAAGAAAGTTCCTAATAAATGGCTGACATTTTTATGGTTTACTCTGGCCATGGGTAGCAAGGAAACAGCTGTGGCGGTTTTGCCAATTGCTTTTTTAATTATTTGGCATAAAAAAGGTAGTTTTAAAAAAGTTTTTGATAAAAATGTTTTGGAAAATTTATGGTTTCCAAGTTGTTTATCTGTTTTTGTTTACTTTTCAATAAGGTTTTATATTTTGGGTTTATATTTTTTTACAAATACAGCTACTATCGTAGAAAATTCTCTAAAATTTGTTTCTTTTCCCGAGAGAATTTTTACTGCTTTAAAGATTTTATCAATTTATATTACCAAAACAATTTTGCCATTTAATTTATGTTCAGATTATTCTTTTAATCAAATTCCTATTGAAAAGAGTTTCTTTAGTTTGGATGTTTTATTTGGTTTTTTTGTCATAGTTTTGTCTGCCCTTGGTATAGTGTATTTTTTCAAAAAGAAATTTGAAATCTCTTTAGCTTTAGCTTTTTTTCTCTTTCCATTTTTAGTTATTTCTAATTTATTGACTCCAATTGGGACGATTATGGGGGAGCGTTTGTTCTATTATCCTTCTGTAGGGTTAGCTATTTTGGCTATTAGTTTTGTTATTTTTCTTAGAAATCATTTAAACAGTCAAACAGTAAAAAGATGGGGGGCTGTTGTTTTGGTTTTAATTTCTATCTTTTTTATAGTTAGGAGTTTTGATCGAAGTTTGGATTGGTTAAGTGAAGAAAGACTGTTTATTTCAGCCGGAGAGTGTGCTTCCCAAAGTGTTTTGTCTCTTTCTAATTTAGCAACGGTCTACTATTTTAAGGGAGAATACAAAACAGCCGAAGAAATAATTTTAGATTCTTATAATATTTATGATGGATATACAAAAGCCAATAATAATTTAGGATTGATTTATTGGAAGACTGGTGAGTTAGGAAAAGCTAAAGAACAATACTTCAAAACTTTTGAAAATTATCCACCCTATGAAGGCGTCTATGAGAATTTGGTGTTATTTTATTTAAGTCAGGGAAATGAAAGGGAGGCTCAAAAATGGATGAAGATAGGGGAAATTAAATAAAAAGAATTTTTAATTTCGAATTTTTAATTTTATAAATAATTTTTAATGATTTAATTTCTAAAATGATGACGAATTTTGCAAAGCAAAATTCGTCATTAAAAATTTTTCTCTAATGTGCCAAAGTTACACAAATAATATTTTTAGGTTTAGCTGTTTTGATAGTTTTCACAACTTCGGTTAATGTGGCCCCAGTAGTTGTAACATCATCAAGTAAAATGATATTTTGGTTTCTTATAGCGTCGAAATTGACAACTTTGAAACAACCATTCAAATTTACCAAACGCTCGTGTTTGTTTTTGGTATGAGATTGTTGGGGAGTATTTTTAATTTTTTTGATTATATTCCTTTTGTATTTTAAAAAATTATTTTGGTCAATTTTTTCTATTTCTCTAGCAATTAAATCTACCTGATTGTACCCCCGATCCCTTTTTCTTTTTGGAGAAAGTGGCACCACTATTAGAATTGGTTGATTAAAATTAATTGTCAATTTTAGGTTTGATAATTCTTCAATTAGATTGTCATGAATAATCTCAGCAAAAAGCCTGGCGACTTGACGATTATTTTTAAATTTTAAAGACCACACCGCTTTTTTCACTAATTTATTCTTATAATTAAGAATCGATAGGGTATCTGGAACAGGCGGTATGGTTGCAGGGAGTGTTAAAGACAGGAATTTTTCAGCGGTTAAGTTGTTTAAATAATTTTGGTCGTAGGAAAGAGGGAAAAGTAGGTCTAAAAAGATTTTCCACATTTTTAGCATTTTGTTGTTAATGTTCATTATATATATGATATAATAGTTTGGTAATGTTAGGTAATATTTTAGGAGGAAAGGAGGAAGGTTTTTCTTTTTCTGGTCTCTTCAAAAAAAGGGAGGAGAGTTTTTTAGGTTTGGATATCGGTGTTTCTGCTATTAAAGTTGTCCAGCTTAAAAGAAGTAAGGGAGGAGCTACTTTAGAGACATATGGAGAATTGTCTTTAGGTCCCTATGCTAATTTAGATGAAGGAAAAGCAACTAATTTAACTAATAAACAAATAAGCGGGGCTATTTTAGACTTACTGAAAGAATCCACTGTGAATATTATGACCTGTGGTGCCTCAATTCCGCTCAAAGACAGTTTGATTTTTGAAATGGAAATTCCTAGAGTTTCTCAAGAACAGCTAAAAAAGATTGTTCCTATTGAGGCAAGGAGGTTTATTCCTGTGCCTGTGACTGAAGTTATGCTTGATTGGAGAGTTGTTTTGGAAGATGAATCTGATACTGTCGACGAAGAAGATTCTTTTGATAGTAATGAATTAACTACTATAGATATCGATGAAAAGAAACCTAAAGATTTGAATAAGATGAAAATTTTCGTGGTGGCGATTCACAAAAATGCAATAGAAAAATACAATGATATTATAAGAAATGCTAAATTGGGTCTTGATTTCTTAGAGATAGAAATTTTTAGTACAATTAGGTCTGTTTTAGGACACAATGCAGGTATCGCCACTATTTTGGATATTGGCTCTAGTGTTACAAAATTATATATTGTTGAATATGGGATTATAAAGAGATCTCATCTTATTAATCGCGGTTCTCAGGATATTAGTACTGCTATTTCTAGAGTTATGAGTATTCCAATTCAAAAAGCTGAGGAAAAAAAGAGAGAAATTGGGCTTTTAGGGGAAGGACCAGATAAAGAGGTTTCAGATGTAGTTCTAAATAATTTGAAATACATCTTCGAAGAAGCACAAAAAGTTTTAGTTGGCTTCCAGAGTGAATATCATAAAAGTATTAATAAGATTGTATTTACAGGAGGAGGTTCTGTTATTAAAGGTTTGACAGAATGCGCTTTTGAGAATCTAGAGATCGAGTCATTTATCGCTAATCCTTTTGAAAAGATAAAAACCCCCGCTTTCTTAGATGATATTCTTAAAGAAATAGGTCCTGAGTTTGCTGTGGCTGTAGGTCTTGCTCTACGAGGGTTAGAAAAATAATTTTCTATCCACAGTTTTTCTTGTTTTTTTATGTAGGGATTTGTTTTTTTGATGTATAATATTATTTATGCAGACATCTTTTATTCCTAAGAAATCATATGACAACGTAAAAACCAAAAGGAGAGATTACGGAGGTTTATTTATGGGGATAGGCGTGGTTATTTTTATTTTAATGGTTTTAACCGCAGCTACTGTTTTTCTTTATAACCGTTATCTAAATACTCAGATAGAAGAAATGAAAGTTACATTAGATAGAGAAAAGGGTAGTTTAGAAAAAGATATAATTAAAGAATTAAGTTTGATTAGCAAAAAGATAGAATCTGCTAAAAAGATTTTAGATAATCACATTATTTTAACACCGTTATTTGATTTATTGGAACAAAATACTTTGCGTAACGTAGTATTTGAGGATCTTTCTTTTAGTCCAGAGGAAGATGGATGGTGGTCCTTAACAATGAGTGGACGAGCAAATTCTTATGCAACGGTAGCTTTACAGTCAGATGTTTTTGGTGGGAACAAAAATATAAGCAATGTAGTCTTTTCTGGCTTAGGAGTAGGAACTGATGGTGGAGTTATTTTTGATGTGTCTGTTTTGGTTGATGAGAGACTTTTTTCCTATAGAAATAGTTTAGAATAAAAAAATGTTTAAATTTATAGTACCATTATTTTTAATAGTTTTATCAGGCGGATTGTTTTTTTCCTATATAGATCCAGCTTATGTTGAAACTGGTAATTTGAAAGAACAACAGACAGAGTATGATGATGCTTTGACAAAATCAAAAGAACTAAGGGAAATTAGGCAAGAGCTTTTGGCTAAATATAATGTTTTTCTTGAATCTGATGTAAAGAGGCTTGATAAACTTATTCCTAATGATATAGATAATGTTAGATTAATTATGGAGATAAACCAAATAGCTGTTAAGAATGGGTGCGCTATTAGAAGTATTGATGTGGATTCTGTAACTGGTAGCAGTGATAAATCTGGTAATCTAGGGCCTAATTTAGATGGTTATGAATCAATTGGCTTAAATTTTTCCGTTGACGCAAAGTATGATGATTTTGTGAGCTTTATGAATGATTTAGGTAATAGTTTAAGAATAGTAGATGTTGTTGATTACTCTCTAAAGGCATCGATTGAAGGGGTTTATAAACATGAAGTAAATATTAAGACATATTGGTTAAAATAAATTTATGTTAAAAAGTTTAAAAAATAAAAGAAATTTATTGTTTAGCATTGTTTTTGTATTTGTTTGTTTTTTTGCTTATCAATACTGGGTAAGTGCGGCTGTTTCTGGTTCTCAACTAAACCCTGTTGTTGGTGGAGTAGGGGATGAAACCTTAGAACTTCTTATTGAATTGAGAACATTAGTTTTGGATGAGGACATTTTTACTGATGATGCCTTTCAGAATTTAACTGATTTTAGTATGGAATTAAAATTACAACCAATTGGCCGTAATAATCCTTTTTCTCCTGTTGGGTCTGACGGAGATTATGTGGGGGTTGGTACGAATGTTGTTACAGCTACCGTATGTGAAGATGAAGCGTGTTTTGAGGAAAAATTTGCGGAATGTGAGCCAGCAAAGATTGAAGTTAGCCTCCAAGGTCTTGGTGGTGTGGTTGATCAAAGCGTACTTTATAAATATGAGATTTTAGGTTTAAAGAGCGGATATTGTGAAGTAGAATCGAGTTTTATAAAAAATCCTAATCAGGATTGGATTGGTAAAACAATGATTTGTAGATATGACAACTCTCAAAAGTTCGATGTTGTTGTAAAAAAGATGGATAGTTGTAGTGGTGAGTTGTACAACTTAATGGTTGAATAAGTTTGTTAGAGTTTTCTGTTTGATTTTTTAAAAAAAATATTAATATGACATATTTAGATATCTTAGTTAATAGGAATATTATTGGGGCAGGCCAGGAAAAAAAACTTAAGATAAAAGCAAGTAAAGAAGGGAAAACCTTGGATAAAGTTTTATTAGAGCAAGGAATAAACCAGGATGAAATTAATAAAGCCAAGGAAGAATTTTTTAATTTACCTTTTCGAAAGCTAACTCCTGATAATTTTTCTAGTGGGGCATTGAAATACATACCTGAAAAGTCTGTGTTGCATTATCGTGTTGTTCCTCTCAGGGAGGCTGATGGTTTTTTGGAAGTTGGGATTGTTGATCCCGGTAATATGGAAGCGAGAGATGCTTTGGGATTTATTTCTTCTAAAATTAACCTACCCTATAAACTTTTTATTATCAGTGAAGATGATTTTAAAGCAACACTTGATGGATTTAAGGGTTTAAGTGGTGAGGTTTCTCAGGCTTTGACAGAATTGGAAACTGATTTAGATGATGAAGAGGAGAAAATAAGTCAGGCGGTCTCTAAAATAAAAAAAGATAATGAATCTACTATTGTTGAAGATGCCCCTGTTACAAAAATCGTTGCAACTATTTTACGCTATGCATCAGAAGACGATGCTTCAGACGTTCATATTGAGCATACGGGAGAAAAAGTTCAGGTTAGATTTAGGATTGACGGTGTTTTAGACATAAGATTAGTTCTACCTGTTAATGTTCATAGTGCTGTTGTGGCGAGGATTAAAATTCTTTCTAAGATGAGATTAGACGAGAAAAGAAAGCCTCAGGATGGTCGTTTTTCGGCAAGAATCGATGACCGCAAGGTTGACTTTAGGGTGTCTACTTTCCCGGCCTATTATGGGGAGAAGGTAGTTATGAGACTTTTGGAACCGGATAAAGGTGTAACTCTTCTAAAAGATTGCGGTTTGAGTGAAAAAAACTTATCTATAATAATGAAGGCTATTGAAAGACCCCATGGGATGATTCTTATTTCTGGACCAACAGGTTCTGGTAAAACAACTACTCTATATTCTATTTTGCATGAAATAGATAGAGTTAGTAAAAACGTTTTAAGTTTGGAGGATCCTGTAGAATTAAATATTGATGGGGTTAGTCAATCCCAGGTGAGGGCTGATATTGGTTATACTTTTGCTGCTGGTTTGAGAACCACTTTAAGGCAGGACCCAGATGTTATCATGGTGGGGGAGATTCGGGATAAAGAGACGGCTGGTTTGGCGGTTCAGGCTGCTCTAACAGGCCACTTAGTTTTCTCAACTATCCACACCAATGATGCTGCAGGGGTGATTCCAAGATTGATTGAAATGGATGTTGATCCGTTCTTAATTGCTCCGACTTTATCGGTGGCTGTTGCTCAAAGATTGGTTAGAAAACTGGCCGTGGGTTCGGGGAAGGAAATTCCAGTGGAGGGGAGTATTAAATTGATAATTGATAAAGAATTTGAGAAGCTACCAGAAAAATTTAAGAAAGAAATTAATTTTCCCGATACTGTTTTAGAAGCTACTCCAATTGAAGGTAACCCTCAGGGCATGAAAGGGAGAACCGGAGTTTTTGAAGTTATAGAAATGAATCGTGAGCTGGAAAATATAATTTTAACAAATCCCGTTAGTGCAAATATTGAAAATTTAGCAAGATCGCAGGGGATGTTGACGATGAAGGAAGATGGTTTGGTAAAAGCATTCAATAGGATAATTCCTTTTGAGGAAGCCAATAAACTGTAAAGTCAAAAGTCAAAGGTCCATAAAGTCGAAAGTCAAAAAAATGGAACTTGTCCGCCCTGGGAGGAAAGCTATTTTCCACATTAATCGCTACACTAATTATTAAATATTTTGTATAATAGAATAGAGAAATAGAAACTGGAAATAAAGAAAAATTTGTAAAGTAAATTCTTGTGACTTTAAAGACTTTCGACTTTATAAACTTTTAACTAATTTATTATGAACTACAAAGAGTTACTAGATAATTTAATAAAGGTAATCATAGAGGAAAACGGTTCTGACTTACACTTGTCTGTTGGATATAATCCAGCTATCAGGGTTAACAATAATTTATTTTTCTTGAAAAAAATAAATGTGTTAACTGAGGATGACGTTGTAGGTATAATGAATGAATTATTAAATACTGAATATAAAGAGAGGTTTCTCAGAGAAAAAGAAGTTGATTTTTCCTGCGGAACAGACAAGATTCGTTTTAGAGGAAATTGTTTTTTTAGCATAGGGACGATTGGGATTAGTTTGAGGGTTATTTCAAAAAAGATAAAAACATTACAGGAATTGAATTTACCTCCAATATTAGAGTCTTTTACTCAGAAAGAACAAGGGTTTTTCTTGGTAGTTGGGCCAGTTGGGAACGGAAAAACAACTACAGTAGCGTCTATGCTAGAAATTGTAAATCAAAATGTATCTAATCACATCGTGACTATTGAGGATCCTATTGAATATGTTTTTTCTAAAGGTAAGTCAATTATTGACCAAAGAGAAGTTGAGACAGACACTGTTGATTTTGCAACTGCTTTAAAGTTTGTGTTTAGACAGGACGCCGATGTTTTAATGATCGGAGAGATGAGAGGTCTCGAAACGATTTCTACTGCGGTTACAGCGGCTGAAACAGGTCATTTAGTTTTTTCTACCTTGCATACTAATGATGCTGCTCAGACGATTGATAGAATTATTGATGTTTTTCCGGCTGGTCAACAAACTCAGATAAGAACACAGTTGGCGGGAAGTTTACTTGGTATCTTCTCACAGAGATTGATTCCAAGAATTTCTGGTGGTGTAATTCCGGCTTATGAATTACTAATAAAAAATACAGCTGTAGCTAATTTGATTCGAGAGGCGAGAACCTATGAAATACCAAATGTCATAGAGACAGCAGCAAGGGAGGGAATGATAAGTTTGGACAAGTCTTTGTCGGATTTAGTGAGAGTTGGCGAAATAACTCTTGAGGATGCTAAAAGGTACTCACTTCAGGTGGATCGTCTGGACAGAATGCTTAATTAGCTAAATAAGGTCTAAATATTTAAAAAAATATGTTATTTAAATACAAAATTGTTGATAAAGAAGGTAAAGAATCAGAAGGTAGGATAGATGCTATCAGTGAAGATGTGGCGATTAGTTCGTTACAGAGTAGAGGTTTTGTTATTTCCTATATACAAGAAATTGGGAAGGGTGGGTTGTTGGGCCTTAATTTTTCTTTTTTTGAAAGAGTGTCTAATAAGGACATCGTTATTCTGTCTAAACAAATCTCTTCTTTATTTGGGGCTCAGGTTTCAGCTTTAAGAGTTTTTAGGTTGTTATCAGATGAGACAGAGAATGCTGTTTTAGGGAGGGCTCTGAAACAAGTCTCTGATGACATCCAGGGAGGTAATTCAATTTCAGTTTCTTTATCAAAACATCCAAAGATATTCTCGGAATTTTATGTCAATATGGTAAAGTCCGGAGAGGAGTCTGGAAATTTAAATGAGACATTTTTATATTTGGCGGAGCATTTAGATAAAAGTTTTGAGTTGATGTCTAAAGCTAAGAATGCTTTGATATATCCGATTTTCGTTATTATTGTTTTTATTGTGGTTATGATATTGATGTTTGTGATGGTGGTACCAAAGATTAGTGCAATTTTAATTGATGCTGGGCAGGAGTTACCATTTTTGACAAAGGTTGTAATTAATATAAGTGATCTCTTTTTAACATATGGGGTATTTGTGTTAATTATTCTTGTAATTGGTGGTTTCTTTTTCTTTCGGTTTGCAAGGACTAAGTCTGGAAGGCTTTCTATTGATAAATTTAAATTAACTATTCCATATATTGGAAAGTTATACAAAAAAATGTATTTAGCTAGAATTTGTGGAAATATGAATACGATGTTGGCAAGCGGTATTACTGTGGTTAAAGCAGTTGAAACAGCATCAACTGTTGTGGATAGTGCTGTTTATGAAGAATTATTAGTTAGTGCAGCTGAGTCCATAAAGACAGGTAGTTCTGTCTCAAATGCGATGGTAAATGATGGTGAGATCCCTAATATTATGATTCAGGTGATAAAAATAGGTGAAGAAACGGGTGGTTTAAACGAGATTTTAGAGACTTTATCTAAATTTTATGAGAGAGAAGTTTCAGGAGCTGTGGATATGTTGGTAGGAATGATTGAACCGGCTATGATTGTTCTTTTGGGTATCGGGGTAGGAGGTCTTCTTGCTGCTATTTTGATGCCAATTTACAATATCTCTTCAGCAATATAGTTAGAAAAATTATAAAATTAATTTTATTTATCCACATCTTTTTCTTGATAAGTTTGGATTTATATTGATTTAGATTTATAATATGAACTATAAATTGTCGAGATTTATTATTAGCTTTTTATTAATATTATAATTATTTAATTAAATTTTATGTTTAAAAATACAAAAAAAGGTTTCTCTCTTATTGAGTTACTTATCGTTGTAGCAATCATGGGAATCCTTTCGGCGGTTGTCTTGAGTTCTTTGGGTACAGCTCGTGAAAAAGCGAGGGATGCTAGCCGAATCCTGGATGTGAAGGATATGGCAAAACTTTTGGTCTTGGAATCAGATACAGGGGATGTAGCTTTAACTGGTTGTATAGGAGCGGATGCTGATACTAGAACGTGTACCGGTCCTGGGGATGTTTCTTATTTCAGTGGTTATGCCGACCCATCTAATCAACCATTAACTGGTGGAACTATCTGTAATGATACTTCAGCTGGTGATTGTCAGTATTCTATAAGTAAAGTAGACGGAAGTGCTGCAGCTGGAACAGAAGACTTTCAAATTTGTTTCTATCTAGAATATGGCTCTGCCGGTTTAGAGGCTGGACCGAATTCAATTATTGGCCCAATCGGTAACTTAATGGATGATTGTAATTAAAATTGATTTTAGAAATGCTTAATTTCTTAAAAGAAAAAAAAGGTTTTTCTGTAGTTGAAATGTTGATAGTGGTTTCAATTATTGGTATTCTATCAGCGTTTATTTCCAACTCTGTGTTTTCGGCTAGACCCAAAGCTCGTCTTGGGAGTGCTCAGGCACAAATGTCTTCATTGCACCCCAGTGTGATAATGTGTGAAAATGATGGTTATACGGTTGATTTCACAACGACTCCTCCTGTTATTGGTGATAAAATTTGTCCAACAGCTAATGAGACTGCTATTTTCCAAGCTTTACCGGCTCATTGGAGTTACGTGGTGAGTTCGGTTGCGGGGACCATTAAAGCTGTCTCTGATGAAGGATATCTCTGGGAGATTGAATGTAGTAACACAGGTTGTATGACAACTACACCAGTTCCAGAAGAATAAATTAAAACGAGTCAAAAGTCGAAAGTCGAAAGTCCATAAAGTCGAAAGTTAAAATGAAAAATGTTAACAAAATAGAAAAG
>JAGYLJ010000005.1 GCA_018401295.1 bacterium | reverse complement strand
GGCTTTGCCGGTTCCTACTTGTTCTATGACTTCAACACCAGCGTCTATTCAAACAGGTAGTAGTTCATCTATCTCTTGGACGGCCTCTAATGCGACTTCAGTAACTATTGACCAAGGCATTGGTAGTGTCAGTCCTATCAGCGGTTCTAGGACCGTTAGCCCAACTACAACTACTACTTATACAGGGACTTTTGTCGGTGCTGGTGGGACAGTTACTTGTTCAACTGCAGTTACTGTAACTTCAACGCCTCCAATAACAACCCCAACTTGTTCCTTAACGGTTAACCCAGGTACCATAGCGAGAGGAGGTAATTCAACTTTATCTTGGACATCTACTAATGTAACTTCAGTTACAATTGATAACGGAATCGGTTCGGTTAATCCAAATGGTTCGGTGTCTATTACCCCAAGTGATGCTACTACTTACAGTGGTATCTTTACTGGCCCAAGTGGAACTGTTAATTGTGCAGTCTCAATTTCAGTTACTTCCAGTGGCTGTACTGAAAATTGTGGGGGAGGCGGATCTAACCAACCAACTGTTAATCTAGCCAGTTCTTACTTGCCTCAGGAACCAACCTCAACATTTATATACCTTAGTCAGGTTCCATATACGGGATTACTTAGGAAAGAGGTTGTTGTAGAGCAGGTTTTCTTTATGGCTAATTAAAATTTTTTAAATAAAAAAAGAGCGCTGATATTATCAGTGCTCTTTTTTTGTTTTATTTTTTATTTTTAATCTCTGTTTTAATTTTTTCAATAAAATTTTCTAAAGATGATTGTCCGAGATCTCCTTTATCTCTGCTTTCAACTGTTACTTTTCCACTTTCTAATTCTTTATCACCAATTATTAAGAGATAGGGGACTTTCTCCATTTTAGCTTTTCTGATTTTTTTGCCTAGACTTTCATCATCGGTATCATTTTCTATTCTGAAGTCTTCAGCCAGTAATTTTTTATAAATTTCTTGAGCATATTCTTTATGTTTATCAGAAATTGATAATACTTTGATTTGAACAGGGGCTAACCAAAGAGGGAATTTGCCTGCATAGTATTCAATCAAAAAAGCAAAAAATCTTTCAAATGAACCTATCAGAGCTCTATGAATAACGAAGGGTCTCTTTTTTCCCCCATCTTTATCTATGTATTCTAAATCAAATCTTTCTGATAAATTAAAATCAATTTGGATAGTTGAAATAGAATCTTCTTTTCCAAAGACATTTATAGCTTGAACATCCAATTTAGGGCCATAAAAGGCAGCCTCGTCTCTTTCCTCCCTGAATTTTACTCCGCTTTTTATTAAAACATTTCGGAGAGTTTCTTCAGCCTTATCCCAATCCTTAGGGTCTCCTACATATTTGTTTTTATCATCTCCTGATAACGAAAGACGGTAGGTATAATTAGTGAATCCTAAATCCTTATAGAATCTTTCTAACATTTCCATAACTTCCATAAATTGATCTTCCAATTGTTCTGGTGTACAGAAGATATGAGCATCGTTTTGGGTAAATCCGCGTACTCTTTGTAACCCGTGTAGTTCTCCAGATTTTTCGTAACGATAGACGGTGCCTAACTCCCCCCATTTTAAAGGAAGTTCACGATAACTTTTTGGTTTTATTTTATAGACCATCATAGCAGCAGGGCAATTCATTGGTTTTAAATAAAAAGTTTCGCCATCTATTTCTAGAGGAGCATACATGGAATCCTTGTAGAAACCAAGATGTCCAGAAGTTTCAAACAGTCCAGCTTTATTGATATGAGGTGACAATAGGTGGTGATAACCGTATGATCTTTCCATCTTTAGCATATAGTCTTCTAAAACCCGACGCATAGCATAACCTTTAGGTAACCAAATTGGTAAACCTTGTCCCACTTCTTGAATATTAGCAAATAATTCCATTTCTTTACCTATTTTACGATGATTTCTCATTTCTGCCTCTCTTAACATTTCTAGATGTTTTTCTAATTCTTCTTTAGTTTCAAAAGCTAATCCGTAGATACGGGTTAACATTTTATTCTTTTCATCCCCTTTCCAGTAAGCTCCAGCAATACTGGTTAATTTAAAGGCTTCGGGATTTAACTCTGAAGTATCAGGGATATGAGGACCTGAACATAAATCAGCAAATTCACTGGTACGATAAATGGTTGGGTCTTCCAATTCAGATAGGAGTTCTAATTTATAGGGTTGGTCTTTGAAGATTTCCGCGGCTTCTTTCTTTGTAATTTCTTCTTTTTTAAAATCTAATTTTTGAGAAATTAATTTTTTGATTTCTTTTTCTAATTTTGGTAAGTCTTTTTCTTCTAACTTTTCGGAAAGATCGAAATCGTAATAAAAACCATTCTCAATAGCTGGACCGATGGCTAATTTAGCTTGGGGGTCTTTTTTTAGAACAGCTATAGCTAGTAAGTGTGCTAATGAGTGTCTTTGTTTTTCCATAGTATTATAATCCACAAAATTAGCGCACTTCTTTGTCGTCTTCGGAAAAATTCTCTTCACCTTACCGAATAGTAAGGCTCAGAAAATTTTTCTTTGTCTCCTCGAATTGCATCTAATTTTGTGGATTTTAAATTAATTGTTAATTAATAATTTACTGGTAGTTTTGTTTTTATAAACAAAAAAATTCGTCCCAATATCTTAAAAATACTTTTAAAATATTGGGACGAATTTCTCCGCGGTTCCACCCAATTTTTTGCCTAAGGCAAACAACTTAATTATTTATCTGAAGTTTAGTCCCTAGGAGAGAATTCGCTTTTGCGAACCTATGATTGGTAGTCATAGCAATCACTTGTCTCTTAATTCTATTACCTTATTGTATTTTGTCAAACAAAATCCTTGATTTAATTTATTTTTTCTTTTATATTGATTTTGGGTTTTTTGTTCATTTTAATCTTGAGAGGAGGAAAGGGGGTGTTAAAACAATTGCTTGAGGTAAGAAAGCCATTAATTCGTGCTGCCTATTTGGAAAGCGGAGATGTGACAAAACATGAATTTTTTGAAGCATTGGCAGAGGTTGTGTCATTTGTTAGAGCTTTACCTTCGGGGGGTATTGGACAAATTATCATATCGTCTAATTATGACATAAAATCTGTTGACTCGTTTTGTCAGGCAGCTCTTTCGGCAGTAAGGATGGGCCAAGAAAACTTGATAGGGCAGATCTCTGACGTTAAATGCTGTAAAGGTACATATCTTCTCATAATTTACTCCTGATTTGAGAGGATCCTCTGACGAACAAAGCACTCCCTGTCTTTTTGGAAGTGCTTTTTATTTTAATAAAAGTTATGCTACTTTTTATCTATGCAAAAGAATAAAAACAAAATTTTAGTTATCCTCGGTCCGACTGCCTCAGGCAAAAGTGATTTGGCTGTTAGTTTGGCTAAACAATTTAATGGGGAAGTCATCTCAGCTGATTCAAGGCAAGTTTATAAAGGGCTTGATATTGGTTCTGGGAAAATTACTCCAGATGAGATGCAAGGAGTCCCGCATTATCTTTTAGATGTGATTAATCCACAGGAGACTTTTACAGTTTTAGATTTTCAAAAATTAGCTAAAGAAAAAATTGAAGATATTTTGGAAAGAGGGAAGTTGCCGATTATTTGCGGAGGCACGGGTTTTTATATTCAGTCTATCGTGGATGGTACAATCTTTCCTGAAGTTAAGCCCGATCTAGAACTCCGTGCTCACTTGGAAACTCGGTTTCCAAGTGAGCTATTTGCGATATTGCAGAAACTGGATCCAGAAAAAGCAAATACAATTGATGCAAATAATCCTCGTCGCCTTATCCGCGCCATTGAAGTTGCTCAATCATTTTTATTTGGTAATCCGATTACCAAATCCGTGTCATTTGGTAATCGGATTACCAAATGGGATGTTTTGCAGATTGGGATAAAGACAGACAGAGATATTTTAAAAGATAGAATTGCAAAGAGATTTTTGATAAGAGTAAAACAAGGGATTGTGGGAGAGGCAAAAGAATTACACAAAAAAGGATTAACTTACGAAAGATTTTCTGAAATTGGTTTGGCTCATAAATATTTAGTTTTGTATCTACAAAATAAAATCAAAAAAGAAGAATTTATAGAAGAATCAATTAAATCAGAACAAAGGTACGCAAAACGGCAAATGACTTGGTTTAAAAGAGATGAAAGAATTCAGTGGTTTGAATTATCGGATGTTAAGAAAATTAGAGACATAGTTTCTGTTTTTTTAAAATAATCAACTTGGAGGTCCAACTTCCGAGTGCTATAAGTAAATTATAGGTTAATTTTGAATTGGATTTTTTTATTAAAAATAATTGTTGTATAATATGGTACAAATGAAAACATCGTCAAAAGTTTTTCTATTAACAATTTTATTTTGGGGGTTAATGGGTTCTGTTGCTCAAGCGGGCTTTAATGCTGGTTTTGTAAATGGGCTTTGGTATTCTAAAACACCTTTTTTTGCAGGAGAAGAAATTCGTATTTATACTGTTATTCAAAATCAATCTGGTTTTGATATCACAGGCACGGTTAAATTTTTTAGTAATGATTCCTTACTAGGGCAATCAGATTTTTCTATCGTTAATGGAAGGTTAATAGAAAAGTGGGCAGATTGGAAAACAACCTATGGTAAACATAATGTCTCTGTTGAAATTTCAAATACAAAAAAGATTGAAATTGGGAAAGAACCAGAAGTTATTAATCTAGAGGCACGCACCTCTATAACTGAGACCTACGAGGTTGATTTAGATACAGATGGTGATGGTTTAGGGAACAAAGACGATTTAGATGATGACGATGATGGTCTTACTGATAAAGAGGAAGAAAAAAATGGGACCAATCCTCTTATCTTTGATAAACCAGTCGTTGTGGAAAAAGTCACAGAATCTCAGACATCAGAAAAAAAGTTAGAGACGAATGGGAATAAAGACACGGAAGATAATACTTTTATTGAAAATGTTGTAGGAAAAAGTAAGGAATTGGCTAATATAGCTAAAGAAAAAACCATAGAAACTGTAGGGAATACTAAGGATTTTTTAGAAAAACAGAAGGATAAGGTTGATGAGGAATTAGCTCAATCAAAAAAGGAAGAAACTTTAAAGGGTGTTCCAGAAATAGATGAAAACAGAAACCCCTATGTTGCTTCTATCCTTGGAAGTATTCCAGAGTTAAAAGAGGTTTATAGTTTTGTTCTTGCCATATTAATTTATATATTCAATAGTTGGTGGATTTTATTAGGTTCAATTTTAGTTTTATTATATTTTATGTGGAAAATAGTAAGGAAAGGTTTCCGTAGAAGATATTAATTTAAATAATAATTACTTAACAGTTTCTTTTACTCTTAAAAGATTAAGAAGCATTGATGCTATTGCCCCTAAAATAAAGGTTATTTGGATTCCAACAAAAAAGGAAAATAAGATTACAAAGACTAGCATTAAAGCCCTCCCAGCATTAATTGCCATTTCTCTGATGACAGTAAATTCATCTACATAATGACCTTCATCAGCTGCTTTTTCGTAGGTCATAGCATCAAAAGGTATCCGCATAAATATTTTCATCAATTTTTGATAGGAGTCAATAATAAATATTTGAAAGGCTGTTGCAATGAATATTTTGATAATCCAACCTATCGCGTAAAAAGTACTACCGAAACGTAAAAGTTTCTGGCGGTTTTTATTTTTATCACTATATTTACCAACGAGTAGCTGTAAAATGATAGTTACCGCGACAATTATGGTTGAAATTACTCCAAGTTTTAAATAGTCTCCATTTAAGATTTGAAACATGAAAATTGGCCAGACGATTGTTCCGATTGAACTTTCTGCTCCGTCTGCCATAAAAGCTAAAACCTCGGGTCTTCTTTTTTTAGAAAAAAAATTTTGCCAGGTTTTTTTAATTGTCCATGTAAATTTTTCGTATGTTCTGGGTATTTTAAATAAGGGGATAACAGATACGACATATAGGAGAACCGCAGTAATAAAGAGAACTTGAAAAGAAAATTTAGTGATTATAAAACCAGCAATTAAAGGGGTAAAAATAGCAACAATATTACTGCTAGCCCCTATCAAGCTAATCTCTCTTCCTCGACTTTTCTTATTGGTAAACTTAGCAAAGTCAACATTGTAAGGTATCCAATAAAGAAGACGGTAAATTAAGAGGGTAAAGATTATTAATGGTATCAATAATTTTATATTATTTTCATTTAAAAAATAAAAAAAAGAAAAATAAAGCGCTCCCACAAAGGCTGCTGTTTGAAGAGATTTTCTAAAACCGAATTTGTTTAGAAACTTTGCACCATACATTACTGATAAACCATAGGTAACATTTCCAATAAGGTAAAACCATGCAACACTTCTTAAATTTTGACCAAAAATATCAAATAAGAAAATTGGGGTATACAAACCTAATAAACCTGTGGCGACATAGATTATAAGCCGACTTTTGTAGAGGGCTTTAAAACCTTTGGAAATTTTATGATCAAGATATTTATTTTTAGATATGACATTCATTTAAAATATTTTAACATATTTTCTTTATTTTTTTTTTAGAAGAAGGGGATTAAATTGAATGGAGTTCTTGTTTTTTTATTTTTCTGGTGGTAATATCTCATTATTATATTATGTTAAAAAATCGTTTAATTGCTATTTCCCTTTTAGTCGCCAGTATTTTAGTCGGCTATTTTGTTATTCATGTGGAAGATACTAAATTTCCTTATAGATTTGGGTTAGACATAGCGGGAGGAACCCACCTTGTTTATAGAGCTGATATTTCTCAAATTGAATCTTCAGAAATAACGGATTCTATGTCAGCCTTGAGAGATGTCATTGAAAAAAGAACTAATCTTTTTGGGGTGTCGGAACCTCTTGTTCAAACCGAAGAGGGTTCCTCTCTTGAAGGAGGAAAGAAAGAACATCGTCTGATTGTAGAGTTGCCTGGAGTGACTGATATTAGTCAAGCTGTTCAGATGATTGGTCAAACCCCTCTTTTAGAATTTAAGTTAGCTCAAGAAGTTCCAGCTGAAGATTTAGATATATCATTAGAACAAGGCACAAGCACTGTTGCACAAGAACCAACTTTTGTTTTTATTGAGACAGGTATTTCCGGACGTGTTATTGAAAGGGCTCAACTTCAATTTGACTCAACTTCCGGAGAACCAACTGTTTCGTTATCTTTTAATAGTGAAGGTAAAGATTTATTTGCTAAGGTGACAAGTGAAAATGTTGGTCAAATTTTGGCAATCTTTTTAGACAATCAGATAATTTCTACTCCGGTTATTAGGGAAGCAATCCGAGATGGAAAAGCCCAAATTAGCGGTAGTTTTACACCTCAGGAGGCTAAAACTTTAGTTAGAGATATCAATTATGGAGCTTTGCCTTTGCCGATTGAATTAATTTCAACACAGTCAGTTGGTGCTTCTATTGGTTCAGAAACTTTGAATAAAGGGATCTGGGTTGCCCTTTATGGAATTTTAGCAGTAATGATTTTTTTGATTGTTTGGTATCGATTACCAGGCTTATTAGCTGCAGTGTCTTTGTTGATTTATATTTCTTTGGTGCTAGCTGTTTTTAAATTAATTCCTGTGACACTAACTTCAGCTGGTATTGCTGGTTTTATTCTATCTATTGGGATGGCCGTTGATACTAATGTTCTTATCTTTGAAAGATTAAAGGAAGAATTGAAAAGTGGTAGGGATATTGATTCGGCTGTTCGAGAAGGTTTTTCGAGGGCTTGGTTGAGTATCCGTGATAGTAATATCTCTAGTATCATTACTGCTGTCATTTTATTTTGGTTTGGAACTTCTTTAGTAGAAGGTTTTGCCCTAACCTTTGGTCTGGGTGTTCTTGTCAGTATGTTTACTGCTATTACTGTTACACGTTCTTTTCTTTTGGCGATTAGCCCTAAACAAGATAGCTCGTTTAAGAGATTTTTGTTTAGTTCTGGTTTAGTAAGTGGAGAAAATGAGTCGTTTAAAAATTAATTATATGTTCGTTATTAATCACAAAAAAATATTTTTTATCTTTTCCGGTCTTTTGGTGGCTTCTTCTATCTTTATAATTTCAGTCTTCGGTTTAAATTTTGGAATTGATTTCAAAGGCGGTTCTATTTTGGAAGTCGCTTATTCTGATGTTGAACATCCTTCTATAGAAGAATTAAAGACAAATCTTCAAGTTCTTAATTTAGGTAATTTTACAGTTCAGGAAACTGCTTTTGGGGAAGATCAGGATAAAGTGGAGGGAGTCATTCTAAGAACGAGAGATTTAACAGAGGTGGAGAGGGAATTGATAATTTCTACAATTAGTCAGGAGGGTCAATATCAAATTGAAGAAAAAAGATATAATTCTATTGGTCCAGTTATTGGTAAAGAATTAAGAGGAAAAGCTATTTGGGCGATTCTGATAGTGGTATTGGCAATTATCTTGTTTGTAGCCTTTGCTTTTCGTAAGGTAGCAGAAGTGGCTAATTCAAATAACAAAGTATCCTCTTGGAAATATGGTTTTGCTGCCATTGTCGCTTTGGTTCACGATATTTTAATTCCTACGGGTATCTTTGCTTTATTAGGCCATTATTTTATAAACTATCAAATTGATACAGTGTTTGTTATGGCTCTCTTGGCGATTCTTGGTTTTTCAGTTAATGATACTATTGTGGTGTTTGATAGGATTAGAGAAAACTTAGGACTATCCAAAAAAGAGGATTTCGATGAAATTGTTGGTAAAAGTTTGAAGCAAACAATTGCTCGTTCAATTAATACATCTTTGACGACTTTGATAGTTTTATTAACTTTGTATTTTTGGGGGGGAGAAGCAACTAAACAATTTGCGTTAGTATTATCTATCGGAGTTATATTTGGAACATATTCTTCAATTTTCTTGGCTTCGCCTTTGTTAACTCTTTTTCAAAAAAGGAAATAAATTTAGAACTTTAAAAGTTGGTATATTTCTTTGTCAACTTTGAAAAAATATTCCTCAATATATGCTTTGGGGGTCTTTTAAGTGGTAATGTTTTATTTTACACATAGAGGCGAACGCGAAGCGCTCGCCTTGTTTCATCCTGTTAGAAAATATAGGAATTTTTTATTTTCTATATTCTAATGAGATTTATTTGCTTTTCTTTTAATTTTAGTTATAATGATACACGTTCTTTAAAAATGAAATAATCCATAGAATATTGTTTAATTATGATATTCTAAACATTGTTGTCGTCTAAAAATTTGTGCGAATTTTTAGACAAAAAAACAACCTTTGATGATTTTAGTAGCAGGATCAAATTAAAAAAATCACCAAATAATCAAGATTGGTTATCTGGTAGATATGGAACTTTTTCTTTTGTTTCGTTTCTCTATACTAAGAGCAAATTTGTTTTTTACAAATTTTGCTAACAAAAATTGTTTACAATTTTTATGATAGAGTTTGATCCTAGCTCAGGATGAACGCTGGCGGCGTGGATAAGGCATGCAAGTCGAGTGGGTTTAGACCCACGGCGAACTGGGTAGTAACAGGTAGGTACAAACCTAAGAGTCAAGGATAACCCATTGAAAGATGGAATAATACTTGATGGTCCCTTCGGGGTAAAGATTTATCGCTCTTAGATTGGCCTGCTTAGTATCAGCTTGTTGGTAAGGTAATGGCTTACCAAGGCTATGACGCTTAGGGGAGGTGAGAGCCTGACCCCACCATTGGAACTGAGACACTGTCCAAACTCCTACGGGAGGCTGCAGTCGAGAATCTTCCGCAATGCACGAAAGTGTGACGGAGCGACGCCGCGTGATTGATGAAGCTCTTCGGAGTGTAAAGGTCTTTTATGAGTGAAGAAGTTTATTGACATTAGCTCATGAATAAGGGGCTGCTAACCTCGTGCCAGCAGCAGCGGTAATACGAGGGCCCCAAGCGTTATCCGGAATCATTGGGCGTAAAGAGTATGTAGGCGGTTTAGTTAGTCTTGTGTTAAAGCCTTGGGCTCAACCCAAGATCTGCATGGGAAACGGCTAAACTAGAGTGTGTGAGGGGTGAATGGAACTCATAGTGTAGGGGTGAAATCCGTTGATATTATGGGGAACACCAAAAGCGAAGGCAATTCACTGGCACATTACTGACGCTGAGATACGAAACCCAGGGTAGCGAAAGGGATTAGATACCCCTGTAGTCCTGGGCCTAAACGATGTTCACTAACTTTTCGGAGTATCGACCCTCTGAGAGGTACAGCTAACGCGTTAAGTGAACCGCCTGGGTAGTACGAGCGCAAGCTTAAAACTCAAAGGAATAGACGGGGACTCGCACAAGCGGTGGATCACGTGGCTTAATTCGACAATCCACGAAGAACCTTACCAAGGCTAGATATTTAACTGAAAGCACTAGGAAACTAGAGCCCTCTCACAAGGACAGTTAAACAGGTGTTGCATGGCCGTCGTCAGTTCGTGACTTGAGTTGTTCTCTTAAGTGAGGAAACGAACGCAACCCCTATCATCTGTTATACGTGTCAGATGAGACTGCCCAGCACTTTGGACGTTATTTTTTAAAATAGTTTTCAGGGTGTTGGGAGGAAGGTGGGGATGACGCCAGGTCAGCATGACCCTTGATGCCTTGGGCTGCTCACATGATACAATGGCTATGACAATGGGTTGCGACGAAGTAATTCTGAGCTAATCCTCAAACATAGCCCCAGTTCGGATTGAGGGCTGCAATTCGCCCTCATGAAGTTGGAATCGCTAGTAATCGCAGGTCAGCTATACTGCGGTGAATACGTTCTCGAGTCTTGTACTCACCGCCCGTCAAGTCAAGGGAGCCGGGGGTACCCGACAGTCGCCTTTACGGCGAATTAAGGTAAAATCGGTAACAAGGACTAAGTCGTAACAAGGTACGGCTACCGGAAGGTGGTCGTGGATTATTTCAAATTGAACATGCTTATTTATTTTGTTCACAAGGCAAATTAAAGAAGCTTAATCGGTTGATTTTTGCATCTAATGCAAAAGGGTGTTGATCTCGGAACCTTAAGTTGAGATCATTGGGCTAAACCATTAAAATGGTCGCCCGAGGAACGAAACAAAAGAAAAAGTTTCAAAAAAAGCAGGATATATAATATTCTGCTTTTTTGTGTTATAATCCATGGATGAAAATATATTCGTGGAATATTAATGGTATTAGGGCTGTGTTAAAAAAGCCTGAATTTAAGAATTTTTTGGAACAAGAAAGTCCTGATGTTTTATTAATGCAGGAAGTTAAGATTACAGAAGAGGCTCGTCAAACAAAGAATATTGATTTTGAGGTGATGGGTTATCAGGCTTTCTGGAATTCGGCTGAAAGGCCTGGATATAGCGGAACTCTCGCTCTTATTAGGTTTAAAGGGATACAATCTCCTAGAGTTATAAATGGAATTGGGGTTGAAAAATTCGATAAAGAGGGAAGAGTACAAACTTTAGAATTTACTGATTTTTATTTGTTAAATATTTATTTCCCTAATGCTAATCGTGAATTAACTAGACTGGATTATAAGATAGAATTTGATTTAGCTTTGGAAAAGTATGTAGAAAAATTAAATAAAAAGAAACCAGTTATTTTAGGGGGGGATTTTAATGTTGCCCATGATGAAATTGATTTGGCTCGGCCAGAAAATAATAAAGGACACGCTGGTTTTACTAAAGAGGAAAGAAAATGGATTCATGCTTTTTTGAAGAAAGATTTTGTAGATATTTTCCGTAAAGAGAATCCAGATAAAAAACAATATACTTGGTGGACATATCGGGCTATGGCTAGGGAAAGGAACATTGGTTGGCGGATTGATTATTTTATTGTAGCTAAGAGATTTTTAGATAAAATAAAATCAACTCAAATTCATGATGAAATAATGGGTTCTGATCATTGTCCTGTTAGTCTTGAAATAAAAGATTAAAATTTTTCAGTAGTCTGAGTACTGAAAAGTATTGCAAACAATAAGAAAAGAGAGAGGAGTGAGTCAACGACTAGCTCCTCTTTATCTTTTTTAAGAAATGTGTTATCATGTTAATTAGAGTGTTCTTGTAAATAAATATAAAAAAAGGGGAAAATCATGGAAGAAAATTGTCAGAATTGTCAATTTCGGGGGGAAAAGTTTATGGGACCTTGTTTTGTCCCTTGGTGCCAGAAAAGAGATGAACCGGTTTCTTCTCCAGAGACAGAATCTTGTCCTGATTTCGAGAAGTTGCGAAAGTAGAGGAGGAAACGGTTGGGCGGTTTTTTTGTTTTTAATTTTATTAAAAGTAGAAAGGAGAAAAAATAATTTGGAAAAAAGCGAATTGGTAAGAAGGGCAAATGAGCAGGCTGATAGGATAGGAGTAAGGATTTACTTTTCGGTAGATAACTTTCCGATCAGGAAGTGTCTGAAGCGTGCGGAATATAAAAAAGCTGGGATTGAAGTTGAAAAAGAAAAAACGTCCACTGAAATTCTTCAAGAAAAAGTTTTGGCCTCTGCAAAGAGGCGAGCAGCTGTTTGATCTTTCAAACAACAGACTGTTCAAAGGGAGTCCTTGTGGCTCCCTTTTTTTATTTCCAAATTATTTTTTGTGTTATATAATCTGTTTATGACAAAAAGAGAATTAAGATCAACCAGAGATGGTTTTGGTGAAGGTTTATTAGAAGCTGGAATTCAAAATGAAAATGTAGTGGCCTTGTCAGCTGACTTAACTGAATCAACTCGGACTAATTTATTTGCAGAAAAATTTCCAGAAAGATTCATTCAGGTAGGAGTAGCTGAACAAAACCTAGCTAGCGTTGCTTCAGGCATGGCAGCCATGGGGAAGATCCCTTTTATGACTTCTTTTGCTATTTTTTCTCCTGGGAGAAATTGGGAACAGATTAGGACAACTATTGCTTATAACAATACCAATGTAAAAATTGCTAGTTCTCATGCTGGAGTGGTGACTGGTCCTGATGGTGGTAGCCACCAAATGCTTGAAGACATTGCCTTAATGAGAGTTATTCCAAGAATGACGGTTTTTTCACCAGCTGATTTTGAGGAGGCTAAACAGATGACGTTAGAGGCCGTGAAAATAGAAGGTCCTGTTTATCTACGCCTATCTCGTCTCCCGACCCCAGACCTAGACTTAGAAGCCGAGCTTCTAAGTCCATTTAGAAGCTTAGCTTCTAATTCTCTTCAGGTGGGGATTATTGCGACTGGGCATCTTGTTTATCAAGCTCAACAAGCTTCCTTGGAACTTGAGAAAGAGGGGATTAAAACAACGGTTCTTAATTTGTCTATCATAAAACCTCTGGATGAAAAATTAATTTTAGATTTTGCTAAAAAGTTTAAAGCTTTAGTAACCGTTGAAGATCACCAACTGGCAGGGGGAATGGGTTCAGCTGTTGCTGAATTTCTTGTTCAGAATCACCCAATCCAAATTGAATTTGTAGCAGTCAAAAATCAATTCGGTCAGTCAGGCAAAGCAGAGGAACTGCTGAGGCATTATGAATTAGATAGTCGTGCCATAAAAGAGGTGGTGTATAAATTATTGAATTCTAACTTGTAATAGCTATGAGGGTTTTAATTTTTAATTTTGTAATTTTTAAATAAATCAAAATTTCTAATTTCTAAACTCGACGAAAATTTGCAAAGTAAATTTTCGTTGCCGGGGCTAAAAATTTAGTCATTAAAAATTATTTACAAAATTATAAAATTAAAAATTATAAAATTTTACAATCTAAAAAACAGCTATATATGTAGCTGTTTTTTAGATTGTAATGACTTTATATTCTTCCGGGGCGTTTTTTAGATATTCTTCTATTTTTTCTAGAGTGAGCAACCCTTTTTGGGCACCGACATATTGGACAACGGACATTGAATTAATTGGACCCCAGAGAAGAGCTTCTTCTAAGTTTTTTCCACAGGCAAGAGCACTGGTGACTGTAGATGAAAAGGCATCACCAGCTCCTGTACGGTCTATAGGAGGTCTTTTGTCTGGATACATAGGAATGAAAAAAGTTTTTCCTTCATTGAAAGCATAGGCTCCATCAGGTCCATCTGTAATA
Organism: bacterium; assembly: GCA_018401295.1. Lineage (GTDB taxonomy): Bacteria > Patescibacteriota > Minisyncoccia > Phycocordibacterales > UBA12079 > JAGYLJ01. The sequence goes on along the minus strand of JAGYLJ010000005.1, from coordinate 38,647 downwards.
ATTACAATTTTTGGTCCCAATTTGTTCATTTCATTTAGCAGTGTGATAATAGTTTTCTTTTTATCAATCTTAAGACAGTCATTTAAAATCATTGGTTTTATCTCTCCTAAAATTCTCTTTGCTTCTTGAACGTTGCAGAAAAATATTTCAGCAGCTTGGTAAATATCTTTTAACTTTTCGTAACCTAATTCCATCTGGAAAGTCCCAGGTTGGAATGACAATTTTATTTCAGGGTTTTCTTTTAGGTACTCTGTGATTTTATTATGAAAGGGAAGCGAGTTCTCTGCTAGAGAACTTAAATAAATCCATTTTGGTTTTTTGATGTCTGGTAATTGATAATCAAACTCAGCGTGTTTAACTAAAATAGTTCTATCAGCTTCGTATAATAAAACAAAGTGGTAATTGGTTTTTTCGTTAGGATGAATCTTAATAAAATCAGTTGCGACTTTTTCATTTCTTAAAACTTCTTGGCACTTTCTTCCATTATCATCAGCTCCGATATTAGCTACTAGAGCTGATTTTAATCCTAGGCGACTAGCGGAAACACTGGCGTTAGCGCTGTTTCCAACGGCTGCCACAACTTCAACCCAATTGTAAGGGATCTTATCAGCAAAGCTTAGACAGAGTTCGGGCCTTCCTTTTTCGTCACGAACTCGGGCGGCTTTTAGATTAATAAACGCATCGATGACAATGTCACCGATTGCAACAAAATCAAAATCATTTTTTTTATTTATCATTAGTACAAATTATAACATAGAAAAATTTTCATTGGATTATTTTTTTCTATTTTAAGTGGATAAAAAAAGGGGAGATTCCGACAAAGTCGAAATCTCCCCGCATTTAGCAGCCTTCACCACAATGGGCTACTCTTGGTATCATGAACCTCTTCATCTCTCATCACCTCCTTTCCTCGAGATTTATGAAAAAAGAACTAACTTCTTAGAACAGTATATCATAGAAATTGGTTATTGTCCAGCAGGAGATTGAGTTTGGTTCTAATAATGTTGCTTTTTAGTCAAAATTAGCTATAATGCTACCTAATATGTCATTAATTTTAAATATAAAAGAGAGGGATTTAACTAAAAAATTCCCAAAACCTAATAAGGTGGAAAGTAAGACTGAATTGCTTCGTGGTGTTTTTTATGGAAAAAAAGAAAAAACTACTCCGATTTCAATTCCATACATTGCTTTTAAAAAAGTTTGGAAAGAAGCTGGTGGTTCCTCGTTGATTACTCTTAAAGGTATAGGAGAAGACAAAGAAGCTGTTATCCAAGATATTGACTTTGATCCAGTTTCTGAAATTATACGTCACGTTGATTTCTATGTGATCGAAAGAGGTAAAGTTATGGAAGCTGATGTTACTTTAGAATTTATTGGTGAAGCCCCTGCTGTTAAAGAGTTGGGAGGAACTCTTGTGAAAACTCTACGTGAATTGAAGATTGAAGTTTTACCTAAGGATTTACCAAAAGATATAAAGGTGGATGTTTCTTCTTTGAAAGACTTTGAAAGTAGAATTTTAGCTAAAGATTTAATTATTCCTGCTTCTGCCACCCTTTTAGATGATCCCGAAGAAGTTGTTGCCCTTGTTACAAAGGTGGAAGAAGAACAAGATGAAAAAGTAGTTTCTGATATTGCTGATATAGAAATAGAAAAGAAGGGAAAGAAGGAAGAAGTAGAAGATGAAAAAGCTTAAAAAATAAATTTTATTTTAAATAGACTCTCGGTTTTTGTCGGGGGTCTATTTTTTTTGTATAATTTGCTATAATTAATCCTATGTTTAAATTTTATAAAACTATTTTCTCGTTAATGCTTTATACTCTCTTATTTTCCCCTTTTTCTGTTCTAGCTGTTTCTACAGAATGTGTTATTTTAAATATTGAAGGAAAGACAGATGAGGAATTAAAAATAATTGCAGAACAATGTGAAAAGGAGGTCCAAGAGCAAAAAGCTTTGCTTGATTTAAAACAGAGAGAGTCTGTTACTATTGAAAGAGACATACTTATTGCCGATACTAATATTAAAAAAACTGATTTAAATATTAGAACTAGTCAGGTTAAAATTTATCAGTTAGGAAAGGATATAGAACAGAAAGAAGAGGAACTTTTATCTCTTGAGGAAAAGATGGATGTGATAGTAGGACATCTAGGGTCCCTCATTAGGAAGACCAATGAACTAGATTCATTTTCTTTTTTGGAAGCAATATTAGCACAAGAGTCTTTATCTAATTTTTTTCTTGATGTTGATGATTATGGGGTTATAAAAAGAGATTTAAATGAGTCTTTGCTAGAGTTAAGGGATTTTAGAGAAGAGACGGTAGCAACCAGGGAAGTTTTAAGAGAAAAGGAAATGAACGAAAGGGGTTTAAAAATAACTCAGGAATCAGAAAAACAAAAACAAATAAATTACAAAGAAGAAAAAGATACTTTACTTTCACTTAATCGAGATCAGGAAGCTGAATATCAAAAAGCAATTGCTGAAAAGGAAAGAGTTAAAAAAGCTATTACTAATCGTTTATTCCGAACAGTAGGAGGAACAGAATTAACATTTGGTGAAGCCTTAAAACTTGTTCAACTTTATGAAGAAAGAATAGGTGTGGAGGCAGCTTTGACTTTGTCTATATTGTCTCAGGAATCTGGTATTGATGGGGTCATTGGAAAAAATTTAGGTAGGTGCACTTATAACCAATCGGCTTCTAATAAAGCCGGGACTGTAATGAGTAATACACAAAAACCTTCTTTCCTAAAAATTCTTGAAGAATTAGGAATGGATGCTGAAACAACCCCTGTGTCTTGTCCAATTGCTTCTGATGGGGCCTATGGTGGAGCAATGGGACCTTCACAGTTTATGCCAACTACTTGGTGGGATATAAATAATGAATTTGGTTATAAGAAGAGAGTAGCTAAAGTTTTGGGAGTTGATACTCCTTCACCTTTTAATAGTCTGGATGCTTTCACTGCCACGGCTTTGTATTTAAGCGATGCCATGGAAAGATGTGAGACAGCTTTTAGTAGTCAATTTGACATCTGGAGTTGTACAGCAGCTAAATATTATTCAGGTCTTTCTAATACTACCAGTCGAACATTATTGCAACACATGAGGCCTACTTACAGTTATGGTTACAAAGTGGCTAGCCGTGCTATAGAGTTTCAGAAGGACATAGATTTATTATCTAATTAAGTATTGGTTTTCTCTTTTCCACATTTTCATACATATTAACGATGTGTTTTTCTCTAATGTTAGTTATAATAATATAGTTAAGTCTGTTTAAAACAGCCTTGTTAACTAATAAACTGTGAACAGGGTAAAGCAAATTTAACTATAGAAAATCAAAGATAAAATAATAAAAGTGAAAAAAAACCACTTACAATCTATTAGAATACTAACTATAGTGATTTTCACTATGTTTATCTTTACTAAAACACTAAACGCAGCCTTCACCGAACCCACAACAGCCCCATCCTCTTCAGATCAAGACTTTCCCCAAAACATCCTAGGAGCTAACAATAACAACAATGACTTTGATTCTACCAATGTCACAGCTAATAACGATGGTAGTCTCATAGAAAGACTAGAATACATCATTACATCTCTCTCCTCCCTCTGGACAAAAGTAGGTAACTTACTCTATTACAACACAGGTAATGTAGGTATAGGTACCTCCACACCTTCTGCTCTCCTCGAAGTCTCAGGAGATGGACAATCAGCTCTCAAAGTCACAGATGTCACTAACTCTATTACCACAGGTATCTGGTCAGGTACTACTCAAGGCTCCATAGGAACTCTAACTAATACAGATCTTCGTTTCTTAACTAATGGAACTTCTAAGATGACTATTGATACAAGTGGGAATGTGGGGGTGGGGACGACGGGGCCGGGACAGAAACTACATATCAAAGATGGTATAAGTGGAACATTTTTGGGAATAAGCGAAGATACTGTGGATTGGTCAGTAGGTATGGATAATGGTTCAAGTCTTTTTGATTTAAAGTATGAAGGAACTGACTACGCAACATTTAATAGTAATGGACAGACTTGGTTAGGATTACAAGGTAATGTTGGCATCGGAACGGCGAGCCCAACTTATAGCAAACTACAGATACACATGGCAACCAATAATAACATAGGTTTAATGACTGATGATGGTTATGCTACAATATCATCCTTCAATGATGCCATAAACGAATACACACAGATGCAATTTAAGGGTGGTGTGTTTAATTTTTCTGGAGGCAACGTCGGCATCGGGACGACGAATCCAGGTGAGAAATTGGAGGTAAATGGTGATGTTAAGATTACTAGTACTAGTGGTCAATTGTTCTGGGGCGCTAATTATGTTCGTTGGGATGGTGATAATTTTGAGGTTGTGTGGAGTGACAATATTCAATGGGAATTTAGGAAGAATGGAACAATTTGGTATTATAATGGAACAACATGGGTTCAAAAAATATAAAATAGATATTTATATTAGAGAAATGTGGTTAGTTTTCTTTTTATTTCTCAAATTTTACCTTAAGGTGTTTAAAAGCTTTTTCGGTGGCCATTCTCCCTCGGGGGGTTCTTTCTATTAAACCAAGTTGAATTAAATAGGGTTCATTAACTTCTTCTAAAGTAGAACTTTCTTCTGAAAGTGCAGCCGCAATAGTGCCTAAACCAACTGGGCCACCTTTGAATTTATCAATAATAGTTGAGAGTATTTGTCGGTCTAATTGGGATAATCCTAGAGTATCTATACCTAACATTTCTAAAGTTTTTGTGACAGTTTCCTTGTCTAAATCATTTTTATTTACTTGAGCTAGATCTCGACATCTTTTTAGAAGAAAATTAGCTGTCCTGGGGGTGAAACGGCTCCTCTTAGCAATCTCTAAGGAAGTCTCTTCATCTACATCAACTTCTAAAATAGAAGCTGAGCGTTTTATTATTTGAGCGATCTCTTCGTCGGAATAAAATTCCAGTCTAAATGTTCCACCTGAGAATCTAGAGCGAAGTGGGGAAGATAACATTGACATTCTGGTGGTGGCAGCAATAAGGGTAAAAGGGGGAAGTTCTAGTTGAATGGTTCTAGCAGAAGGGCCCTTACCAATAATAATGTCCAAGGAACTTGATTCCATGGCAGGGTAAAGAATTTCCTCAATATTTTTATTTAAACGGTGAATTTCATCAATAAATAAAATATCACCAGGGGAAAGATTAGTTAGTATGGAAGCTAGATCACCAACTTTTTCAATAGCTGGACCAGAAGTGATTTTGATTTGTTTATTTGTTTCTTTTGAGATTAGATAAGCAAGAGTGGTCTTACCTAATCCAGGGGGACCATAAAATAGGATATGTTCTGGTTGCTGAGAACGTTCCTCGGCCGCTTTTAGTAAAATAAATAGGTTGTTTTTTATATCTTGTTGTCCGATATAATCATTCCATTTGGCTGGGCGAAGAGTTTGATCTAAAAATACTCCCTCTTTTTTAATATCGATTGTCTTATCTGGTTGAGGGGGGTTTTTCATAGGGTTTATTTTTATCCTTGACACAGATTAGTTTCTATGTTAAGTTATATGCGTTGTTAAGGATATAATTCTCTAAGTAATTGAGAACACTTTATTGAGGTTTTTCCAGTTATTAGTTTCATTACTAATTTACTTGAACTTTCCTTAAATAAATTGTCTAAAAATGCAATTACTTAGAGAATTATATTCTCAACTTTTGATTTTTTTAATGACGAGAGACTCATTTGATGGGTCTCTTTACATCTAAGCATAAAAGTTATTCCAAATCAATAACTCTTCTTAATTCTGAGATTGTTGTCAACCCATTTAATACTTTTATTATTCCATCTTGCCTTAAAGTTAAAATATTTTGCTTCCTAAAAATATTCTCAATTTCTTTTTTGTCTGGGTTTTTCTCAAATATTTTTTCTACTTCGTTATTTATTAGGATTGCTTCAAAAATTCCTATCCTACCTTTATAGCCGGTTTCATTACACTTATCACAACCTACTGGCTTATATACTTGGGTTGTATTTTCTGTGTACTTTTCAAGATTAGTGATTCCACTAACAGTGTCATCAATAATTTTTTTGTCTTCTTCTGTGGCATCAACTTTTTCCATACAATATTTACAAGGTTTCCTAACTAGACGTTGTGCGATGATAACATTAACAGCTGTACTGATAACCTCTGGTTTTATTCCTAGATCAACTAGACGATAAAATGTACCAGCAGCATCATTAGTATGCAGAGTTGAAAAAACAAGGTGACCTGTTAAAGCTGAGTTGACAGCAATCTTGGCTGTTTCTGTATCTCTTATCTCTCCTACCATTATTACATCAGGGTCTTGTCGGAGTGATGATCGAAGTCCCTCTAAGAAGGTGTATCCTTTGCTGGTATCAACCTGAGTTTGAACTACTCCTGGGAGATGGTATTCAATTGGGTTTTCAATTGTGATAATTTTAATTTCTGGGGTGTGAATTTTTCTTAAAAAGGCGTATAGGGTTGTTGTTTTACCAGAACCAGTTGGTCCTGTGTTGAGGAGCATCCCGTTAGGTCGGCCGATTTCTTTTATAAGGATTTCTAAAAGTTGTGGTTCTATTCCCAAGTCTTTTATAGGGACAGAAATAGCATCAGGGCTTAAAATTCTTAATACAACAGATTCTCCATAAGCATCTGGTAAGACGGATACTCTAATTTCAATTTCTTTATCTCCTAGTTTAATACTTAATCTTCCGTCCTGTGGTTTTTTATCAATACTAAGTTTTAACCCTGCTATTAATTTAAGACGAGACAGGAAGGATCTATATGTTTTTACATCAAAATCTAAAACTTTTACAAGAATTCCATCTAATCTAAATCTTATAGCCACGTACTCTTCTTCTGGTTCAACATGGATATCGGAAACATTTAGTGCAAATGCGCTAGCCAAAACACTCTCAAAGAAACGTGAGACACGGTAAGAATCTTTTGAATTTAATACTGATTGTATTATTTCTTTTGTAGCTTCTAAGCTAGTTATCTTATTAACTATTTGCTCTATATTTTGACTGGATATATCGATGACTCCCGCCTTGGTGTTTACTGAGTAAGAAATTTCTGCATATATTTCCCAAAGTTTTTCCATGCTTCGAGGAGAAACCATAAAAATAGTCAATTTATAACCATCCTCCTCTAACTTTTTTAGTAGTTCTTCTGTCTCAGCATTTTTAGGAGAAACCACTGCTATTTTTATTTTTTGACCATTTTTTTCAAAGGCAGCTACTTGAGTTTTTTTAGAAACTTCTTCAGGGATGAGACGAAGGGCATCTGTGTTAACTGGAACAGTTGATAAGTCAAGATATTGAAGACCATATTTTACAGAAAGAATTTTGGATAACTGTTCAGCTTCTCTTTTGTAAAGTTCTTGAAGTCTTACATCTTGTTTTTCTTCGTCAAATTGTATCATAAATATATTATACAGTATTACTTGTTAAGTATTAAGTAGTCAATTGGGGAAATTATAAAAATTGTCCCAATAACTGCTCAAATATGTTACTATTTTATCATGGAAAAGATGATTAATAACTTAGAAGAAATGATGGCTTTTTCAGCTTTTTTTATTAAGGAACTTAAACCAAAAAAGAACAAGGCTGTTATAGTCGGTTTATTTGGTGATCTAGGTTCAGGGAAAACAACTTTTGTTCAAAGTGTCGCCAAAGTTTTGAAGATAGAAAACCATATTACCAGTCCAACTTTTGTGATTCAAAAAAGATATGGGGTCGGTTTACATGGATTTGATTTTAAAAATTTAATTCATATTGATGCTTACCGATTGGGGAGTGGGAAAGAATTGTTAACTCTTGGTTGGGAAGAAATAGTTAATGATTCAAAAAATATTATTTTTATTGAATGGCCAGAAAAAGTTGCTGATATTTTAATAATGGATATTGAAAAAATATATTTTAAATTTATTAATGAAGAAACGAGAGAAATTTCTTATGAAAAAACAAGATAAAAATAAAAGGTTAGTTCTACTCGATGCTTATGCAATTATTCATAGGGCTTACCATGCTTTACCTGATTTTTCTTCCCAAAAAGGAGAACCAACAGGAGCTTTGTATGGTATTTCTGCTATGTTGTTAAAAATTTTAAAAGATTTAAAGCCAGATTATATGGTGGCTTGTTATGATTTACCTGAACAAACCTATCGTCATAAAATTTACGATGATTATAAAGCTGGTCGTCAAAAACCTGATGAAAATTTAATAAAACAAATTGATCGATCTCGGGATTTGTTCAGGGTTTTTAACGTGCCTGTTTATGAAAAATCAGGGTTTGAAGCTGATGATGTTTTAGGAACTATTGTTGAACAATTAAAAGATGAAGATATTGATATTATTATTGCATCAGGTGATATGGATACTATGCAGTTAGTTAATGATGATAAGGTTCGTGTTTATACCCTCAAAAGGGGAATTAACGATACTATTTTGTATAATGAAAAAGCGGTAATTGATCGTTTTGGTTTCAAACCTAGACTTTTGGTTGATTATAAAGGCTTAAGAGGTGACCCCTCTGATAATATTATTGGGGTAAAAGGAATTGGTGAAAAAACAGCTACTATTTTAATCCAAAGTTTTGGGAGTATTGAGGATATTTACAAACAAATAAGGGAAGACGAAGAATCTTTATTAGACAAAGGAATAACCCCTAGAATTTTAAATTTATTAAAAAATAATGAGGAAGAGGCTATTTTTTCCAAAGAGTTAGCGACAATTCGGCTGGATGTTCCTGTTAATTTTTCTTTACCGAAGCAGTCTTGGAGGGAAGGGGTGAATAAAGAAGAAATAATTTCGTTGTTTCAAGAATTTGGTTTTAGGACTTTGACCCAAAGAGTTCGTGATTTTTTTGATAATAAAAATGAAGGTGAAGTCTTAGTAGAAGAAACCAAACCTGATGAAGTTATAGACGAAGATGAATTACAGGAAGTTTTAATTGCTCTCTGGTTGTTAGATTCAAATATTACCAAACCAACCAAGGAGGATTTGTTCTTGTTTAGTGGTAAAAAAACTTTTCAGGAAGCTAAGCAATATATTTTGAATGAAATCAAAGTTAAAGGATTAGAGTTCGTTTTAAATAAGATAGAGATATCTCTAATTCCTGTCATAAAAAGGATGAGTAAAGCTGGTATTAAATTAAATATTGAAAATTTAAAGAAGATTTCTATAGAATATCACAAGGAATTAAATAAATTAGAGAAAAAAATCTGGAAATATTCTGAGGGTGAATTTAATATTAATTCACCTAAGCAATTAGCTGAATTTTTATTTGAAAAACTAGATTTAAAAGTTAAAGGGCAAAGAAAAACATCAACAGGGAAACAATCAACAAAGGAGTCGGAATTAAAAAAAATGCTAGGGCTTCATCCTGTCGTTGAAGAGATTTTAAAATACAGGGAGTTACAAAAACTTCTTTCTACATACATAGATAATTTACCAGAGTTAGTTGATAAAAATAATTATATTCACGCTACCTTTTTACAAACAGGCACAACCACGGGTCGTCTTTCTTCTAATAATCCAAATATGCAAAATATTCCTACTCGGACTGAACACGGAAGAAAGATAAGAGAAGTTTTTGAGGCTTCACAAGGTTTTGATTTGGTAGCTTTTGATTATTCTCAAGTAGAGTTAAGGGTTATCGCGATGTTGTCTGGTGATAAAAATCTTATAGAGATTTTTAAGAACGGTGACGATGTTCACTCAGCGGTGGCTTCTAAAATTTTTGGTGTGCCTCTTGAAAAAGTTAACAGATCAATGAGGAGGAAAGCCAAAATTGTAAACTTCGGAATGATTTATGGAATGGGGGTTAACTCTTTGAGACAGAATATGGAGGATGCTTCTGATGGAGTTGAAAAAATAACTCGTAAGGAAGCCCAGGAATTCTATAATCAATATTTTGAGACTTTTAGGATTGTTGCTGATTATTTAGAAGGTGTTAAAAGACAGGTGTTAGTAGATGGATACATGAGAACTTTTTTTGGTAGATTGAGATATTTTGAAGGCATTAAGTCCAAAATACCCTTTATTAGAGCTATGGCGGAGAGGATGGCTGTTAATTTCCCCGTGCAAGGAACCAGTGCTGATATCTTGAAGATAGCCATGGTACGTATAGATAAATATATTATCCAAAATAAATTAGAAGAAAAAATCAAAATGCTTTTACAAGTGCATGACGAGTTGATTTTTGAAGTAAAAAAAGATGTTGAAGAGAAATACATTTTAAAAATAAAAGAAATTATGGAAACTATCTTACCTCTCCAAAAAACTAAAGGTATTATTTTTGGAGTCAATGTTAAAAAAGGAGAGAACTGGAACAATTTAACTGACATTTTTTAATTACACATTAAATATTTTATTGTGGTAAGTGGACAAAAATATTTTTTTCTATAAAATACTAGATTAGTTGTGTCTTAACATAGGGACTAAACTTACCAGGTGAAAATAATATAAATTTATAAATTTAAATTATTTTTACCAAATAAAATTTTAAAAAAATCAATTATATTTCTCCAGCACAGTTGGGGTACATGTTTTTATTATGGAATACAAAAAAAAATTAAAATGGCCGGTTATTGGATCATTCGTGGTTGTGCTAATTATGGCAACTGTTTATTATGCTTCAATTACAAGGGCTGAAAATTTAGAAAGTGTTAATCAAGATTCTAGCTTTCAGACCATGGTTGATTTTATAAAAGGTTTGTTTGTTGATATTAAGCTAAACGATGAAGAGAATGTTGCTTTATTAAATCAAAATAAAGAAAAAATAAGTGAATTAACAACAACTCTAAATAAGGATGATAACAAAGTAAGACTAGGTAGCTCTCTTAATCGGGACCTGTTAGATATTTGTTTAGCAAAAGCTGAGGATGAATGGACTCAACTACAAAAACATTATAATGATGTGTTGGTGCAATGTATAAATATAGACTTGGGTCTTAACGGGGAAAAATTATTTAATAATGAAGAGTGTAATAGACAAATAGAACCATATAAACAAAAAGATAGGCTAAAGATCCAAGTTGATAAAACTGAATGTTTTAATCGTTATTCAGAGAGAGAATAAAATTATTCAAAAGTCTATAAAGTCGAAAGTAAAAACGGAGAGGTTTAACCTCTCCGTTTATGAGAAGAGTTTATTTTGGGGTTTTTTAGTCTTTGTAGACTTTATAGGTTTTTGACTTTATACTTAATTTTGATGATTTATTTTTTATATGGAGAAGATACCAATAAATCAAGAGGAAAATTAAAATCTCTTCTAGAATCTTTGTTTTTAAAAAAACCTAACGCTGGTTTTTTTAAGTTGGATAGTGATAGTTTTATAGAAATTAAATTAGAAGAATTTATAGAGAGCCAAGGCCTATTTGAAAAAAAATATATTGTTCAAATGGACGGTTTATTTGAAGATTTAACCATTTCTAAATTTTTATTAGATAAATTGGAAGATTTAGAAAAATCAGAAAATATTTTTATTTTTATTGAAACTAAAATTAAGAGTCCTTTTTTAAAAAAAATAGAAAAATATTCTGCCAAGGTACAGGAATTTCCTTTAAAGAAAAATGTTGGGAGAGATTTTTCTACAAACAGCAGTAGTTTTAATCCAAGCGAATTTAATATTTTTGATTTAGCTACCTGTTTTGGAAATCGCAATAAAAAAGATTTATGGGTCTTGTATCAAAAAACAAAAGCAAAAGATATTCCAACAGAAGAAGTGAGTGGTATTTTGTTTTGGCAGCTGAAAACAATGTTTCAGGTTCTAAAATCAAAAAATGTGGCAGAATCAGGTTTGAAACCTTTTGTTTTTAATAAGGCAAGAGGTTATTTGAGAAAATATTCTAAAGATGAATTGGAAAATATGAGTTCAAGCTTAGTTTCTATTTACCATGATGCTCGTCGTGGGGGTTTAGAATTTGATTTAGCTTTAGAAAAATTTATCTTAGAATTGTAATATGGATTTAAAAGATTTGAAGAAAATACACTTAGTTGGGGTTGGCGGAATTGGAGTTTCTGCTTTGGCACGAATGTTTTTAGACGGTAAAAAGCAAGTGAGTGGTTCTGATATGTCTGAATCTAAAATAACTCAGAGTTTGAAGGATTTAGGGGTTACGATTTTTATCGGTCATCAATCGGCTAATGTAGCCAAGGATATTGATTTAATCGTTTATAGCCCTGCTATAAACGAATCTAACCCAGAAATACTTGAAGCTAAAAGATTAGGAATTACTACATTGTCTTATCCACAAGCTTTAGGTTTGTTTTCTCAGAATTATTCTTTAATAGCTGTGTCAGGAACTCATGGGAAGACAACTACTACAGCCATGACGGCTAAAGTCTTAATTGAAGCAAATTTTGACCCCACAGTGGTGGTTGGTTCTTTACTTAAGGAAACTGGGACTAATTATATTTCTGGGCAAGGAGAGTATTTAATTATTGAAGCTTGTGAATACAAAAGGTCCTTTTTGAATTTTAAACCTCATATTTTAATTATTACTAATATTGATTTAGATCATTTAGATTATTATAAAGATTTAGTTGATATCCAAAGTGCTTTTAATGAACTTGTTTCCAAAATGTCAGAAGGTGATTATTTAATTTGTGATGTTAAACATAAAAATCTTGAACCTGTTGTGGCTTTGGCGAAATGCCGTGTAGTTGATTATAAAAATATTTTAAGAGAAGGTTTGGGACTAAAAATCCCTGGAGAACATAATATTGTTAATGCCCAGAGCGTTTTAGCTTTGGCTGAAATTTTAAATATAGAGAGGCGTCAGGCTCTAGATTCTTTAAATAGCTTTGAGGGAACCTGGAGGAGATCAGAGTATAAAGGAGAAATTAATGAAGGCATCAAAGTTTATGATGATTATGCTCACAACCCTACAGAAGTTTCTATTACCTTGAAGGGTTTTAGAGATTTTTTTCCTAGTAAAAAGATTGTTGTTGTTTTCCAACCTCATTTATATAGTAGGACGAAGATATTTTTAAAAGAATTTTCCCAAAGTTTCGGTGATGTTGACGAAGTAATTATTTTGCCGATTTATGCAGCTCGTGAGAGTTTTGATGAAAGTATTAACTCTGAAATGTTAGTGGAAGAAATAAAAAAGTACAATAGGAACGTGGTATTTGCTTCTAATTTTAATTTAGCCGTAGAAAGAATTAATAATATAAAAGATAAAGATATAGTAATAACCATGGGGGCAGGGGACGTATGGAAAGTTGGGGATATGTTTTTAGAAAATTAAAATTATTATGAGAATATCTTATAAAAAATATTTTGAAAATAAAAAGATTACTTTAATGGGTTTGGGTTTATTAGGGAGAGGGTTAGGTGACTCTGTTTTTTTGTCTAAAAATAAGGCTAGTTTAATCATTACCGATCTGAAAAGTGAGAATGACCTGAAGACTTCTTTAAATAAATTAAAAAAATATAAAAGTATTAAATATGTTTTGGGCGAACATCGTTTAAAAGATTTTGAAAACAGAGATATGATTTTAAAATCAGCTGGTATTCCTTTAAAATCTGAGTTTTTGGAGAAGGCTAAAGAAAATAAAATTCCTATCGAGATGGATGAGTCTTTGTTCGCAAAATTAGCAGATGTTGAGGTTGTTGGGGTAACAGGAACTCGTGGAAAAACTACTGTGGCGACTTTAATTTTTCAAATTTTAAAAGACAATGAACGAGAATTAGGTCGCAAAGTTTATTTAGGAGGAAATATTAAAGGAGTGGCAACCTTACCTTTATTAGAAAAGGTTAAAAAAGCAGATATTGTGGTCATGGAATTGTCTTCTTGGCAGTTACAAGGTTTTGGTGAGGCCAAACTTAGTCCTCAAACATCTGTCTTTACTAACTTTTATGACGATCATTTAAATTATTATAAAAATAATCGTCAAAAATACTTTGATGATAAAGCCAATATTTTTAAATATCAAAAAAAGGAAGATTTATTCTTTTTTACTAAACAAGCTGAAAAAAATATCAAAAAATATTTTAAAAACAAAAGTCTTTGTCAAAAATTTTTGGTTAACACAGATGTTTTGCCAAAAAATTGGAAATTGAAATTGTTAGGTGAACATAATAAAGAAAATATAGCTTTAGCCATTGCGGTAACTTTAAGTTTTGGACTTTCTTTAAAAAATATAAGAAAAAGTGTTGAGAATTTTGATTCTGTGGAAGGTAGGCTTCAGTTTTTAAGAAAATATAAAGGGATTGAAATCTATAATGATAATAATGCTACTTCGCCAGAGGCAACTATCTCAGCTTTAAATTCTTTCGGAAAGAAGGAAATTATTTTGATTGCAGGTGGGAGTAGTAAAGGTTTAGATACAAAAAATTTAGTTAGAATCATAAAACAAAAATGTCAAAGGGTTGTTTTGTTTAAAGAGAAAGGGACTGATGAAATAAAAGATGATCTATTGTCTTATAAGAAAATAGAATGTTTTGAAGAAGATGGTTTAAAAGATTGTTTAAAAAGAGCTTTGGATAATTCTAAAAAGGGGAGTGTTCTATTGTTTAGTCCTGCTTTTGCTTCTTTTGGAAAATATTTTAAGAATGAATTTGATCGAGGAGACCAGTTTTGTAAGTTGGTTAAGAATCTAAGATAGATTTTTATTTTTATCGTAGTTTTGAATATATGTTTTTTCTAATCTAACTTCACTTCCTTTTAGGAGCCCTTTCTCTTTCAGATCAGTTAATTTTTTGTTATCCAGAGCAGTAAAACCTATTTTTTGGTGGGCTCGAATTGAAGTTACATTGGTTTTTTCAATTGTGGCATAAAGAATCTTTAAATTATATTTTTGTGCCAGTAAATTCTCTGCAACCTCAACAATTCCTTCACCCCTATGTTTAGGGGTGATTACAATTTGAACAAAGCCTGAGTGGTCAGGAGATTTTGCAGGTATATAACCGACTATTCCAATCTTTTCATTATCACGTAAGATGGTATGATAAATTCCTTTTTCTGTGAGTAAGATTTTTTTATGATCGTCGAGGTTTTTAAGGTATTTTTCATCAAATTCATCTAGTTTTATATTTGATTTTTTCATTGTAAATAAAATTATATCATAGACAAAATACTAAAACCCTAAAGTTAATGCTTTAGGGTTAAGATGTGTGAGTATGGATCGTACACAAATCACTAATGATTTTGTTCGCCCTGTGGGCTTCAAAACCATAAGTTTTTGCGTCCTCCTATTTACCAACTCGCTTCGCTCGCTATGGGAAATTTTTTGCTTCGCAAAAATTGGATAAAAAACAAAGCAGTTTGTTTTTTTATCCCCGCCTCATTGTTGCTCCTTTTAGTCGCAACATATTCCGGCTTTCGCTCCCTGACGAAAACCAAGCAGTTGGCTTTCTCCAAGCGGACAAATTCCGCTTCGCTACATTTGTCCGCTCGGCAGGGATCTTTCTTACAGAACAGTATACCTTTTGGATATTTTTTTCTCCTTCGGCAAGCTCAGGATCAAAAATATCTCAAAAGCTTTTTGATTTCTCATAAAAGCCAAGCAATTGGCTTTTATGAGAAATCAAACCTGCGACCGTCAGCTTAAAAGCCATGAAAGCTCCTAGACGTCGCTTTCATCTCCACCGTCTTCGCTATTTCGCTCAAAGATATAAATAAAAATGTCCGCTCGGCAGGGATCGAACCTGCGACCGTCAGCTTAAAAGGCTGCTGCTCTACCGGCTGAGCTACGAGCGGTTTAGTACTTACTTAAATACAAAAGAAATAATAACAAAAAATGAAGAAAAGTCCAGTTTATGAGAAAGCTAAAGAGGTAAATCTATTGAGAAGAAGCCTGCTCCTGTGAAAAGGAGAGAAAGTAAAATAACTAGAACAAAGGCGTAAAGTTGTATCTTTGTTTTTTTAATTTCATGCGCTTTTTTCTCCAAAATTATATCTATTATTGTTAGTGTGATCAAAATTAAAACAGCTATTTGTGTATAAAATCCAATGATTAAAGCTATAGTGGCTATAGTTTTAATTCCAATAATATATTTAAAAATACTCTTAATTTTTATATCAACTTTACTGATATATTTAGTATTGATTATAGTGGAAAATTGTTCTAAGAAATAAAAACCAATGACCAAACGTAGAAGAAGGGGAGCAAAAGAAGCAAAAGAAAGAAGATCTGGTAGTGGATTTAGTATATTCATGAGTGTATTATAACATAATATGAAAGATATGAAGACTTTTTTAATTTTACATAATATTAGAAGTACCTATAATGTCGGGTCTATTTTCAGAACCGCGGATGCTTGTGGTATTTCCAAGATTTTTTTGACTGGTTATACACCCACACCTATTGATAGATTTGGGAGAGAAGTGTCTGCCATAACCAAAGTAGCATTGGGGGCGGAAAAACATGTGGCTTGGGAATATTTTTCACAACCAGAGGAAATAATCGAGAAGTTACAAAAAGAAGGCATTACTATTATTGGTATTGAACAAGTAAAAAATTCCGTTGATTATAAAAAGGTAAAAATTAAAAATTCTACCGCTTTTATTTTGGGTAATGAAGTGGAAGGTATTTCTGAAAGTTTGTTGAAACAGTGTGATATCATTGCGGAAATTCCTATGCAGGGGCAAAAAGAATCTCTCAATGTGTCTGTAGCTACCGGAGTGGCTTTGTTTAGGATGTTGGATCTCTAAGAAGAAAAAAGGGTGGCTATCACTTTTTTTGATGGACGTTCTTTTTTATTTATGTTAGTTTGTTTATAGATTTGTCGTTCTTAAATTAAACAAAGAAAGGAGGTGATTTTATGGAAAAAGAACAGTGTTCCAAGTTGTTTGGAGATGTGTTTGACTCACATGGCGGAGGGCAAATCCGTGTTTGTGCTTGTGGAAGAACTTACTTCTCTGTGGATGAATCACAGAATTGGGAAGAGGGAGAACTTGAAGATATTCAGAAAAAACAAAAGGTTGATCCAGATAGTTATATTCATTGGGACAGTACTGTGTGGACGCTTAACGTCGGCGGAAAAGAAATCGTTTGGGGTTGCTGTTGCGATACAGCTCATAAATATGAACAATTTCTAATCAACGAAGGCCCGCGAATAGCGAAGTATCTCAACAGAAGAGCTAAAGCATTGAGAGAACACGCTGATTTGATCACAGCCACTGAAATTCTTCCTATTTCTATCGAAGAAGTCCCCTATTGAAGAAAGAAGAAACCCATGACTTTATGTCAAAAGTGGTTCTTGCTTTGCAAGAACCACTTTTTTTATTGAACATTTAATCATTAAAAATTATTTAAAAATTGTTAGCCCGAGGTTGATTCGTCCTGCCTATCAGCAGGTAGGCTTGGGTGGAAAAATTACGAAATTAAAAATTTTACTAATATGAATAAACATCAACAACTTTGTTTTGGGCATCGAGAAGTTTTATGACTTCTCTTTCTTTTTTCCATAGTTCAGTAACGCGACCAAAAAAGACTCTCCACTCTGGTTGGTAAAAATTATTCTCATTTTTATATTTATTTACACAGGCGTTGTAATTAACTTCTGTTGTTAGATAAGAACGACATTCGTATTGCATATCTAAAGGAAAGACAAGGGGGGTTTCGCAACGGGAAATTCTATCTATATAGTTCCAACAATCATCATTAAAAGAGTTAGGACCATAGACAGGTAAATTTTCGTCTTTTACAAGGGGACAATTTTTATCTAGAGAAGGTTTGAAATCTTGAAATTGCTCTAAATAACCTGAACATTTATTTATTTGGAAAGAAACCCCGATAGGAGATCTCCCTGTTGTAATAATTATTTTATCTCCTCCTGATGCAAAAATAGGGAACTCTTTGTTTATTTGTGAGGTATATGGCAGTTTAGTGGCATTTCCTATTTTAATTTCCGTGCCCGTCATTTCGCTCTTCAGAGACCAATCAGATATTAAAACTTTTTCCCCTGCCGGGAGATTAACGCTTAATTCTATATACTCTTGATTAACGTCTGTTTGTGAGCCCAAGCTTCTTCTAATACTTACTTTTTTATTATAAGGTGAGGTATTTTGTTCTATCTCAAGTTCTATTAGAGTTTTTTGTAACTCCTCGGTTTCTTTTTTTACTCTCTCCAATTCTATAGCTACTTTTTCTTGGTCTGTTAGGTTTTGAGAAGGCTCTACTTCTTTATTATTTTTGAAAGATTCCCAAAAAGATATTTGCCCATAGGTTTCGCCAGTGTCTATTGGTGAGGGTGGTTTAATAAAGATTCCAGTTTTTTCTGCCATCCTCCCTGGTCCACCTAAAAACAACCAAATCAGACCGACCCCGACGAAGACCCATAATATTCCTTTTGCTCCTTCATCCATTTTTATTTTTTAAGTGAGTTAATAATAATTTCTCTTACTATTGTAGCATCATCCCACTCCAATTTGGAGTTATTTGGACCCATGATGTATGGATCGGTGCCCTTACCAGTAATTAAAACAGTATCTCCTGTTTGAGCTGACGAAATAGCTTTTTGAATGGCTTCTTTTCTGTCCATAATTATTTCATAAATTGGTTTTTCAATCCCTTCTGCAATATCCTCTACAATTTTTTTTGGGTCTTCGTCATAAGGGTCTTCGTTAGTTAAAATAATTTCTGAACAATATTTATCAGCAATAGAACCCATAACTTTTCTTTTCCATTTGTCTCGTCCTCCTCCTGTGTTCCCTAGAACACAAATTCTTTTTGAGTTTGGGAAGGCTTCGTAAACTTTTTCTAATGAATCGGCTGTGTGAGCATAATCAACGACCACAGTGAAGTCTTGTCCTTCTTCAATTCTTTCTACTCGTCCACGAATACCCTTAAAATTTTCGATTGCTTCTTTAATTGTTTTTATTCCGACATTTTGACTTTTCACAAAACTAATTGCTGCTAAAATATTATAGATATTAAACTGCCCAGATAGACAAGAATTTATTTTTTCTCCATCGAAAGTCATTGATAAACCAGACTTTTTTAACTCGAAAGGTTCTGCATCTGTGAGAGAATATTGGTATTGCTCTTTTATTTTATTGTCTAGAAAGTAATGACTCTCCTTGTCGTCTTTGTTTACAACAATGGTTTTTCTTTTTTTAGGGGAGTGTTCTAAGGCTTTAACTATTTTTAGTTTTGCTTCGCGGTATTTTTCGTAGGAGCCGTGAGATTCAATGTGTTCAGGACTTAAATTTGTAAAAATCAATGAATTTAATTGAGTAAACTTATGTCTAAATTGTTTAGTTCCCTCAGAAGTCATTTCTAATATCACAAAATCACATTTTTCTCGAACAGCCTTTCTTAAGAATTTTTGCAGGAAAAATCTTCCCGGCATAGTCATTTTAAATTTATTATTTTCGGTTTGGTCACCAATCTTAAATCGTAAAGTTCCAGCTAATGCCGTTTTATAGCCCGCAGTTTCTAAGATTGTACTGACCAATTCTGTGGTGCTAGTTTTACCTTTGGTACCTGTAACTCCAATGACAAAGATTTTTCTGGAAGGGAAGCGATAGATTATAGCTCCTAATAAAGAAAGAAAATAATGATAAAAAGGTTGAAGTTTTTTGAATAACTTAATGGGGATTATTTTTTTTATTTTAAATAAAATATTATCCATAAATGGAATTAAAAATTAAAAATTAAAAATGAAAGATTATAAATTTTTTAACGATGTTTTTATTATTTTTGTTAAAATACATATTATTTCGTTAATTTCAACTAGATATCTATCAATATTTATATTAACTAGATTACTTTCTTTTAACAAATTCAACCAATATCTAGTCTCTCGCGATTCCTTCAAAGATATTGTCATCTTGTGGACAAAATCTTTTTTACTTTGACCTCCGAGAGACTCCTCTATATTCGCCCCGATACTTGTCCCGCTCCTAATTAACTGTTTAGATATTATATATTCTTTCTGTTCAATAAGCTCTTTGTATAAAGAAATAATTTTTAGAGCAAAATCAAAACTTTTCTTTTGTATCAAATTATCTTTTTCAGTCATTTTTAATTTTTAATTTATCATTTTTAATTCAAGTTTCTTTAAAGAAACTATATAGTTTCTTTAGAGAAATTTGATAGCTTCTTTAATTTTACCACCAACATCTGTGATTGTCTTAGGTATTTTTTTGAGAGCTTCCATAGCGTCTCTTCCAGAATAACCTAACGCTTTTAAGGCATCAATAACATCAATGTCATCTTGGTTGTTTGGATTATTGCTCTCAATATCGGTTATTTTATTTTTTAGTTCTAATATTATTTTTTCAGCATTTTTTTGGCCAATACCGGATACCTTTGTCAGGTAGCTTGTATCCTTGGAAGAAATAGCAGAAATTAAAGTATCTACTGTGGCTACATTTAAAATTCCTAGAGCTGTTTTAGGACCTATTCCCGAGATAGTAATGAGCATTTCAAAAAAGTTTAAGTCTGTTTTGTTTAGGAAACCATATAGGTCAAGAGAATTTTCTCTAACAGCTAGGTGAGTCCAGAGTGTTATTTTATCCTCTGGTTTATTTGATTGTAATTCCTGTAATATCTCTATTGTAACAAAGACTTTATAACCAATCCCCGAAACGTTTAGGATAGTGTAGTTATCACTTTTATAACTAATTTGTCCTGTTAATTGACTAATCATATAAATAAGTATAGATTAAAAAAGGAAAAGTAGAAAGTATAAAAGTTTTGTCGCTCTTTTTTATATGGTTAATCTCTAATTATAAGGAGGAAAACTAATGTTTGAGAAATACGCCGATGATTTTTTGGGAGATTTGTTTTTTTCTGTTAATGTGAATAAACAAAAGAAGAGAGTTTCGGGGAAAGTTCTCGTGGATGGGGAAGAAGGAAAATTTTTTCTCTCTTGGTATTCCGATCAGATTATTTTAAGGACAGGTCATCAAGACAATTCTTTTCTCTTAAAATATCTTAGAGAGAAAATTGGGCAGTATTCAGTCGAATGTCTCTTTCAGGGATGGTTCTCTAAGAAGCGCTTTTACTTCTGGTTTGATAACCACACAAAAGCAGAATTTTTTTATAAAAGGCTCTGTGAGGCCGATGCAACTGGTCGTTTGAAGGGTAAGAGGTGTGGCTATAGAGATCCTCTTTTGGTGAAGACCTATGAATAATTTTTACTTAAGGGCGGTCCTCTGGACCGCCTTTCTTATTGCTTTTTTTTATAAAATATAGTAATCTCTTTGCATATGCCAGTAATTAAATCAGCTAAAAAAGCTTTAAGAGGTTCTCAGAGGAAGATGGTTTTTAACTTGCGTCGTAAGAGAGTTATGAAGGACTCAATTAAAACTATTGATAAACTTGTCCTTGGTAAAAACAAGGAGGAAGCTATGAATAATTTGTCTTCAGCTTACAAAGCAATAGATAAAGCAGCTAAGAGAGGAGTGATTAAAAAAAATACCGCGGCGAGAAAGAAATCTCGTTTAGCAAGGGCGATTAAAAATATTTAACAAATTACATTAAAAAATCACGAAAATAAAAATTAGTTTCGTGATTTTTTTATATATCATATAATATAAGTAGTGTTAAATTTAAATTTTAAAATTAAAAAGAAACAGGTCACTCAATTATTAATATTGCTATTTTTGGTTGTTTTGCTGTCAGTTTGGTTCGGATTTAATCAATTACGGGAAATAAAGACTAATTTTTTATTGATAAATAATTTAATTGCTAAACAGTCAGATAAATTAGATGAAATTAACTCAGAAGTTAAACAACTACAAAAAGTAAACGAAGAAGGTTTGTCAAAGCTAGAGTCAGATTTACTTTCAGAAAGAGAAAAGAGAATTTCCTTTGAGGAAAGTCAAACTGACGAAAAAGTATTAGCTCAAAAACAGATTTTAAGTTTAGAGGAAAAAATTGCAGAGACTGAAAAAATTGAATTAACGAGTGTTGTTAATCAGTGGGGCCCCTATGTTGTTTCTTTAGAATGTCGTTCCTATCATCCTAATACAGGGGAATTAGTTCTACAGTCCAATGGGTCAGGTTTACTGGTTAAATGGGAAGGGGATTCGATTACTGTTTTAACAAATAAACATGTTATTTCTGATATATCTTCAAATAATAATACTGTTGCTAATAATTGTATTGTTAAATTTCCACAGAAAGATGTTTTTATTGTCTCTAATAATATTTCTGTCTTAGATGGAGGTTTTGATTGGGGAATTGTTACTATAGATTTTCCTAGTGAATATGTGAAGACTCTTGTAAAAAATTCCCCATTATTATGTACAAACAATCCTAATTTAGGAGATGAGTTGGTTATTTTAGGTTATCCTAGTATTGGTGACCAAAAAAATGTGACGGTGACAGAGGGAATTATTGCAGGTTTTGATTCCGATTATTTTATCACTTCAGCTAAGGTGGAAAAAGGCAACTCTGGTGGAGCCGCTGTTTTACTTAAAGAAAATTGTTATTTAGGCACACCAACATTTTCACGAACAGGGGAGATAGAGTCCTTGGCTAGGATTTTGGATGTGAGGGTTTTAAGTAAATAGTGCTATCCTTGTCGAGACAACTTCCGAAATTTAGTCA
This sequence comes from bacterium, assembly GCA_018401295.1. Lineage (GTDB taxonomy): Bacteria > Patescibacteriota > Minisyncoccia > Phycocordibacterales > UBA12079 > JAGYLJ01. Next base: position 16,131 of record JAGYLJ010000005.1, on the reverse strand, counting down.
CAGAGGTTAAAAAAGTTAATAAATCATCGTTACATTGATGCTATATTATCAGAAATCTACACTATCACAAGATGGTAAGTTCATGGTAATTAAACAAACAACAAATAAGTTAAATAACTTAGTTATCCACATATAAATTTAAATCTCTCTACCCCCCCCCCACTATTTATGTTAAAATAATAATAAAGTAAATAAATTTATGCACAAAGGATTAGGAAATTTAACAGTGATATTACTAACTACAATGATGTTAATCATTGTAGTTACTAATACCACCCAAGCTGCCTTCATCGAACCCACAGTGGGTCCAGCTTCTTCCAATCAAGACTTCCCACAAAACATCCTCGGAGCTAACAATGCAGACAATGACTTTGATTCTTCCACCGTTACAGCTAACAATGACGGTAGTCTCATAGAAAGACTAGAATACATCATTACAGCTTTAGCTACCCTCTGGACTAAACTAGGAGATAACCTCTATTACAACACAGGGAATGTCGGAGTAGGCACTACCACTCCAGTACAGAAGCTATCAGTAGTAGGTAAAATCTATTCCACAGAAGGTTTCCAATTACCTGACGGTACTCTGATTGATGCTGTAGGAGATATGGGTAAATGGAGTGGCTCTTCTGATATCTATTACAACATAGGCAACATCGGAGTAGGTACCTCCACTCCTTCAGCTCTCTTAGAACTATCAGGTACAGGACAACAAGCTCTCAAAGTCACAGATGTCACTAACTCTATTACCACAGGTATCTGGTCAGGAACCTCCCAAGGTCTCATAGGTACCTACACTAATACAGACTTAAGATTTATTACTAATGGGACTTCTAAGATGACTATTGATACAAGTGGGAATGTGGGGGTGGGGACGACTACGCCAATCGCTAAATTAGAAATTAATGGAAATATCATTGCTGATACTCCTACAGCCGATGACCACGTAGCTACCAAAGCTTATGTAGACGCTGCTTCAGGAACCAGTAAAACAGAATTGTGGCCAGACGGAACAACTTGTACAGCTGGGATAGAAAACCAATTAGGTTGGGATGAAGGGGCCAGTGCCATAACCTATTGTGATGGAAGTAACTGGATTGTGGAAGAAACAGGTTGTGGAAAAACAATTCGTCATGGAGGGCAAAGTTACGCAACTGTCCAAATAGGGGCACAGTGTTGGTTCTCTGAAAACTTAAACATCGGAACAAAATTAGCCTCAGGAGCTACCGAACCGACTAACAACGGAACAATAGAAAAGTGGTGTTATGACAACAGTGATGCTAACTGTACTACTTACGGCGGTTTCTACAATTGGGATGAAGCGATGCAATATGTTGAAACAGCAGGAGCTCAAGGAATTTGCCCTGCTGGTTGGCATATTCCTACAGACGCAGAACAGGACACTCTTGATCAATATTTATCAACAGGGACTTGTGACACAAGCCGTTCAGGGGTATGGGACTGTGATCCTGCAGGAACAGCTTTAAAAACGGGGGGTTCCTCAGGTTTTGAAGGTCTTCTTTCCGGCTACCGCAGTACCGGTGGGTCTTTCGACGGTTTGGGTACGTACGCGGTCTTTTGGTCGTCTTCTATCTCAGGGGCTAGTGCTTGGGAACGCTACCTGTACTCTAGCTACTCTACTGTCCACCGCTTCCCAGGCGATCAGGCGAGCGGCTTTTCCGTCCGTTGTCTAAAGAACTGAATTCGACCCTTTGACCCTTTGACTCTTTTTTTAAAGAGGCGAAGCCTCGTTTAATTTTTTGAAAAATGTCTATTTATTCTAATCTCCCAGTTTATAGAACAAGTTACGAATTGTTATTAAATTTATTTATTTTTAGCAATAATTTTTCTAAGGATTATAAATATACTTTAGGTGAAAGTATTAAAAAGGAAGTGGTAGACTTGCTAAGTAATATTTATTTTAGCAATAGAGAAATTGTTGAAAGAAAAGAAAAAATTATTATTGCTCAGAAAAATACTGAAACCATCCGATTATATTTAAGATTAATAAAAGATTTAAAACAAATAAATTTAAAAAAATTTATAATATTAAATGAACAAATAGAATCAATCAGTAAACAATTATCAGCTTGGAAAAAATCTTGTGAATAAGTATGATATAATATCGTTGTCAGAGTTATTTTTGTTAAGGCAAAAATAAGAGTACACATAACATCAGTTCCGTAACCTGCTTAGTTTTTTAGACTAAGGAATTTTTTGACATTTTTTGTTAAACTTCTTTTTTTCTTTCAGAATGAAAGAGGAATGAAACGGTTACTTATAGCTATAGGTTCTTTCCGGCAACCGCAATACCGATGGGTCTTTCAACAATTTGGGTACGAACGCGAACTTTTGGTCGTCTTCTATCTCAGGGGCTAATGCTTGGAAACGCAACCTGAACTCTAGCAACTCTACTGTCAACCGCAACCCAAACGATCAGGCGAACGGCTTTTCCGTCCGTTGTCTATAGGACTGGTGAATTATTAAGAGCGGATGCGAAGCATCCGCTCTTTAATTTAAAATATATGCAACAACCACCTAAACTTTTAGTAGATTTATTTAAGGCCTATTATGATGCCCGAAAAAATAAAAGAAAATCTTCAGACTGTTTAGCTTTTGAAATGAATTATGAAAAAAATTTATTTCAACTTTATCAGGAAATTATAAATAATCAATACGATATCTCTCGTAGTTTTGTGTTTTGTGTCTTTTAGTCCCCGTGCAACGAAGAAATTTTTAGACAATTTTAGAGATAAATTGTCCATCATTTGATTTATAATCATTTAAATCCATTTTTGAACGGCTTTTTATTTATGATAGTTACTATAGTTGCCGACTTAAAAAAGGAGTTTCTTTAGGAATTAAAGACTTGATTATTTTATTTGTACTTGCTCTAAAAATTATTCTCAAGATTGTTACGTGTTGAAATTAGATATTAAAGGGTATTTTATGTCGATTGATAGAAATTTTCTTCAAAAAAGTAGAAAAAGTGATTGATCGTTTTGGTGGGCAATTGAATATTAATAAAGATTTATTACTTCATTTAATCAATTTAAATATCTTTCATGATCAACCAAAACATTGTTTTGTATTAGAGGTAAAGGGAGTGATTGGGTAGGTTTACCGAAAACTAAATCCCTATTTTGTACTAAACAGGGAGGGTCTACCGATTGGTAATTTAACCTCGCAACTTTTTGGAAATGTTTACCTGAATGATTTTGACCACTTTGTGAAAACTAATTAAGGTGTAAATATTACATAAGGTATGTTGATGATATGGTTTTGTTCATCAAGATAAAAGAATAATTTAAAAATCTCTAAATTCCGAAAATCAGCACAATTATTTAAGAAAAAGGCAGTTTGGAAATTCACCCTAAAAAAATTTATTTACAGTTTTTACTAAGGGGTTTCATTTTTAGGGGTAATAATTAAACCTTACCGTATTTATATTGGGCAAAGAAATAAAAGAAGTTTTATAAAAAGATAATGGAATGGAACAAGATTATAGAAAATCAAAATGGAGAGATAACTGAAAATCAACTAAAGAATTTTTAGCAGTTTTAAATTCATATTTAAGGTTGTTTTTATAAATTTTCTGTAACTATAACTGTGTCAACTTGTTTATAAAAATCTTTCTCTTTTGATTTTGCTAAATACATTTGTATAACAAAAGGCATAAAAAAGCATTTTCCCCTTCTTTCAAGGTTTAGAAGATGCTAAATAATAAGTGATAAAATTATTAAAAAATCAGATTAAAAATGATATAATCAACTCTATGCATAACAAAAAAAGATACATTTAATCTTATTTACAGTGTTCGTTATTGTATTAAGTATTTTTCTTTCAAAACAATTCTGTTTAGAAATTGTTGGGCAAAAATTAGATTATAGTGAACGGAAGTTCTATGCAACCAATGTTTTCACATGGTGAAGTGGTAAATGTTGTTGATGATTATTATAAAAATAACACAGTAGAGAAGAGGTGATATTGTTTTATTTAAGCATTCTGCCAATGAAAATTTATTAATAAAGGTAGTAAAGGCCACTGATAAAGAGATTTCCTTGAAATAAGATAAAAATTTACTGATAAATGGGGATGTAATGAAAAATTCAGTAGGACAGATTTATATTTTTAGCCTAATGAAATAAAAATGTTAGGACTATATACCAGAAGATGGATATTTACCAAAGATACAGTTTTGTTTTCGGTGACAATATAACGGACAGTAAAGATTCTAGAAATTTTGGGGCAGTTCCTAAAAGTTACATAATTAGTTTAATAAAACAAAATAACATAGATAAAAATACAAAGAACTGAAGTGTGTTCAGGTCCTTTTTGTGGTCAAGACATGGGTACATGTAGAGCAGTGGCTTTTTACCGTCTTGACGAATTTGTGCCCCCAGTAGGAATCGAACCTACATCATGACTTCCGCAAAGTCACGTTCTATCCATTAAACTATGGGGACATTTAAAAAATTAAAAACCTAATTTCTCGAAAAGTTTTTGAAATAGAGTTTCTTGGTGTTCTTCCTCTTTTAAGATGTTTTAATAGATACTCTCTTATCTCTTCAATTTGTCAACATCTTTTGATAGAGGAATGATAATATATGGGATAGTTTTAGTTTGGGATTGAAGAATGATCTTTCCTTGCCCGTTTATCTTTGTTGAGGTCGGGTGGTCTTTTCTACCCAGAATGATTGTATTGCAGAAAATGGTACTAATTTCCCTTTGATGAGAAATCCTCTCTCTGAGAGGAAGTAAAATTTAATAAATCTGGTTTTCTGCTTGCGTAAATGGAAAGACTAAAGGCACTAATAAGAATACATCTTCCAAAGAGGAGGGTTGTTAAATAAATGAGAATTTGTGATTGCAATACCGATTGCTATAATCCAAACAATCAAAACCAATCAGCGGATTTTGTTGTATGTTCATATTCAAAAGCCTGCCATTTTATTTCTTTTTCCATATTCACCCTGTTAAATAAGATTTGACTCTATATCTAAATATTAATTGTTAATTAATAATATTTTTTATTTATACTATTTTATCTCTTGCTTTCGTCAAATCTTAACTTTAAATTTTTTGTATGTCTTGTGTAGGATTTCTTATCTCTTTTTAATTATATCACATATACATAAAACATATCTCTATAAAAATTTAAATTTATTTAACAGGGTAAATATTTTATCATAAAAGTAGATGACAAGAAAATCATTTGACTTTAAAATCTAATGGGTATATACTCATAACTATAGATAGCTTTGGAATAGCCAGTGGGTCGAACTATTTATCTTGTTTAATAAAATGAATTAATAAATATAGTCAGAAGTTCATAAAGTCCGTAAAGTCCATAAAGTCAAAAAATTTGCGACTAAAACATCTTTGATGTTCGTCCGACCAAAACGAAGTTTTGGTTTAGGAAGCAAATTTTTCACTTTCGACTTTAGACATTAGAGACTTTCGACTAAATATAATATTATGCCGAAATTTGATGGAACAGGCCCTGCTGGTAAAGGTCCTAAAACTGGCGGACAAATGGGTAGATGTGCCGATGCTGATCCTCAAAACCGACCAATGGATGGTCGTGGTCAAGGAATGGGATGTGGGCAAGGCCGAAGACGTAAAGGTACGGGCCTAGGATTGCGTAACCGTCCTAATGGATGCGGACGGAATGCCTAAGTCAAAAACCCCGACTTGTCTAAGGTGGGCAAGACGGGGTTTTGCTGTATAATTATTTTAATTTTATGCCAAGACCAAGATTAGGAAGGCGGGTACGTTTTAATCCGCAAATAACATATTTTAAACCGCGAGGAGTACCTTTGCGGATTTTGAATGAGGTTGAGTTAACCAAAGAAGAGTTAGAGGCTTTGCGTTTGAAAAATTTAGAAAATTTGGATCAAAATGAATGTGCTGAAGAAATGAAGACATCTCAAAGCACTTTTCAAAGAATTTTATCTTCTGCCTATAAAAAAATCTCTCTTGCCTTAATTAAAGGGCAGGCGATTAAAATAATCAAATAAAAATCTCTTCCACCGAAGAGATTTTTATTTGATTATTTTATTTTTTGTCTAAAATTATTTATTAAATAATTTAAACATCCAACCTAATAAACTAAACCCGCCTTTCTGTTTATTTAGAGAATTTTCAATTTCTAAATTAGCTTGTTCTAATAATTGAATTTGTTGAGTTAAAACTTGTTGATCAGCCTGATTTGTTAATTGAGTCTGTAGTTGACTTAATTGTTCAATTTGCTCTCTGTTTTGTTCCAAAACTTGTTCCGCTTTACTAATTTCTCCGTAATCTGGACCAAAAAAGAGTTTAGTAAATTCGTTTCTTTTTTGAACTTTTTCTAAACTGGATTCTAATTGTTCCTGATTTTGATTTTGAGCTTGAGCAATCAATCTGACTTGTTCGCCGATTCCACTATTTCTTTCAGCAATTTGTAGCATCTCGTGGACAGCATTGGCGACTTGGCTTTTTCTTTGTTCTGCTATGGCTGAACCACTTTCTTCTATTCCAATTGTTTCTTGATTTTGGATCTGGTTTTCTTCACCTTGGTTTTGTTGCTGATTCTGGTTTTGAACAGGAACGTCGTTTGTTTCTGCTTCTTGTGTTTGTAATTGTGTTTGCTCTTGGAGAGGGGTATTTTCTCCTTGGTTGTTAGCTTGTACTTGTTGAACTTGATTTATTGTATCTACCACTTTAGGACTATTTTGGCTGACAGCTGAGGCATTGTTAGTGAAGGTAAAAATTCCGACCAACAAACCAAACATTAAAATTTTATTTTTCATAATTTTATTTTTTTAGTTGGTAACAATTAATAATTTAGGTTTTAACCCATTTATTTAAGTATAAACTCTTATCGGAATTAAAGCAAAGAGAGGTTTATTTAGAATTTTGGCTTTAATTATTGGTCTTTCCTTGTAATTTTAGTAAAGCGGTCGCTTCGGCTTTTTTAATTAGAATTTGTTTATCTAAATTAGACATATTTTGTTGAGCTTCTTCAGAAAAAATATGTTTGATGTCTCTTGTTCTAATAACATGATTTTTTATTAATTAATCTTACATCTTACATTATAATACAAGTTTTGGAATTTTATCCTAGGGGATTGTTAAAATGATGAAATAATCAGTAGATTTTTAGTGTTTATTTTGGTATAATAATTATTATCTTTTAATTATATGTTGCAACGGTTGCCTATACCGTTTATAATAGAAAGATGAGAACAACACAAAGGAAAGGAGATATTGCTGTTGCACAAGCTATATCTACTTTTACTAAATTAGGATGGGATGTTTTGTTACCTCTAACGGAGTCTGCTTCTTATGATTTGGTTGTTGATGTTGGAAACGAATTAAAAAGAGTCCAAGTAAAATATACTAGCGGGAATGAAGTTGATTTGAGAAGGATCCACTCTAATTCAAAGGGCTATGTTATCAAAAAAACAGAAGAAGATTCTTATGATTGGCTTTATGTTTTGAGTAAGAATCGTGATGAATATTTATTTAAGACGTGTTTATGTAGGCGTCGGTCTGTAAGTTTACAAGAAAAAGATTTGTTGATAATTGAATATTAATTGGAGGGGTGGCAGAGAGGTCGAATGCGCCAGTCTTGAAAACTGGAGTGCGGGAAACTGTACCGTGGGTTCGAATCCCACCCCCTCCGCATTTGAAATTAAAATACCCCTTAAGGGGTATTTTAATTTCAAACATTTTGATGAGGGGGTGGAATTCGAAAGACGGACTGAGCGAAGCGAGGGAGTCGGGGATAAAAAACAAACTGCTTTGTTTTTTATCCAGTTTTTCTGAAAGAAAAAATTTCCTTTATCGAGCGAAGCGAGATAGGAAATAGGAGGACGCAAACACTTAGTAGATTTTGAGCGAAGCGAAAAAATATACTTAGTGATTTGTGACCGAATCCCACCCCCTCCGCATTAACAAAAATAAATACCGACTGAGGTATTTATTTTTGTTAACTTCTAGAAGAGAGTAAGGGATTCGAACCGAGCGAGTATGTGAGGAAGAGCTTGCGACGACGAACTCGAGCGAGTGGAGGTCAATGGGATGAGATATTTTATGAGCTTGCGAAATAAAATATCCATAAGAGTGACCGAATCCCACCCCCTCCGCTTGACCAAAACAAAACAGTGCTTAAGCACTGTTTTGTGTCATTTTGAGATTATTGTTTTATTTTTTCTTTTTACTAACAAAGAAAATATAGATGATGTCTAAAATTGCTAATGTATTGATGACTAATAAAATTATAAACCAATTTTTGTGTTTATTTTGAGCTGCATGCCAAAGAGCATACCCTTTCCATGGCAAGACCCAGAGCATAATAACCAGCAATATCCAGAGAGGAATAGTTGTGGGGTCAATGCTACCTAATGTTGTTGTAGTTGTTGATGTTAAAAGATCCATATTTTTTAATTAATTTTAATTGCTAATTGTTACCCTTAATTTTAACAAGTTTATTATTTAATACAATAGTGATATTATAAGAAGACTATGTTTACCCCGTTAAAGTATAATATTATAAAATCGAGTAAAAATGAAAATAAATTTTTAATGGGGTACAACCTTTTAAAAAGGAATTTTTTAATTTTAACTTTGGCGGTTGCCTGTGCCATACCCCTTGTTTCTATAGCTGAAACACCTATTGATCCTGAGACCATAGCAGCAAACACAGTTGAGAAAGTAGACATTTATTTTTTTGAAAGAGAAGACTGTTCTTTTTGTGCAAAAGAAATGGCTTTTTTTGAGGATTTAATTACTCAGAGAGATGATTTTAATTTAATTATTGTTGATATCGCTCAGGAAGGAAACAGACAACAATTTGATTTATTGACCAACAAATACAATCTACCAAAAGTTACTCCAACCACTATAATTGGGGAGAATATTTTTCAAGGTTTTGATTCTCCTGAAACAACAGGTCAGGAAATAATTAGGTTGATAGAACAATCGAAATCAGGAGCTATTAAAGACCCGCAGAAAGGTTTTGATTTTAACATCCCATTTTTAGGAGTAGTTGATTCGAAAGATTTTTCTTTGTTTTCACTGTCGTTTATCTTAGGTTTGGTGGATGGTTTTAATCCTTGTGCTATGTGGGTTTTGATGACCTTTCTACTAATTCTATGGCAGGTTAAAGATAGAAAAAAGATGTTTCAGGTGGCTGGTTTGTTTATTTTAGCAGAGACCATAATGTATTGGTTGATCTTGAATTTTTGGTTTAAAACGTGGGATTTTATTGGTTTGGACGAATTTATAACCCCGTTAATCGGTTTACTGGCTCTTGGAGCAGGTTTTTATTTTCTTTATAGATACTGGAAGACACGTGGGGAATTGGTTTGTAATACCGATATAGAAAAACAATCAAAAACAGAATCAAAAATAAAAAAACTTATTAATAGACCGATGACGATTTTGACGGCTTTAGGAGTTATCGGGGTAGCTTTATCTGTGAATGTTGTTGAGTTTGCTTGTTCAATTGGAATACCTCAGGCTTTTACTAAAATCTTGGAGTTAAATGGCTTGAGTTTGGTTACAGAACAACTTTATATACTTCTATATACTTTCTCGTATATGTTTGACGATTTTTTAATTTTCGGTTTAGCCCTTTACGGTTTTAGTAAGTTTTACGCAGTAGGACAAAAGTACTCTAATTTATCGTCTTTAATTGGAGGGATTTTAATGATAATACTTGGTGCTTTACTTCTTTTTGCTCCAAGTTTGTTGGTCTTCTAGAAATTGATTTTTTTAAGAATTGTGTTATAAATCTTTTTAGGAGAAGTCCTTTTTTAATTTTATCCTGAAAGGGGGTGTTTCAAGTGGAGGTTCTTATTGTGGAAGACATTGCTCGTTGGGAGCAACTTATTACTCATCGGTTGGGGAAAAAAGCAGAAATTATTGTAGCTCGTTCTGAAGATGAGTTAAGAGCTGTGATTTCCTCTAATCATAAGTTCTTCGCTGTCGCTCTGGATGGATGGTTGGGGGAGAAATCGACAATTCCTTTTATCTCTGACTTGTTGAAAATATCTCAGGTTGTTATTTCTACTTCGCAGAATTTGGATATGAGGAAAGAAATGATTGAAAAGGGTTGTCGTAGTGGTGGTAATAAATGGGATTTCGTTGATTTATTATCCCAACTGGCCGATTATTATTGAGCAGGGACTCTCGCTTTAATGTGCTATAATAGCACAAAGAAGCGAGAGTTTTCTTTTTAATTCTATGAAAAAAAGAGTGTTTGTTATTAAAAAAAGATTGTGGAAGGATGAGGATTTAGTTGGCTTTGAAACCGGTGATACTCTTGTGGTTAAAAATACGACTCCAGATGTACAAATTATTTTATCAAGAACCTCTGGAATTATTACTGAGATAAATAATTTATTATGTCACGCTGCTATTATTTCTAGAGAAAATAATATCCCTTTAATCATGGGGCAAGCAAAAGTTACTTCACAACTTGAAACAGGAGACTTTATTGAAGTAGATTTCGATAAAAAAATATGGAAGAAATTTTGATATACACATATAGGTTTGATTTAGAAAAATTATCACAAGCCATTGAAAACCTGTGGAGTAAATATATACATATTATTGAGAACAAAGGATGCACGGAAGATGAAGTCTATCGCGCTAGGGCAATTTTGTATTTTCTTGGCTATCTTTACTCTGAGAATATAGCTTTAGAGGCTATAAAAAATCGATTATATGATATGAGCTTAGAAGAATTTTTGATTAAGGCTGATAATGGAGAAATAAAGAATGAACTTACTAAATTTTATGAGATAGTGAAAAGCATTAAGAATAAGGAGTATCAAGGTTCTTATTTAGGTGAAAAATTGTTTAATAAGGTTTATGAAGAGAAAACAGGGAATAAATCGAGACATCGATTAGACTAATTATATGAAATATTTAGGTATAGATTATGGAGAAAAGAACGTAGGAATTGCTGTCTCGGATGATGGTGGGAACTTAGCTTTTGCTAAAACTGTTTTGCATAATGGTAAACAACTTTTGGAAAGTATTCTGAAAATTTGTCTTGAGGAAAAAATTGAAGTTGTGGTTCTCGGAGAATCGTTTAATTTTTCTGGAGAGCCTAATTTTATTATGAAAGATATTTTAAGATTTAAAACAGATTTAGAAAGAAATAATTTAATAGTTCACTTAGAACCAGAATTCTTAACTAGTGCTGAAGCTGAGCGGATTCAAGGTAAAAGTGATAAAATAGATGCGTCGGCGGCAGCTCTTATTTTGACAAGTTACCTAGATAAAAAAAGAAAAATATAATTAATATGATTTTAAATTTTTTACAAAAAATAAAAGAGAGGACTGAAGACTGGGTCGATAATAAATCTCAAGGGAGAAGGGCTAAAATTTGGTTGATTATTTGTTCTTTCACAGAGGCTTCTTTTTTCGTAATTCCACCAGATGTTTTCCTTTTGGCAATTTTGATAAAAAATGGAGCTAGGTGGGTATATTATTCTCTTATTACTACTGTTGCTTCTGTTGTTGGTGGATTGTTTGGTTATTTGATAGGTTTTTTCTTTTTTAGTTTGGTGGGTGAGTTTATTGTGAATACTTATAATTTACAAAGTCAGATGTTAACAGTTTCTCAGATGTTTTCTCAGAATGCCTTTTGGACAATTTTTATTTCAGCCTTTACTCCTATTCCTTTTAAGGTTTTTACTATCTCTGCGGGTTTTTTCAATATAAATATCTTTACATTTCTATTAGCCTCTTTGATAGGGAGGGGGTTGAGATTTTTCGCTGTGGGTTATATTGTTAAATTGTTCGGTAAAAAAGTGGCGAAGAATGCTTTTGAATATTTTAATTGGATTCTTGTAGTCTTTGTGATTATTGTGATCTTGATTTTTGTTTTGTAAATTAGATTGATTTTGATTAGTTTTTTCTATATAATTATGGACACAAAAGGGCGATTAGCTCAGTTGACGGAGATAGAAACGGTGGAGTTTCTATCATTTACACTTAAGTGTAAATGCGCTTTACAGAGAATTGAAAATTAAATACACAATACCAAGTAAAATTATACTTGGGCGATTAGCTCAGTTGGTAGAGCAGCGCATTTACACTGCGAAGGTCGGGGGTTCAAATCCCTCATCGCCCACAAAATCTTAAGTCCCAAAGCGAATGCTTTGGGATTTTTGATTTTGTAGGAGCGATAGGGATTTGAACCGAGGGAATATATTTTTCTGAAGCGAAGCGAAAGAAAAATATGACTGAGCGAGGTCAAGAGTTCTTATTATTTTAGGAGTGAAGCGAACTAAAATAATTAGAACTGGGGACCAAATCCCTCATCGCCCACAAAATCTTAAGTCCCAAAGCGAATGCTTTGGGATTTTTGATTTTGTAGGAGCGATAGGGATTTGAACCGAGGGAATATATTTTTCTGAAGCGAAGCGAAAGAAAAATATGACTGAGCGAGGTCAAGAGTTCTTATTATTTTAGGAGTGAAGCGAACTAAAATAATTAGAACTGGGGACCAAATCCCTCATCGCCCACAAAATCTTAAGTCCCAAAGCGAATGCTTTGGGATTTTTGATTTTGTAGGAGCGATAGGGATTTGAAAGACGGAGGCGGTATACAAGATGAGCGAAGCGAGTGCTTGTCGCCGAGTCGGGGTAGCGAAATTTTGCGAAGCAAAATATTTGTGACCAAATCCCTCATCGCCCACAGACACACAAAAAAGACCGGAAGGTCTTTTTTTGTTAGGTTAATGGAATACTTCGTATACATAATCATGTGGTCACAAATCACTAAATATATTCCGCTTTGCCTCGCCTATCGGCAGGCAGGCTCGAAAATCTTACTAAGTGTTCCGCGACCCCGCCTCAGTGTTGCTCCTTGTTTGCAACATCTTCCGGCTTTCGATTTCTAACACGAGCCAAGCAGTTGGCTCGTTCTGGGGTCCCAAATTTCGCTTTGCTCAATTTGTGCCCCCCAGTAGGAATCGCACACAAATCACTAAATATTTTTTTTGTCCTCCGGACTCAAAAATATCTAAGTGTTTGTTGACCCACCTATTTCCTATCTCGCTTCGCTCGATATAGGAAATTTTTTCTTTCAGAAAAACTGGATAAAAAACAAAGCAGTTTGTTTTTTATCCCCTCCTCGGCTTTTTTGCTCCCTGTGGGTCGCAAAAATATGCCTGTGCCCGCACAAATCGTCAAAGAGCAAAGCAGTTTGCTCTTTTAAAAAACAAAAGCAACAGTTTTTAAACTGTTGCTTTTGTTTTTTTGCGATTTGTGCCCCCGGTAGGAATCGGACCTACATCTAAAGCTTAGAAGGCTTTCGTTCTATCCATTGAACTACGGGGACGAATTTTCAAATTAGTAATTAAAAATCAACTTATTTATACCAATATTATCCACATAAATCAATGAATAGTGTATAATTAAAAGTGAAATGTTTAAGAAAATTTTTATTTTTATTGGTTTCTTGTTTATAACAATTTTTGTTTTAACAAAATATACAGATGTTAATCCTCGCGAGATGTTAGCAGGAATATTTTTTGTTGATAGCCTAACAGAGAAACAACTTAAAGCGAAATCAACTGTGAGAATTTTGGTTGTCCCAGGTCATGATAATGAATACTGGGGAACTGAATTTGAGGGAGTGAGAGAAGCAGATTTAAATGTAGAACTTGCTGAATATTTAACCAATTATTTGCGACAGGAGAGTTTATTTCAAGTTTATTTATTGAGAAATAGACAAGGCTATGACGAAGATTATTTAGCTTATATAAAAAATAACAAGGAGGATATTTTTAATTTTCAGAAGGAAAATCAGGATCTTATGAGTGCTTTAGTCGATTCGGGTTTAATTGATTCTGATATTGGTTTTAACTCTAACCGTAAATCATTACCAGAAGTGGCAACAAGGCTATATGGTGTAAATAAATGGTCAAATGAAAATGAGATGGATATTGTTATTCATGTTCATTTTAATGATTATCCGGGAAGATATTCAGATGGTGTGGGTAAATATTCTGGTTTGACTATTTATATACCAGATAAACAATATTCAAATTCTAAAGTAAGTCGTTCGATTGCTGAATCAGTATCAGAATTTTTAGGTAAATATTCTGCCTATAGTGATTTAAAATATGAAAAGAGTGAAGGAGGGATAAAGGAGATACAGGGATTCATCGCTTTGGGTGCTTACAATACATTGGATTCAGCAGGTCTTTTAATTGAATATGGTTACGTTTATGAACCACAATTTACTAATTCAAATACAAGAAAAGACGTTTTGCAAGAAATGGCCTGGCAGACCTATTTGAGTATTTTAGATTACTTTGATAAAAGTTCAGAAAAGGAAAATGTTATTTTACCCTACGAGTGGAATTCCAATTTAAGAAAAGGAATAAATAATGATGAAGGGGTTTTGGCATTGCAATTTCTTTTGGCCAAGAAAGGATTCTATCCACCTTCTGGTTCAAATTTGAATATATGTCCTATTTCTGGTAGTTTTGGTAACTGTACTCTGCAAGCTGTAAAAGATTTTCAGAAAGAATATAATATATCACCGGCTTCAGGATTTGTAGGGGAATTAACAAGGGAACAATTGAATGAGCTTGAATAATATCAAAATACTTTTTGAAGATAAAAATGTTTTAGTGGTTGATAAACCAGCTGGTTTGGTTGTCCACTTTGACGGTAAAACTAAAGAGCCAAATTTATGTGGTTGGATTTTAGAAAAGTATCCTGAATTGGAGAATGTTGGAGAGTCTTTGATTCTTCAAAACGGTAAGGAAATAAAAAGACCGGGAATTGTTCATCGATTAGATAGGGAGACCAGCGGTATTTTAATTATTGTAAAGAATCAAGAGACTTTTTTAAACTTAAAACAACAGTTTAAAGATAAGAAAATAAAAAAAATATATAAAACTTTCGTTTGGGGGGAAATAAAAGATGAAGAAGGTGTTATTGATCGCTCAATAGGAAGAAGTAGCAGTGATTTTAGACAATGGTCGGCTCAAAGAGGGGCAAGGGGTGTCTTAAGGGAAGCTGTTACTGAATATAAAGTTTTAAAGAGGAATAAAGACTTTTCCTTTTTAGAGGTTAATTTAAAAACAGGGAGAACTCATCAGATAAGGGTCCATATGAAAGCTATTAATCATCCAGTTGTAGGGGATAGATTGTACGCGCCTAAAAGAGAATTTGCCCTAGGTTTTAACCGTGTGGCTTTACACGCCTTTTTTATTGAGTTTTCTTTATTAGATGGAAAAAAAATAAAAATAGAAGCTCCTTTACCTAAGGATTTTCAAAAAGCCATAGATTTAATTAAATAATTTTGATGTTTAGTTGTGGGGGTTTCATATTCTCTGACTTTCTTAATTAATATTGCGAAATATAACAATTTATGATAAAGTTTGGCTCATGAAATTAGAAACAATTCAAATTTCCCCAGTTAATATGGAAGAGAGAAAAGAACTAGGAATTAGGTCTGGTGATACTGTGCGTGTATGGGTTAAAATTCAAGAAAAAGGAAAGACTAGATTACAGGCTTTTGAAGGTTTAGTTTTAGCGAGGAAACACGGTAATGAAGCAGGTGCAACGTTTACTGTGAGGAAAGTGGCTAGTGGAGTCGGGGTAGAAAGAATTTTTCCTTTATTTTCTCCTATTATTGATAAGATTGAAATTATAAAGAGATCTAGAGTTAGGAGGTCAAAACTTTACTTTATTCGTGAAAAAGTGGCTAGAGAGATAAGACGACAAATGAGAAAAATGAAGATGGTGGACCTTTCTACTAAAAGTGATATAGCAGAAGCAGATAGAATGAAGAAAGAGGAAGAAGAAATGTTAAAGCAAGAAGAGGAAAATAAAAAGGAGGCTGAACTACAACAAGTAGAAGAAAGTGAAGTAGTAGAAGAGTCTGGTGAAATTATTGAAGAAGTAAAAAATAAGGAAGAAATAGAAAAATAATAATTAGATTTTAAACAGAGTCGAGTCTTCCTAATTAGGGCTCGGCTCTTTTTATTTTTCTTATAATTCGTTATACTACTTTTGTGTTTAAGCCCAGGTGGTGGAATTGGTATACACACACGGTTGAGGGCCGTGGCTCCTAGAGCATATGGGTTCGAGTCCCATCCTGGGCACACGAGCG
>JAGYLJ010000004.1 GCA_018401295.1 bacterium | reverse complement strand
GGGTAGTTGTCACTGGTTTTGTTTCTGAACATGAAGCAGTGGTACCACTATTTAAACCTGTACAAGACCAAGTCCAAGTAATAGAACCATCAACGTTGCTCACACTGGTGCCGGTGTTACAACTGTAGTGAGTAGTAGAACAAGAACCGTTAACTGGAGTAGTTGTCACTGGTTTTGTTTCTGAACATGAAGCAGTGGTACCACCATCTAAACCTGTACAAGACCACGTCCAAGTAGTAGAACCATCAACGTTGCTCGCACTGGTGCCAGTATTACAACTGTAGTGGGTAGTAGAACAAGAACCATTAACTGGAGTAGTTGTCACTGGTTTTGTTTCTGAACATGAAGCGGTGGTACCACTATTTAAACCTGTACAAGACCAAGTCCAAGTAGTAGAACCATCAACGTTACTCACACTGGTGCCGGTGTTACAACTGTAGTGAGTAGTAGAACAAGAACCGTTAACTGGAGTTGTTACGGAAACAACAGGAAGGGAGACAATATCAGCGTCAAGCGTAACTGCAGTCTGCGCCAAGGCCCTACCATTTAGTGTTGCCCCCGTGTTCAACACAATTGCTGTTTGATCCAATATATTTCCATTAAAGACAGAGTTTGTCCCAAGCGTTGTTTGACCAGCAACCTGCCAGAAAATATTAGAAGCCTGTGCACCACCACTCAAGACAACTTCTATATCTGAACTTATGGTAAGATTTTGTGCTATCTGAAAGATCCAAACATCATTCGCACCACCAGAGAGAGTAACATCCGTTGGAATTATCACGTTAGTACCCCATTTATAAAGCCCTGGAGCGAGTGTCATTCCACCAATGTCTCCGGCACCTAATCCAGTCTCAATAGGACTTGTTCTTCCAGCAGCATCTGTATAAGCAGTTTCCATATCGCTTATAGCTGTGGTCATTTTAGTTGGAGTAGGAGCTGTGTAATCAGCTGCGTATACTTTTCCATTTACCAAGGCTGACGTTGAAAATGTACTTGAGGTATCCATCGTTAACCCAAAACCAGTTATAGCAACCGCGTTAATTGGGCTTACTCCAATATCTCCAGTAATTAGGGTTGTTCCAGTTGTTGAAATTCCAGACTTTGCCAAAACAACAAAATCACCCGCTGAACCAAGATTGACCGTTGCTGGACCAGCCGCAAACGTAGTGATTGAAAAAACAGAAAACATCAAGAAAACAGCTGACACGACTACTATTGAACTTCTATTAAATTTCCTCATATTTTTTATTTAGAGATTAATTTTTACGGTTTATTAATAAATTGTACATAATCGACTTTTTATCTATGTTTTAAACGATATATCCTATGCCGTTACAAAATAGATATCATTACAATATTAAAAATGTTAAAACCATTTTCCTAAGATACCCTCTTAAAAATAATCACGGATATTCGATTCCTGTCTGGTCCTACAAAATCACAGGACTCGACCCGCAGTTACTAAGTATATTTTTTCGCTTCGCTCAAAATCTACTAAGTACTGCTGGTCGCGGCTCGTAAACAGTCCACAGGACTGTTTACTATCACCGTTCGAGTCCTGACAGATGCATAAATAATAAAAAATACCCAATTTGAAAATTGGGTATTTTTTATTATGGTGGACCTCATTGGTTTTGACTGGAACCGAATCATACAGGAATTAAGCGAGTGGTATCAGTTAAGTAAGGATATGTATGCTATCGTCAAGGGTTTACGCCTACCTGTTTTTGATTTTACAAAAATTTCCCAGCAAAAGGCGACAACTCTTCTTTCTTCAAAGAAGAAATCTCTACCCACTTAGCACCTAAAGAGTCTTCTCCATCACTATTACCTTTTAATTCCACACCAGCTTCTACTTCAACATCATAAATTATCCCAATATGATGAATGGTTCTTTCTTCCCCTTTTGTATTGATATAAGTAGTATTTTGAGATGCGACATCTAATAGTTTCTCCTCCAAAACAACCAAACCTGTCTCTTCTTTCACTTCTCTATGTAAAGTTTCCAAAGGAGTCTCACCAAATTCAAAACCACCCCCAGGCAAATCCAATTTACCAAGATACGGACCTCTCGATTTTTTAATCAAAAGTATTTTATCGTCTTTTTTAATCAAGGCGTAAACGCCAACATATGTATATTTATCCATTTTTTTGTTATATTATACTCTATCCCCAACCGTTATTGACTTTAGTTAACAATTTGTATAGTATTAACTGTAACCGAAAGGTTAAAAATCACTAATGCTTAGGGGCTCCTCACGGAGTCCCTTTGGCATTTTATACCTCATCAACTCTATCCTTTATATCCTTTGGTAAATGCTTAGACCAACACACAAATTCTTTTATTTTCTTTATATCAAAAACATAAACTCCAGTGCCATCTAATTCAGGTGCAACTTTACCTGAGAAAGCAAAAATAATCGCTTTTTTACCATCATCTCTAATTTGTTTTATCGGGTCTTCAAAATCACTGTCAGTCGTCCACAAAATAAAATTCTCTATCCCATTAAACTCAAAATCTTTTAGCAGATCCCTCCCCATTTCAACATCAAAATTACACTTTTCTTCTGTTAAAAATAAAATATTTTTTTCGTTTAACTCTGAAAGTTTTTTATTTAAAGAGATGATAGTAGAAATATCTAAAGTGTCTAACAGAGATTTTTTAATAAATTGTTGCAACAAAGTTGGGGAATTATCAGAGACACTGGAAGTATCAACGGATAACTTCATCTTTTTAACTGGCTTTGTTATAACAACATAACCCCAAGATTCTAAATCAGGAATATTTTGTTCTGATTTGTCATTCCCCTCCAATGTTCCTGTATATATTTTTACTGTTTTTATATTGTCAAAAGAATCAAAAAACCGTTTTATTCTTTTCAAATCAAAATTCCACCTTAATTTTTTCTGCCAATGAATAACGTTCTGCCAATCAATATAAATGTTCGTTGGTTTGTCAAAAATACATTCCAAATCTGAAATAATTTCAGGATACAGTTCAGCAAGTTTTTCTATTCTTTTTGTTTTAGGAGTAAACATATCTTAATTCTACACTCCTCCTCCAAAAATCTCTACTCTTTCAACTAAATGACCCCAGCGAGAATTCTACATATCTCAGGACTCGGTCACCAGTTCTAACTATTTTAGTTCGCTTCGCTCCTAAAATACCAAGAACTCTCGACCCCGCTCAGTCGTATTTTTTCTCCATTACATTATGAAAAAATATACTCCTTCGTTTCGAGTCCTGTCTGGTCCACAAAAACAAAACAAAAGAACGCTTTCGCGTTCTTTTGTGTTTTTGTGGACCAGACAGGACTCGAACCCGCTACCTCCGCAGTGCAAGTGCGGCGCTCTACCAGGTGAGCTACTGGCCCCTCACCCAGAACCTTTATGATGCCAAACTATTTTTAATTCTACCCTTGAGAGCAGAATATGCCTGAGCAAATCTTTTCAAATTTGACTCCCTATATTTGGCATCAGATTCAGATCTGTAAGCTTCATAATAAATGAGCTCAAAAGGAACCTTGAATTTGGTAGACTTATTTTTTCCACCGTTATGTTCTTCAAAACGCCTTTTCAAATCACTTGTATAACCTATATAAATACTGTTATCTTTTTTACTTTTTAAAATATAAACAAAGAACATAATATAAAGGTTCTGGGTGAGGGGCTACTGGCCCCTCACCTAAACTAAATACAAGGTAAATTATACACAACCACACCAAAAAGTAAATAAATCCCTTTACTTTTCAGTTAATTGAATCAAGTGATCAAGAAAATCGGATAAATCACAACCGATAGCCTTCAACGATACCGGTAAAAGAGAATTGGCTGTTAAACCAGACAAGGAATTCGTTTCCAAAAGATAAATCCCTCTACGAGGTGAAATAATAAAATCCGAACGAGAATAATGACGCAAACCTAACAATTGGTGAGCTTGTCTAGCTAATTCTTGTATTTGGCCCTTCTCTTCTTCGGTAAAATTGCCCGGACAAATTTCCTCAGATTCCCCACTATATTTAGCCTCATAATCAAAAAAATTATTAACTGATTTGGGCCTGATTTCAACCGGTAATAAAGTATAAATACTTTCCCCTCTAAAATCATCAATCACCCCACAAGTCGCCTCTCTCCCGCCAATGAATTCTTCAACCAAGACCTTGTCTGAAACCTCAAAAGCATTTTCAATAGCTTGTTGTAATTCAAGAGCTGTTCTAGCTAACCCA
This sequence comes from bacterium, assembly GCA_018401295.1. Lineage (GTDB taxonomy): Bacteria > Patescibacteriota > Minisyncoccia > Phycocordibacterales > UBA12079 > JAGYLJ01. Next base: position 49,846 of record JAGYLJ010000004.1, on the reverse strand, counting down.
ATTCCCACAGAAGAACCGGCACTGATAGGTTTTACAATAGCCGGAATCGGGAAGGTCCTAAATATTTCAGCAACATTATAATCTCCCCTCTTCAAAACAATATCAATAGGCACTTTAATTCCTCCTTTTTTAAATTCCTGTTTAGCTAACATTTTATTCATAGCCAGAGCTGAAGGAATCGATTGAGAACCAGTAAAAGGCACCCCAAAAGTTTCTAAAATTCTTTGAACTTTTCCGTCCTCACCATATTCACCATGCATAGCATTAAAAACCGCATCAACCTGAGGCAAGATATCAGCAGGACGAACTTTCATACCCTTCAAATACCAATCTCCATCTCGAGTAATACAAACATCAGACAAATCATACTTATCATCAGATAAGTTTTTTAGTATTTCAGCCCCTGTCTTTAAAGAAACTTCGTATTCAGAACTAGGACCACCTCTTAATACAGCAATCTTTTTTCTTAACATTGAAATAATTATATCACAAAATAAAAACCAACCAAAATCTGAAATTAGTCTTTTTTAGTTGTTAGGGTTTAAAATTTAGAGGTTAATTTTTAAAATTGTTTTCATATTATTTCAATTTTTTAACAGATTTTTTATTTGATAAATAATTTGTCTTGGTTACAACCGACTCGCCTGTTTTTTCTTCCAGTGCTTTTCTTGCGTCTTTGGCAATTCGTCCACCTTTTTTCGCCGGTATTTTATTTTCTTCCAACCCTTTAGCTTCCATGGTTTCCGCGATTTGGCGGGTGGAAAGTTCGGCTAAAGCGGTAAAGACCAATTCCGCATCAGTCATATGATCACGCAAATTTTCCCGTTTCAAATTTTTTATACTCTTATGTTCTTTAACTGACAAATCGCTCCATTCTTGATGAATAATGTTGGTCAAAATAGCATATTCGTCTTTTTCTTTCACCTTATTATCTTTCCAATAATCCGTGAGTTTATTCCTAATTTCTTGCCCCATCATTCTTTGTTGAATCCATTTTTGACTTCGTCCCATTCTCTGCCAATAATCGCGTGACCTGTTCAATGCTTTTTCTGGATCGCTCATTTCCTGCACTCTTTCGTATCCTACCTTGGCTAACCAAAGCTTAATTGGTTCTGCTTTTTTGCTTGGCACTGATTGAATGAGCCGCAGAATAGTTTCCACATCGGCAACATCGGTTTCTCTCATCTTGCCGTCTTGAGCCATCATTTTCAACCGGTTACATTTTGTAACCACTTCACTTCCTTCCTTTTTTAAGCGAATTTTCAGAACTTTCCAATAATTTCTTGCTAATTGAAAATCCATCTGCTCCGTCAGAACCGCTACAATATCAATAATCGAAAAATACCACAGCTCTTTTTCATCATCCCAATGACGACGAATTCGTTTTTGATTAAATAAAACTATTGAATTATCTTTTTTCATAATTTCAAATGAGGATTTGTAAAAACGATTATAGTAATAAGATGTCTTTATATAATCCGAACGCAGGAATTATATGCTTGCTTCATATAAATCAATTATATCAAAAAATTAGACAAACAAAAAAGGCGGAGGTGATTGAACTAATCACTCCCCGCCCCGCGACCTACTCGAAGAACCACCCTTGTGAATTCTTCGATTGTCCCAGTATTTTTACCTCCTTTTCCGCTGACGGCTACTAGGGATACCGTACTTATTGCGAATTTTTGTGAAGTTGCGAACCTCGCCCCTGAAATCGATTGCCACCATAAGCTTTGGGTCAGATAGTGGTTTACAAGGGTTCTCCATAGAGATGGCCTCTTGCATGGCGCGTGCGATTTCGTCGTGATGACGAGGTTCATCATCTTGGCTGGGTTCAACCCAACCAACCTTACCCCTCGGGACGATAATCCCGATCTGCCTCAAATTCCGACAGATGGTTGATTTGTTAACCCCGATCAATCGGGCCAAAAGTTGACCGTTTACCACTTTACCAGAGGCAACGATCCCTTCTACCGCATACTTCAAACCCTCTTGATCCACCAGCCTTTTCTTAGACATAACTTCCTCCTCCCTCAGCTTTACCCCTGAGGTGGGTCAAAAGGTTTTAAATTCATTTATCATCTCAAATAGCAAACTTTCTACTACTTCAGATGATAAATGAATTTTTAAAAAAACTATTTAATTTGTATTTTTTAAAAGAACACTCTGTTTCGTCTTGCCGATATTAAATCGGAAGACTCATCAGTCAGCCTTGGGCTGAAACAGAAGGATTTTTTAAAGGATCCCGAACCTTATGCTAAAATTTTTTTGTTTTTCCGGATATTTATCTCCGGTACCAAAGAAGATTTTGTCAAATAGGGCTCTTCCACAAACCCTAAGCTCCAGGAAGGTCTACTCCTGGCCGATGTCAGCGGCTTCAAAAGGAGGAGCTTCAAGCCCAAACTCTTTCTCTATGATATCCCTCATCTCTGAGAGAGAAAAAGTTGGTAAAGAAACTTTCTCACCTTCGAAAACTGGAGCTTTACTGTAAATCACTTGATCTACAGGACCATACGCCAGATTATGTGAACCTGGCTCCGTACAAGTGTAGCATGTACGTTGCGGTCTTCTTATAAGCCCCAGAGCTCGCACAGCTTCTACCTTAATGAAGCTGTGGCTGTCCGTCGCCCCGTTCCCGAAGTAAAGTACTGCAATGGGGTATTCTCTGTTATCTCCCCAAATCTTTGCTCCGAAAATCTGACCTTTTCTGTCGCCCCTAAAGTAACGACTCCATTCGACTTTCATAGAAATCACCTCCTTTCTTTATTAAATTTTATTTTCAAACTTCTCCCGTCACAATTCACAAATATTTTATGAACTCTGACGGGAGAGGAAATCTTTTTTGACTTCCTCTTAGGTAAGAAAGGATTGATTCATCCTTATGGGTGGGTTTGCCTGGTCTAATGTCTCACCACCTCTAGCCTGTTTTCTTCCAGAATGGAAGTCCGCGTTTTCAGCAGATTTATCGTCGGACACAGCAGGCACCGACTATACCGAACATCTCTACCAAGGCTTATACACAACAGCCCTGACGAGGATGTCTTTCTCCAGACAATATGTATCCTCAATCTGAAGAATCGTCCCTTCAATCTCCTCCGTCTGACGATCCAGCACCTTCAACGAAGAGGACGCCGTCTCACAAACGAATCCGACATGAAAAGTCTTGACCTTTACATCTCCCATTTTCTCACCTCCTTTCTTCTAAAGATTTTTTAAAAAAGAACTTTAGGGAACCAACTTCCCTTTCAGAAACTACTTAGTTAAATAATCTCTGAAAGGGAGGCCACTGGTTTTACACGACGGCCTTTATCCCTAGGCTGTCGCAGTGACCTTGACGTCATGAGGCTCGTCACACCTTCGGCTTTGTTATTAAAAGCTATCCACCGAATAGATGGCTTTTTCGAGAATACGGAAAGTGCAATTTCCACTTTAGATTACTGAATCAAGCTACATGCACGCCTCTTAACTTAGGCTGTAACTTAGTTCAGCTCCTTGCTTTCCACCATGGAAAGCCTTACCCCCCTTAATTAGGAAGGAGCGATAAGAGACCCTTCTCAAGACCCCGAACCTTCTTCAAAGAACTGCCCATAGTATACACATCCAAAATTATTTGTCAATACATTTTGACATTTTAAATAAAACACCCTATTTGGATGTTTAAATATATTATTTTTAGATAATTATTTATGTCAATAAGTTTTGACAATAAAATAATAAATTAGAAATTTTATTTTTTTGTATTTTCCCAAACAAGATTAAAAATAGATCGGAAAACATTTGCAATTTCTTTATTTTCTATAATAACTCCCACTATTTCGTCCTTCAATGCCGAAATAGCTACCCTATCACTAAAAATAGTGACATCAGAAGAAATCGGGAAATCCTTCTTCGGAATCATTCTCACATCATCCCCCTTCGTAATTTTCTCAAAAGGACCTTCAGATCTCGTATAAAGTCCTTTTACTTTTATTCCTTTTTTTAATCTTCTATTAAGATATTTACTCCTTTCTTCTTCAGAGAAAATATTATTAAAGTCATCCACAGAAAAAAAAGCTTTAATTTCTTTATCTTTTGTTTTTAATATTTCATCTTTTATTGATCTCAAACCCTCTAACCCTTCAAAAAACCTCACTCTTGATTTCTTTCCATCTAAATTACAAACATTCTTTATTTCTGGTAATATTCTTTGAAAAAACTTCACTTTTTCTTCTATTTCTCTCTTTTGTTCATCCAACAATTTTGACAATTGAACCGGATCTTCTGCAATAAAATGTATCTTCCCTTTTTTTTCCACCGAGCTCATTAATCCCAATTTAATCAATCTCTCTATCTGAACATAGGTAGTAGGACGATTAACGCTCGCCTGTTTGGCAATTTCTTGCACAGTCGCTTCCCCCAATTCTAAAGCTGCCAAATAAACTTTAGCTTCTTTATCAGATAACCCTAATTGTTTTAATTTTAAAATCATATTTTATATGCTATCAAATAATTCCCCTTTCAGCAAAAGGCGACAGCTCTTCCTTTTTCAAAGAAGAAATCTCCACCCATTCCGCTCCCAAGGAATCTTCCCCATCAGCAGACTCTTTTAATTGACCCTCATCAGACTTTACTTCAACAGAATAAATAATCCCAATATGATGAATAGTTCTTTCTATTCCTTTTGTGTTTATATAAGTAGTGTTTTGAGAGACAACATCTAATAATTTTTCTTTTATAATATCCAAATAACAGCACTTCGGGCACTTTTTATTTTTTCATCATATTTAACTACTTCAGGAGTTAGCTTAGGAAGAGATGTAATATAAACCGTTTTCATCCCTCTTAAAAAAGTCTGAATTTTGCAAGTTTACAATAACAGTATTTCCCTTTACATATCTTTCTTTCAATACTCTATCTATGATTTCTTCCCTCGAAAGAGGACTTTCTTTTTGTAAAATATCTCTAATAACATCTTTTACGATACCTTCTGTATAACCCCATTCTGACAAAGCATAAAGACCTCTTCCAACTAAGATAAACCTTTTGTCTTTTATTAACTCGTTATGGCAAGTTGCTACATGTACTTTCTTATTGAAATGTTTTTGAATCATATTAGCCACCTCCTTAAAATGCATTGGAGATCCATTTTGTTTAACAACTAAATAGGCGTGACTACGAATACCTTTAACTTTAACGTCTGGTGATTTTGCCAAACCCCATTCATCAAAAGGATTTTTACCTATCACTTTAGACAAAGACAACCATCTTTTTACGTGATCCTCGTTTCTTTCGCGATGTTTAGCATTTTTGTAAACCAAAGCAACAACTTCTTTTTCTGGAAGTAATCGACTTTCATCAAATTCTTTGTGTAATTTTTTTAGTATATTAAGAATATCTTTAGATAATTTTTTATCAACAAACCATCTACTTTTAAATTCTGAACTTTCTTTTTCCCTAATAAAAGCATCACCTAAAATTAACAGCAACAACAAATGATTTTGTGTTTGTTTATCCTCTGATAAGTGATTAAGCAATTGGTCTTCAGAAACAATTTCCCCCAGAGATTTTATGACTTCAGCCAATTCATTAAAAACAGCCTCCGTTTCAGGGCTCTTAAAAGAATCTGATTTCTTTATATTTTTAATAGAATAATTCTCTATTTGTCTAACCCTCTCTCTAGTAACTCCGTATTGTTTACCAATAGCGTCTAAGGTATTTTTTTTGGCATCCTTATCCAAACCATACCTACGCATAATAATATCCTGAGATCTCTCAGGTAATTCAACTAGAAGTTTCCTACTTATTTGTTTTGGGTTAAATTTGATTGTCATATTTTTATCTTCTAAAACCATGCCTATCTCAATATAAGCTTAATTTTAAGGATTATCTGGTGGATTAACGTATGTCTATTTTTAGCATTTTTTTCGGGAAAAGTCAAATTTTTATGTTTATAATTTTAAACCACTATATTAAAAATCTTATTTTTTATATAAATACTTTTCTTAACCTCATGCTCGCCAATCCATTTTTTAATTTGAAGGTCAGAAAAAACCATTTCCTTAACATCTTCTTCGGAAGCTCCGTCTCCAATCTCAATTTCAGCCCTAACTTTTCCGTTCACCTGGACAGCAATAACATAAGTATCATCCTTAGCTAATTTTACATCATATTCTGGCCACTTTTCAAGATGAATCGAGGATTTATTACCTAAGCTCTCCCAAATTTCTTCAGCAATGTGCGGAGCAAATGGCGCTAAAATTTTCAAAAATTTTTCAAAATCTTCTTGAGAAATTTGATAATTTTTTACCACGTTCATAAACTTCATCATCTCTGAAACAGCAGTATTGTATTTCAATTCATCAATATCATTCCCAACTTTCCTAATAGTTTTATGCAAAGAATTTTGAACTTCTTTAGAACTTTCTTTTTCTAATTTATCTACTTGATAAAAAACTTTTTCTAAAAATCTATACACTCCGACAATATTGTCTTCGTTCCACATAACTTCATCTTCTAACGGCGCAGCAAATAACATATAAGTACGAGTTGAGTCCGCGCCAAACCTTTCCACCATTTCGTCGGGATTGGTCACATTCCCTTTTGACTTTGACATTTTCTTTCCTTCCCCATCCAATACCATTCCTTGATGTCGTAATTTCAAAAAAGGTTCATTAAAATCTAACAAACCAATTTTATTCATCGCCTTTACAAAAAATCTTGAAAACAAAAGATGCATATAGGTATGCTCTGCCCCACCAATATACAAATCTACTGGCAACCATTCTTTACGTTTCTCTGAACAAAATTCTTTCTCATTATGAACATCAGGATAACGCAAAAAATACCAAGATGAATCTACAAAAGTATCCATGGTATCAAATTCTGGAGTCCAACCTTCCCCAAAAATCTTTTCCGTTCGTTCTCTAAATTCTACGGATTTTTCTAGTGGTGATTTTCCGGATGGCACAAAATCCACATCAGTTGGCAACAACCAAGGTAAATGTTCTTCAGGAATACATTTAGCTTCACCTTCTGGTGAATAAACAATCGGAATAGGACATCCCCAATATCTCTGACGAGACATTGACCAATCCCTCAACCTATAATTTGTAGTTAATTCCCCACCCACAAATTCAGTAATTTTCTTTTTAGCTTCTTCTGAATCCATCCCATCAAACTGACCTGAATTTACTAAAATTCCATCACCAGAATAAGCTCTTTCTTTAATAATTCCACCAGAAATAACCTCCTTAATTTCTACCCCAAATTTAGTCGCAAACTCAAAATCTCTTTCATCATGAGCTGGTACAGCCATAATCGCCCCAGTTCCATAACCACTTAAGACATAGTCAGCTATAAAAATAGGAATCTCTTCTGAATTGGCCCTAAATCCTTCGGATCGGGCAATAGCTGGATTAATGGCAAAAATTCCTTCCAACTTTACACCTGTTTTTTCTTTTCCTTCTATTCTATCCATTTCTGTCTTTTTTCGAGAATCTAAAATATATTTCTCTACCTCAACCTTATTTGGTAATCCGATTACCAAATCTTGCACGAGCGGATGTTCAGGAGCCAACACCATATAAGTCGCCCCAAAAAGTGTATCTGGTCTTGTAGTAAAAACTTTGATTTGTTTTTCTTCTGTTTTTTCTTTTGAAAATTGAAAATTAGAAATTGAAAATTTAATAAGTGCTCCTTCACTCTTTCCTATCCAGTTTCTTTGATTTTTCTTAGTATGCTCTGGCCAATCAACCGTATCTAAATCATTTATCAAAGCATCGGCAAAATCTGTAATCTTAAAAAACCAACCTGGAATTTCTTTTTGTACAATTTGAGTTCCACATCTTTCACATTCTCCCCCAATCACTTGTTCATTAGCAATTCCAGTCTGACAAGATTCACACCAATTTATTTTAGAAGTTTTTTTATAGACCAAATTGTTATCAAAAAACTTTCCAAACAGCCACTGAGTCCATTTATAATATTCTGGTTCGTAGGTAACAACTTTTTCGTCAAAATCATATCTCAAACCCAAAGACTTCATCTGTACAATAAAGTTACTAATGTTCTGGGCTGTACTAGTTTTAGGATCAATTCCAGTTTTAATCGCATAATTCTCTGCCGGCAATCCAAAAGCATCAAAACCTTGTGGATGTAACACATTGAAACCCTGCATAGTCTTAAAACGTGTAAAAACATCACTGGCAGTATAAGATTCAGTATGTCCCATATGCAAACCCTCTCCAGAAGGATAAGGAAACATGTCTAACATATAAAATTTTTTCTTTGTGTCATCCTTATCTATCTTAACAACATGGTCGTCTTCCCACTTTTTCTGCCATTTCTCCTCTATTTTTTTATGATTGTATTTTCTCATAAAGTTAACTAATATCATACCTAAAAAATGGAAATAAAAAAAGAGTGGCTCGCTTACGCGAGCCACCCTTTTTTTATACTTAATTAATCTTAAATTAGATGTAGAACGAGGCGATAAGAAAAAATTATTTGAGGTGTATCGAGCATACGACGAAAATAATTTTTTCGAAATCAACGAAGTTCTACGCTAATTTTAAATTAATTATCAGTGAACTTTTTTATCCCAAGATATATTAGAACAGCCAAACCTAATCCTAATATCCCTAAATGCAACCAATCACTGGCATATTGCCAATAACGAACAGAAGCGATAATAAAAGATAAAACTCCACCAAGAGACATGGCAACTGAAATAACTTCTTTACCCATAGTTGCGAAACCAATCACTACCGAAATAACTCCAAAAATAATCAAAGCAATAAAAACATTTCTTTCATAATCCTCTCGAGCCGTCTGATATTCTTGACTACAAGTAAATCGCTGATTGCAGTAACCGTTCGGCTCGGTCACCACCAATTCTTCATTTATCACCTGGGAAACAGGTGGTTTTAACCTATAATTATCCTCAACCCATTGTCCCCCCTCAGTTAAGCATTCGTCTTGATTATTTATATCTTTGACAATAGGCTTTTCTTCACAGAAATTAGTATATTCTGGAGTGGGATAAACTACTTTGACCGCGTACAAAAAGAATAAATTGAGAACAACTACAATCCCAATTATTAACGGCCACTTTAAAATTTGTTTGGTTTGCATAATATTTTTCTTATGAGCAAAGCGAATTAGAAAAATATTACCCTGTTAAATCAAATTTCGTAGAAATTTGAATCATTTGAGTTTTTTAAACTCAAATGATATTTAATATGGGTTTTTCTCTAATTAACTTTTATTAATTATTAATATCTATATATTAATGATAGCAAGTGGCAATTTTAAACACAATACAAAAAAACAGCCTCGTGCAAACAGCGCACGAGGCCAAAAGTGGAATGTCACTCCAGTTCCAGGATCCAAGGATCCTTGCGAGGACGGACGTTGAAAGGACCAAACCTTTTTGCGAGTTTTTCGGCAAAACAATGGAAACCTTCGAGGTTCTGGGTTATCCTCATCCCCGAGGCAAGAACCCCCATATTCCCTCCCTTCCTAAAAAGTCTAATATTACCCAAGCAATCTCCCCTGAACTCATCACCTTTCTGTAGTTCCGTCTCTACCATTTTCATTCTCCTTTCTAGAAAAAACAAAAAGAACAAATTTATCCGCCCCACTAGCGAATTACACTAATAAAACTATACGGCATAAAAATAATTAAGTCAACCACTAGATGTTTATATTTTAAACTCAATCACGTCACCGTCCTGAACAACATAACCCTTCCCTTCCGTTCGAATTAAACCTTCCTCACGAGCTTTACCCCGAGAACCAGCATTCAACAAATCCTGCCAATTAATCACATCTGCTTTTATAAATTTATCTTTAAAATCATTATGAATAGCTCTCCCTGCTTCTGGAGCAGTAGAATCTCTTCTGGTATTCCAAGCCCTTGATTCATCCTCCCCTGTTGTAAAATAAGTAATAAGGTCCAAAAGCTCATAACCCTTCCTGATCAAATAATCAACATCATCACAAGACCCACCCAATGTTTGTTTATAATCATCTCTCTCATCCTCAGGTAATCCTTTAAGCTCATGTTCAATTTGAGCATCAACCTTTATCCATTTAGAATTACTTTTTTCTAAAAAATCCTCAACTTCCAACCAACGAGGATCACTTTGCCCGTCCGGAGGGTTAGGGTCTAACTCATCCAAGTTTTTTCCTCCCATTTTTTTATTAAAAACATACAAAATTGGCTTCATGGTCAAAAGATGTAAACTTTTTACTATTACTAATTCTTCTTCACTCAAAGCTAAAGATGAAGCCAACTGCCCAGCATCAAGAGTTTTTTCAATTTTCACTAAAACATTATTTTCAGCCACCGCCTTTTTATCCTGTCTCTTAATATCTCTAGAGAGATTAGCAATTCTCTTCGTAACTGTTTGGAAATCAGCCATTATCAACTCTAAATTAATTACTTCAATATCATCCATTGGACTGATCTTCCCATCCACATGAATAATTTCCCCATCTTCAAAAATACGCACCATCTCAATAATGGCATCCACCTCTCTAATATTAGCTAAAAATTTATTACCCAACCCTTCACCTGAATGAGCCCCTTTTACCAAACCAGCAATATCCACAAATTCAACCGCTGCGTGAACGGTCTTAGCTGATTTTGAAAATTTACTTAATTTTTCTAAACGATCGTCAGGCACAGACACCACACCTATTGAAGGATCAATAGTACAAAAAGGATAATTCTCGGCCGAAACAGCTTTTTCTGTCAAAGCGTTAAACAAGGTCGATTTCCCAACGTTGGGTAGCCCCACAATTCCTATACTTAGAACACAACGCGTCATAAATTTCTTTTAGATTAAAGCAACCATAAGCCTGTAATGAATTGTGACTAATAGTTACTTCATTAGTAATACGTCTAACAATATCTTGTTTTGCAGTAAAACTCAAGTTGTTTAACTTAGATTTTATCCCCTCCGTAAAAGTTTTAATATCTTTCTCACTAACCACCACCGACAAATCTTCTTTAGAATTTTTCTCTAATTTAGCTTTAATGATTTGTCCCTCATACCCTTTAATTTTCTCTCTAATTGGCTTAACCTTTTCTTTAAACATTTCTAACGAAATCATTTCTTTAGAATACAAATCCACAATTCGACCTTCTTCTGCTTTTAATTTATCTATCTTGTTCTGAAGGTCCTTTATATCAAGCAACCCAGCACCGGATTTAATATTTTTACATTTTGCATTCCATATCTCAACTTGTCGCAAGATTAAATCTGGTGAAGTCAATAATAATTTAGCCCTGTGCCATAATTCTCTATCTGTTATTTTGGCATTGACAGCCCTATCTGAACAAGTGGGAGGTAAAGGAAAAGAATGGACCCTATTAGAACAGCAATAATACAAATGCTTACCTTTTTGGGTAGCGCTCCCGGTTCTTGTACAACCACAACCACAACGCACTTTCCCTGAGAGCAAATACTCATATTTCCGATTCCTCCCTAAAGTAGCAAAATTACTTTTTAATCTTTCCCCCGCTCTGTTAAATAAATCCTCATCAATAATTTTGGGAATACCTGTTATCGGGACCCATTCTTCTTTAGATCTCAAGCGTCTACTAGTTTTTTTCACTTTCTTATACTTCTCATCCTTTAAAGGATGTGCAGGTATTATTGCCTCTGATCTCCTCCAATAAGCCGTCCCGATATATGTTTCTCTTCGTAACATTGTGCTGAGAGAGCTGGTGCTCCACACTCCTCGCTTACTTTTTCTTGGCTGAATGCCTAATTTCTGCAATTTTTTCACCACACCTCGAACAGTCAGCCCTTTATCTGCTACCCAAGAAAATATTTCTCTCACTACCTTAGCTTCATCTTCATTAATCTCTAGATGGCCTGGTATATAATTAGCATCTCCTTTTTTTCCTTGATTGAGAATATAGGTATAACCATAAGGAGCCTCTGTGGTTAAAATATGTCCGTTCTTTACTCGACTGACCTTCCCTAATCTAAACCTCTCCGCAATCTTAGTTCTTTCATATTCAGCAAACAGCCCCCTCACTCCATAAAGAATTTTATCCTCACTATTTTGAGGAGTTCCGACAGTAACAAAAAGCACTTGCACTCCCGCTTCTTTTAATTCATCCATCACTAACTCTTGATAAGAATATCTTCGCGCTAATCTGTCAGGGTCATAAATGAGAACAGCATCCCAAACTTTTCTTTTAGCATCGATTCTTAATTGATCTAATCCGGGACGTTTAAGAACATCCCCACTCCAACCCTCATCTTTATACTCATGAATTATTTCCCAATTATTTTTCTTAGCATATTCTTTTAAAGAGTTAATCTGATTTTGAATTGTTTCTTGCACTTCCTGTGCAGAAGTAGACACCCTCGAATAAGTAGCAATAAACTTTATTTCTCTTTCAATTTTAGTTTCCATATTTATTTTTATTTTACCCCGTTATCTGATTAATTACTATTTTCACCTCTAATTATCTCATCAAAAAGAATATCAAAAATACCGTCTATGCGTTCTTTAATTTGGTCTTCGTCTTCCATCCAATAAGTAAACTGAATGCCATCAACAAAACAAGTATCAAAAGTCATTTTGGCCTGTATCTTCAAAGTATCAAATACATTGATGGAAAGAGTCGGATTTTCTTCTTTTTCATTAATTTTGTTCATAATTTCGAGTGAGGATTTATAAAAACGATTAAGTAATAATATGTTTTTATATAATCCGAATGATGAAATTATATGCTCGCTTCATATAATTCTGTTTTTATTTTTCCTAAAAAAGTATCTTATCCCTCCCGGAGAGCCAAAATCAGGTTTTTATGCCCGAAATAGATCAAAGGTAGACAAGATATCATTTAAGAAAAATCCTTCTTAAATGAAGCTTTGTAGAGAAATTTTGTTTACAAAACTCCACAACCTACTAATCTAAAGATTTAACTGAATCAAGATAATCTTTTAATGCCCAGTCTCCTAATTGCGACATAGTTATAAAAGTTCTTTCCGATTCTTTTTTTAATTCATCCCTTAAACTACGACTAACTCTTAACATAACCGTATCTCTAAACTTATGCTCATCTTTAACTTTATCTTTATCCTTAAACGAAACCACAGTCTTTTTATTTTCTGACATGTTCGTTTTCTTAAATTAATAATAAGGAATTTCATATCATATTGTTTACTACAGTATACGCCAGTCCCAATTTTCGTCTGTGGGATAACTATTTAAATAAAAAAATACCTCTATCCATAAAAAAAGGCAGTCATTCTGAAATTAGAACAACTGCCTTTTTAAATTATTTAATAATCTCTATTGCTGGAATTTGGCTATGGCATTTGAGAATTCTACCTTCCTTCATTCTTTATTCTTAGTAGTATTGATACTACTATTTATACTAGTATCAATACTAGTATTTATACTAGTATAAATGACCATAAACCAATAGATATGCCCAAACATTATGTATAATGCATTAATATAAAACTTATTTATTATTTCAAATTAACAACTAACAATAAACATACATTTGATAGTTGCGAACAAGAAACTACAAAAATATAACATTGTATCAATCATTTACTTGCTACTTGTTAAGTTCTAAGTAGTCTTTGAACGGACAAGCCCGGAGGGCCATTCTTTTTTTAGACCAAATCATCTAAAAAAGATAAATTGGTCTAAATTAAATTGGTTTAAATAAAACAATTTAAAAATGACTCCCTTTTTTCGGGTTTGTCCAATTAGCAGTGTTTTTGGTCAATTTTGTTAGTACAACCTATTGACTAGTAAATTTCCAGTGTTTTATTGAGGAGGATCATAGTTCCTCTTCCTTTTCGCTGTCTAAGTTTTCTCGGCGACGAAGGATGTGATGTAAAAACATCAATCTTGGTGACTTGGTTACAATTTGTAACCCATTCAATATAGTTTGAGAAAAATTACATTAGAAGATCCTGTTTAATGCTTCGCTATATTGTCTAAAGATTTAAGTCCGAATCTTGCCGTATCTTTGCCACTACGGACTCTCTTATTACCGCTAATTGTTAAAGAATTACCTCAACCTTCCAGCAAAGGGTTCTTTGTATGTAGTTTGAACTGGGCCCGAAGGCTTTTAGATAAGAGTCCAGAGGTTCAAACATTTTTCAATTTTCAATGGGTAAATTTAAATGTTTTAAACTTTTTTGAAAGCAAGTTACTATTTAAATAAAAAACCCTTTCAGGATGTTCCCGAGTTATGAGAACATCTTGAAAAGGTTTTCTAGATGCTCACATAACTCTTCATCCTGGTTAGTCAAATTAACTAACTTTTCCATTATAACACAGTCCCTTTTTTGTTTATAAAATAACTCTACAAACATTCTAAAATCTCCAAAGCATCATCTGTATCAAAATCAACATAATTACCGTTCAAAGATAAAAGATGGGCTTGGTCTGTTTTACCTGTAGGTGGAAATCCATTAACAGTAAAGAAAACCCCATATCCTTTTTCATTCCACGACATGTCAAGTTTGTCACTTACCTTGTATGACTGTTTTATTAACATCATGAAGGTAACGAAGCCGCGTATTAGGAAAGAGTTTTAAATACTCCTCCGGTGTTTTTATTTTTTCTTCCATAATAAATTATTTTTAATTTAGTTCTAATAATCTGTTCAAATCAAAACCTTATTCAAGTGGTTTATGTCAAAACCAGTTTTTACAGCATTTTTTCTATTTTTAATGGTGCTTTCTAGTGACATAACACAATCTATGACCTTCAGTGTTTTAGGCTCTTATAAACGATTTTTTTGCCCTAACTCGTGCTCCTCAAGGGTATTTGAAAGACAATGCAAGTGTCTTAAAATCTGGTTTCTTTCATTTTTAGCGTAATCATCTTTGTCGACCAAAAAACTAAAGTTTTTACTTATAGATTCATAACTAAATTTTTGTCCTTCTATCGTCCTAGAAAAACAAATATAAGTTGAGTAAGATTCTGAAAGTTTTCTCCTAACCTGCTCGTAACGAGCTTTAATTGATTTCATTTTTTTTGAATTAGTTTTAGTGATCCTTTCTTCTTCTCATTGTTTTTTACAGAATCACTGATTTTTTTAATTATAATGCTCCCATTTTTGTTGCTATTGCCCTTAAGATGTCGTCAGTAGCTTTATTTCTTCTTTGATTGTGTTTTTCAAAATACTTTATAACTTCGAACATCGTATCTCCTTTTTTCAATTCTTTACCGAACAAAGAAGTGTCTTTCAGAGAATATTTTTTATAAATTTTTTTTACTTTTAGTGTTTTCATATTTTTTTACTTAAATTTCTAATAAGAGATACCTACCAAAAAAGCACAACTTCTTCACCAGCTATTTCTGATAGATACTGTTTGATAGCGTGCAAGTCACCGATTCCACTTATAAAAGTGTCGTCTAAGGTTAACTCTCCTGATATGAGAGAACTCTCAACTGAATAAAAATGGAGAATAATAAGATCCTCCGAAATAGAACTTTTTTTCTTAATGTCCTCAATATCATTTTTTAAGCCTGGTAAAATTATAGTTTTCTTTGACTCGTCGTTGTTTTTAATTGTTTTCATTTTTTTTAAATTAATTATTTGTTAATAATATTTTTCGACCTTTGTTAGAGAAAAATCTCGTTTGCTATTTTTATAAAAAAATCAGCTTAAGATTCTTCTTAAGCTATCCTAATAAAAAAGAGAGTGAGTCACTGGCGACTCACTCTCTTAAGGATTTTATATAAAAACAATTTAAAAATTTCTTCTTACCATCTTAAGCTCACAAGTAATTAAATCATCATTTGTTTTAAATCTATTTTTTACTCGTTGGTTTATTCTTCGTACAGTATCTTTAACAGTTCTATGGTTTTTTTCTTCTCCTACAACATCTTCACTTCCTGTCATTTCTTTATAAATGATAGACCAGTCAACAGTTTCATTAATTTCCCTTTTGAACATAGCTTTAGCTAAACAATCTTCATTTTTAGCCGGGGGCAAAGGACATTCAACCCCATCAATGAAAATAGAGGAGACAACATCATCAAATTCTATATTCTTATTTTTTAAACTAATAATTTTTGTAGATCTTATTTTATTTTCCATAAACTCAAGATATTCTTGAAAAACTGGTCTAAATTTACTATCTATAAGAAAAATATTCCCCAAACTATAGCGACCATCATCCTCATCCCATTCTAAAACTTTCAAGTCTTTATTTAAAAAAGAAACATCTTTTTTAATCTGTGTTAACATTTCTATACAATAACTAGCGTATTCGTCTTCTTCATTTAGAAAATCAGTTGCTGAAGCATATCTACCTAAAGGAAATAGGTCAGAACGTTCTTTCACTAAATCAAAAGGAAAGAAAATAACTTCTTCGTACATTTCAAAAATAATAGGTTCTAAAGACAAAATCTTTTCAACAAACCACTTTAATTGATTTTGTACTCTTTTAGTATATGCATCCATACACTTATTCTATAACAAAATATTTAAGGAGGTCAATACAAAAACCCCAGACACGTTCAAACACACCTTCGGATAAATCCGAAAAAAACCCTTCTCACATAATGCCCTACATTGTTAATCAAGAAAAATCTAGCAACAAAAGATGTCTTCCTACATAATGCATTATAATGTTAAACAACCTACAATTTATGTTCTAAAATAAAGGTTTTATTCACAAATAACCACTTCTTCACCTATTAAATTTGAGAGATATTCTTTAACATCATACAAACTACCAATATAATCTATTAAACCATTATCAAGAGCCATTTGGCCCATAAAACTTGAGCCGTCTGCTAAAGATCTGACCTTATCAATATCTAAGTTTCTGTTATCTGCAACTGCTTGAATGAAATTATCTAAAGTAATATCTAAATCCCTTTCAACTAAAAGTCTTTCGTTATAAGTGAGGGTTTTATCTGAACTTAACATATCTTTGTATTGGCCTGTGCTTAATTGATTGAAATGAAGCCCTTCCATTTGATTTTGGGCTACGTTATCAAGATATGAAATAGTAACTCCAATGCTTCCTACATCAGATAAAGCTGAAGCGAAGATGACATCTGCTCCAGTAGAGGCCCAATAAGCAGCTGAAGTACCTGTTCCTCTAATTAAAGCAACTGTTGGAATATCAGCACGAACTAAAGCATCAGCTATTTCTTCTGCTGAGACAGGCAAACCTCCATAACTATCGATGTCTAAGATAAGACCTTGAATGTTTTCAGAATAATTAGCATCCTCTATAGCAGAAACTACTTCGCTAGAAGAAACGCTTTCTCCGTCATAATTCTCTACATCTATGAAGCTCTTAATATCTATCTTGGCTACATTACAATCTTGATAATCTGAATAGCCTGAGGAATAGGAAGAATCATCGTAATAATCATCACTTCCAAATTGCCATACAATTTCATCTTTAATGATAATAGAACAACCTACTAAAACAATGATAACGATAATTATTTTTATAATTTTTATATCCATTGCTCTGTCAAATAGTTTAAATTTCATTATGTTTATATCTTACCTTTTTATTTCCTTTTTCGCCAAAAACACAACCTACTTTCTTTAAAATCATCGTCTTTCAAAATTAAGTATAGATTAGACATTGATAGAACAATGAAGATGAGAAGAACACCTGAAGTAGATTCAAAAGGATCTGTGATAAGTAGCCATGCAAAAACTACTATAACTGCTAAGTTGCTTAAGATGGTTATTATTTTGAACTTTTTTGTGGTCATTTTTTTTACTTAATTATTGTTTTTAAATTTAATATTGCTTTATATTAAAAACTAATTTTTGTTAACTTATCTTCATCTAAAGACAATACTATTTTTAAATTACCAAACATGTGAGCAGAAACAAAAACCACCATAAGAGTACCTAACAATTCATGATTATTTAATTTTTCAAAAATTAATTTACAAAAAACTTGTTGTCTCTCTTCAAGTTTTGTATTATCAAGTAAGTCTGTAATCTCGCGAAGATTAACATAATCAACAAACCAAATTTTAACAAGATAAGTTCTTAATTTTTGTTCATCAAATAAATCATTGACCCCCCTTAAAACTATTCTATCTAAATTATAAAAAAACCAAATTACAAACAGATTAACTATCTCTCTAAATATATTTTTATCACACTGTGCTAATGCTTTTAAAAAAACTTTAGATTTGTCATCGTTCATTATTCCTTGAAAAAATAGTCTCAAAAAAGGCACAACAAAAATCCAATATTCACTAATATTTTCTTGCTGTTCATAAGTAAGTTTAGTTTTTTCTTTTATCAAAGGATTAAGTAATCCTTTTAGTGCCATATTATATAATAATCCCATAATTTTATTTTTTATATTTTTTAGCTTTAGGGGGCAGATCTCCAGATAAATTTTTAACAACCTTATCCATTATATTTTGATCCACTTCAAAGATAACTTTCTTTTGAATATTTTGGTATATGCAAATAAATGCAAATTTATTTTTTTCCGTTTTTGTTCCATGTATAAATGCATTAATCATTTTATAGGGAATAAATTGGCTATCCTCAAAACATTTAGCAATAAGACACGGTGAATATTTATCTGATAGTTCAATGATTGTTTTTTGCTCCTTATCCATTTTATAGTTTTCAATAGAGTGAGAAATGTATTTTGATGCCATAGCAGAAACTCCTATAGCAATAGCCCCTAAACCACCAAAAGCATTAGCTACCGCATAAGGAGCAATTGTGGATTTATTACCTGCGTTTATTGAAACAAAACAAATTCCTGTTGTTGTTATAAACAACACTCCTTTTGATACTCCATTTTGAATAACCGAAATTGGATAAATTGCCACAATATCCCCCGATTCTATTTTGCCTTCATTAACTAATTTTTTTAGTTTTGTATTGTTATCTTCTTTTATACCTTTAAAAATAAAAGATGCTTCACGATTAAATACATTCTTCATTGGCTCTATAATCATTGAAGTAATTTCCTTGTCTAGTTTTACTATATTATGTTTTACATATTCTTCCCACTCTATTTTGTCATCAATAATTCGTGGTGTAAGTAAATCAACCATCCTTTTATTTCTTCTGGCATCATTCTCTTTTTTTATTTTAGAAAATCTAGAAAAAAAACCTTCACTCGGAGAAAATTTACCGTCTTCTAGATATTCCTCAACATCTTTTTGTCTTAACAAAAAAGCATTCCATTTAGAAGATTTTATTTTATTTTCGATATCATATGTTTTCATTAAAATAATTTATTCATAAAAATAAAACTACTAGTATTAATCTAGTAGCAAACAAAAAGCCTACCACTAGGAGAGCCGAAGCTCATATACAGGTTTCCCCGTATAACACAAGCGAGTGCCCTAATGATAGGTTTTTTATCTCGCTTGTGTTTTTCAACCATACCTTTTGAAGTTCAAAAGGGTTAGGTCATATTTAGTTGTATCTTAATAATATCCCGTTTAATCTAATCTCGCAACCTGCCCATTTTCCTCAAAATTTTTGAGAAAAATTTTTAGGTCCCTCTCTTTCAAAACCCCAACTTTTTCAAAAAAGTAGTCGCGGACACAGATAATACCGTTACCTTAACATCTCTTTCTGATGGGTGGATGTTAAATCAAACAACTCCCCCCCCGACATCCAAAACAATTAAAACTAAGTTAATGAAGACAAGGTCGATATTAGTCTTCTCACAGCACGAGTTAGTCTCTCGTGCTTTTTATTCATTAAACAAACTACTAATTATGAGCATATTAAGTATTAAGGAGATCTTAGAAGATGATTCCATTATCTCTTCCTACAAAGGATCAGAAAAGACAAGAGAAATGGTTAAAGAACAAATTAGAACCATCTACGGAGCTAAAGAGGTTAAACATTATGACCCCTACAAGACTTTCACTTTCGCAAAATGGATTAGCTTAGGTTACCGTCCTAAAAAAGGTAGCAAGGCTTTGCAAACCATTGCTTACATAGAGAAAAAGGATGATAAGGGAGAAGTGATAGAAACTTATCCCAAAAAGATCAATCTGTTTTATTACAAATCAGTCGAACCTCTCACTGACAAATAATTAAGATGTTAATAAAACAAATGACAGTAGGTTATCAAAACAGAACAGGTGTTAAAAGAGATTATCAATCTGTTTCTAAGATAACCTTAGCTAACCAATTTTTAAGGAAAAGTGGTTTTTCAATTGGTGATCAAATAACAGTTCACTATTTACATAACCAAATTATTATTACTAAACAAATTAATTAAAAAAATATGGAAACAAAAACAAATTATCGTTCAAATTACAAAAGTGCTTTATCTCCTTTTCATAAAAAGATGCAGGATAAGGTCTTTGATTATTCAAATCCCAAAAATCCTGTGCGAGAAGAGATAAACAAGAATATTGGAAACTTTAGTCTTAATATAACAATAGAAGAAGACAAAGAAACATTATCTTTACTTAAAACACCTGGCTTAATTTCATTTCTATGTTTACTAAAAATAGGGCAAAAAGTTGTCGGAACAGGGAGAGGAACTTCTTGTTTAGATCAAAACAATAGATACATAGAACGATCTGTTCGCTATGCCTTTAATGCCGCAATTTTAGACGCAGTAGCCAAGACAGTTAAAACTTCTGACGTCTTGTATCCAAACAAAAAAGAATCTGATGACCTTATCGAAGAGGCGTATGTTGCGAAAAAGGCGGAACCTATTACTCCCAAACAAAAAATTTATCTGCAAGAGTTGTTGGATTCCAGTAATATCGATGAAGATGAGCGAAGGGGCTATCTTTCAAATATCAGTGACTTCAGCAGAATCGAAGCCAGTGAAGCTATTCAAAAATTTAAAGGTTAAACATTATTAAATAATCTAAAAAAGTCCTTCAATTCATTTTGAGGGGCTTTTTTTATGATACTTTTATTTTTGGCTATTTTCATAATTAGAAAAATTTTTGAAGTAATGGAGACAAAATATTCCAGACAGTTAATGAGTTTGCTGTTACTTCAACCATACTAGAAATACCAATCATGAGAGTTTTAACGACTGATTTTTTTCGATTTTCAGGCTTTTGATAGAGTTCCTTTGTAATTATATCTAAACTTTCAAGTACCTCGCTTTTTTCATCCTTAGCAAGAGAATTCTCAGCCAAAATAGTTTCAGTGAATTTCTTTAATACATCTGCCAATTCCTTTTGAGATGTCGAGTATAAGCTATCAATAACCTGGTTCAAACTATGGATAGTGCCAGTGTTAAGAATACCTATTTGACTATTACTAATAGCGATATGGTTGTTATTCACGGTACCGCCTGAAACTACCACAGATTGTTTAATAGGATAACGAGCCCCTGTTCTAATTCCAAACATTGCGTCAACACTATCTTGAATATAATTAATCTCTTCTCTCAACATTTCATTTTGTCTATTAAGGGCTTGTTGAAAAAGTGTATTGCAACTTAAACACAATGGTATTTTTTGTGGCCCAACTTCAAACATCGCATTGTTGTTACATTGATAACATTTCATATTTTTTTTGTAAATCTATGTCAAAAGAAATTTCCTTTCTTTAATTAAATTAAATTTATTTTTTTACATAATTAGATCTATCCATATTTTAAAAATAAGGAAAAGGATTATTAAATCAAAAATGATAATAATTGAAATTGGCGAATATGCGACCACTTTATCTATAAATGACTTATTTTTTTCAATATCTTTAAAAATTTCATCACCAAGATAAGACTTAATAGATTTAACTGCATTAAACCCAGATTTTTCTATATCATAAGCATATATATGAAGGGCGAAAGGAACAAGAAACAAAAGTAGAGATAACAACACCTTTGATTCAATCAGGTTTATAGGAACTAAATTTTTATTTAAAGTGGCAACAATAATTAGAGTTGCTGTTAAAGCTGCTGTCTGAGGTAAAATTGCCATTTTTCTTTCAGCAGCAGATTTATATATATCAAGCTGTGAGTCTACAGCTTTTTTCTTATCTTCTAAAGAAAGATGCTCTAGAAATTTATTTTTCTTTTCTCTCTTACTCATAATAATTTCATTTATAACTGTTTTTTTATATTATCATCTAATTAAAAATCATCAAATCCATCTATACTTTATAAAGAACAAACTTGAGAAAAGATTTCTGCCGATTCCTTATTCATATATTTTGTATCGTATTGGTGAACATATAATTTTAACTTAATTTTTGAACAAAGTTTATCCAATTCTTTTTTGCTTACTAAAATTTTTCCATCAGCAATTTGTTGTGCTTTTTCCAAATCCTTAACGAACCTATCATACTCCATATGTTCTACTTTCTTAATGATCAACCATACAAATGGCAACATTATAAATATAATAAATATTAAGAGTGTTTCGTTCATATTAAATCTATTTTTAATTTATTTTCCCAGGACATCTTTTGATGTCTATTTGTTTGCTCATAATTATTTTTCAAGATAATCTATTTTTTGCAGATATCTTGCTATGGCATTATGATCAGGGAAAGAATCAATTTCTTGTCTATTTATAACAACAGAAACCCACTCACTCTCTCTTCTGCCTTGATCAAACAAAGGATCTGATGTCGCATATTGTAAATATAAAATAATGAGAACAGTTTCATTAAGACCTTTATTGGTAGCTTCTTTATAAATTTTTCCAATTTTGTCTTCTTCTTTTTTCATTATAACAACATTTTTATCAGAGGTTAAAAACTTAGGATTAAGAATTAAACTAGCCCAAACTTCACTATTAGCGACACCCACAATTTTTTCAAAAAAAGACTGATATAAATCAGGATGTTTCGTCAATTCATTAACATATTCATCTTTTTTTATTAAATCAACTTTTTTAATGCTATCAATCTTCCAAAGAAGAAAGATTACAAAGCCACTTATAAATAAAATTCCTATTTCCATAATGTTTAATTATTACCTCTCAATTTCTTCCTCAACCATTCTTTTGGCTTGTTCAAGAAGTTGTTCACTTTCTTTTCTTAATCCATAACTTTCTTTTATCTTTTCTGAAATTTGTTTTTGAAGTTTTATATCAATCAAAGGTATTTTCGTATCCAAGATATCTTTATCAACAATCACAGGATAAGAAGTTCCTGAATTATAACGTAACAACAAATTCCTTATAAAAGAAGTCCTCAAAAAAATCATCAAAACTTCTTTTTTATAATTTGTTTTTTCTCGCAAAACAGTAAAAGCACCGCTTCCGACAAGGTTCTCTAACTCAAAATCAATAAAAGATACAGCCCCTCTGTAAGGTCTAACTTTTGAAATTAGCAAATCGCCTTTGTTTAGTTTTCTTTTTGCATTAGCGGGTAAGTCTTCTGTCCTGACTTTGTTGGGGCTTATTCCTCCATTTGAGACGTTTATATCACTAATTTCTATATAGTTATAATAATCTTTATCGCTTTTAAAAATAAAGTTATTTTGGCTAAACTGATTTTTAACAAAATCCCAACCATTTTTATAACTTTCAACTTTACTTATAACTTCTTCATATTTTGGTTGAAAATATTCACTATCAAACCTTTTAACTTCTTTTATATCTTTTGCAGTAGCTTCAAAAGACAAACTATGTTTTAGTTTATAATCCAGCAAATTCAATTCTTTCAAAAGCAATTCTTCGGCTTGCCTATATAAATCTTTTGATTTATTTTGTTTTTGTTTTGATTCTAAGACTTTATATGCAATTAAATTTTCATTATTCAACCTTGGAATTTTTAAAAATTTTATATCATCTAAGACTATTTTTTCTTGAACTTGACCAGATTGCTGTTTCTCAATTTGTTTTCTCCCATATTTTGAATTGAAAAAAGCGATAACGTAAGCAGGGTTAATTTCATCTTGTTTAATTTTAATACCGATATTATTTTGACTAAAATTTATTTTTTCATAATCTAAATTTATTACAGCATCTCCAATTGTTCCAACCTTAGACAGAACTATATCTCCTTTTCTTAATTCAGTTTTATTATTTTCATTGTGCGTTTCTTCATCAAGATAAACCATATCTTCATTGTTAATAAAAAATGATTTTGTATTAGATACTCTTAAAAATGGAACCCCTTTATTTTTATATTTTGTTGGGGATATGTCAAAAATCCCTTTCTTTACAAAAATACAATATTTTTCTAAATCTTGTGATTTTAATCTCTTTAAATTATTTGATATTTCAATATACTCAGGCTTAAAATACTCAGCGTCATATCTTTTTGCTTCTTGAATATCGGAGTATTTAACTGTGCTTATTTGTGGCATATTTTATATATCAGATAAATTACATTTTTGACAATCACGAACAATCGGCAACACCTGTTTTAGAAAATCAGTAAGCAATAACTCACTTTCATCAAAAATTTTATCAAACTTTTTTATTTCCTCATCTAAATTTATTTCTTTTTTATTAAAGGAATAATTTTTATTATTATTGTTCTTTAAGGTTTCTTGATAGGAAACAACATTTTGGTTAAACCCTAAAAACTTATGAGCCAACTTATTTCTAATTTCTTGAATTTTTTGTAAGTCTTTACAAAATTTTAACCACTTATCCTCTTCAAATTCAAAATTACCTTCTTCTGCGTATCTTGTAGTGTGTTCAATTATTTTCAAAAACATCATTCTTTTCGTCTCTAATTTCATATTTTTATTCAAGAGGATTTGATTTAAGATAACATTTTTCAGTTGATTAAAATCACAAAAGAAAATTTCTATAATGATATTAAGATTATTTTCAATTCTATTTAATAGATAAAATAAAATACTCATCTTTTTTAATTCCTCTGAGTGATTTTTATTTAATTTTTCTACTAAATCTGACATAAATTATTAAACTTAGTTTATTTCTCGTTAGCCCCCATAATATCATTTACTATTTGCAAAACAGGGTTTCCTGTTTCTTTTTCTGTTTTTGAAATAAAACCTATTGGAGCATTTTTGAACATCGCTTCTGTGGCGTTTTGTAACATTTCTGATAATCTTGGTTTTTCCTGTTGTTGTTCGGCTGAAATAAAATCCTCCAAAGTTTTAGCCACAGTTGCCCTATGTCTATTTACAGATGCAAGATGTGAATTTACATTATAATTTTTTATAACAAAAGAAAGCCCATACCATAAAGTTGCCAAAATAACTAATTTAGAAACTACAACTCCCCAAATAGAACTTATATAAGAAGTTTCTGGATTATTAGATGATTTAATCAATTTTTCTAAATAAGAAAAAGTTTCGCTTCCTAACCAAAAAAGAACCACTATAATTACAAAATAACAAAACACGGCTGATATTAACCACACTTTTGCTAATTTTTCATAACGAGTTACTTCATCATTAAAATGTTTCCCTGTATCTAAAGTAGCACGAGTTCCTTTAGCCGACCCAACCTCTTTACCTGTTGTTCTTATTTTTTCAATATCAATTTTTACATTTTCTAATTCTTTCTCTAAATTCTTGCGGAGTTGTGATACATTACGAACTTCTTCTTCCAATTTTTTTTCATTAGGATTTTGTCTCCTTTTTTCCTCTCTTAAAAAAGGTAGGTATTTCATTACTAAATTTTGATAAACTGTATCGTAATAACTATTTATTCTATTATCAAAATTATCGTGCTCTGCCTGAGTGTTTGAGACATTCCCAATATCAAAATTTCGTAGCCACTCTAAGTGTTCTATAAGTTGATTTATAAATGTAATTATTTGTTTTTTATCTTTCTCAATAAGAAGTTTTTCATATTCTAAATCTTTTGCTTCCTTTAGCCAATTTTGGATTTTTGTTAATTTTATATTTGCATTTTCAAAAATCATTTTTCCAAAATCAGAATTTAGTGCTAACTTTTTTATATCAACACTTAATACATTTTCAGTTGTTATTTGTTCATTAGTCATTTTTTTATTTCCAAAAACTCAATTTATTCTCCTTTGCCCATTTTTCAAAAGCAAAAGCAATATCGTCTAAGTCGTGTTTTTGCATTAAGTGGTTATGTTCATCTACCTTTCTTTCTCCTGTCTTTTCGTCAACTTCATAAATTTCCTCTCCTGAATTATCTTTACCAGAATTTTCTGATACAGCCATAAACACAGGGTAGTCTTCTACTTTTGGATTGATTTTATCGTCCCATTTTTGGACAAACAAAACAGAAGTCTTTGTTCCTGTGTGAGGTTTGAAAGTATTACCATCTAAACCAACCACTGCAATAAGTCGTGCCTTTTCCATTACAAATTCTCGTATTCTTTCATCTGATGTATTGTTAAATCTGCCTTGTGGTAAAACAATTGCCATTCTTCCACCGTCTTTTAAGAAATCTAAATTTCTTTCAATAAATAAAATATCCCTTGAAATTTTATTTACTTTTTTCCCTTTGTTAAAAGCCACATTATAATCAGAGATCAAACGTCCATCTTTTATATCTCCCGCAAAAGGCGGATTAGCCATAACCATATCAAAATTAAATTCTTTTGGATTTTTTCTATCTTTGGCTAAATCAAGCAAACGATAAAAACCTTCAAGATAAGTCCTGCCCCATTCGCTATCCTTTATTTTTTCCTCCCAACGGGTGTAATCAAGGGTGTTTAGGTGCAAAACATTGGTTCTCCCGTCTCCTGCAATCATATTAAGGGTTCTGGCGACACGCACGGACTTTTCGTCAAAATCAATACCAAACACCTTAACAACATAATCTTTCTGTTCTTGGGTCAATTTTTGGTTTGAGAAGTTATGAAAATTGGCTTTACCTTGATTTTGTAATTTATTCCAGACATTAAAGAGGGTGTGGACGGTAAAACCACAAGAACCACAAGCCGTATCTATCATATATTCACTCGGCTTCGGGTTCATCATATAGACACACATATCAATTACATTTCTTGGTGTAAAGTATTGTCCCTTTTCTCCTTTGGCTGATTTATTTACCAAATACTCAAAGGCTTCATCAATAACTTGAAGATTAGAGTTAAAAAGTTTTACATTCTGCAAAAAACCAACACAAATTTGTAAATGGTTCACATCTGTTATCCTTAATGGTTCTCCTTGATCAAAAATACCCTGCCATTTGTTTTTGGCTTTCTTGAATAATTCATTGATAACTTCTTTGGTATGATAAGCATCTCCACGACTTCTAAATTCAAGTTTTCTAAAATCACTATTATCAATTTTATCTAAAACTTCTTTATCGGTTAAATCAGGATTATCTTTTTTAATTCTCTTAAAATCTCTTTCAATAGAAACTCTGTCTTCAGAACTTTCCATTTCATCATAAAGTTTGGTAAAAATAAGTTTGAAAACTTCTTCAAAAACATCTACTCCAGCATTAGCCAAAACTTCATCTTCAATTTCCTGTATCAACGCTTTAAGACTTTTTCTCTCTTCTAACAACCTATCTTTTTGCATTAAGCCGAGGTAGGTAAACCTTTCGTTTTTTACATCATCAATCGTTTCATTTGCTTTGGGAATATCTGAAAGTGGTTCAAAGTAATTAGGATCAAGCCTTTCATAAAAATCTATCTCTGTCCCATTCGTCCAGACTGCCAAAGGTGCTCCTGTGGCATTGGTATAACTTTTTAATTGTTCTTTACCCTCTTTGAGATTATATTTTTTGATTTCAAGCACACAATAAACACTGGTTTTGTCTGCTTTGTTTAAGATAACAATATCAGCCGATTTCTTTTCCTTTCCGAAAGTAACGGTATGTTCAACCCTAAGCAAATCTTTTGGATAATTATATTCATTGATAAGTTTGTCTATCATCAACTGCCGAACAATCTCCTCTGGTTTTACTTGAATATCTCTTTCTCTGACAAGACATTTAATGAAAAATTTACCCTTGTCTTCAAGGATATTTTCCTCAATCCTGTCTATACTTTCTTCTGAAAATACGGTTAAATCGTATTTACCGCTGGATTTTATAAGTTCTGATATTTGCATAATTTTATTTTATTTAAAAATTTTGTTTCTTGTCTTCCTCAATTAGCTAAATAAACACATTATCGTTCATAGCTACTTATTTTCATAAGCTCTCTGTAACAAATCTTTCAGAACGTCTCTTTTTTTAGCGATATCTTCCTTATCTAATCTTAATCTAAAAACACCCCATCTCTTCAAATAACCCATATCATCAAGATCATTATCCTCAATGATTTTTTGTATTTCTTCTAAAAAAGGAAGTTTAATTTCTATACTTAAAGCTTTTTTCCTTGGACGAAAAACAGCAAAATTATTAGGTTGTCCATCTTTGGATAACCCAATATAAAATTTATTATATTTTAAAGAATAGCCCTCTGAAAATTCGTTAATAATTTCTAAAAGACTATCAGCCATTTTAACAGTTAATTCACTACCTACACCAATCCAGTATTTACGATCTGTGGCTTCTTTTTCTTCTTCATCATCAAAACCAAGAGTTAACTCATCTAATACAGTATTAAAAATAAGGGCAATATCATCTCCAAATTTATACGCATTCATCTGAATAGCAATAATTGGTATATTTCCGTTAAATAAACTTATTATATTATGAAAACGAGTTGTTATGTCCTCAGCGATAATAACAGCACAATGATCATATTGAGGGTACCTTTTTCTTTCAATATCCCAATATTCCAAAGTTCTTATTATATGGCTCTCGTCTGTTTTGCCTAATTGAATTTCCACTTCGTACCTTCTTTTGGTATCTGAGTCCTGTAATAATAAATCTAGTCTACCGGCTCTGGGTTGGATTCTTTCTTTGTCTTTCAAAATTAAATCGCCAAGACCCAAAATCGAAGGGTCAGAGGCTATTTTATCCTGTATAATTTTCTCAGAAATATCAGAACTATTTTTTAATATTATTTTTTCAGGTTCTATTATCTTTTTCACATTATTTAAGAGAAATATAGAATTAAACTATTAAAATCAATTACCCCCTATTTTACCTCAAAAACCCTTGTCTCACAATACAAATTTATTAATACTTTTAACCAAATCTCGAATTGTGTAAAAATCTTTTTCTACTTTCATTTTATCGTTATTTTTTAATAATAAATCCCTCGTAAAAGTTATAAGATTATAATATAATATTTATATTAGTTTTACGAGTTATACTTTTACAGTAAGTAATAATTAATTAAAATAATTTATGAAAAAATTTTTACAAGGTAACTTCAAACAAATATGAGGGGAGAACTATTTTTTGGACAATCTTTTCATGACTTTGAACAAGGGAAAAAGAATTCTCTTATATCTGCTATTCACGGATACAATGCAGATGATGTATTGAATACCCCTGTTGAAGAGTTAGTAAAATATTTTGAGGAGCGATTTCTTGTACAGCCAATTGTTATAAAATCCAATGAAGTTTACTTGCCAGAATATCCACGCGAAGAAAGTGTAAGAGAGCGAGTACAAGACCGAATATGGCAAAATGAATACATCAACATAAACCGAAATTATATTAACTTCACAGTGCACGTCCCTTTTGAAGGAGACCCCTCATTGTTTGAAATCCAGCCAACCTCTCGTGCAATGAATATGAGTCGCAAAATGGATGGCTTTGTAAATGGAAATGAAATACATCTACCATACAGAGTTGAAGCTGGAGACAACGCAAATTTGGAAGGTCACTACAACCAAGATGTAAGTATGATTTCAACAAATGCGGAGAGGTTGAATGCTGACATAGGTAGGCTCAATGCTCAAATACCAGGCATTATAAAGGAAAAATTGAATGAGAGACGGAACACTGCTTCAAAAAGCCAGACCCTTATACAGTCTTTAAAAATACCTATCAAGAAGCATGATAACGTACCAGAAACATATTGCATTCCAGAAATTCAAAGAAAACCAAAAATAGTACTACCTCCAAAGGTAAAAAAATATACACCTGAACCGACACTTGATGTTTCAGAATACGAAAATATTCTCACTATTATGAAAGATATGGCAGTCGCAATGGAACGTAGTCCCGCCACATTCTCTAAACTGACAGAGGAGGAAATAAGAGATTTCTTTTTGATACTCCTCAATGGGCATTATAAAGGAACAGCTACAGGTGAGACATTCAATGGTATAGGTAAAACAGACATACTTATTCGTCACCAGAATGCGAACGCCTTTATTGCTGAATGTAAATTTTGGAAGGGAAAAAGGAATTTGGAGGAAACAATAAAGCAATTATTCGGATACGTGACTTGGAGAGATACCAAAACCTCAATTGTTCTATTTAACAAACAAAATGACCTATCGGCTATTTTAGAGAAGGCTAGAGAAACTTTGAATACTCATACAAACTTCAAATCAGAATATTCTTTGACTAATGCAGAACTGGAAGGGTCAGATACAATCTTTAGCTACAAGTTTGAGCACCCATCAGACCCCAACAAAGAAATTTATCTGACACTAATGGCTTTTCAAATTACAAAACCATAAAAAAATCTCAAATATAAAGATACTTATTTTTATTTTTAATTTAAATTAAAAAATTATGGAGACATTTTTAATAATAATTCTAGTTTTTATCGTTTTTGCTTTATGGAGAATTTATAGAATATGTAAAAATAACTCTACTAAAATAGATGAAATAAAAGAAGAAATGTTAACAAAAAAGAGTTTCGAGTCCCCAACAGAAACATTTTCACGAATTATGGGAGATGACTATAAAAATTAACATGAAAAAACAAACCTTAATCGAAAGATTACAAAAACAAATTATGCCGGCTGATGCCTATAGGAGATTAGGTATACAAGATACATTCACTAAACGTATTATCCTGATACACGGAATTATTCAAAATTATGTAATTACGAAAATACTACAAAGTTATCGTATTATTTTAATCATTAAATATCGAATAATAGTTTTCGGAGAATATCTATATAAATTATTTACTAAACAATCTTCAAAATAAAAACGCCGTTATCATGTTCTAAAACAGTTTTAATAGAGTTTTATAAATTGATTCTATCTTTAACTCTATCAGCATATTCATACAATTCATTGTAAGATAGACCTGATTGACCACCATTTGGAATAACACAAAAAGCTGTATCTTTATTTGATGCAAACCGTGTTCGGACAGTAACTATTTGTGGCATTTCTCCGATAATCTTTTCCCAATAATTCAAGTATTTCATTGAATAAAAAATAACAAGTTTTGGTTTATGTCTTTGTACCAATCCTTTTAATTTTTCTGCTCTGCCCTGCAAATAATTCTTTTCATATTCCTTACGAGAAGAAATCCCCTCAATATCTAAACTTCCATAAATCCAATCTTCTTCTTTTGTGCTTGGACAAGGAAGTGGCGATAATTCTAATGTCGCTGTTTCCCTTTTGTTTGCATCCGCAAGTATATTTCTTTGATATTCTTTTATTACATTACTTCGCTCGTCTATTGTAAGTGGTATGCCAGAATGGAGATACAAATACAAGGCGATTGGATATTTCCATGTTGATTGTAAATCACCGTTCACAAGAAACGGCTCCATATTAGCAAGATGTCTCCACTCGTCAATTTTAGAACGACTGGCATTTAACATTCCATCAACCATATTGGCTTCTGCATAAAGGAATTGATCCTCAAGCATTTCTTGACTTTCTGATGGATCAAAACGTTCATCCATACCAACAAGCCAGACAGGAGATTCTAAACTGCCATATCCCCAAAAATTATTTATTCTGTTTTGAATTAATTCTTTACTTAGCATTTGTTTATAATTAAATATTACACTTATATAAACCTACATACTCCCACGACTATTGAATTAGTTGCCTTTACCTCACAAGAGATAAACTTACCAAACATGAATAGTCACGGGAGTATATAGACTTATTTTTTATCTTCAATTAAATTAAAAGCTTATTGATACTCTCAACCAAATCATTAAAATGAACTTCTCTAATATCTGTTTTTTCCAAAGTCTTTAAAGATAAACTACTTCCATTTTTAGTAATCTTTTTAACTTCGTCTTTAGATAAAACAAAGAATCCCCACTGATCCATATCGAGGATATCTAAAGTTTCCGTGTCTTTGTTTTTTAAGAGAGCAAAAATATAAATGTCAGCTTTATAATCTTTATCGTTTTTTGGAGATTCTTCTACAATAGAGGAGCAATATAGTTCTCGAGCTTTTAAACCAGACCAAACTATTTTCGATAATTTATCTTGATCCCAATCTTGGAGATAAGAAGAACATTTCACTTCTATTTTCTTCCCTTGAGGTGATAATACATCATAATCATCCCAAGGATTTCTAATATTAATATCTCTTTTATCTTTCAAAGCGTTTTCAACCAAAAATTCTGCTAATACTCCTCTAAGAATATTAGAATTTAAATTTGAGAATCCGTACTGCCAAAAATCAACCACAGAGAAACTTTTATTCCCGCTATTCTTGAATTGCTCTTTCCCTGTTAACTTTTTTATTATCTTTCGCTTGTGCATTTTATTATTTTAATTTTACTCCAAAAACCATGAAAAACTAAATTCCTTCTGAATCCTCTCCTTGAGCATCTATTTTTATGCCCTCTCTAACAGCAGTCAAACAAAGTACACCAAACCTATTCATTTGTTCATCTGTAAGCTTATTAACTACATCTAAACCAGCATCTTTAATCAAAACTTTTTTCAAATCATCCTTTGCTTTTTTACTTAGTTCTATCATTAATTATTTAATTTAGATTGCCACAATAAGGACATTTTGATTCTTTTGTTTCTAAAGAAACAAGAGCAATACCAGGTCCACAGTTGGTACTAGGATCCAAATAAATATTCCCACATTTTTCACATTTTTTAACACATGAAGTATTTAAAGAAGAGCCAATTATTGGTTCCAAACCACACGAAGAACGAATATTTATATCTTCCCCATAAAAACGATCTCCGTATTCACCTACCGAAGAAAGAGGGACTATAGACTGTCTGTTTAGAGTTTTTTTTATTTCTTGAATTTCTTTAACTTCCTTTTCTACCTTATTTTTAGCTTCTCCTGTTAAATCTTCCATTTCTTTCTTCTTTTCAGACATAATTTTTTCTAACTGTTTATTTTGCTTAGATCTAAGTTTTAAATTTTTCTTAATTTCAACATCAAAATTGTTTTGTAGTTTTTTCAAAAAACTATCAAATTTTTCTTGGTAATCCTTACTTTGTTTCCATAAATAAAAAGCAAACACCACAGCCAAAACAGCAATTATAAAAGATAAGACCGTTACCATAACCCCATAAGGATTAGTCCAAAGACCTAACTGCTGATTAGTCTTCTCTAAAATCTCTAAATATTGCAATAAAATTAAATCAGTTGTTGTCGCCATGATATTTAAATTAAATATACCACAAAAATAGGTCTTGATATACTTAATTAAGTTAAATCATTAGATGATCTTTCTTCTTTGTCTATTACTCCTTCCAAAAAAATATCAGCGAACATATAAGCTCCATCTATTACTTTCTCTATTTCTTCATCAGAGCAGTTTTCATAATCCTTGCCAAGTATTTCTCGTGCTTCTTTAATAAATATCATATATAAAGATTCTATCAAAACCTCATAAAAAGAAAAAGGGCAAGTTATTTATTAAATTTAGGCTGTCACACAAACATTGACTAATTCCAAACTTATTGTATGATGATTTGTAGATATGTACCTTTAAATAAAAAGGAGGAATAAACATGTACAAAAAATTAAGTGCGCCACAAGTAGTTCAGATTGAACTATCATCCTTATGCCCCAATAATTGTCAGCATTGCTATAATTTTTGGAGAAACAAAGGAGACAACAAGGGATGCTCGTTGGAAGGTTCACCAAATATGTCAATCAACCAAATTGAAGCAATCATGGATCAATTAATCGAGTATCGTATATTCCATATCATCTTAACTGGAGGAGAGCCTCTTCTCAATAAGAATGTTCTCTTCCGAGCAATCGAGAAAGCAAAAGAAAACGGAATAACAACATCTATTAATTCAACTTTGACTACTTTGAATGACAGGGACTGTGCCAAGCTTAAAAAATTAGAAGTGTCCATCGTTATGACTTCTATTCTAGGCCCTAACCCAGGAATTCACGACCAGTTGGTTGAGAAACACGGTGCCTTTCAACAAACTGTAGAAGGAATCAATTTGTTGCAAAAGTTCAATGTTCCTGTGGCCATAAACATGGTTGTAACCAAAAAGAACAAGATGTATATATTAGAAACTATGCATCTTGCTAAAGAGTTGGGACTAAAAAGTTTCAACTGTACCAGAGCTGGTTGCCCAGGTAACTGTAAAGATTTCAATAAGTATTCATTGGATGTGACGGAATTTCGTCAATATCTCAAAGATTTAAGATCTTATGGTCTTGAAGAAGGTTTGAATACGGATGCCCTAAGCAGTTACCCGTTTTGTGGAGTAAAGGAAATAGATGAGTACAAAAATTTGTCAAAACGCCGATGTATGGCTGGTATAAACACAGTGGCTATCTCAGCAACTGGGGATGTCCGCCCTTGCACACATCTTGATAAGGATTATGGAAATATGCTTGCTGAAAATCTGGATGAAATCTGGGACAGGATGACTGAATGGAGAGACGGTTCTCTTATTCCAAGTATATGCAAAGCATGTAAAGTATTACCCTGGTGTGGTGGTGGATGTCGTATGGAGGCAAAAATGCGATCTGGGTCACTTTCTGAATTAGATCCATACTCATTACCAGAAAACTCCGATACGGTGTACAACCTCCTTAAAAAAAGAAAGGTGGAAGAAATTGAAATTCCACCAAAAGTTAAAGTTAACCCCAAGATACGTTGGCGTCCCGAATCATTCGGTGCAGCTATGTTCTTAGGTACGCGCCTTGCGTGTTACCTAAACAACGATGGCATCAAACTTTTTACTGAATTAGCCGAATACAAAGATCTAACTCGAGAAGTGTTCATTGAAAAATGTAACATCATCGGAGAGGGCTTTGCAGAAGGTTTGGTTCATAAAAAGGTTATGATGCCATCTACAAACTAAAACGGAAGGAGGTGATTATAATGCCAGCAGGATTTGAAAGCATATTGGACATGTCAGCATTCAGTGCTGATGACTCTCAGGAATCAAGACATGCTGATTCTTTGGGTGGCTGTTACGATTGCGACTTCAACTGCGAAGAATGTGACAGCTCTTAAAACCAAAGCGGTCACATCAAACCAGCCCTCTTACTTATGTAAGGGGGCTATTTTATTAAAATAGGTGCTCGATACTCATCTAACATTTCTTTAGATTCAAAAATTTTTGGACCGTTTTTATTCCAAAAGTCCCTTTTATTATTAAATTCCGCTTCCGATTTTCTTAATAACAGCAAAGTTTTTTCCAAAAAATCAACAAAATTTTCTTTAGCTTCAAATTCTTTCCTTAAAAATTCAACCAAACTTATTTCCTCCTCCCCTGTCTTTACTCGAATATCACGAATATTTGGATTTCCCAAGATATCTTTTTTACCCAAAAGCACTTTAAGGGGGGCTTGATTAAGAATCATTGCCGTCAAAGATTCCTTGAAATAATAGACTATGTCATCATTAAATTTAACATTATTTTTATTCTCAATCACCGCCATTTGATCAAAAAAGATAAAGTGAGATATCTCGTGAATTGCTACATACAAAACATCGACAGGCTCATTTTTGAACAAAGAATTCAATATAGAAAAGAAAAACTCATCTCCATTGAAAGGAGAAAAAGGCAGAATTGTAGGATACGCTTTATAATTTGTATTTTCCGCCCATTGATATTCCATCAATTCACCTAACTGCTTCAATGCCTCACCCGATTCATCTAATGACTTCTCACTTTCATCTACAATTATGTTTAATTTATCTTGATGTTTTTGATAAAAAGACTTGATAAATTCAACCACTGCCATTTTCTCATCTTGGCTCTCAGCAATTTGTTCCTCCAGTTTTGGATAGATCTTAAAAATGTTTAGACGATGTTGAGGAAAATGTGGATGATTCAAAAAACTAACGAAAACATCCGCTTCTTTTTCCAAATCTTTAATTACGGTTATTGTGGGAATATTATTCATAATACAAAAATAATAACACTAAAGTATTAAAGATTCTACAAACAACACAAACAAACTCACTTATTCCCAAATCTCTTTTTAGGTGCAGGTAATTTAATCTTAAATTCAAAGGGTATTTTTATAAACCTCAAATTATGTTGTCTTGCGTTCCAGCCATGCCGATTGATAACATAATGAATTAGTATATTCTAAACAACATTAAATTGAAAGTTAAAAAACACCAAAAATAAAAAACTGCTGGACTAGACCCAACAGTTTTTTATTTTGTTTATTTTAAAAATTTTAAATTACAATGATTTAAGATCTTCTATAGCGTCGTCAACGCTACTGAAACTCTCTCTTGAAGAACTCTCAGAAGACATATTTGGCATAGGTCTACTGCTTCCTTCTGGTTCGTTAATTTTTAAATTAACACGAGAATTGTTTTTCATTCCAACTACTCTTAGTAGGGTTCTAATAGCTTTAGCGGTGTTTCCACTCTTACCAATAATTTTACCCATATCTGTTGGATCAACATCAAGAGTAATTAAAACTCCCATCTCATCTACTTTTCTATCAACTTTTACTGCTTCTGGGACATCAACTAATTCTTTGACGACATATTCCAAAAACTCTACATCTTTAACTTCTGACATAATTATCTTATCCATCTGCCTGAGGCAGGTCAGGATTTATTAACAATAATTCATAATCTTTTAAAACAAAAGCAGTTGTCGACCACTGCCAAGAGCCTGTTCAATATCTCATGTCTGACTGAAATTTTCTAAATTTTTAGCGAAAATTTTCTTTTTTGACGAAACATACTTAAGTATGTTGAGGGAAAAAAGACAATTTGTAGCAAAAATTTCGGAATTTCGATCGACAAGCCTCTATTTTTTAATTTGCGGTGAAATCTTGAATAGGCTCTAGAACAATTTTAACAATTTAAATAAAAAAATCAATAGACCATCTCAGATGGAACTCTATTAGAGCTATCGCTTTTTTAGTAAATTATTGTATAATTTGTTCAAAATAAAAAACAATGCTAATTTTAAACAAAAAAGAACCTATATTCCTTTTCATTGGTGATGTTTTGTTTTTTACAATCTCCCTTTGGTTAACCCTTCTTATTCGTTACGCAAAAATCCCAAGTCAGTCTTTTTTTATAGAACACTTAATACCGTTTTCCATTCTATTCTTTTTTTGGATAATTTCTTTCTTTATAGCAGGTCTTTATGAGAGACAGGCACTGGTACGGCGTAGATCCTTTTTTTCAAATATTATTAATACTCAAATTGTTAATAGTATTATTGCTATCATCTTCTTTTATCTTATACCAATATTTGGACTAGCACCAAAAACAATTATTTTCATCTATCTAATAATTTCCTTAACTCTAATTCTTCTATGGAGAACCTATATTGTTCCTTCCCTAGGAGTAAAAAACAAGACGAATGCAATGATTATAGGAAGAGATGAAGAGTTATCCAAAATTAAAAAAGAAGTTAATAACAACCCTTGGTATAATCTCCAGTTTGTTCTATCAATCAATCTAGACAAAACAACCAAAATAGATTTTCAAAAAGATATCCTCAACCCAATCTATGAACACAACGTATCAACCATCGTGACAGACCTAAATGATTCTG
Source organism: bacterium (assembly GCA_018401295.1). Classification (GTDB taxonomy): domain Bacteria; phylum Patescibacteriota; class Minisyncoccia; order Phycocordibacterales; family UBA12079; genus JAGYLJ01. Next base: position 12,238 of record JAGYLJ010000004.1, on the reverse strand, counting down.
AATTACAAACAACTATTCCTTATTTTTATAATCTCATCTTTTCTAAAATCAAATTTCTAGATATTCATAAAACCTACGAAGATATTTTTGACAGAATTCCTATTTCTCTCATCAAATACCATTGGTTTTTAGAAAACATAAACTCCTCAAAAAGACACTTTTATATGTTTTCAAAAAGGCTGATGGATATTTTTATTGCTTTACCTTTGACCTTAATACTTATCATCATTACCCCATTCGTTTGGTTTGCAATGAAAACAGATGGCAAAGGTCCTCTATTTTATTTCCCAGAAAGAGTTGGGAGAAACAACAGCATCATTAAATTAATTAAATTCCGTACGATGACACAGACTCCATCAGATGGAGGGATCTGGGGAAATGGGGAAAATAAGATTACTCGAGTTGGAGGTTTTCTAAGAAAATGGAGAATCGATGAATTACCTCAAATTTTAAATGTTTTAAAAGGAGACATATCCCTTATTGGTCCTCGTCCTGAATTTCTAGCAGCAGTAGAACAATACGAAAAGAAAATTTCACACTATGGTATTCGCCATTTAATCAAACCAGGATTGTCTGGTTGGGCCCAAATTTATCACCAAGAAGCTCCTCGTCACGCTGTAGATGTTAAACAAACCAAAGTAAAACTTTCCTATGATTTATTTTATATAAAAAATCAATCATTTCTTATTGATTTAAAAATTGCTTTAAAAACTATCAAAACTCTTATCTCTCACAACGGCTCTTAATCTTCTTAAAATAAAATTGTGTTATAATTTACCCTGTTAAATAACTTTAAATTTTTATAGAGATATGTTTTACGTATATGTGTTACAATCACAGCAAGATAAGAAATTTTATACGGGTTATACTAAAAATTTAAAGTTAAGATTTGACGGCCATAATAAAGGAAAAATTTGTTCAACAAAGGAAAGACTGCCAATGAAATTAATTTATTATGAAGCTTGTTTAAATCAACAAGATGCAACACACAGAGAAAAATACTTAAAAACTTACCATGGAAAAACATTTATCAAAAAAAGAGTCAAATCATATTTAATAGGGTGAACCATGAATCAAGACATTTTTTATTTTTTAAATAACTTTGCACTCAATAGTGAATCCCTTGATACTATTTTTATATTTCTAGCTGACTGGTTAATTTGGTGGGTTATTTTTTATGTAGTTGTTTTGTTTTTTCTAAAAAAAATAACTTTGAAATTAATTACAAAAATTCTTATTGCCACACTTTTGGCTTGGTTAATTTCCAAAATTATCAAATATTTTTACTTTAGTCCTCGCCCCTTCGTCTTACTAGACGATGTTAAAATGCTCTTCAACCACGGGCTTAATGACTCATTCCCTTCTGGACACGCAACATTTACTTTTGCTCTCGCAATGGCAGTTTCTCTTTTTAAGAGCTACAAAATTGGAATTCTACTTTTCATCAGCGCAATTTTAATCAGCTTGTCCCGTGTTATTGTGGGTATCCATTGGCCACTTGATATTTTAGCAGGGTCTATTCTCGGAATAGTTATACCTTTAATCTTTTGGTTTTTACAAAAAAAGAGGAGCGAATCGACAAAGTCGATCCGCTCCAAAAACACTGGTTCTAAATAACAAAACATGTTTGAGTTCCTCCTGCAAAAATTTTAGCAGATACCTCCTGAGGAGAAAAGCTATCCGGTTTGAAAAAAACCGAGACAATTTTGTCATACCCGTGAGACAACATTCTTTTGACAGTTTCATCTGTCGTAACGCTGACATCAACTGAGACGAAATTTTCCTGACCTAACCAGCCTTCAATAGCCTTAGCCAAATCATCAATCCGAGATGTTTTCTCTTTAGCAATAATCAAAACCTTCCTTTCCATTTTATCCCCTCCTATCACAAGAATCATCCTTGATTCTTAAAAACAACAACTTGTCCACATTTTGGACAGACACAACACAAACATTCAACGTCTTTATCTTGATATTCTGATGCAAACACTAGCCGAGTATTACACAATTCACACCTCCGTCTTATGTCCATAATTCTTCCTCCTCCCTAGGGGAAATTAATAAAAATTAACATAAAGAACTACCCAATTTAAGTATCTACCTCTCCCAGTATTTATCAACCCTTTGTATGTGGATAACCTCCCATGTTGTTTTTTTAAAAACAAAGAGCTATTCTATTAGAATGATTGGAAGCATCAAAGAACTTACGAACATGATGGATTCACCTAGTAAAGAAGACATCGAGCTAATAACTCGAGCTTTTAATTTCGCTCAAAAAGCCCATTCTAACCAATTACGTTACTCAGGTGAACCCTATTTTATTCACTCCTATGAAACAGGCAAAAACTTAGCTCTCTTAGGTATGGGGGCAACCGTTATTACTGCAGGTCTTTTACACGATGTCATCGAAGATGCAGATATTGATGAAGAAGAAATCAGAAAAGAGTTTGGTGATGAAATTCTCTTCCTTATTAACGGCGTAACAAAATTAGGTAAAATACGTTTCCACGGTCTTAAACGACACGCGGAAAGTTTAAGAAAACTATTCATAGCTTCATCACAAGATATCAGGGTAATCATCATCAAATTAGCCGACCGTATTCATAATATGGAAACGCTAAAACACGTACCCGAAGAAAAGCAACTACGTATTGCCACGGAAACATTAGAAATTTTTGCCCCCCTAGCCTATCGGCTTGGAATGGGGATATTAAATCGAAAGTTAGAAGACCTATCTTTTCCTTTTGTTTACCCAAAGGAACACGAAAAAGTATTAGCGATTGTAAAAGAAAAAAACAATGAGGATATAGAATTATTAAAGAAAGTAAATCAGACTATTATAAAAAAATTAGCCAAGGAAGGTATAACAAACATAGAGACAAGCTATAGGAAAAAAGGTGCCTACAGTTTATACAAAAAACTTGAAAGAAAAGATTGGGATGTTAATAAAATTTATGATATCTTTGCTCTCAGAATCATCGTTCCAACTGTCAATGATTGTTATAAAGCTCTCGGGATTATTCATAGTTTTAGAAGACCAATGCCAGGAAGAATAAAAGACTATATTGCTTTTTCAAAACCCAATGGCTATCAAAGTATTCATACCACAATTTTTACTAGATTTGGAAACGTAGTGGAAGTTCAACTAAGAACAGCCGAAATGCATGGAAACGCCGAATATGGAATTGCTTCCCATTTATCATATAAAACAAAAAAAACAAAGAATGGATTCATCCCTACTAATAATATTTGGATTAAGAAACTCCTCCCTAATATCCAAAAACTAAACAATAACGGAAAAAACCAAAACTTAGCTGATGTCCCAGTTTGGATTAAAAAATTAGCCGAAAATCCAAACGATGTTCAATCACAAGAATTTGTAGAAGAATTAAAAAAAGATTTTTTTGAACATAGAATTTTTATCTTTACCCCTAATGGAGATGTTATTGACTTACCTGTGGATTCAAGCCCGATTGATTTTGCCTACGCAGTTCACTCAGATATAGGTAACCACATGTCTGGAGCTAAAGTCCACGGGAAACTAGTCTCACTTGATACCAAGTTAAAAAACGGTGATATTGTAGATATAATTACAAAAAAAGAAATTACTCCCACAGCCAAATGGTTAAATATAGCAAAAACTGCTGATGCAAAAAGACACATCAAGTCTTCTCTAAAAAAACAATTTGAAGAAGATAGAAACCGCTAATAACTCTAAAATTTAAAAGAATTCTATTCTTTATTACCACCGCTAGGATCCTCTAGGATAGTTTTCTTATAATTCTTATAAACCTCCTCTTTATCTGCCTTTACAATTTCTAAAACTCTTTCAACTAATCTTTTAGGATCAGAATCAAATACAATTTTATCGTTTGGTCGATGGGCTTTTTCTATAATAAGCTGAATAATTTCGTCAGTAGCCCAATCTCCCTCCAAAATGCCGAGTGGTTTACCGTCCTCGAAAGCAATGGTAAACTCATGGATTGTACCGACTCTTCCTGCTGTAATAAAGACAGCATCAACGGATCTAGTTAAAATTAAATCTCTCCCTGGATAACCAAAACCAGTATAGATGATTAAATCCATATGTTCTGTTGGTAATTTATATGAATGAATATGTTCAACTTCAGTGGAAGCTGGTGAAAAACCAATGGACATCCCTCCGACACTTTTAGCCCCTTTAGCCGCCCAGAGAGGTAACCCCGTAGTAGCCCCTGTTACCAAAATACCACCTTGTTTAATAATTTCTTCTCCTAATATTTCTGTTTTTACAACAGCATCGGGAGTTAGATGAGTTGTGTCAGCTGCACCAGAAACACAAAGTTTGGGTTTTAAATAAATTCCTTTGTCATCCATAATATTTTTCTTATGAGCGAAGCGAATTAGAAAAATATTACCCTGTTAATAAAAGATTTCAGTACTCCGACTACTAAACTTACACTAACATGACTTTACCTAAAGATTAAGATCTTTAATCTAAAGTAGTCGTAGTACTGAAATCTTTTGCATTTGAGTTCTAAAAACTCAAATGGTATTTAACATGGGTCATTTCATAAAAACACTAAACCCAATAATTTATAATTTACGTTTATTCTATAATAATATCAATTTTTTCACCTTTAGCAACCATAAGCTCTTTTCTATGGAACCTTAAAAGGAAAAAATAAGCCACCAACCAACCGATCATGTCCATCAATAAATCTAAATAGGTATCTAAAATATAATTTGGCTGAGCCACAGAAACTTTTGTTACATATTCAAAAATCTCCCAAGAAATACCTACGAACAACAAGAAAAACAAAGACGTATAAAATAAAGAAAGTCTCTCAGATATTTTCTTAAAATACCCAGACAAAAAGAAAACATAATAGGATAGCAAAGCGATCCAAAGACCACCTAAAAAATGCATAACCATATCCATCCACCAAAAACGCCAATACAAAAAATATTGAGCAGCAAAAATATCCAAAATAAATATCAGATAAACGAGAGAAACAAGAATAATTATAAAATATCTTCTTTGCATGTTTATTTACCCTGTTAAATAAGATTTGGCATTTACTTAATCAACAACTTAATTATTAAATACATTTTTCTTAATTACTTTATTTTTATTTGCTACTTCTGTCAAATCTTAACTTTAAATTTTTGGTATAACCTATGTATAAAACTTCAAATCTTGCCATAATTGTAACACATATAAGTAAAACATATCTCTATAAGAATTTAAAGCTATTTATACAGGGTGAACAAGAAAAAAGTAATAAGTAAAGGGCCCTTCCGAAGAAAGGCCCTTAAGGAGGAAAAGAATGAGTAATGAGTGGAGAACGATTCTCCAAGGCTGCGGGTTGAGTGGTAACTCAAAATTTTTCCTTCTTTTAAAACAAGAACTAATCTACTATTAGTATAACAAACCCTTTTAGAAAAGCAAGTAAAAAAGGTAGCAAAAAAATGAAAAATTAGATAAGATTAATAACAATGGAAAATTTAAAAGTAACAGTTATCAAGCCAAAGAAAACCATCAGCTGGGACGACATCAAAGAACTATGGAAATTTAAAGAATTGCTTTATTTCTTTACTTGGCGAGACATCAAAGTTCGCTACAAACAAACCGCCATCGGAATCCTTTGGGCACTCTTTCAACCATTTATGACCATGGTAGTCTTTAGCGTCTTCTTTGGTGGATTAGCTAAAATGCCATCGGATGGCGTTCCCTATCCAATTTTCGTATATACAGGTCTTTTACTTTGGCAATTTTTCTCAGGAGCTTTATCTGACACCAGTAGTTGTCTTATTAGTAATCAAGGGATAATCACTAAAGTATATTTTCCTCGTCTACTTTTACCAATTTCCTCAACTATTACAAAGTTTGTTGATTTTGCTATTGCTTCTACAATTTTAGTAGCAATGATGGTTTATTATCAATACACCCCTAACCTAATGGGACTCTTAATTCTTCCCCTCCTCCTTTTGATTACCTTTATGGCTTCCGTAGGTGGTGGACTTTTTCTAGCCTCCATCAACGTCAAATACCGTGACGTCCGTTATGCTTTACCTTTCTTCATTTCAATCATGATGTATCTAACTCCAGTTATCTATCCTGCTAGTTTGGCTGGTAAATATTCTTGGATCCTAGCCCTCAACCCAATGACAGGTGTTATTAAAGCAGCCCGCGCTGCCCTCCTAGGTAATGCTCCGATAAACTGGACGTTACTACTTATCTCTGGAGCTACTTGTTTTGTTATTCTAATAATCGGTTTTATCTTTTTCAAAAAAACCGAAAGATACTTCGCTGATATAGTTTAAACAATTCAAAAGCTCATAAAGTATTCTTTTACCGCCAGCTAGGTCGTACCTATTAATAGAGGTACCTTTCTTAGAACCACCGCCCAAACCTGTCCACCATGGGAGAACGTCTAGCGAAACAACCCAAAAATAATAGTTCTTCAATAAAAATGTTATAATTCCATTATGAAAGATTTCGATAATTGGAACATAAAGAAAAAAGAAATTCATATAAAAGAAGTTAAATTATATTACCACCCGCGAGAAATCTGGTGGTGTTATTTAGGTTTAAATGTAGGATGCGAACAAGATGGAAGTGAAAAAAAATTTTTAAGACCCGTTATTATTATTCGTGACTTTGGTCCGTCTTCTTGTCTAATAGTCCCTTTGACCAAATCTACCAAAAAACATCCTCTGCGAGTCTCCATTGGGAAAGTTGAAAACAACGAGGCTGTCGCTGTTTTATCGCAAATAAAAGTAATTGACACAAAAAGACTACTTGAAAAAATAGGGGTTTTAAATAAAGATAATTATTCGATATTAAGAAAAACCGTTAGAAATTTATTCTAACGGTTTTTTCTGTTCGCCCTCTTACGAGGGTGGAGGCCGAAGCCACTTATATCTACATATTAACAAGACCCCACAAAAAGTCAACCCCGTTAGAGATAAGAAGTTAAAGACTTCTGTGATCTCTAACAGGGTCAACTTGTCGTTAGACAAACTTTCGACTTTATAGACTTTATAGACTTTTGACTATTTTGAATACGCTCTCAAATACAAAATAGGAATCAAAATCAAAGTAATCACCGTTGCAAAAGATAAACCAAAAATAATTGAATAGGCCAAAGGACCCCACATACCGGAAGCAAAAATCAAAGGAGCCATTCCAATAACTGTAGTCAAAGTGGTTAAGAGAATCGGTCTTAAACGAAGAACCGAAGATTCTATCACAATATTTCTAAGACTAACCCCCACCTTTTCTTTTCTCATAGTATTCATAGTATCAATCAAAATAATTGCGTTATTCACCACAATCCCCGCCAAAGCTATCACCCCAATAAAAGAAGGAAACGAAAAAGTACTCCCAATAATCGTCAAACCAAACAAAACACCAATTAAAGACATCAACACTCCTACCACAATAAAGAAAGTCTGACGATAGGAATTAAACTGTAATATCAAAACAACAATCACCAACAATAAGCCAGCCACCAAGGCCATTAGCATCTCTGTAAATGTCTTCGCAATATCTTCATTTTCACCACCTGTTTTCAAGGAAATTCCCTCAGGAAGAAATGTTTGATCTTTCTTCATCTCAGATTGAAATGCTCCATTAATTTCAACAGCATTAGCCCCCTTCTTCAATTGAGCTGACACAGTGGCGATCCTTTCGCCTTCCTCATGGCTAATAGAGGCGTTATTTTTCTGGATGGTAACATCCACCAAAGAACCCAACAAAACAACTCCGCTAGGTGTGTTAATTTCCATCTGTCTAATTGAATCAACTGTCGTTCTAGAAGTTAAATTTGGATCAACGCTATCTGTATTAAGATTTAATTTAACTAAAACATCGATATCTTCACCTCCTGTTTTGATAGTAGTAGCATCCACCCCATAAACAGCAGTTCTCAAAATTGAAGCCACTCTAACAGGTGACAAATTATTCTCTGTTAATTTAGATCTATTTATTTTCAAAACAAATTCAGTGATATTATCCTTCATACTATTGGTCGTATCAACTGTTCCAGGAATATTTTTCAGAATATCCTCAGCTTTAATTACCACCTTCTCCAAATCATCTAAGTTTTCTCCAAAAAACTTTATCAAAACAGGAGCTCCAGAAGGAGGACCGTTACTTGGTTGAGCCACAGTTACCTTAGCCATTTTTATACCAGCTAACTCAACTCTTAAATCCTCTATCAATTCCAAACTACCCTTATCTCTCTCCTTTTTTAAAATGACAGTAATATTCCCAAGTTTTTCGCCAGAACCACTTCCTGAATTGCTAAAAACGTTAGAAGAACCCACCGAAGTAGCAAAAGACTCAATATAAGGTTGTTCATATAGAATTTCTTCCACAGCTCTCACAGCTAAATCTGTTTCAGCCAAGACCGTCCCCTGCAACGTCTCCACATCTATATAAATAAATTTTGAATCTTCCAGAGGAAATAATGCTGTTTTTAATAAACCGGAAATAGGTAAGACAAAGGAAAAAATTAAAGCCGCCGCCATCAGCCACAAAAAACCTTTCTGAAATTTTTTGTTACTCAAAATATATTCTAATTTACCTCTATACCATTCTCTCAACAATTCATTATACTTTTTCTGTTTTTGAAACAATTTACCATTGCTGTTCCCATTTCTTTTTAGAACAACCAAAGCAATCAAAGGCACTATCCCTAAAGCCACAAACAAAGAAGCAAACAAAACGAAAATTAAAGTATAGGGAATACCTTTAACAAATGCCCCCATTATCCCAGATAAGAAAAACAAAGGGAAAAAAGCAGCTACGGTGGTCAACATCCCAGAAGTTAGCGGAACATAAAATTCTTTAATAGTATTGATAGCTGAATCATTTCCACTCATTCCCTGTTTTATTTTGACGTGCATCGCTTCAGTCACCACAATAGCGGAATCAACTAAAATTCCCACAGCTAAAATCAAAGCAAACAATGAAATAAAATTAAGAGTATTGCCAGTAAAATATAATCCAGAAAAAGCTACTAAAAATGAAAGGGGTACGGCCAAACCGGCAATTAAAGCTTCCCTCCAACCGATGGCAAAAAATAAAATTAAGGTAACCAATAAAACAGTTGCTAAACCAGACATGGACAAATTCTTCAAATCATCATTCAGATACTCAGCCATGTCTATTGAAATCAATACATCAGTCCCCTCTAGAATCCCACCCTCCTGCATACTTTTTAGCTCTGCTTTCACCTTATTCACAATACCAGTAATATCACTACCTCTTTTTTTGAAAACCGATAATGAAACAGCCTGTTGAGAAGGTTGTCCATTTACACTCACTCTAGAAAATGAAGATGTTTGACTTACGCCGTTGGAAACGAAAGCTAAATCCCTAACATAAATAACTTGCCCGCCGATATTTGAAACCGGAATATCTTTAATCTCTTCAGGGTCAATAACATCACCTTTAAATTTTAACGGATATTTAATCCCTTGTATTTCTATATTACCTATTGGTAAAGAAGAATTGGCTTGAGAAATAGCACTAACTAGATCAGAAATTGATAAATTAAATTTAGATAACGCTGATTGATTAGCAATCACTTGAACTTCCCTCTCAGAAATTCCACTTAAATTTATCTTTGAAACACCACTGATAGATTTTAATCCATCCTTCACATCTTCAGATAATTTAATGAATTCAGTGGCTGGTAAATCACTAGAAATAGATAACATCAAGATAGGTTGATCGGCAAAGTTTATATCTGAAATAACAGGATCTTCTGCTTCAGAGGGTAACTCAAACTTCACTTTATCTACTTCGTCTTTTACCTTTTGGATAGACAATTGAATATCAGCATCGGCATTAAATTCAGCAACAATAGAAGAAAACCCTTCCCCTGAAGTAGATGTGATCTTATTTAGAGAATCTAAATTATTAATTAATTGATCTTCAATCTTATTAGTAATCAATCTTTCTGTGTCCAACGCTGAAGATCCAGGCAAAAATGTTGAAACAATTGCCAACGGAATTTGTATCTCAGGGGCTGATTCTTTTGTAATATTTACCAATGAAAAAACACCAGAAAGAATCAAGGATGTAATTAACAATATCGTAAAGCTTTTTTTCTTTATAAAAAAAATCCAAAATTTTTCCATAATATTTTTCTTATGAGCGAAGCGAATTAGTAAAATATTACCCCGTGAAATTCAAATTCCTCCTAAAATCAAAACAAAGTTTTGGTCGGACGAACATTTTTTTAAAAAAATGTTTTAGTCAGAATTTGAACCATCTAAATTTTTAATTTAGATGATATTTCACTGGGGTTGCTAACCCGCTCACCCTCCAAACTACTCAATAATGCTAACTACTTCCCCTTCTTTCAACCCTCTCGCATCTACCACAATTTTCATCTCAGCAGTTAACCCCTCTTTTATAATTATCTTTTCACCCAAAATTGGTCCTAAAACCACAGGGTGGGAAACCAATTTATTTTCTTCGTCCACTGTGAAAACAACTGAATCACCAGAGCCAATTTTGATAGCTGAAATAGGGATAGAAAAATCAACTAATTCCTCCTCACCTTTTTGAGAAATTCTTTCCACCAACAAAGCAACTGACTGTCCATTGGTCAAAATCGCATCTGAACTTTTTACACTTATCTCAACTTTTATTTTTTTTGTTTTAGCATCAATAGCAGGAGAAATATTTTTAACCTCTCCTTGCCATTCAGAACCAACAGCCACCTTGGAACCGATTTTTATATCGTTCCTATCTTCTTCTGTTATGTAGGTAATCACTTCAAGAGATTTATTATTAGCGATACTCGCAACAGGTGCAAAAGCTGACACAAAGTCTCCTTTCTCCAAATTTAAAGTATTAATAGTCCCGCTAATAGAAGCTCGAATAATAGTTTTCTCTAGATTAGCGTAGGCTGATTGTAAACCTGCTTCAGCTTGTCTTAACTGAGCTTCTGCTGTAGTCACATCCTCTGATCTTCCTCCTATTTGAGCTTGGTCGTAATTTAATTGAGCAATTTCTAAACCTGATTGTGCCCCATTTAAACTACTTTTTGCAGCAGACAAAGCCGTAATAGCTCCGTTAACCACGGCTCGAGTAGCACTAATATTAGCCTTCCAAAGACTAATAGTTGTCTCTGATAAATTAGAATTCGGACTTAAAACATTCACCGCTAAAGCCAAATTATCAAGAAAAACTCTAATAGAATTCATATCAGCTTTTCTTACATCTAATTCACTAATTAAATCATCAGAAGCATCCAAAGTAGCTAAAACACTACCCCACTTATTCAACATCTCTTCTATAATTAATCTACTCCATTCAATATCAATCTCTAATTGGGAATCAGCCACAGAAAAAAGCACTTGCGGATTATCTCCACGAGAATCTCTAAACATAATATCCACTTTATTCCTCACAGAATCATCTGCTTTAGCAAAGGTATCATTTAAAACACTAACAGCAGATGCTTTTGTTTGGTCCAAAGTTTTTTGGGCATTATCTAAAGTAGTCTTTAAAATAGAAGTTTGGGTGTCTGTTCCGCCCTTTTTTATTTTATCTAAACTAGCCTGAGCAATTTCTACACTTGCATCAGCTTGGGATACGGTAGCTCTTTGAGACCTATTTTCAATCTCTGCAATAACTTGGTTAGCGTAAACTAAATCACCTATCTTTTTATAAACTCCAATTATTTCTCCAGAGGTTTGAGAATGGAGAGTAGCAGAAGATTGAGATTGAACTTCTCCCAAAAGAGGAAGAGGGTCTTTATTTAAAGATAAGTCTCCAACAGAAGCAAGAAACACCTGTCTAATATCAGAAAGGGTTGAATTATCCACAGGACTTTCTTTAGCTACCATTTGCTGATAAAAAACAACAGTCAAAATAGTTAGAATAACCAACACTAAAATCACCCCATTACGACGAGAGGTCTTAATTTTCCTTGTATCAGATTGAATATTGTTGAAATTTGACATATTTTTCCTTTAGGCAAACATTCTTTAGTGTGTTTTAGCCCTAAATCAAAGCATTTTTTTGATCGGGCGAACATCGAAGATGTTTTAGTCCTAAATCAAAGCATTTTTTTGATCGGGCGAACATCGAAGATGTTTTAGCCCTTTGTTTTTATAAAAATTACCGAGGCATTATAACAGAAAAATGTCAAAAAGACACCAAATTTAACAAAACCACAAAAAACCCACTTAGAAGCCGAGCTTCTAAGCAAAAAACCTAATTTACCCTGTTA
>JAGYLJ010000003.1 GCA_018401295.1 bacterium | reverse complement strand
ACACCTGTAGCTGAAGAAGAAGTAGTCGTCCCTGTTGTTGAAGAAGTAGTTACACCTGTAGCTGAAGAAGAAGTAGTCGTCCCTGTTGTTGAAGAAGTAGTTACACCTGTAGCTGAAGAAGAAGTAGTTACACCTGTAGTCGAAGAAGTAGTTACACCTGTAGCTGAAGAAGAAGTAGTTACACCTGTAGTCGAAGAAGTAGTTGTTCCTGTAGCTGAAGAAGAGGTAGTTACACCTGTAGCTGAAGAAGAAGTTGTCGTTCCTGTTGTTGAGGAAGTTGGCAAAGGTAACAATAATAAGGGTATTAAAAAAGTTGTTGAAGTTGTAAGTGAAACGACATCAGCTGTTGCTGAAGTAGTTTTAGATACGACTACTGCAACTATTGAACAAGTTTCTAGTGCTATTGAAACTGTAGCTGAAGAGGTTTCTGCAATGATTAAGGCTGTTCGCTTTATGGAATTGATTGGCAATATTCGTGCGGCTTTACAGGCTAGTGTTTCAACTGCTGGAGAAGGAACAGGTAGTTTTGTAAAAACGGCTTCAAAAGGAGTGGTAGAAATTGTAGATTGGGTAGTTGGTGGTGTTTATTCAGTCTGGCAAAGTTTTGGATTAGATAAGACTGTTTCCGAAGCCTCTAATTCTGTGACGGCTAAGGTCAGTGATTATAATAAACAGATAGCGCCAGTGGGTGAAGTTGTTAAGGAAGTCAGGTAGAATATAACGAAAGATAAATAATATAAATCTAAATCCAAAAAGTTGTAATACAAATTGTTTCTGAAGCTAATTCAGAAACGATTTCTGGCGTTTGTAGTTTTTTCAAAAATCACCGACTTTTTTAATTTGTAACTATTCTATTTGTGTTAATATAAAATATGGGAGATTCAAAAGAAATTAAAGTTGCGATTAACGGCTTTGGACGGATAGGTCGGGTTTTTTTTAGATTGGCTTGTGAGGATGAAAGAATCAAAGTTGTGGCTATTAATGATTTAGCTGATAGAAAAAACCTTGAGTATCTTTTAAGGTATGACACCCCTTATATGAAGTGCCCTTCAAAATGTGAAGAAATATTGAAGGATGTTAAGTTTTTTAATGAGCCAGATCCTCATTATTTACCTTGGAAAGATTTAGATATAGACATGGTAATTGAATCCACTGGGGTTTTTAATACTTATCAAAAAGCGAATGCACATATTGAAGCCGGCGCTAAAAGGGTTGTTTTGACTGCACCTGTTAAGGGCGGGGTGGTTTCAGGTGAGGGAACTCCAGATTATGGAGTATCTGGTAAAACTGTTTTGATGGGGATTAATGATGAGGAGTTAAAAGGCTGTAAAATTAGTGCTAATGGTTCTTGTACTACTAATGCGGTTAGTCCTGTGTTGCAAATTCTCGACCAAAAAATTGGAGTAGAAAAAGCAATCTTAAATACCATCCACTCCTATACTTCCACTCAAAAATTAGTTGATTCTCCTGATAAAAAAGATTTTAGGAAAGGAAGAGCCGGGGCACAAAATATTATTCCAACTAGTACTGGAGCAGCCATAGCAACGACATTAGTGATCAAAAATCTCGCTGGGAAATTTGATGGTTTAGCTTTAAGAGTTCCGACGATACTTGGTTCAATTGTTGATTTAACTTTTATCTCTAAAAGAGAAACTAGTGTGAGTGAAGTTAATTCAATTTTAAAGGAGGCCCGCCAAGAAGAAAGATGGCAAGATATTTTTTCTACTACAGAAGAACCGATTGTTTCCTCTGATATTATTGGTGATCCCTATGCTTCTATCGCGGATTTATCTTTAACTAAGGTTATTGAGGGAAACCTAGTCAAAGTTTTAATTTGGTATGATAATGAGATGGGTTATGCCAAAACTCTAATAAAACATGTTTTGAAAGCGGGTGAGTAGGCCCCTGTTTACTCTTTAGTCTTTTACGGTTAGAATGTTCACCCTGTTAAAGACTTTAAATTTTGAAAAACGTGTTTTATTTATATATGTTATAATTACGGTAAGATAAGAAATTCTATACAGATTATACAAAAAATTTAAAGCTAAGATTTGACAATGGCAATAAATAAAAATAAACTAAGTATATAAAATACAATTAATAATAACAAGATTGGCGGAAGTCAAATCTTATTTAATAGGGTAAATATGAAAGTACTTATATCTTCAGATCATGCAGGATTTGAGTTAAAAAAAGAGTTGACTACTTATCTTAGTGAGTTGGGTTACTCTATTGAAGACAAAGGCCCTCTGGCCTATTACTCTGAAGATGACTATCCTGATTTTATTGCTCCTGTGGCCGAGGAGGTATCAAAGAATAGTGATGTGAAGGCTATTATCATTGGAGGTTCAGGTCAAGGTGAAGCAATCGTAGCTAATCGCTTCAAAAATGTTAGGGCTGTTGTTTATTATTTTCACAATCTTAATATTATAAAACTTTCCCGCGAACATAATGATGCCAATGTTTTATCTTTAGGGGCGAGATTTATTACTTTTGAAGAAGCAAAAGAGGCGGTTAAAATTTGGTTAGAGACTGGATTTTCTGGTGAACCTCGCCATTTTCGGCGTCTCGAAAAAATAGATAAACTTTAACAAAAATATGGAAATAATACCTGCTATTTTACCAAAAGATTTCAACGAATTGGAGAGAAAATTGTCTCTTTTGAAAGATGTTTTTTTGGCTTTGGATGAAAAGGGAAAACCAATCGTACAGATAGATATTTGTGACGGGGTTTTTGTTCCAACCAGAACATGGCCATATTCTGATGGAGAGTTTATTGAGCAGTTGTTGGCTTTTAGCGATGATTTTGATTTTGAAATTGATTTATTCGTTAAGGACCCTAATGTCGTTGTTCTTGGTTTGCAAAAAATAGGAGTGAAAAGAATAGTTTTACATGTAGAAAGTTTTATAACTCAACCGATTGGTGAATTTTTTAAAGATTTAAACGTTCAGACAACTCAATTTGGGTTCTCTTGTAACTTAAATACAATGCTATCGGGTTTAGATCAATTTATCAGGGATGCTGATTTTTTTCAGTTTATGGCAATTGATAGAGTAGGACATCAAGGAGAAAAGTTTAATAAAGGAGTGTTAAAAAAGGTAAAAGTTTTTCATGAAGACAACCCGAATGTTTTAATATCTGTTGATGGAGGTGTCAATTTAAAAAATGGGAAGGATTTAGCGAAGGCAGGAGCAAGCCGTTTAGTTGTTGGTTCAGCTATTTTTGCTAACAACGATGCAGAGGAAATAGTGAAAGTAATTAAAGAGTTGAAGGATATTAAACATGGAAATTAAGAATAAAGTTGAAGACTTAGAAAAGTCTGCTAAAGTTATTAGGGAAGAAATAATTAAGATGCTTATTCAAGCTGGTTCGGGTCATACGGCAGGCCCTTTGAGTATGGTTGAAATTTTAGTTTCCTTATATTTAAATATTTTAAAACAAGACCCTCAAAACCCAGATTGGGCCGAAAGGGATAGATTAATTCTTTCTCATGGCCATGTTTGTCCAGCTCTCTATGCTGTTATGGCTGAGGCTGGTTATTTTTCGAAAACAGAATTACAGGAACTGAGAAAATTTGGTTCCCCTCTGCAGGGACATCCTCATAGAGAATGGTTAAAAGGGATTGAAACTAGTTCTGGTCCTTTGGGTTCTGGACTCTCACAAGCTGTTGGAATGGTCTTAGCAGACCGTATTAATACCTTTCCTGGTTTAGATTCTAAAAAAGTAAATAAGTTTTTTTATTGTTTAATGTCAGATGGTGAAATGCAAGAAGGACAAGTTTGGGAAGCTTTGATGTTAGCCGGTAAGGAAAAGTTGGCTAACTTGATTGTGATTATTGATAGGAATAATATCCAGATTAGTGGACCGACTGAGAAAATAATACCTTTGGAACCTCTACGTGATAAGTTGGAAGCGTTCAATTGGCAAGTTTTGGAAATAGACGGGCATAATTTTGAACAGATTATTGGGGCAGTAGAAACAGCTAAAAAAGTTATAAATTTGCCTTTTGAGGAGAATAAACCAACGGTTATCATTGCTCATACTACCCCAGGGAAGGGTTTTCCAGAGTTTGAAAATGACTATCGTTGGCATGGTAAGGTTCCTTCCGCTAATTAAGGTTTACAAGACAGGATATTTCCATTAAGGTTATAGGCTATGAATGGTAAAAACAAAAAGGTATTTGTAGGGGCATCTGGAGGAGTTGATTCTTCAACAACCATGGCCCTTCTAAAGAAACAAGGTTACGCTGTGACGGGTGTTTTTATTAAGGTTTGGCAACCTGATTTTGTGGAGTGTCAGTGGAAAGAAGATCGTTTAGATGCTATGAGAGTTTGTGCAACTTTAGGTGTTGATTTTTTAGATTTAGATTTAGAAAAGGAATATAAGAGAGATGTTTTTGATTATATGGTGAGTGAGTATAAAAAAGGGAGAACTCCTAATCCTGATGTGATGTGTAATAGAAAAATAAAGTTTGGGGCTTTCCTCGATTTTGCTTTAAAAAATGGAGCTGATTATATTGCAACTGGACATTATGTTCGCCTAAAAAACTTAGTCCTCGAAGGGCTAAGCGATTTATCACTTAGCCCTTCGAGGACTAAGTGGGAATTGTTGGCGGGGGTAGATAAGGGTAAGGACCAGTCTTATTTTTTATGGACATTAACACAGGAACAGTTAAAACGTTGCTTGTTTCCTGTTGGTGAATATGAAAAAACAAAGGTTAGAAAATTGGCAAGAAATTTTAATTTGCTAACAGCCCAGAAGAAAGATAGTCAAGGTTTATGTTTCGTTGGTAAAGTAGATATGAAAGAATTTTTAGAGAGATTTATTCCGTCAAGAAAAGGAGATATCTTAGATGAAAAGGGTGAAGCTATTGGTCAACATGACGGTATTTTTTATTATACGATTGGACAGAGGCATGGTTTTTTGATTACAAAAAAAGGTGTAAACGATGAACCTTATTATGTTATTGCTAAGGATTTAGAAAAAAATGTTTTGATTGTTTCAAACAAGAGATTTCAAAATAATTTGTTAGAAAAATCAGTAGCCGTCCGTCATTCACGGGTTAGTATAGAGGAGGTTAATTGGATTTCAGGAGAGAGACCAAATTTAGGTAAAAAATATCAAGCAAGAATAAGATATAGACAGGTTTTGCAAGATTGTAAATTAGTGGAAGAAAAAGGTGAGATTTTAGTTGAATTTGTGGAATTTCAGAATGTGGCGAAAGGTCAGTCTATTGTGGTTTATGATGGAGAAGTTTGTTTAGGTGGTGGAGTAGTGGTTTAATTTTTGTTATAATTAACGAATGAACAAAGATAAACAAGTTTATATTGTTAAAGCGAGTGGTGAAAGAGAAGTATTTGATAGTAAGAAACTAGAAAGTTCTTTGAGAAGGGCAGGGACAAATTCAAAGGTAATTGCTGAGATTGTCAGCATTATTCAAGAAAAGTTGACTGATGAGATGACTACGGCGGAAATTTATCGCGAGGCTTTTAGGATATTAAATGAGATAGAAGAAACTTCAATTGCTGTTAAATATTCAACTCGAAAAGCTGTTATGGATTTAGGTCCGGAAGGGTTTTCTTTTGAAGATTTTGTTGGTGCAATGTTTAAAGCTATGGGGTATAAGGTGAAATTAAGACAGACTATAAAGGGTCTGTGTGTATCTCATGAAATTGATGTTATTGCTCAGAATGATAAAGATTTTTTAATGGCTGAGGTTAAATTTCATAATAGACAAGGGATGAAGTCGGATTTGAAAGTTATCCTCTACGTGAAAGAAAGATTTGATGATGTCGCTAAAAGTGAGTTTTGGCAAAATGTAAACAAAGATTTAAAGAAAAGTTTTTGGCTTATAACTAATACTAAATTTACTAGCAATGCTATTCAGTATGCTGAATGTTCCCCTGGTTTGAGGTTAATGGGGTGGAATTATCCTGACGGTGGGAGTTTAAATGAATTTATAGATAATGCAAAATTGTATCCTTTGACTTGTTTGGAATCTTTGAGTAGTCATGACAAAAAATTATTTTTAAAAAAAAATATTGTGTTATGTCGGGAGCTTCAACAAGGAGGAGAAAGATTGTTTAATTTAGTGGGTATTTCTGCTGAAAAAAGGGAGGTCGTTTTGAAAGAAATTGAAAATTTACTAATTATGAATAAATAAAAAAAATTTTATGGATCATTTTTTAAAAAATTTAAAAACTAAAACTTTAGATATCGAAAGTTGGTTAAGAAAAGAATTTTCTAATATTAGAACTGGTTTAGCTTCAACTGCAATTCTCGATAAAGTTAGGGTAGAAAGTTATGGTGTCTTGACACCGATTGATCAAGTAGCTAGTATAACCACAGAAGATGCTAAAACAATTCGTATTAAGCCTTGGGACGCATCTCAGGTTAAGGCAATTGAAAAAGCTGTGGTAGGATCTGATTTGGGTGTTTCTGTGGCAGTTGATGACAAAGGGATTAGATTGTCTTTTCCAGAATTAACCAGTGAGAGAAGACAGGATTTTGTGAAAATCGCGAAAGATAAATTAGAGCAAGCAAAAATCTCTTTGAGAGGAGAAAGGGACGAGACTTGGAGTGATATTCAGGCAAAGGAAAAAGAAGGCGAGATTAGTCAGGATGACAAGTTTAAGTTAAAAGATGATATGCAGAAGATTGTAGATGACTCGGGGGGTGTATTATTAAGTTTATTTGAGAAGAAAGAGAAGGAGATAAAGGGGTAATCAAAATCAAAGATTTTGAATTATAAATTATAAATTTTAAATTCAAAATGAACGAAAGAAAAATCACAGAGCGATTTTTCCAAAAAGGCTTGCGGGCTTACCAAAAACCTTTTTAACTTCTTTGGTTTAAATAATTTATGTCAATTTTAATTTTTATAATAGTATTGGGGATTCTTATTTTTGTCCATGAATTGGGCCATTTTATTTTTGCTAAAAAAACAGGGATGTTAGTGGAAGAGTTTGCGATTGGTTTTCCGCCGAGGATTTTTAGTTTTAAAAAAGGAGAAACTAAGTATTCGGTTGGGCTTATTCCTATTGGTGGTTTTGTAAAAATTTTAGGAGAGGAATATGACGACCCTAAACTTCCAGTACCTAATCAATCAGAGATTGACGGACAAGTCGGGCAAGGAGGAAAAGAAGGTCAAAAGCCTAAAAATTATAAAAGAAGATTTACTAGTCGACCGAAATGGGCTCAAGCTATTGTGCTTTTGGCAGGCGTTTCCTTTAATTTTTTGTTGGCTTGGTTATTTATTTCGATTGGTTTTATGTCGGGTTTGCCAGTTTCAGTCAACGAATTCGAAGGTGAGATAATAGAGGATTCAAGGCTTATTTTAGTTGATGTTTTACCATCTTCTCCTGCTGGAGAAGCGGGGTTGGAAACTGGTGATGTTATTTTGTATTTAGATACTAAAGGTGGTTCAGATTCGATTCAAAATTTTAGCGGTACAGGAGTGGTAGAGGAATTTATTGCTTCTCATGGGGATCGTGAAATAGAGATTTTTTATAAAAGGGGTAATGAAACTGCTCTTGCTAGCCTTATTCCCAAGGAAGGTATAGTTGATGGAAAGCCTGCCATCGGCGTATCTTTTGGGATGATAGGGACTGTTAAGTTTGGTATTTTGCGTGCAGGTTGGGAAGGTTTGAAGACAACTTCTTCGCTTACCATTGCTACAGCTGTTGGTTTGTTTTACTTTGTATCCGGCTTAGTCACCGGGACTGCTGACTTATCTCAGGTATCTGGTCCTGTTGGGATTGTCTCCATGGTGGGGGATGCTTTTAATTTCGGTTTTGTCTACTTACTTAGTTTTATTGCTTTGATTTCTATAAATTTGGCTGTGATTAATTTAATACCTATCCCTGCTTTAGATGGGGGGAGGATTTTATTTGTTTTGATTGAATCCGTCAAAGGTTCACCTTTAAAACCAAAAACAGCGAATTGGCTCAATTTGGCAGGCTTTGCTGCACTGTTACTTTTAATGTTGGCTGTCACTTTTAGTGATATTCTAAAGTTCTTTTAGTTAAAAATGCTATTTTTTTATATTTGTGGTTTTTTGCCTTCAGGTTTTTTATTGTTGTGTTATTTCTCAATGATTTTGACCAAATCTATAGAATAGGTTATCATTAGAGTAATGCGACAAACTAATTTATTTACGAAAACAAGAAAAGAGACCCCTAAAGATGAAGTAGCAAAAAATGCTAAATTACTTATTCAGGCTGGCTACATAAATAAAGAGATGGCCGGGGTTTATTCTTTTTTACCTCTGGGTTTTCTTGTTCTTAAAAAGATCGAAGGGATTGTAAGGACAGCGATGAATACTTTAGGTAGTCAGGAACTTTTGATGGCGTCTTTACACCCTAAGGAAAATTGGGAAAAGACAGGGAGGTGGAATACTTTAGATGTTCTCTATAAAGTGACGGATTCTCTTGAAAGAGAAACTGCTCTTGGTCCGACTCATGAAGAAATAGTAGTACCTCTAGTAAAACCATTTATTTCTTCTTACCGTGATTTACCTTTTTCTGTCTACCATTTTCAAAATAAGTTTAGAATGGAAGTTAGAGCTAAGTCTGGAATTTTGAGGGGACGAGAATTTTTGATGAAAGATCTATACTCTTTCCATCCTGATAAAGAAGATTTTGAAGAATTTTATGAAAGAGCTAAAAAAGTTTATTTAGATATTTTTGAGAAAGTTGGACTAGGGGAATTAACGCATTTAACTTTTGCTTCAGGGGGAACTTTCTCAAAGTTTTCTCATGAGTTTCAAACTATTTCAGATACCGGGGAAGATGTTATTTATATTTGTAAAAAATGCGGGGTGGCTATAAATAAGGAGATTATTGATGAACAGAAGGTTTGTCCTGAATGTGGCGGTAGCGATTTAAGGGAAGAGAAGTCTGTCGAAGTAGGGAATATTTTTGATTTGAAGACTAAGTTTTCCAAACCATTTGAGTTGGAGTATAAGGACAAACAAGGAGAAAGGAAGGATGTTTTGATGGGTTGTTATGGAATTGGAATTGGAAGGGTTATGGGTACTGTAGTTGAGGTACTTTCTGATGAAAAGGGAATTATCTGGCCAGAAGCAATCGCGCCTTTCCAAATTCATTTGTTGAGTTTAGGACAGAATGAAAAAGCTGATGAGATTTATAAGAAATTAAAAGAAGCTGGAAAAGAAGTTTTATATGATGATAGAGATATTAAGGCGGGGAAAAAGTTTGCGGATGCTGATTTAATAGGAATTCCTTATAGAGTAGTTGTGAGTGAAAAAAGTTTAAAAGATGGTGGTGTAGAGTTAAAAAAGAGAAAAGAAGAAGAGACGAAAATTATTGATATTGATGAGTTAATAAAATAAAGTTTTAAGATGAAAAAAATAAAAAACCCTGGTTATTTTAAAAAGAAGTTTAACAATTTATTATCCAATGACATTGGAATAGATTTAGGTACAGCTAATACTTTGGTCTATGTCCGTGGGAGAGGAATTGTTTTAAATGAACCAACCGTGGTGGCCTTGAATGAAAAGACTGGTCGTGTTGTCGCAGTTGGTAGTCAAGCTCAAAAAATGATTGGGAGAACACCTTCGCACATAACTGCAATTAGGCCGTTGGTTGATGGGGTGATTTCTGATTTTGAAATAACAGAAGAAATGATTGCTTATCTTATCAATAAATCACAAAATAATTCAAAAAAGATGTTTGGTCCGAGAGTTTTGGTGGGAGTTCCTTCTGGTATTACAAATGTGGAAACAAGGGCTGTACGTGATGCTGTAAAAAATTCTGGAGCAAGAGAAGTTCATCTTATTGAAGAGCCGATGGTGGCTGCTATTGGAAATCGTTTACCAATTAAGGATGCAATTGGGAGTGTTATTATTGATATTGGTGGTGGTACCACTGACATAGCGGTTATTTCATTAGGAGGAATTGTTAATTCAAAGAATTTGCGGGTAGCTGGGGATAGGTTTAACGATGATATTATTCAGTATGTTAGGAATAAATTTAAAATTTTGATTGGTGAAAAAACAGCCGAACGGTTAAAAATTGATATTGGGTCCGTTTTACCTTTAGATGAACCCCTGGAGGCGACAATGCGCGGTAGAGATTTGGTGACTGGCCTACCGAGAGAAGTGAAAATAAGTGATACTCACATTAGGAAAGCTATTTCTCAGTCACTTGTTTTATTGTTAGATTCTGTTAAAGAAGTTTTAGAAATAACTCCTCCAGAAATTATCTCTGATATATTGAATAGGGGGATTATTCTTACTGGCGGAGGGGCAATGATAAAGCAGTTGGATGTTTTATTAAATGAAGTAGCAAAAGTCCCTGTTTATGTTGCTGACGACCCGTTAACTTCTGTGGCGAGAGGAACAGGTATTGTACTGGAAGACTTAAATGGTTACGGGGAAGTTCTTATTCAAGATGAAGATGGTATACCTCTCAAAGAATAACAAAAATAGAGGAAGTAAAAGAAAACTGATTTTTTTTGGTTTTGTTTTGTTGTTAATAACTTTTTTTTACTTTGGGGGTTTATTTTTTTTAGTAGAGCCATTACAGTATGTCGGCCGTCCTTTATGGAGTTTAAAAAATTATTCTGTTGAGATTATCTCAAACATAGGTGATTTAATTAAGTCCAAGGAGAACCTGTCTAAAGAAAATAATGAATTAAAGAAGGAATTAAATTTAATAAATTCTAAACTTTTATTATCTCAGATTTTGTTGAGAGAAAATAATGAGTTAAAGACTTTGTTAGGCAGGAAAGAAGAAAATCAAAAATTTATTTTGGCAAATGTTTTGGCTAAACCAAACTTATCACCATATGACTCTTTAATTTTAGATGTAGGAGAGGGTTACGGTATCAAAAAGGGTGATAAGGTTATTGTTAATAACAATGTTGTTATAGGTGAACTTGAAGATGTTTATTTAAAGACTTCTAAGGTTCGTCTATTTTCTTTTCCTGATGAACTTTTGGATGTCGCTGTTGGTTTTGATAAAACAATTGGTGTGGCCAGAGGTAAGGGTGGTGGTAATTTTGAAGTAAAATTTCCTAGAGATATGATTTTTACGGAAGGTGACGTGGTCGTTTTACCAGCAATGGATTTATTAATTTTGGGTACAATAGAGAGCATTTTAACTACTCCAGAAGATCCTTTACAAACGCTTCTCTTTAGAATCCCAATGAATATTTTTGAATTAAGATGGGTTCAAATTCTTCAAGAATAATAGCTAGTATTTTTTTACTGGTAAGTATTTTTATTTTCCCTTGGTGGTTGTCTGTTTTTTTTATTACCGTATCTTTTTTTGTATTTAAATTCTTTTATGAGGGTTTGATTTTTGGGTTGTTTCTTGATTTGATTTATTCTACTCCTAGGGAATTGTTTTATAACTTGCCAGTTGTATTTATTCTATTATTATTTTTCTTTTTATTGTCGGAATTGTTTAACCGACAATTGAGAGTCAGAAACTAATTGTGATTTTTAGAAAAAAAACGAAATTATTTGGGAAACCAAGAAAGACCAGTGGGGAAATAACCCCAGATAATATTTTCCTTGACTCAAAAAATTTACCTAAATTTGATGAGGATCAATTTGAGGGGAGAATAGAGAAATCTATCTCCAAAAGAATTGTTATCTTAGTATTGGTTTTTTTTGTTTTGATTTTATTTGCTTATTTGTACCGAATCGGGAGTCTCCAATTAGGAAGGGGCGCTGATTTTTTGGCTAGAAGTGAAAATAATCATTTACAACATTCCATAATTTTTGCCGAAAGAGGAATTATTTTTGATAGAAATGGGATAGAACTTATTCGTAATTCTTCTTTCCAAGATGAAAGTCAAGGTTTTTTTAAAAGGGAATATTATCCCTATAAGGGATTATCTCATATTCTAGGTTATATGAGTTATCCTTTGAAAGATAATAGTGGAAATTATTATCAGAATGAGTATATTGGTAAAAGTGGTGTAGAAAAGTTTTTTAATGAAAAATTAAGTGGTAAGAGCGGTTTGAAAATTATTGAGAAGAATGCTCTTTTAGAAACAAAATCAGAATCTATCATTCAATTACCAGAAAAAGGAGATAGTATTTTTCTTTCCATAGATGTTAGGATTCAAGAAGCGTTTTATGATTTTATTGCAGATCTGTCTGATGAAGTTGGCTTCGGTGGAGGGGCAGGAGTATTGATCGATGTAAATAATGGAGAAATTTTATCAATGGTGAGCTACCCAGAGTATGATCTTGAGATTATGTCTAATAGTAAAGATGGGAAAGAAATTGCAAAATATACTATGGCAGAGGATAATCCCTTTTTAAATAGGGCAACTATGGGTTTATATACTCCAGGTTCCATTGTCAAACCTTTTTTGGCTGTTGCTGCTTTAAATGAAGGTATCATTAGTCCTAGTAAAAAAATATTAAGTACAGGTTCTATTTCTATTCCTAACCCTTACTTTCCAGACAAAAAATCTGTTTTTAACGATTGGAAAGCACATGGTTGGGTTGATATGAGAGACGCTATTGCTGTTTCTTCAGATGTTTACTTTTATGCAGTTGGAGGAGGTTTTGAGGATCAAATTGGATTAGGAATTGAGAATATCAATAAATATATTAAATTGTTTGGTTTTAGTGAAGAAACTGGGGTAGAGGGATTCTTAGAGGAAAGAGGTGTTGTGCCTAATCCTGAATGGAAAGTTAAGATGTTTGATGGAGAGGATTGGAGAATTGGAGATACTTATCATACTTCCATTGGGCAATATGGTTTTTTAGTGACCCCTTTGCAAGCGGTTAGGGCTATAGGTGCTATTGCCAATGGGGGTAAATTATTTAAGCCAACTATTGTTAAAAAAGATATAAATAATAAAAATTATGAATTAATTGCTATTAGCGATGACTATTTTCAAGTGGCGAGGGAGGGGATGCGGCAGGCTGTTACGAATGGAACTGGGGCTGGTCTTTTTTTACCTTTCGTTGAAGTTTCAGCTAAGACAGGGACAGCTGAGATTGGGGTAAAAAAGGAAAAAGTTAATTCTTGGATAACTGGTTTTTTCCCATCGGTTAATCCTCGATTTGCTTTTACGGTTATAATGGAAGAAGGTCCTGTAGAAAATCAAATTGGTGGTTTGTATGTAATGAGGCAGTTGTTGGAATGGATGAAAGTGAATACTCCAGAGTATCTCTTGCCTTTAGATTAATAAACAGATTTAAGAAAAAAATTTGAGTGGTGAAATTTTTAACTTAAGAAAACACAAGGGAAGTCATTTTGGTAAGCCCACAGGCTTTTGGTTTGGTCCGAGCACTTACCAAAATGACTTCCCTTGTGTTTTCTTCGCTCGGACTGTGCAAGTTTTTTGAAAAGAAATTTGTTTCGTGATTATTTTCTTGTTTGTTTTTTTGGTCTCAATATATTAGAATAGGGAGATATGATGTAAATAAATCCTAATCTACTGGAAGTAGAGGGTCAAGGCTAAAACATCAAAAATGTTCGCCTAAAGAAAAAAATATGGGAAATGATAAAGAATATTTAACAAAGGAGAAATACAAAGAGCTTTTGGAAGAACTTGATTGGTTACAGACTGGTCGAAGGAAGGAATTAGCAGATAATTTAAGGGAAGCGACATCATTAGGAGATTTGAGCGAGAATGCTGAATATCATCAAGCGCGAGAAGACCAAGCTAGTGTAGAAAAAAGAATTACGGAGTTAGAAGCTATTTTGAAAAATGCCGTCATTGTTAAGCAAAGCAAGTTTGATGCCGTTAGCGCCGGGGCAACTGTAGTTGTGCAAAAAAATGGCGAGAAAGACACAAAAGAATTTTATATTGTTGGAACTCAAGAAGTTGACATGGAAAAAAATAAAATTTCTGTAAACTCACCCTTAGTGCAAGCTATGCTAGGGAAAAAAGATGGAGAATCTTTTTCTTTTAAATCGCCTAAGGGAATACAAGAGTATAAAATAATCAGTGTTAAATAAACTATGGCATCTCTAGATGAAATTAGACAAACAAGACTAGAAAAGAAGAAAAAATTAATGGAAGTAGGTGTTAATCCCTATCCTGCTCGGGTTGATTTTGATTCTTCATTGGGAGAAGTTTCTGAAAATTTTGAAGAGGGTAGAAAAGTAAGAATTGTAGGGAGAGTGATGTCGCTTCGTTCCCAAGGGGTATTAAATTTTTTTGATTTATTGGATGGTACTGGAAAGATACAGTGTTTAATTAAAAAAGACCCTAATCATACGGACGGGCAAGTAAAAATTGTAGAAGATAATTTTGAACTTTTTATAGAAACAGTTGATATTGGTGATTTTATTTTAGTTGAAGGAAATCTTTTTGTAACAAAGAGGGGTCAGCAAACTGTTGCTGTGTCTGCTTGGGAAATGTTAACTAAGAGTTTAAGACCTCTTCCTGAAAAATGGCATGGGATTAAAGATATAGAGGAGAGATATAGAAAAAGATATTTGGATATTTTAATGAATCCAGAAATTAAAGCTTTGTTTTTTAAAAAAGCCAACTTTTGGAAAGTAGTCAGAAAATTTTTTGAAGAGAAAGGTTTTGTTGAAGTAGAAACTCCAGTTTTAGAATTAACTACAGGAGGTGCAGAAGCTAGACCTTTTAAAACTCATCATAATGATTTTGATATTGATTTATATTTAAGAATCTCTGTGGGAGAGTTATGGCAAAAGAGATTGATAGCTGCTGGTTTTGAAAAAATTTTTGAAATAGGAAAAGTATTTAGAAATGAGGGCACCAGCGCGGAGCATTTACAGGAATTTACTAATTTGGAATTTTATTGGGCTTTTGCTGATTATAAAAAAGGGATGGAATTAGCGAAAGAAATGTATCGTAAGATAGCTCAAGACGTTTTTGGAACTACTAAATTTAAAGTAGGGGGTTATGAATTTGATTTAGCAGATGAATGGGTTGAAATTGATTACTCTCAAGAAATTCAAAAACAAACAAACATTGATATTTGGTTAGCTTCTGACGAAGAGATTAAAAATAAGTTGAATGATTTGGGGGTTAAATATTCTGGTGGAGAAAATAAGGAGAGGTTGATAGATACTCTTTGGAAATATTGCCGTAAAAATATTGCTGGCCCTGCTTTTTTAATTAATCACCCAAAATTAATTGCTCCTTTGGCAAAATCAAAAGTAGATAATCAAAACGTGGTGGAAATGTTTCAACCAATCATAGCTGGTTCAGAAATAGGGAGAGGATATTCAGAATTAAATGACCCGATTGATCAAAAAGAGAGATTTGATAAGCAACAAGAATTACTAAGGAAAGGGGATGAAGAAGCTATGATGTCCGATGATGAATTTGTAGAAATGTTGGAATATGGTATGCCCCCCACTTGCGGTTTTGGTTTTGGGGAACGACTATTTTGGTTGTTAGCAGGAGTTTCTGGAAGAGAGGGTACCCTTTTCCCTTTAATGAGGCCTAAAGTTGGAGGAAATAATTAGAAGAAATTTTTATAGGATTTGTTTAATTAGTTTAACTAATAGTTGATTTTGGCGATAGTTTTTGATAGTATACTTGTTATGTTAAAAATTAGATTACAAAGAGTTGGCAGAAAGCACGATCCCTCTTACAGGGTTGTTTTGACTGAAGTCAGTCAAGGTCCTAAGAGTGGAAAGTTTATTGAAAATCTTGGTTTTTATGATGCTAGAACAGATGTTAGACAAGTTAAAGGAGAGAGGGTTAAATATTGGATTGAAAATGGAGCTCAAATTTCCGACACAGTTCATAATATCTTAGTAAATGAAAAAGTTATTGATGGTAAAAAAATAAATGTTTTGCCTAGGAAAACACCTATCAAAAAAGACGTCCCAGAGGATATTGAAAAGAAGGAGGAAGTAAATAAGGAAGATGTTGCTATAAATGAACCTCAGAAGGAAACAGAAGAGCTAAAAAAAGATATAATTGTTGAGGAACCAGTTGTTGGAGAAGATACTATTATTGAGGAAGAAATAGTTGAAGAAAAATTGGAAACAGAGGAAATTGATAACAAAGTTCAGAAATAGATAATAATTGACATTATAAGTAAAATAAAGTAGACTACTTGCTAGTAGTTTATGAGACCTATTGAGTTACGGATTAGAGTTTTAATTACAAATTAATTTAAATATTTACCTTCAAAATACGGTATAGCGTTTTTTGTTGGTATTGTTTTTGTTTATATTAAATCAAATAGTGAAATCTTATATTATATATTATATAGGATTTGTTTATCGTCAGTTTAAGAAACACATAGAGGTATAGTTTATAAAAGATTTTTGACTTCCAGTTTCTAGTTATATATTAATTTAAAATTAATTTTTTTATGGATACATCTAAAAAGGCGAGAGAGAAGAAGTATTTTAATAAATTTAAGAAACCTTTAATAGATCTTCCTAACCTAGTAGAACCACAACTAGTTTCATACCAAAAATTTGTGGATGGAGGAATTGAGGAAGTTCTAAAAGAATTTACACCTATTGAAGACTATTCTGGAAAAAAATTCAAAATGGAATTCATTGATTTTGAATTTAAAAAACCTGATTACGATGAGTTTTATGCCAAAGAAAATAAACAGTCCTATCAAGCAACTATCAAGGCTAACGTAAAGTTAACTAATAAAATCTTAAAAATAGAAAAAGAACAAGAAATCTTTTTAACTGATTTTCCTATGATGACAGATCATGGGACTTTTATTATAAACGGTGTTGAAAGAGTAGTGGTTCCGCAATTATCTAGATCTTTTGGTATGTTTTTTACAGTTCAAGAATTAAAAGGAGGTAGATATTTTGGTGTTAAGATAGTTCCTTATAGAGGGGCCTGGATAGAGATTGATTCAGAACCAGATGGTCTTATCTACGTTAAGATAGATAGAAAAAGAAAATTTTTAATTAGTTCTTTGTTGAGAGTCGTTGCTCCAACAGGTTCTGATATTGTTTCTCTTTTTAAAGATAAGGAAGCTAAAGAAATCATTCAGAAATCAATAGAAAGTGATCCAGCTAAGGACACTGATTCATCATATGTAGAAATTCATAGAAGGTTAAGGGATGGAGAATTAACCACGGCTAGCCACTCTAAAGTATTCGTAGACGGAGTATTGAGTGAAGAGAAATATGACTTACATAAGGTTGGGAGATTTTATTTTAATAAAAGATTTGATAAATCTTTAGATAAAAAAGAACTAGAGAGAAAAACTATTTCTGTTGAAGACTTGGTAACAGCCATTGAACATATTGTAGAATTAAACAGAACTCCTGGCGCAACAGAAGATGATATTGATCATTTAGGATCAAGAAGGTTGAGATATTTTGGTGAAATGGTTCAGCAAAAATTTAGAGTAGGGATGTATCAAGTAAAAAGAAATATTCAGGACAGGATGTCTATTATTGGTGTAGATGTGACTTTACCAATGCAATTAATCAACCCACGGCCATTACAAGCAAGGATTAAAGAATTTTTTGCGACTAACCAACTTTCTCAGTTTATGTTGCAAGATAATGTCTTAGCAGAATTAGAGCATCTTAGAACTGTCTCTGCTTTAGGTCCTGGTGGTTTAGTGAGGGAAAGAGCTGGAATTGAAGTTAGAGACGTACACCCATCTCACTATGGAAGAATTTGTCCGATTCAAACACCAGAAGGTCAAAATATCGGATTAATTTTGCATTTAGCTAACTATGCTAAAGTAAATGAATTTGGGATGATTGAAACACCCTATTCTAGAGTGAAGGACGGTAAGGTGACAGGGGAAATTGAGTATTTGAATGCTGCCGACGAGGAAATGTTTAATATTGCAGATGCTACTATTAATTTAGATGATAATAATGTTATCCAGGAAAAAATAGTGGAAGTTAGAATTGGTGGAAAACTAGGTATTGTGGAAAGGCAGAATGTTGCTTTTATGGATATTTCAACTAAACAGGCTTTTTCAGTCGCCACATCTATGATTCCTTTTCTTAACCATGATGATGCCAACAGAGCTTTGATGGGATCAAACATGCAGAAACAGTCAGTTCCTTGTATTGTTCCAGACGCACCTTTAGTCGCTACAGGGATTGAAGAGAAAGCAGCTAGAGATTCCGGCCGGCTTATTATAGCTAAAGAAGGAGGGGAAGTTTCCTTTGTTGATGCAAAGACAATAAAAATAAAAAAGAAAGATGGAAAAGAGGATGAATATAAGTTGGTCAATTTTGTGAGAACAAATAATTTTTCGTCTTTGAGTAATCGTCCTATTGTTGATTTAAACCAAAAAGTAAAGAAAGGAGATATTTTGGCAGATATTTCTTCTACCGATAATGGTCAGATAGCACTTGGACAAAATATTTTGGTGGCTTTCATGTCTTGGTATGGTGCTAATTACGAGGATGCCATCATCATTTCTGATAGGTTGGTAAAGAAAGATAAGTTTACTTCTATTTATATTGAAGAGTTTGTAGAGGATGTGCGAGATACTAAGTTGGGTGAAGAAATAACAACTCACGATATTCCAAATGTTGGTGAGGCTAAATTAAAAAATTTAGATGAAGATGGGATAATTAGAATCGGGTCTCAGGTAAATCAAGGTGACATTTTGATTGGCAAGATTACACCAAAAGGAGAAACACAGTTAACCCCAGAAGAAAGACTTCTTAAATCTATTTTTGGAGAAAAGGCACAGGATGTTAAAGACACATCTTTGAGAGTTAAGGGGGGTAAACGAGGATTTGTTAAGAGCGTTAAGGTTTTTTCTAGAGATAAAGGAGAAATAAATGAACCTGGTGTCATAAAGAGAATTTATGTAGAGGTGGCCCATTTGAGGAACGTTTCCGTGGGTGACAAATTATCAGGACGACATGGAAATAAAGGAGTTATCTCAAAAATTCTTCCACAAGAAGATATGCCATATATGAAAGATGGAACGCCGATTGATATTATTTTAACCCCATTAGGTGTGCCTTCTCGTATGAACCTCGGACAAATTTTAGAACTACATCTTGGTATGGCAGCACATAATTTAAATTATCAGGCGATTGTTCCTCCTTTTGCTGGAGCAACAGAAGAAGAAATAAAAGATGAACTTGAAAAAGCTGGCTTTGAAAGAAACGGAACAATGACACTTTATGATGGATTAACAGGAGAACCTTTTGATCAAAATATTGCCGTTGGTTATATGTATATTCTTAAGCTTCACCATATGATTGAAGATAAAATGCATATGAGATCAGTTGGGCCTTATTCTCTTATTAATCAACAACCATTAGGTGGAAAAGCTCAGAAGGGAGGTCAGAGATTTGGGGAGATGGAAGTTTGGGCGTTGTTGGGTCACGGGACAGCTCATATTTTAAGGGAAGTTTTGACGATAAAATCAGATGATATTATTGGTCGATCAGCAGCATTCGATGCTATTGTAAAAGATAAGAAGATTCCTGAACCGAATATCCCAGCTTCTTTTAATGTATTATTAAATAATCTCCGTGGTTTAGCTTTAGATATAGACCTTAAGAAGTCTAAAGTCGATACAGTTAAATAAAAGGTTTAATTAGTTAAAAAAGTTCATATAAAAGCTAAGCAACTAAAATATTATGGCAGTAAATAATAAAGAAATAAATAATAAAGATTCCTATTCAACGGATTTTAATTTAATAACTTTAAAGTTGGCTTCACCTGAAAAAATTTTAGAGTGGTCACACGGGGAGATTAAAAAACCAGAAACTATTAATTACAGAACCCAAAGGAGTGAAAAGGATGGATTATTTGATGAGAAGGTTTTTGGTCCTGATAAAGATTATGAATGTTATTGTGGAAAATATAAGGGGATAAGATATAAAGGTATTACTTGTGAAAAATGTGGGGTTGAGATAACGAGGTCTATTGTTCGTAGGGAGAGAATGGGGCATATTGAGTTAGCAGTACCAGTTTCTCATATTTGGTTTTTAAAATCGATCCCATCTCGTATTGGTTTAGTTTTAGATATTCCAGCGGCTGATTTAAGAAAAGTAATTTATTTTGCTGGTTATATTGTTGTTAGTATAAATGAAGATGAGAAAAAAAGAATTTTAAGTGAGGTTGAAACAGAATATAAGGCTAAGGTAAAAAATTTACAAAGCAAAGGAGACAAAGAAAGAATTAAAGAGTTAGTTTTAAATGTCAAAAGAGATATCGAAAATATCCAATTAGGGGTAGTTTTTGATGAAATTACCTATAATAAGTATTCATTGAAGTATGGAGCGATGTTTGAAGCTAAAATCGGTGCGGAAGCCATTTATAACATTTGTAAACAAATAGATCTTGAAAAGTTAAAAGAAGAATTAGAGAATGGTTTGGTCAAGGCTGGATCCATAAAGACAGAAAAAGTAAATAAACGTTTAGAATTAATTGAATCTTTGATTAGATCTAAGACAAGACCGGAATGGATGTTTCTTACTCGTGTTCCTGTTATTCCTCCAGCTCTTCGTCCTATGGTTGTTTTGGGGGGAGGAAGACACGCAACTTCAGATGTAAATGATTTATATAGAAGGGTAATTAATAGGAATAATCGTCTTAAGAAGTTGCAAGAAATTAATGCACCCGACGTTATTTTAAGAAACGAAAAAAGAATTTTACAGGAGGCAGTGGACTCTTTGATAGATAACTCTATTAAATACACTGGTTCATCGTCGGTTATGAGCCAAGCTCAAAGAAGACCTCTTAAATCTTTGTCAGATAACTTGAAAGGGAAACAGGGCTTGTTTAGACAAAACCTTCTTGGAAAAAGAGTTGATTACTCAGGGCGATCAGTTATTGTTGTTGGTCCTGACTTAAATTTAGATGAGTGTGGCTTACCTAAATTCATGGCACTTGAATTGTTTAGACCTTTCGTTATTTCTAGAATATTGAAAGATGAATTAGCTCATAATATAAAATGGGCAGGTAGATTGATTGAAGAGGGCAGTCCCGAAGTATGGGCTATCTTGGAAGATGTTATTAAAGATAAATATGTTTTATTGAATAGAGCTCCGACTTTGCACCGTCTGGGTATTCAGGCTTTTCGTCCTCTTCTAATAGAAGGAATGGCTATTCAAGTTCACCCATTAGTTTGTTCTGCTTTCAACGCTGACTTCGATGGTGATATGATGGCTGTTCATGTTCCTTTGACAAATAAAGCTCAGGCAGAGGCAAGGGAAATTATGGCGGCTGATAAAAATATTTTAAAACCTGGTACTGGTAGTCCAATTGTTGATCCTAAAATGGATATGGCTTTAGGTTGTTACTGGATGACTAAAGTGGTTGAAGGGGATAAAAGAGAAAATAAGTTTTTTTCAAGTGTAAATGAAGCTATTACAGCTTGTGATTTTGGAGTAATTGATTATGGGACTCTAATTAAAGTTTTGCCGTCTGATAGTCCTAGGTATGCCGAATTTAAAGGTGAAGTTTTTGAAACAACTGCCGGGAGATTACTTTTCAATAGTATTTTACCGAAAGATTATCCTTACATAAATGATAAAGTTGGTAAAAAAGAAATTTCACAGATAACAAATAATCTGATTAAGATGTATGGAATGAAAAATATTGCTCCAGTACTTGGTAAAATAAAAGACTTTGGATTTAAATATGCTACGAAATCAGGGATTACTTGGGGAATTGATAACGTGACTATTCCTAAGAGTAAGTATGAGATCGTTGATAGAACTAAAGAGAAATCAAATATCGTTTGGTCCCAATATAATGATGGTCTCTTAACTCAAGATGAAAGGAGAAGGAAGAATATAGAATTGTGGCACGCAGCTAAGGATGAGTTAGAAAGTCTTATTCCAGAGACGTTAGATAAACATGGTTCTGCTTATAATATGTGGATTTCTGGTGCCAGAGGTTCTTTGGGCCAATTTACTCAGATGGCTGGGATGAGAGGTCTAATTCAAAATACGGCTGGTGAGACAATTGAAACCCCAGTTATTTCTTGTTTGAAAGAAGGGTTAACTCCTATCGAGTACTTTACTACTACCCATGGTTCACGAAAAGGTTTGGCAGATACGGCTTTGAATACGTCAAAAGCAGGTTATTTGACTAGAAAATTATTTGATGTGGCTCAGGATGTGGTTATCATCGAAGATGATTGTGGAACAAATAATTATATTAACCTCAAAAAAGAACAATTATCTGGTATAGAAATATCTTTGGCTAAAAATATTAGAGGAAGAGTCCTAGCTAAAAAAATCGAAGATAAAGAAGGAAAAGTTTTGTTTAAGAAAGGCCATTTAGTTACTGAAGATGACGCTAAAACAATTGAGGGATTAGGAATTGAATCAGTTGATGTTAGATCACCGATGACCTGTGGAACTTTCCGTGGTATTTGTCAAAAATGTTATGGAACAGATTTTGGAACCAATGAGTTGGTTGATTTAGGTGAAGCTGTCGGAACTATCGCTGCTCAGGCCATTGGTGAACCTGGTACTCAGTTGACCATGAGAACCTTCCACACAGGGGGAACAGCTTCTGTTGGTGGTGACATTACACAAGGGTTACCAAGGGTTGAGGAAATTTTTGAGAGGAGAATTCCTAAGTCTTTAGCTACTGTTAGTAAAATTAATGGAATAGTGACTGATTTTGATGAAGATAGTAAAGAGAGAAAATTAATTATTATGCCTGATATTGATAGCCGTTCAGCTACGGCTAAAGGTAAACAGCAGGTTTCCTATGCTATCCCATATAACAGGACCCTATTGGTAAAAATTGGAGACCGTGTTAAAAAAGGTGATATTTTGACAGACGGTTCAGCAGATATAGCAGAGTTATTTAGGTATGCCGGGAAAGAGAAAGCTCAGGAGTACATAATTAGAGAAACAATTAAAATTTATGAATTACAAGGCGCATCTACTTCACGAAAACATATTGAAGTGATTATAAAGCAGATGATGTCTCGTAAAAAAATCAAATCATCTGGTGGAACCTCCCTTGCTGTTGGTAGTATTGTTGAAGATACTGAGTTAAATCGAGAAAATGTAAAAGCTAGAGAAGCAGGGTTAGAAGAGGCCAAAGGAATCTCATTAGTTTTAGGTATTACTGAAACGTCTCTAACAAGAGAAAGTTTCCTTTCTTCTGTTTCTTTCCAAAATACTACTAAAATGCTGATTAATGCTTCAATTGGGGGAGCCGTGGATGATTTAGTTGGTCTGAAAGAGAATATTATTATAGGTAGATTGGTACCAGCCGGTTCTGGTTTTGAGGGTAGCGAAAAATGGAAAATGATAGAGGAGATAGATGAACCAGAGGAGGAAATTGAAAGGAGCTAGCACCAAATAGCGTATATTATAAAATAAAGATTATTTTATGAGAAGTATTTAGTACCAAATATTTACTGTGGATAACGTTGAAAAAATAAAAGATCGGTTGAATATAGTTGATGTGGTTGGATCCTACATCAAATTAGAAAAAGCTGGTTTAAATTTGAAAGCATGTTGTCCTTTTCACAATGAAAAAACACCTTCTTTTTTTCTGTCACCAACAAGGGGAACTTATAAATGTTTCGGTTGTGGTGAAGGAGGAGATATCTTTTCGTTCATAGAAAAATATGAAGGTGTTGATTTCAAAGGGGCTCTTAATATTTTGGCGGAAAAAGCTGGGGTTAGTTTAGAAAAAGAAGACCCAAAAAAAGTTGATGAGAGTAGAAGAATTTATAGTGCTTTGGAGGAAGCTACAGTTTACTTCGAAAATAATTTAGAGAGAAATAGGGAAGCCTTAGAATATCTAAAGAAACGCGGTATAACGGATCAGATTATTAAGAAATTTAGATTAGGTTTTGCAGAAGAAGGTTGGCAGGGTCTGTATCTTTTTTTGAAGCAAAAAAAATATAGTGATATAGAGATGGAAAAGGCTGGTTTAGTTAAAAGAAGTGAAAAGGGGGATAGGTTTTATGATAGATTTAGAAATAGAATAATTTTTCCGCTATTTGACAATTCAAATCGCCCAGTAGCTTTTTCAGGTAGGTTTTTTGGAAAAGATGAAAAAGAGGGAGTGATTACTGCGAAATATTTGAATAGTCCTGAGACCATTTTATTTAGTAAATCAAATATTTTGTATGGTTATAATTTTGCCAAGCTAGCTATCAGAAAAAAAAATTTTTCAATTTTGGTTGAAGGTCAAATGGATCTTCTAATATGTCATCAAGCTGGCTATGATAATACTGTCGCCAGTTCTGGAACCGCATTAAGTCAAGGGCACTTAAATCTTTTAAAACGTCTATCAAATAGAATTGTAGTGGCTTTTGATGGTGATAACGCTGGTTTTATTTCAGCCAGTAAAGCCACAAGATTGGCTTTGATAGAAGCCATGGAAGTTCGGTTGATGAATATTCCTGAGGGCCAAGATCCTGCTGACTTTATTTTAAGAGATAGGGAAGGTTGGCAGAAAGCATTAAAAGAAGCCAAACATATTGTTGATTTTTATTTAGATAAATTAATAAGTGAAATTAGTGACAAACGTAAGTTAGGTCAGGCAGTGCAAGAGAAAGTGTTACCTTTTGTGGTATTGATTGAAAGTGAAATAGAGAAGGCTAATTTTGTGGAAGATATAGCTGAGAAATTGGGAGTTACAGCTAAGGTAATTTGGGTTGAATTGAACAAAATTAATAAAGAGGACTTTTTAAGATTAGCAACCCCTTATGTAAAACAAAGTCTGGGTAAAAAATTATCCTCAGAGGGTAAAAAAAATAGGAGACAAATTATTTTAAGGCAAATATCAGGGATATATTGGTGGCAGAAAAATTCAGAAAAACCTATTTTAAATCTTGAGGATTTTAGGAAAGAAATTAAAGATATTATAGGAGACGAAGTTTTTGAAAAAATTGAAAATTTAAGTGAGAAGATAAAAGATGAGATTACTTTTGAGGTAGAAATTTTATACGGTGATTTTGAAAATACAGACAAAAAGATTAGAGAGTTATTTAATAATTTAAAAATTGAATTAATAGATGAAAAGATAAAAGACGTAATTGTAGAACAAAAAAAGGCTGAAAAGGCAGGAGACAAGGAAGAGGCTTTAAAGTATTTGAAAGATTATGACAAATTATCAAAACAAAGAAATAAATTTAAATAACTAACTAAACAAAATTATTATGCCAAAGAAAATTAAAAAAGAAATGAAGAAAAAGACAGTAAAAAAAAAGGTACTAAAAAAACCTGTAAAGAAAGTTGCTGTAAAGAAGAAAGTTTCAATAAAAAAACCAAAAAAGGTTTTAACAAAGAAAGCGAAATCAGTTAAAAAAACGGTTGTAAAGAAAGTTAAGAAAATAACGAAGAAAGACGCTGAGAAAAAAGAAAAGATAGACAGTCTTATGAAGAAAGGAAAAGAAATGGGTTTTGTGACTTTTGATAATATTCTTAAAGAGTTTCCATATGTGGAGAATGATTTGTTTTTCCTTGAGGAAGTCTATGAAAATTTTGATAAAATGGGGATTGATGTTTTAGAAAATAAAGGTATTTTAGATGCAGAGTCTGAAGATCTTTTGAGAAAACCAGAAAAATATGATCGTGGTTCTGGAGATTCTATTCAAATGTATTTAAAGGAAATTGGACGATATGAGCTCTTAACTCAGGCTCAAGAGAAATCTTTAGCACAAAGAATTGAAGCAGGTGATGAAGAGGCTAAGAATTTATTAGCTCGTGCCAATTTGCGTTTGGTAGTTTCTATTGCTAAGAAATATATGGGGAGAAGTTCTGATTTAACTTTGTTAGATTTAATTCAAGAGGGAAGTTTAGGTTTGTTTAAGGCGGTAGAAAAATTTGATTGGACTAAAGGATTTAAGTTTTCTACTTATGCAACTTGGTGGATTAGACAGGCTATCACTCGTGCTCTAGCTGATCAGTCTAGAACAATTAGAATTCCAGTTCATATGGTTGAGACAATTGCTAAATATAAACAAACAGTTAGAAGATTATCACAGGAGTTAGGCAGGAAGCCTTTACCAGAAGAAATTGCTGTGGAGATGGATTTAACTGTGGATAAAGTTCACAATATTTTAAGGATAGATAGAAAGATTGTTTCATTAGAGAACCCTATAGGAGGGGAAGACGGTGATGGTAAATCAACCCTAGAGGATTTTACACCTGATGATAAAATTGATTCTCCTGAGCAAAAAGTGTCTAAAAGAATTTTAGCTGATCAGATTAGAGATGTTTTAAACGACTTAACTTTTAAAGAAAAAAAGATTTTAGAAATGCGTAATGGAATTGGGGATGGAGTCTATTGTACTTTGGAAGAAGTCGGTAAAGAATTTGGGGTGACTAGAGAAAGAATTCGTCAAATTGAAGCGAAAGCTCATGAAAAAATAAGACAAAATGAAAAGATTAATCGTTTGAGGGATTTTGATTTTTAAGTTCCTCCCTTATTTTTTCTATTTTTTCTTGTTTGTTTAATTCTCCCAATAAAATTTCTAGAAGGTTTTCTTCTTCCTCTTGAATTTTTTCCCAAATTTTTAAGTTTCCGGTACCCGCTGTTATTTTAAGTCTGATGAGTTTATTCAGTATAATTGAGTATAATTCTTGATCCTGTTCACCAATTTCAATTATTTTTTCTTTTATATTTTGTGGTAGTTCATTTAATATTTTTTCCATAGTTTTTATTTAAATTATCCAAGGATTTTTTTAAAGTATGATGAGAGGTTAGGGGGGAGTTTATCTTTATTCAAATCGTTGGTTTTGAGGTATTCTTCAGTTAAGTTTTTTAGGCCTTTTTTCCTATCATTTAGAGCATCTTTCTCTGTGGCTTTGTATTCTAAGTCTATTCCTAATGTTTTCATTTCCTTTGTAAACTCATCAATATTTTCTAGTTTAAATTCTTTTCCAAAAATATACTTATTGATAATAGGGGCGTAAAGGTCGTCACGGTTACTGGCTTCCCCCGCTCTTACTTTTTCTAAAAAGATTTGACCCATTTTTTCTAGGTCGACGGAGTTTATTGTCCAGACTCCCGTTAAATCTGCCACCTTTCCTTTAAATTCGACGCCATCTTTTTCTAGAGCATTTTCTTGTTTGGCATAAAAATCTATATCGGCAAGGCTTGGTGGCACTGGTCGAATTTCGCCGATTTCCCCAAATTTTTCGAAGAGAGCAACGCTAGCGGGGTGTATGTGATAATGATAGATTTCTTTTGTACTTTCCCCTTGAGAATCATTGACTTGTTTTAGTTTTTCTAGAGACTTGTTCAAAAAATTTTTATCGACGTCAATAGCATTACCTTCGATTGTATTAGAAGCGGCGGACCAATTTCCATTTGAATAATAATAACCGTATTCCACAGAATTTGTTCTTGCTCCTTTGACAAAGTCTAGTTCCCCCTGTTCCTGGCTTCTTTCATTAACGTGAATATTTTTTTCATTACCTATCTTAAGTTCAATTTCACCTTTAATAATTGAATCTTCTATGGTGTTTCCAACATTCTCTTGGTTAAAACTATTAATCTTAGCCATTTGCGATTCGTAAACCTTTTGTGCATCTTCTTCGCTCATCCCACGGGCTTTCATCATGGTCACAAAATCGTTTTTTTCTTGATCATTTGTTTCGGCTGCCTCGCTGGTGTCAGGATTAAATAAATCTATTGCTCCCAAAGCTCCAAAGGCTAGAAGGCCTGCAGTAGCCGTTTTCATAGTTTTACTAGCTAGTTTGTGTTCTCCTATAAAATTAGTTAACTTATTTCCAAGCGTCCAATTGTCTACCTTTGCGCCTATTCCTTCAAAAAATCCGGATACTTTTTCAGCGTATTGTTTATAAAAACTTTCTTGTTTTCCTAAAACTTCTTGTTGTCTTTTACTGATTTCTTGTTTTAAACTAAAATATTTTTCAAATTCTTCTTGTTGAGCAGAAGTTTCTTCTGGGGAATTAGGAGTTCCTTCGGTGGCAAACTTTTCTAGGATTTTTTTTGATTCTTTTAATTTCTCATCTAGGTCTTCCATTTCACCTATCTCTTCTCCTTCTAAATCAATACCAGATGACTCCTGAATTTTTTGCGTTAGGGAGTTTTTTATTTCATCAAGTTTTGATCTATCTTCTTCGTCTACATATTGTTCTACTTCTTTCAAACCTTGGTAGGCAATGAAGATGTTAAGTTCTTGTTCTTCTTTAGTTGTTTCTCCATCACTTTCTAGAGTCTTTAGAGTGTCTTGGAATGTTTGTTTGAGAATTTCTGTTGAAGAATCGTTTTCTCCAGTTTGTTCAATATTTTTGATAGCACTTTCTAGTAGAGAACTGGGAGTTTCCATCTTAACTTGTTTATTTTCCTCTTCCTTGTTCAAGACTTCTTTTCCCTCACTATTTGGTTGTGACTCAAGATTCATAGGATTTTATTAATTATTTATATAATAAAATTATAACATATTTTTTTGCGACGCAAATTGGCTTGGTTTTCGTATTATTGTTATAATTTAAGGGACCTACAGGTAGAGATTGAACATTAGATTATGGCATTATCAGAAAAAAACAATTCAAAAGCGTATTTGGTGGGGGGTGGTATTTCGTCTTTGGCGGCGGCTGTTTATTTAATTAATGACGGGGATTTTAGGGGTGAAAATATAAAGATTTTTGAGCAATCTAAGAAAATAGGAGGGAGTCTTGATTCTCAGGATCTATCATCGGGTGATGGATATGTGATGCGAGGGGTTAGGATGTTTGAGGAGAAGGCCTTTACCTGTGTCTTTGATTTAATGTCTCAAATTCCTTCTTTGACTATGCCTGGGAAAACTATTAGAGAGGAATTTGTTGATTTCAATCAAAAGAATAGATCTTATTCTAAATCAAGATTGTTAAAAAATGGGAAGGCAATTGATGCTAGACCTCTAGGATTAAAACTTAAGGATAGATTTAAAATTTTTAGTTTATTGTTAAAAAGAGAATCTTCTCTAAATGATTTAGAAATTCAGGATCATTTTACTCCAGCTTTTTTTAAGTCTAATTTTTGGTATGAGTTTTGTACAGTGTTTGCTTTTCAACCTTGGCATAGTTTGATTGAATTCAGAAGATATTTTATTAGATTTATTCAAAGTTTTCCAAATATTGATACTGTAGAGGGAATAGAAATTGCCCCATACAATCAATATGAGTTTTTGGTCTTGCCCATTGTTGATTGGTTGGAGGAACACGGAGTTGAATTTGTGTTAGGGACGGAGGTTGTTAATTTAGATTTTGATTCTGATAAAGGCGAAGAGAAAGTAAGTAAAATTTATTTCAAAAAAGGAGAGATGGTTGGTAGAGTTTTGGTAGAGGAGGATGATTATGTTTTTGTTACATTAGGTTCTATCGTGACTAATTCTAGTTTTGGTTCTATGACTAGAGTACCGATTTTAAATTATGATAAGGACAAAAGTCCAGCTTGGACTTTTTGGGAAAATATTTCAAAGAATAGACCAGAGTTTGGGAAGCCATCTGTTTTCAATTCTGATGTGAATAAATCTAAATGGACTTCTTTTACTATAACTTTTAGAGATTCAATATTTTTTGAATTAATTGGAAAATTTATTAATAAAAAAGTGACGACCTACGGAGGGCTTAACTTGGTTGATTCAAATTGGTTTATGTCTATTGTGTTGACCTACAAACCTTATTTTATTAATCAACCAAAAGAAATAAATTTGTGTTGGGGGATGGGCTTATCTCCAGATAAGGAGGGAAATTTTGTGAAGAAAAAAATGACAGAATGCACTGGGGAAGAAATTTTAACGGAGTTAATTTACCATCTTGGTTTTGAGGAGTATTTAGAAGAAATATTAAAGAGTGCGATCTGTATTCCTTGTATGACGCCCTATGTAACGAGTCATTTCTTGCCTAGACGAGCGGGGGATAGACCTTTGGTAATTCCTGTGGGCTATGCTAATTTGGCCTTTTTAGGTCAATATTGTGAAATACCAAAAGATGTCGTTTTTACTGTTGAATATGCTGTTAGGTCAGCTCAGACAGCTGTTTTTGGGCTTTTGGGCTTGAAGAAGGAAACCGTTCCTATTTATAATGGATTTTTGAATATAAGAGTATTATTGAGTGCTTTGAGGACTTTGTTTAGGTAGGATACTGAAGGTTTTTGAATATATATAGGTTTTAGTAGGTGTTTAGCACCTACTTTTTTTGATTTTTGAGTTATCTTCAGTTTACTGAGAGGCTTGGCCTTTTAGTAAATTCGGCGCTTGAAGCGCCGAAATTGGGGGCGTTGAATTTTTTACCGTATTTGGAGTACGGTAGATTATTTGGAGACTGGGTTTCTAAGTGGAAGGAGTTAAAATCTGTGGAAGTTGGACCTCCACAGATTCAACCCCCACACGTTTTTAAGTGTTTTGGGTGGAATAAAGGGAAGGGGGTGGTATAATAGAGAGAAATATGGCTATAAAGAAATTCGAAGCTGAATATGAGCGGTTAAATTCTAATCAAAAAAAGGCGGTGGATGCGGTGGAAGGGACTGTTATGGTTGTGGCTGGGCCTGGAACTGGTAAAACTCAGATTTTGAGTTTGCGAATTGCTAATATTTTGAAGCAGACTGATACTGAACCAGAAAATATTTTAGCTTTAACTTTTACTAATGCAGGGGTGTTTTCTATGAGGAAGAGGTTAGCTGAAATTATTGGATCTCAAGCCTATCGGGCTAATATTTTTACCTTTCATAGTTTTTGTGAAGCTTTGGTGAATGAATATGGTGAAGAATTTGAGAAGATATCTGGAGCTAAATTAATTTCTCCAGTAGAACAATTACAAATAATTGAAGAAATTATTGAGCAGGGTGATTTTAAAAAGTTGAGACCTTGGGGGGATGCTTCTTACTATATAAATAGTTTGCCCTCTGTGATTAGTGAATTGAAACGAGAAGCTATTTCAGTAGAAAAATTAAATCAGATTTTGACGAAGCAAGAAAGAGAATTTTCTCAGATTGAAGATCTGTATCACGCTAAGGGAAAATGGAAAGGACAGATGAAGGGGAAATACAAAAAGGAGGAAAAAGATTTAGAGAAGAATAAGGAGGTAGCAGTTTTTTATGAAGAATATGAAAAAAGAATGAGAACAGGGAAGTTGTATGATTATGATGATGTGATTTTAGAAACCATTGCGGCCATGGAAAATAATTCTGATTTTTTACTGACTCTACAGGAAAAGTATCAATATATTTTAGTGGATGAGCACCAAGACACGAATAATTCTCAAAACAAGATTTTGGAATTATTGACGAATTTTTTTGAGCGACCGAATCTATTTATTGTGGGAGATGAAAAGCAAGCGATCTATCGTTTTCAGGGGGCTTCCTTGAAAAATTTTATGTTTTTTAAGGAAAAGTATGAAGATGTATTGATGGTTAATTTGCTGGAGAATTATCGTTCTACTCAGAAGATTTTGGATAGTGCCCATAGTTTGATGGGTAATACAGAAGAACCCGGTGGGTTTTTCGGTGTTTCAGAACTAAAGGCTATGATTGGCGGTTCTGGAGTGGAAATTTTGGTGTACCCTTTTTCTGAAAAAGAATTTGAAATGAGGTTTTTGGTAGAGGATATTCAGAAGAAAATAGAGTCTGGAACGAAGATGAATGAAATAGCTGTTTTTTATAGAAATAATAATGAGGTGTTTGAAATAACTAAAGCTATGGAGAAAGCTAGGGTGCCTTTTGTGATTGAATCTAAACAAGATATTTTAGCTGATGTTGATATTTTAAAAATTGTTTTGTTAATTAAAGCGGTGAATGGTTTGGGTGATAACGCTTTGTTGGGGGAGATGTTGTTTGTGGATTTTTTGGGTATTGATAGTTTGGATATTTATAAGTTTGTATCTTTTAGTCAAAAAAACAAAATTGGTTTATTTGACTGTCTTAGCTCGGAAAAGATTTTAGAGGAAGCAGGAGTGGTTGATGTTGAAAAATTGGTTGGTTTATACAAAAAAATAGAAGGATGGAAAAAAACAGCCATGAATAAAGACTTGGTGACTTGTTTAGAAGAAATTATTTACCAATCTGGTTATTTTGACTATGTATTGAGGTCAGAAGATTCGGCTGATAAGTTGCATAAGATAAATAAGTTATTTG
Organism: bacterium; assembly: GCA_018401295.1. Taxonomy (GTDB): domain Bacteria; phylum Patescibacteriota; class Minisyncoccia; order Phycocordibacterales; family UBA12079; genus JAGYLJ01. Next base: position 49,282 of record JAGYLJ010000003.1, on the reverse strand, counting down.
ATGAAGCTAAGAAATTTGTGCAGGAGAAAGCCAATTTAAAATTGTCTGACTTTGTGAAGTATTTGGAGTTGTTGGAGAATTATAAGTTGTCTATTAAGACAAAGAGTAATGATTTGTTTGAGGGGGTGAGGTTGATGACAGCTCATAGTGCTAAAGGTTTGGAGTTTGATGTTGTTTATATAGTAAATGCAGTGGATAAGCACTGGGGGAATAATGTTTTAAGAAATAAGTTTAGGTTGCCAATTAATGGTATTGAACAGGATAATGCTGATGAAAGAAGGTTGTTTTTTGTGGCTTTAACGAGAGCTAGGAAAGAAGTTGTGATTACCTATGCGAGAAAGAAAATTGATGGAAGAGATCAAATGCCTTCACAGTTTTTGGCTGAGATTGATGAGAAATTTATTAAGGAAGTTGATGTTAATGATTTGGAGGTTGATTTTATTAAGCGTTTTGATGTGTCTGGGAATTCGGCCAAAAGAGAGAACGCTGGTCTTAAAAATAAAGAATATTTAAACAAATTGTTTTTGCAAAGAGGATTGAATGCAACTGCGTTGAATAATTATTTACAATGTCCTTGGTCTTATTTTTTCAAAAGTTTGATTAAAATTCCCATGGCCTATAATAAAAATATGGCCTACGGTAACGTGGTGCACGGGACCATGGAGGAATTTTTTGAGAATGTCCGGCAAGGTAAAAAGATTAGCCAGAAGATGTTGCTAGATATTTTTAAGAAAAATATTGATAAGGGGTTTTTGATAGAAAGCGAAAAGCAAGAAGCTCAAGCTAAAGGGGAAGAAGCTTTGGCTAGTTATTACACTGAGTATCATAAAGGTTGGAAGAAAGAAATTTTGAATGAGTTTAATATAAAAGGGATATTGTTGGAATTAGTAGGAGGGCAGGAAGTGTCTTTGTCCGGTAATTTGGATAAAGTTGAGCTGTTGGAAGATGGGAAAGTAAAGGTGGTGGATTATAAGACGGGTAAAATTCGTTCTAGAAATAATTTGGAGGGGAAAACTAAAGATTCTAATGGAGATTATAAAAGGCAGTTGGTTTTTTATAAGTTGCTTTTGGATAGATATAACAAAGGACAATATAATATGGTGATGGGCGAGATTGATTTTATTGAGCCGAATGAAAATGGTAAACATCAGAAAGAATTATTTGAAATTGAGTCTGAGGAGGTGATAGCTTTAGAGGAGTTGATTAAAAATATTTCGCAGGAGATTTTGAATTTGTCGTTCTGGGATAAAAAGTGTGATGATAAGGATTGTGAGTTTTGTAAATTGAGGGAAGTGATGGGGGGAGGAAGCCAAAAGTAAGAGTAATTATGGAAACAAAAATAATAGAAATTTTAAAAAAAGAGGGGATTGGAGTGATGCCAACCGATACTATTTATGGATTGGTTGGGAGTGCTTTTTCTCAGGAGGCAGTGGCAAGAATTTATGAGGTGAAGGGGAGGGATCCGAAGAAACCCTTGATTGTTTTGATAAGTTCGCTGGAAGATCTGGAGAAATTTGGGGTTAAAATTAGTGAATTTGCTGGAGATTTCTTAAAAAAGGTTTGGCCAGGGAAAGTGAGTGTGATTTTGCCTTTTTCTAATCAAGAATTTAAATATTTAAATACTGAAGGAGGGACCTTGGCTTTTCGCTTTCCTGATGATGAGAATTTAATTGAATTGTTAAGAGAAACTGGTCCGTTGGTAGCACCGAGTGCTAACCCTGAGGGGATGAGACATGCAAGAAATATCAAAGAAGCTAAGGAATATTTTGGCGAGAAAATTGATTTTTATTTGGATAGTGGAGAATTGGAATCTAATTCTTCTACTTTAGTGGAAATAAAAGATGATGAGGTTAAGGTTTTGAGAGAAGGGGTATTTCGTTTATAAGAAAAACCTCCTTGGAGATGGAGTTTTTGTGAGAGCAGGAAAAAGAGGATCACTACTTATTGACCTTGAAGGATTATATCAATAATAGATTTAACAACGCTGTATGGTTGAGCGCCATTTATGGGATAAGTTTTACCCATTCTAGTTAAAATGATTGTATAAGGTGTTCCTCCTGTGGTGCCTGATTCTCCTAATACTCCGGCATTCACACCTGTTTGATATTCTTGTTGGACTGAGGCTATGGTGTTTTTGTTATCTAGACAAGTAAGGAAATTTTTTTCTTCTAGACCCATTGCTCGGGCGAGTTCTGCTAGTTGTTCTGTAACGAAGCTTCTTTCTTGACTGAATTCTGTTTTAAAAATTTTGTCTGACATTTCCCAGAACTTATTATTTCCACCGAGCTGTCCTGCACATCTAGTAGCGGCGGCTTTTTCTTCTGCGGTGACACCGTGGATAGGGAACTGTCTGAAAACCCAAGCTACTCGTCCGTCTTTACCATATTCATCAATTATTTGGTGCATAGTTTGGTGGAAGATTTTACAGAATGAACATTCAAAGTCGCTAAAGGTTATAAGAATCAAATCAGCATCAGGATTGCCTAAAATATAATCCGTTTTCAGTACTCCAACAGCATCAGTAGAAGTTGTTTGTATTTCTTGAGTCTCGGATTCTGGATTCAAGGCATCTGACGGTTGTTCGGGTTTTTTTTGATTTGACATTATTCCCCAAAAAATAAGACCGCCAGCTATGATGATGGCAATGGGTATTAAAAGATTGTTTGATTTTTCTTGCATAATTTAAATGCTAAAAAGGTAAAGTGTGGGTAATTGAATTTTTTTCTTTGTCTTCCCAACTGGAAGTATCTAATTCTATTTTTTTAATTTTAGCACCATCTTTGTAATTTAAATAGCCGTTGGCTAGGGCAAAGTCGTAGATGTTTTTGGTAACTCTAACATCATCTAAACAATATTTTCTAATCTTTTCGATTTCCCCATTTTTCCACCAAGTGATAGCTTCTAAACCATTACCACTTTTACCTTCTCCTAAGGTTGCCTGAGCGACATTGTCTAATTTAAATCTCCTTCCCGTGCTGTCCTTAATTTCTTTTAGGATGTCCAGACTTTTAATGGTAGATAAATCCCCAGGATAGTGTTTGTTTAAAAGAGGAATATCAAAGTGATCTGAATTGTAGCCGATTAACATATCGGCTTTTTCTAAAGTTGGCCAAAGGCGAGCAAAATCATCTTCTAAAAAACTGTCGTAGGTGTCTGTTTCTGAATCGTGAATACAAACTATAGAAATATCTAGTAAAGAAGGATTGTTTTCTCCGATATCCTCAAAGGTATTTTTTGTTTCAATGTCAAAAGTAATTTTTCTCATTATTCCGTAATTTGTTTTATAGCGTCAGCAATACTCTCTTCTGTGACTTCTTGTTCTTCTCCTGTTTTTAAATTCTTTAATTTATACTGTTTGTTTTGGACTTCGTCTCCACCTATACAGATTACATAAGGGATCTTCTTTTTGTCTGCTACAGAAATTTGGTCGCCGATTTTTTTGTCGGAATAATTAACTGTTACGTTTATATTTTGTTTTCTTAAACTCGTAGCAAGTTGGTCTGCGTTATCAGAGTATTTTTGAGATAGAGTGCAAAGATATAGTTCGGTTTTAGATTGGTATTTAGGTAACAGACTTCTTACTTCTAAGAAATCTTTGATAGTAACATCTCCCATCCCAAATCCTACAGCAGGTATTTTTTCAGAGTCGAATAAATCAAGTAAATCGTCATAACGCCCGCCCCCAAATAAAGCCCTTTTATTTTCTGGATTAGTATCAAAGAATTCAAAAACGATGCCTGTGTAGTAATCAAAGCCGCGGGTTAAGAGAGGGTCTAATTCGGTTTTTATTCCCTTATTTTCTAATTTTTTACCCAATTCAACACATTTTTGAAATTTCTCATTTTGTTTGGTCTTTTCTGTTATTTTTTGTTCTATTTCAAATAATTGCTTACCTTTGTCTTCTCCAAAGTCATTGATATATTTTTGCCGATATTCTTCTTCTGAAACTTTATTTTTTGAATCTATAATTCTTAAGGCTTTTTTTACTTCACTTTCATCTAAATTTAATTCTGTTTGGTAAGTTTCTTTTAGAATTCCTGCATAGTTAATTTTAATTACAAAATCTTCATCTTGAGCGCCTAAAGCTTTCATAATTTCATAACCTAAAGAAATTATTTCTACTTCGGCTTCAATTCCTTCTACCCCAAAGATATCGGCGTTAAGTTGCCAGAATTCTCTGAGTCTCCCTTTTTGGGGTCTCTCATAGCGGAAAAAGTTTTGAATAGAAAACCAACGAAGAGGGTAGGTTAACTCTCTTCTTTTTTTGGCTACCATTCTGGCGATGCTAGGCGTCATTTCTGGTCTGAGAGTGACATCTCGATCACCTTTGTCTATAAAAGAATAAGTTTGTTCGTTGACTATTTCATCGCCTGACTTAGCTTTATATAATTCTGTTGGTTCTAGGACAGAAGTGTTGTATTCCTCATAACCAAAATTTTCGGATATTTGTCTGGCTCTATCAAAAATAAAATTCTGCACAGCTAAATCTTCAGGATAGAAATCCCGAGTACCTTTGTATGATTCTGTTGAAATCTTTTTGTTTTTTTCCATAATTTCAAGTGAGGATTTACAAAAATAATTATGCCAATATTTATTTTTGTATAATCCAAATGTAGGAATTATATGCTTACTTCATATAATTCCTTAATTTTAACGAAAATGGCTAAAATAAACAAGTTTATTAAATTTTGCTAGGGTGTAGGTACATGACTATTTTTGTGTTACTGTTTGATTAGGCTTGTTCATAATATAAATAAGAATCGTCCAGATTGGGTGGTTCACAAAAATGAGGAGGAGTAGATATGGCAAAAAGTGAGTTTGAACTATTGGGTGAAGGGTATTTGCGGATAGGGATGCCTGATCAGGCAAAGTTGGCTTTTGGTGAGGTTAACAAAGAGATGAAAAAACCTGATTTGACGAGAGCCTACATCACTGTTGCTATGAAGGCCTACCGAGGGGCGACACTTAGGGAAAGGTTACTTATCAAAGGTGACCAGTGCTTGGTTGATGGTGATTTGGTGGCTGCCACGGTTTTTTATCAAAAGGCTGAGTCCATGTGTTAATTTTTGTAGTTTTTTTGTTGAGGCAACCCGCAGGGTTGCCTCTTTTTTTATTTTGTAATTTAAAGTGCTATAATTAACCCTGTTAAATAAAATTTGTTCCAACAAATTTTAACTTTAAATTCCGGCCATTTACCTATATAATGTTTTAACAACCTATGTAAAAAAATTTTATTAATAAATCAATAAATTGCAAAGAATTTAAAGATATTTAACAGGGTAAACTCATTATGAATTTAAAAGAAGAAGTTGCAAAAGCATCTCAAAATAAACAAGCGATTGGTCATTTTAATGTTGCTAATTTTGAAATGTTGAAAGCTGTGCTTTTGGCTGGACAAGAATTATCTCAAGAAAAGGGAGAACATATCCCTTTGATTATTGGGTTGTCAGAAAGTGAAAGGAAATTTATAGGTTCTAGACAAGCCGTAGTTTTTATTAAAAGTTGGAGGGAAGAAAATAATTATCCTGTTTTTGTGAATGCTGATCACTGTCATTCTTTTGAAAGTGTTAAGGAAGCTGGGGAAGATGGTTTTGATTCTATTGTGATTGACTTTTCTAGATTAACTGTTGAAGAAAATATTAAAGCGACAAAAGAGAGTGTCTCTTATATTAGAGAAAATTTTCCAGGAATTCTTTTAGAAGGTGAATTGGGAGTAATCGGGGAGCACTCGGCTCTCTTAGATGAAGTGCCTGAAAAAGCGGTTATTAACAAAGAGCAATTAACTACTGTTGATGAAGCTACCATGTTTACCCAAGAAACTGGCGTTGATTATATAGCCCCAGCTGTAGGAAATATCCACGGAATGTTAAAGAATTCTTATAATCCTAATTTAGATATAGAGAGAATCAAAGAAATTAAAGAGAAGATAAAAGTACCTCTTGTTTTACACGGTGGTTCTGGAATTAGAGATGAGGAGATGAAAGAAGCTGTTTCTGCTGGGATGTCAGTTGTTCATATCAGTACGGAATTAAGAAAGGCTTATAGCTTTGGAATTAAAGATTTGGCAGGAGATTTTTTTGTTACTAATCCAGATGAGGTGACTCCTTATAAAGTTATGGAACCAGTTATTAAGAAGGTTCAACAGGTTGCTAAGAATAAATTAGAATTATTCGGTTAAGTGAGATAATTATGTTGAAACTCTATAAAAAAATAGGTGAGACTCCTTTGGAATGTCTTGATCGTTTAGCAAGAGAAAATTCTAAATATGAAAATGTGAAGATGACCTATGCAGGTAGGTTGGATCCCATGGCAGAGGGTGAACTTTTAATATTGGTGGGAGATGAATGTAACAATAAAGAAAAGTATATTGAGTTAGATAAAGAGTACGAATTTGAGGTATTGTTTGGTTTTGAAACAGACACTTACGATGTTTTGGGAGTTCCTAAAGGATCTGAATCTTTTAACGAATATGATCTTTCAAGGCATAAGGATAAAATTGAAAGGTTCCTAGAAAGTATAAGAGGTAAACAAACACAAAAATACCCTCCGTTCTCTTCCAAAACTTTAGATGGTAAACCTCTTTTTGAATTAGCTAAAGCTGGTAAGTTGGATGAGAGCAAGCTTCCTGAGCACGAGATAGAGATTTACGAAGCTGATTTTATTAAGAGTTATTGGATTAAGGGAAAGAATTTAAAAATAGATATTTTTAAAAGAATCTCTTTAGTTAAGGGAGATTTTAGGCAAGAAGAAATCCTCAAAAAGTGGGGAGAGCTATTACTTGGGAGAGAAGAAGAAAGATTTTTAATTTCAAAGTTTAAGGTTGTTTGCTCTAGCGGAACTTATATAAGGGGTATAGTAAATTCTCTTGGTAAAAAAATTGGTTATCCAGCTCTAGCCTATCAGATTAAACGGACGAGAATCTTTTCGTAGAGATTGTTATTGAGAATAATAAACAACAAAAAAAGGGACGGCTTCGCCGTCCCTTTTTTTGTTGTTTTGAATATTTAGTTATTTATTACCCTATAAAAGGAATCAAAACGTCTAATTTGCTGATTGTTTGTATAAGATCACTAGCCAGTAACATTATTACAAGGATTGCTATTGTAAGACCAATGGTAATTAATAAACTTTGATCTTTTTTCCATTTTGTATTACCCCATACTTTAGGTAGGGCAAAAATGGCAAAGATACTAACTGTGAAGGGGATTAACAAAGAAATGACATAAACAGCTCCCCAAACAGCGCTAGACATTGGTAATAGTGTCGTTGAAGCAAATAAAGTTCTAAAAACAAAGGCTATAGCTAGGAATACGTTATCTAGGTAAAAAATAGCAAAGAATGCAAACAAAAACAAATAACTGGTCGTAAGTAGAGAATACCACGAAGAATTAAAGTAAAATTTGCCTAAAGTCTGCTTTTTATATGTATTTTCCATAATATGTTTATAATTGGTTATTAATTAAAATTATCTATAATACGCATCATTATAAAACAAATTATAAAAAAAGCAAGGGTTTGAGGTAAGTCAATTTTGTGGAGAAAATTGACTTTTTTCTTAGTTAATTTTATTAGAATATGCTAAAATTCCGCTATGAATAATGAGGATATTAAAAAAATAAAAAACTTTTCTATAATTGCTCATATTGACCATGGGAAATCAACTTTGGCTGATCGGATGCTTGAAATTACCAATACAGTAGAAAAAAGAAAGATGAAAGCTCAGGTTTTAGATACTATGGAGCTTGAAAGAGAAAGGGGAATCACGATAAAGATGCAACCAGTGAGAATGGAATGGAAAGGATATATTCTAAATTTGATTGATACTCCAGGTCACATAGATTTTTCCTATGAAGTATCTAGAGCCCTACGAGCAGTTGAGGGTTCAATTTTATTAGTTGATTCAACTCAAGGGGTACAAGCTCAGACTTTAACAACTTTAAATATGGCGAAGGAATTAGGAATTCCAATCATTCCTGTGTTATCTAAAGTGGATTCGCCTTTAGCTCGTGTTGAAGAGGTAAAGGAAGAGGTTTCAGCTTTATTAAATTGTAATTTTGACGATATCTACGAAACTTCTGGCAAGACAGGGAAAGGTGTTGGGGAATTATTGGATGGAATTTTAGAAAAGGTACCTGGCCCCACTACTGAATATACAGATGCCAATGACTTTAGGGCTTTGGTTTTCGATTTTAAATATTCAACTCATCGTGGAATTATTGTTTATATTCGTGTGTTAGATGGAGAGATCTCAAAAAATAATCAATTAATATTTAGAGCTGTAAAAGAAAAATTTAATTCTTTAGAAGTTGGTATTTTTTCTCCAGACGAAATTCCCAAAGAATCATTAAGGATGGGTGAAATTGGTTATATTGTGACAGGAATTAAAAAACCCGGAGTGGCTTCGGTGGGTGATACTGTAACTTTGGCTAAAAGTACTATGCCAGTATTGAATGGCTATCAGAAACCTAAGTCAGTGGTGTGGGCTTCGGTTTATCCTGAGGATTCAGATGACTTTAATACACTGCGCTTGTCACTGGGAAAATTACAGTTGTCGGATTCTTCTTTTACTCATGAGGAAGAATCATCAGGAGCTTTAGGGCGAGGTTTTCGTTGTGGTTTCCTGGGAATGCTTCACTTAGAAATTATTACAGAGAGACTGAGAAGAGAATTTGGGATTGAACTGATTGTTACCCATCCAAGTATCTCCTATGAAGTACATTTTAAGAAAGGAGAAAAAAAGATGATTTTTTCACCTGTCTTTTTCCCTGAGCACGGCGAAGAAGAGAAAGTTTTAGAACCATGGATATCATTAAATATAATGACTCCAAGCAGATATTTAGGGAATATTGTTCAATTATTTTATGAACACGAAGTCAATATGGGGAAATCCGATGATTTTGGTGATGGAAGGTTGTCCATTTCTGCTGAGATGCCTTTAAGGGAATTGATGAGGAATTTTTTTGATGATCTAAAGAGTGCTTCGTCTGGTTATGCTTCTTTGTCTTATGAAATGTTAGATTATCGTGTAGCGGATGTAATCAAGATAGATGTTTTAGTGGCGGAAGAAATTATACCGGCTTTTTCGAAAATAGTGGCCAAGAAAAGAGTCCAAGAGGAAGCTGAAAAAGTAGTAGATAAATTATTTAAAATTTTACCGAGACAAATGTTCGTAACAAAAATTCAGGCTAAAGCAGGGGGAAGAATTATTGCTTCTCAAAAATTATCAGCGCTTAAAAAAGATGTGACTGGGCATTTGTATGGCGGTGATATCACTCGTAAGATGAAGTTGAGAGAAAAGCAAAAGAAAGGAAAGAAGAGAATGTTGGCTTCTGGCAAGGTTAATCTTACTCAATATGTTTTCTTGAAGATGATGAAGAATGATTAGGTCTTGCCTACCAGCAAGATAAGTTTATAAGGTCCATAAAGTCGAAAGTCTGTAAAGTAAGAAAAATTTGCAGAGCAAATTTTTACCTTTGAATTTAAAAACTTTATAGGCTCTCGACTGTACTTATTGCCACATAGGAACATACATAGCTACCATACTGACAGCTACTAAGATCCCTATGACAATCCAAGAAATTTGAATAAACTTTTTACTTTTTTTATCAAATAACATATTCTATATATTATACTTTTAATTAGTCTTTTTCAATTAAATAAAATATGTCACGTTTAAAAAGTAAAAATAAAATAAAAAGGGTTGTTTATTCTTGGCCTGTTTTGATAGTATTACTAATATTAGTGTTGTTGACAGCAAAAGGTGTTTGGGGTGTTTATAAAAGCAGGGAAATTTCTTATAATAATAAAATAACTTCAGAAGAAGAATATAATGAATTACAAGACAGGAGTTCTTCTATGATTTCGGAAATAGAGATGCTAGAAACTGAAAAAGGAATTGAAACTGAAATTAGGGATAAATTTAGGGTAGTGAAAGAAGGGGAACAATTAGCAGTGATTATAAATTCTGTTGGAGATGTTAATGGTATACAAGAGAGTTCACCAAAAGAAAGTTTTTGGACAAAAATTTTGAGTTTTTTGCGGGATTAGTTAAGTGGTATAACACGACCTTCCCAAGGTTGAATCACGGATTCGATTTCCGTATCCCGCACAAAAATAACGAAACAAACGCGATAGCGTTTGAGAAGTATATTTTTGTACTGGAATACAGAAATTGAACCGAGGGCTGGTGAAGCCCGCCGAAACGTAGTGGAGGCGGACAGCCCGAGCGCGAGTCGGGTAGCTCAGATATTTTGTACCTTTTTCAAAGGTGCAAAATATCGAGCGAAGCTGACCGATTTCCGTATCCCGCACAGAGATTAAGTTTGTCTAATATATTTGGAAATTTTTTACAAAGATAGTAAGATGAACATATTATTAAATTAATACAAAAAATAAGATGAAAAAAGTAAAAATGTATTCAACTCCAACTTGTGGTTATTGTAATTTAGCCAAAGATTTTTTTGATGAAAATAATGTTCCTGTGGAAGTATTTGATGTTTCTATTGATGAAAAAAAGAGGCAAGAATTAGTAGATAAAAGTGGCCAAATGGGTGTACCTGTGATTGAAATAGGAGGAGAGATTGTGGTTGGTTTTGATCAAGCTAGAATTTCTGATTTACTAGGTTTATAAAAATAAAAATTTAGGATTAAATTCCTAAATTTGCTCTCGTAGTTTCAGTCCAAGGCTGACCAGCCTAGGGTTGGCAATGGATAGTCGCTTTGTCGGCTACCCGTCGACAGGGCAGGAATAATAATTTCTCATAATGCTCTCGTAGTTCAATGGATAGAACAAGACACTCCTAACGTCTAGAAGCAGGTCCGATTCCTGCCGAGAGCACAAGCGAACGAAGTGAGGTTGTGCTCTCGGAACGAGCCAACTGCTTGGCTCGTGTCAGGAATCGAAAGCCGGAATATATTGTGAGCGATAGCGAACAATAATGAGGCGGGGTCGCGAACACTTAATAGATTTCGAGCGAAGCGAAGAAATATATTTAGTGATTTGTGTCCGATTCCTGCCGAGAGCACAAGCGAACGAAGTGAGTGTTTTTATTAAAAGATATTTGTGATAAAATTAATCCATGGATCCAGAGGATAGAAGAATAATAAGGGAGAACCCAAATTTTTTCTATAATAAGGAGAACTTAGAAGTTGCAAGAGAGAATCAAGAGATGCTAAGAAAGATGCGGAGGGGTAAGCAATTTATTGGAAATATTGCCCGTATTTTTATTGGGTAATAATTATAGGGGCCTCTTTTGGTGCTTATTATTTCGTTCAGCCTTATATAGATATGTATAAAAATCTTCTTTTCCAAAATTAGGTTTTTAAGATAGTTTTGTCTAGCTTGATTGAAAATTATTGATAATAAGGTAATATAATCGAAGTAGAGAAACGCTGAGATACCTGATCAAGACGGGGACAAGGTTCAGCTGATATTAAAGTGCAGTATAAGGCAAAATAATTAAAGGTGGTTTTTTGAAAATCAAATTATAATGCTGAGGTAGCTCAGTTGGATAAAAAACAAACTGCTTTGTTTTTTATCCGATTTTTCTGAAAGAAAAAATTTCCTATATCGAGCGAAGCGAGATAGGAAATAGGAGGAAGAGCATGAGCAAGAATGAGGATGGTTTTCAATAAGTTGTTAATAGAGTAATATATTAAAAATAAGATATGCTGAGGTAGCTCAGTTGGTAGAGCATTCGCCTGAAGAGCGAAGGGTCGGCGGTTCGAGCCCGCCCCTCAGCACAAAATAAAATAGCCGTAAGGCTATTTTTATTTTGTGCTGAGGGAGAAAGCCAACTGCTTGGCTTTCGTGCGGGGTCGAAAGTCGGAAGATGTTGCTATCGTAGGGAGCAACACTGAGACGGGGTCGAAAGTACTTATAATTTTAGAGTGCGAAGCACGAATAAAATTATTAGTAACTTGTGACCGAGCCCGCCCCTCAGCACAAAATTAAAAGCCGAAAGGCTTTTTAATTTTTGCTGAGGGAGAAAGTCAACTGCTTGGCTTTCGTGCGGGGTCGAAAGTCGGAAGATGAAAAAAGTGTCAGCCACCTTTTTTGTATAAAAGGTGACCGGCACCTTTTAAGGTTGCTTTTTTTCTTGTTTGGAGGTAGTCTAAATTTCAGGTTGTATTTTGTAAGTGTCTTCTTTGTTAACTTTTAATTTGATTTTGAAAGGAGAACTATTTTGGGAAAAACACGCCGCGGCTCTAGAATGGGATTATGCCCTCGAATTTGTTGTTTAAAAACAAGATGGCTGTCCAAACACCATGTCTTTCCGAAAAGATGGTTCGGAAACGGTAATGGTAATTTGGCTACCATTTTCTTGTGTGGAGAATGCCATGACATGATCGAAAAAATAATCCCAGAGGTGGTGAAGTTTACCAAGGAACAGTATTTGGAGTTACACCGTCATTTTTTGAAAGGAGAAGACTTTGACACACTTAAGGAATTAGTTAGAAGTTATGAAAGGAAAAAGAATCATTACAAAAATGGCAGAGTAATGGTTCTTTTGAAGACAGCAAACACAGTGAAGGTTAACGGCAACGGAAACGGAAATGGTAACGGGAAAAGAAAGGGGCTCCCTTTATCCAAAACAGGGTGTAATGGAAACTTTAATCAAAGAGTTCTTCGATAACTTTTTTAACTTCACCACCGTCGGCGCTAGCGCCGGCGGTTTTTATATCTTTTAGAACAGCTCCTATTAAAATACCTATTTTAGATTTATCTTCAATTCCTAATTCGGTTTTTCTGGTTGTTGCTATTTTCTGTATTTCCTCCCTATTCATCATTATTGGTAAGTATTTTTCTAAAATTTCTAGTTCTGATTTTTCAATTTTAACTAGATCTTCTCGTTCACCTTTTTCAAATTGTTCAATAGAGTCTTTTCTTTGTTTTACTGCTCTCTTAATTACTGTCATAGCTAGTTCATCTGTTACTTCATCCTGAGGTTTCATTTTTTGGTTGATAAGTTCGTTAGTAAAACCAGCTAAAATTCCACGTAAAGTAGTTATCTTTAAAGTATCTCTGTTTTTCATAGCCTCTTTGAGGCTATTCTTTATTTGTTCATATAACATATTTTTTTTAAAATTATAGTATAATAATTTCAATGATAACAAAAATAAAAAATAATTGGTATAGTCTTACTAAAAAAGAGTTAGAAAAAAAATTAAAAACTGATTTAGAAAAAGGATTAGATGAGACAGAGGTTTTTCAATTACAAAAGATCCATGGGAAGAATGTGTTAAATCAGGATAGACAGATAACTTTTCTTAAAAAAGTATTTAATCACCTAAAGAGTCCAATGGCTTTTGTTTTAATCATCGCTGGAATAATTGCCATTGTTTTGGGTCAATTTCTAGATGCTATTATTGTTTTTCTTGTTGTTATTATTAATTTGGTTGTTGGCATATTACAAGAAAATAAAGCTGATAAAGCTTTTGAGAAGTTGAATACTGCTCAGAAAAAGTATGCCACTGTTGTTCGTGGGGGGCTACAAAAGGTTGTTCCAGTAGAGGAGTTGGTTAGAGGAGATATTGTTTTATTAGTAGCTGGTTCTTCGGTTCCTGCTGATATTAGGTTAATTGAAAATAAGGATTTATTAATAAATGAAGCAACTCTAACAGGTGAATGGATAGGAGTTTCTAAAGATACTGGTCCAATAAGAGGTCTTGATCCGTCTTTATTAGATCAAACTAATTTACTGTGGATGGGGACTCTAGTTTCTGATGGTTATGGTAAGGGTGTAGTTGTTGAGACGGGACAAAACACTCAGTTGGGAGAAATTTCTGAGGATATGTCGAACTTTGAGATGAGTACTCCTTTGAAAAGAAAACTAGATAAATTAGTTAGATTTTTGTTTGTCGTTATTTTAACCTCAGTTATAATTATTTTTGCAGTTGGTGTTTACCATGGTGAAAGTTACTCAAATATGTTGCTAGTTTCAATTGCCGTTGCTATTTCTGCTATTCCCCAAGGGCTTCCTATTGCTATGACTTCCGTTTTAGCAGTTGGTATGAAAGAGATTTTAAAAAAAGGTGGTTTGGTTAAGAATCTTTTAGCACCAGAAACTATGGGGAATGTCTCTGTTATTTTAACAGATAAAACTGGGACTATCACAAAAGCCGAAATGAAATTATCTCAGATACTAACCCTTAGTAATTCAGAGGAAGAAAAAAAAGAGGTCTTAAAAAGGGCTATTCTTACCTCTGATGCTTTTATTGAAAGAGACGAAAAAAGTGAATTGATAATAAATGGTCGTCCTTTAGAGAAAGCAATTATTTCGGCGGGATTAGAGCAAGGGATTAGTCAAGATGAACTAAAGGAGGGCAATAAAAGATTAGATTTGTTATTATTTTCATCCGACAATGGTTACTCGGCTTCTTTAAATGAACATGGAAAGGGTAAAAAACAAATTTATATTTCTGGTCGACCCGGGACCCTTTTAAATAAATCTAGATTTGTATTAAAAGGAAACAAAAAGGTGAAGATGACCAAGAATGACATGGAGTATTTTGAAAACATCCTAGAAGAAAAAACTAGACAAGGAATGCGATTAACTGCAATTGCCTCAAGATTATTTACTGCAGAAAAAATTAAAGGGGATGCTTTAGAAGATTTAGTTTTCTGTGGTCTTTTGGCTTTTGATGACCCTATTAGGGAAGATGTTAGAGAGGCGATACAAACTTCTGAAAAATTAGGAGTCAGGACGATCATGTTGACTGGTGATAACAAAGGAACTGCACAGAAAATAGCGGAGGAAGCAGGAATTATTAAAAAGGGTGGTAGAGTTTTAGAAGGAAAAGATATTGATGAGATGAGCAATAAGGAGTTAAAAGTAGCACTAGGAAAAGTAAATGTTTTTGCAAGAATGAGCCCTTCTCAAAAATTAAGAATATCTAAAATTTTAAAGGGTTCTGGTGAAATAATTGCAATGACAGGGGATGGTATTAATGACGCTCCCGCTCTAAGAAACGCCAATGTTGGGATTGCTGTTGAGGGGGGGACAGAAGTAGCCAAGGAATCAGCAGATATGATTCTCTTGAATAATAGTTTTTCCGTTATTGTTTACGCTATTGAAGAAGGGAGAAGAGTTGTTAGTAATTTAAAAAAAATTGTTGCTTATTTGTTATCAACTAGTTCCAGCGAAGTGTTAGTTATTGGTGGTGCGTTAGCTTTTGGTTTACCATTACCTTTATTGGCCTCTCAAATTTTATGGATAAATATTGTTGAGGAGGGTTTAATGAATTTTTCTTTTGTTTTTGAACCAAAGGAAAAGGATGAAAAAAGAGAAGGGCGTTTTATAGCTGAAAAGGAAATTCTAAACTCTAATCTTAAAAAAATGATAATATTTGTTGGCTTAGCGACAGGTTCAATAATAACATTGTTGTATTTCATTTTAATAAAACTTGATTTACCATTAGATGAGATTAGGACAATTGTCTTTGTCGCTCTCTCTGTCGACTCTTTGTTCTTCGCTTTTTCTCTTAAATCTTTTACCAAACCCCTTTGGAAAATTAATATTCTAGGAAATAAGTTCTTAATCATGGCTTGGTTGTCAGGAATGATAATGGTGGTGGCTTCTTTCTCAATCCCTTTTTTGAGGACAATTCTTCATACGACTTCTCTTAATTTATTTGATTTCTTAATTCTTGTTGGATTAGGTTTATTTGATGTTTTCCTAATTGAGATTGCTAAGTATTTCTTTTTTAGAAGGAAGGAGAAAAAAATATTTGCACAAAATCTAATTGGTGCTGTGGCTGTTAAATAAACGGAATGTATAGTTTTTCTGATATTTAAATTAAACTGAGTTTTGTAGTATAATGGCGATATGTCTGACTTGGTTTTTATTTTGATTCCAGTAGTATCAATTCTTGTATTGAATGTTATTTTTTTGTGGTTTATATTCAAACAAATCAAAAAAGACCGCGAAAATAAGGATATTAGTGCAGATGAGAAGAGTTTTTTGATGTTACAGGGTCAGATGAATGATCTAAATAAAACTTTAGATTTAAAAATTGGTGAGTCCTCAAAATTAATGAGTGAATCGGTTAAGAGTCAGTTTGGTGAATCACAAAAATTAATGAACGACATTGCTAATAATTCTCAAAAAATAATAAAAGACGTTACAGAAAAGATTACTGAAATTACTGAAACTAATAAACAAGTTTTCGGGATGACGGAACAACTACAAAATCTTGAAAAAGTTTTAAAAAATCAAAAGCAGAGAGGAAGCCTTGGAGAAGCCGGCTTAGATTTGATTTTAGGGAATATTCTTCCTCCAACCGCTTACAAAATGCAATATCCTTTTAAGGATGGGGATGTTGTTGATGCTGTAATTTTTGCTAAAGATGGAATAATTCCAGTAGACGCTAAATTTTCATTAGATAATTATAATCGAGTAATTAATGAAGAGGACGAAAATAGAAAAATAATTTTAGAGAAAGAATTTAAGAATGACTTAAAAAAGAGGATTGACGAAACTTCAAAGTATATAAAAATTAAAGAGGGAACATTACCTTTTGCAATTATGTATATTCCGGCCGAGGCCATCTATTATGATTTGTTAGTTGATGAAGTTGGTGGAATTAAAAGTAATATGAAATCATTGATTGAATATGCCTATAGGGACAGAAAGGTTATTATTGTTTCTCCTACAACCTTTGTGGCTTATTTGAGTACAATTTTGCAAGGATTTAAAGCTTTTAAAGTAGAAGAATCAGCTAAAGAAATAATTAAAAATGTTGAAAAATTACAAGCTCATATAAAAGCTTATGATTCTTATCATACAAAGTTAGGAACTTCTTTAGCTACAACAGTTAACCATTTTAATGCTTCGCGTAAAGAATTGAACAAAATAGATAAAGATGTTTACAAAATTACTGGTGATTCAGTAGAAATTGAGCCGATTTTAATAGATAAACCAGATAAAGATGAATAAAATTTGACAGAGGAAATTCACATTAATATAATATAGTCGCTTAATAGTTAATTAAAAAAGTCAAAAGTCCATAAAGTTCATAAAGCCTATAAAGTTGGAAAAATTAGCGAAGCTAATTTTCTGCTTTCGACTTTGGACCTTACAGGCTTTCAACTAAAGTATTATGCCTAAAAAGAAAACAACAAAAAAGAAGGTTGTGAAAATAAAAGAAGTATCCAAGGAAGAAAAGGTAAACGTTATTATACCTTTAGCCGATAGAGTTTTGATTAGGCCATTGACAGAGACAGAATTAGAAAGAAAGTCTAACTTTGGAATTATTCTTCCTGAAAATAGAGATGAAGATAAAGTTAAAGATCAGGGTGTAGTTGTAGCTGTAGGGGAAGGGAAATACGATGATGGAAAACTAAACCCTATGACAGTTAAAGTGGGCGACAAAGTGATGTTTTCGAGGTATGGATTTGAAGAAATAAAATTAAAAGATAAAGAGTATTTCATTTTGAAAGAGGAAAATATATTAGCAATTATAAAGTAGTTAAAAGTTTATAAAGTTTATAAAGTCCATAAAGTCAAAAAATTGGCTTCGCCAATTTTTCACTTTCGACTTTCGACTTTACAGACTTTTGACTAAATACAAAATTATGTCAAAACAAATTATTTTCAATCAAGTAGCTAGAGAAGCTTTAAAAAGAGGAATAGATAAGGTTGCTGATGCAGTAAAAATAACAATTGGGCCAAGAGGCAAAAACGTTGTTTTAGATAAAGGATATGGTAGTCCTGTTATCACCAATGATGGGGTGACTATTGCTAGAGATATTTCGTTATCAAATAAATTTGAAAATATGGGAGCAGAAATTATGAAGGAGGTTGCTTCTAAGACTAATGATTTGGCTGGGGATGGGACTACTACTTCTATTATAATTGCTCAAAGTTTGATAGAAGAGGGGATGAAAAAAGTAGTGTTGGGGGTCAACGCCATGGGGATAAAAGCTGGAATAGATAGAGCCACAGAAGAGGTCGTAAAAGAATTGAAAAATATGGCAAAGTCCATTACTAATATAGAGGAGATAAGACAAGTAGCTACTATTTCCGCTGAGTCAGAAAAAATTGGTAAAATCATTGCTGATACTGTGAATAAGGTAGGAAAGGACGGCGTTGTTACTGTGGAAGAATCTCAGTCTTTTGGTGTTGATTCAGAAGTAGTAGAAGGTATGGAGTTTGGAAGGGGTTATATTTCTCCTTATATGTTAACTGATACAGAAAGGATGGAAGCTGAATTTAGAAATCCATCAATTTTATTAACTGATAAAAAAATATCTTCAGTTAAGGAGATCCTACCTTTTCTAGAAAAGATGGCGGAAGCTGGTAAAAAGGATTTAGTGGTCATTGCTGAGGATGTTGATGGAGAAGCTTTGACGACTTTTGTTTTAAATAAATTAAGAGGTTCTTTCAATGTCCTAGCAATTAAAGCTCCTGAGTATGGGGAAAGAAGAAAAGAGATTCTAGAAGACATTGCTGTCACCATTGGAGCTAAAGTGGTAACTGGAGAATTAGGTTTGAAATTAGAAAAAGCAGGATTGGAAGTTCTAGGCCAAGCTAATAAAGTTATTTCTACTAAAGAAAAAACAATTATCGTTGGAGGAAGGGGCAAAAAAATAGAAATTGAAAATCGTGTTAACCAGTTGAAAAAACAATTAAAATCATCTTCTTCTAAATTTGATTCTGAAAAAATTGAAGAAAGGATCGCAAAATTATCTGGGGGGGTAGCTGTTATAAAAGTGGGAGCTTCTACTGAAACTGAAATGAAGTATCTGAAATTAAAAATAGAAGATGCTGTTAATGCAACCAAAGCGGCTATAGAGGAGGGTATTATCCCAGGGGGTGGTTCTGCTCTTGTAAAGATTGCTGATAAAATAAGTAAAAAGAGTTTTAAGTCAACTTTAAAACATTTTGAAGAAGAGTTTCAAGTTGGTTTTAACCTCTTACTGAGGGCTCTAGAAGCTCCTCTAAAGCAAATAGCAATCAATGCTGGTAAAGAAGACGGCTCTGTTATTGTCAATGACGTAAAAAAAGCAAAAGATGGTGCTGGTTACGATGCTAATAGTGATATGATAATCAATGACATGATTTTGGTAGGAATAATTGACCCTGTTAAAGTCGCTAGAAGTGGTATTCAAAATGCGGCTTCTTCGGCTGGAATCTTGTTGACAACAGAAGTAGCAATAGCTGATGAACCTAAAAATGAATCAAAAGCGTCAGCAGGAAACGGAGGGGGGGATGAAATGTAGTTTATAATATAAGGTTTTTCTGGGTTTTCCACAACGGTTCAAAAAATTACTTGACTTTTAGAATGTATTTGTTAATATAGTAATCGTACTTGAATTTTAGCTTGCTAAAATTTAAGTACATTGAAAAACATCGTCTTCGGACGGTGTTTTTCATTTGTATTTTTTCCCATAAGTGAAAGACTTATTAATAACACAAAAGGGCTGGTCATTTTATGTTTCCGAAGAAAATATGGTATAGTATATAAAAATGTTAGGTGATGAAAATTATAAAGTTGAGATTGAGATTTTTCAAGGGCCTCTTGACTTACTTCTACATTTAATTGAGAAAAGAAAATTACATATTTGTGATATATCTTTGTTAAAAATTACGGATGATTACATTGAATATCTAAAAAAAATAGAGAAATTTTCTATAAAAAATTCAGTTGATTTTGTTTTAACAGCTTCAATTTTGATGCTTATTAAATCGAAATCTTTATTGCCGACTTTAGATTTGACAACTGAAGAGGAACAGAGCATAGATGATCTTGAAAAGCGTTTAAAAGAATATCAAGAAATAAAAAGATTGAGTCTTTATGTTAAAGATATGTTTGGAAAAAAGGTTAGTTTTTTCCGTCAGCCAGAAAAGAATATTCAACCAGTTTTTTCACCAGATAAGAACACAGAAATTTCTTTTCTGCATTCATTAATAAATAATGTTTTAAATAATTTACCTAAAGAGATTAAAACTCCGAAAGTATTGGTTGAGAAAGTAATTTCTTTAGAAAAAATGATTGAGAATTTGACAGAACGAATTAAGGGATCATTAAGTATGAGTTTTAATAAATTTTCTGGTTTACAGGGTCTTAGTGAACTTACCAAGAAAGATAGGATAAATGTTGTAGTTAGTTTTTTAGCAATGTTAGAATTAGTAAAACAAGGTTCCATTGTGGTTAGACAGGCTTATCAATTTAGTGATATAGAAATGGAAACTCAGGACCTTGGAATTCCAAATTATATGCAAAGTACATAATTCCTGCGTTCGGATTATGTAAAAACATATTATTAACATAATCGTTTTTACAAATCCTCACTTGAAATTATAATTAAGTTTTAAATTTTTTATTATGTTAACTTTAGATTCACAAATCGAGGCAATTTTATTTCTTAGATCAGAACCTGTATCTAAAAAAGAGTTGGCAAAGATCCTAGAAAAAAGCCTAGAAGAAATAGAAAATGCTTTGTTTGTCCTGGAAGAAAGGTTGGAAACCAGAGGGGTAGTGCTTTTGTCTAAAGAAGATGATGTCATGTTAGCTACTTCTCCTGAGATGTCTAGTATTATTGAAAAAATAAGAAAAGAAGAATTATCAAGAGATTTGGGAAAAGCAGGTCTTGAAACTTTGTCGATTATTCTTTATAAAGCACCTATTACTAGATCTAGGATAGATTATTTAAGAGGAGTTAACTCAAATTTTATTTTAAGGAATTTGCTTATTCGTGGTTTAATAGAGAAAGTTTCTAACCCAGATGACCAGAGGAGTTATTTATATAAGCCCACATTTGAGTTGTTGTCATTTCTAGGTGTTTCTAAAGTGAAAGATTTACCTGAATATGATAAAATTCAAAAAGAGATAGAAGATTTTAATTCATCAAATTTAACGAATAATGAGGAATCTATTGAGGAAGAATTTGAGATGAATCAGGAGGAGGTATCAAATTAAAAAATAAAATGAATTTAGATTTAAAAATCACAAAAGGGAATATAAAAGTTGGGGTGGTAGTGCTGTTTTTTTCTGTAGTGTTTTTTTTAGCCTTTAAAACTGCTTTTTATTTTAATTCACAATATCAAGATTCTCTTTTTGTTAGAGATGAAATATTGGAACCTAGGAAAAAGGCGGATGATTCTTTCGATGATTTATCCTTGTCAGCCAAATCATTTTTTATCTGGGACATTAGGGATAAAAAAATGTTAGGAGGTTTGAATGAGGAGATGCAATTTCCTTTAGCTTCTTTAGCAAAATTGATGACAGTTTTAGTAGCCTCTGAAATTTCTACTCCAGAGACAATTGTAAAAATTAATCAAGATGATCTAAACGCGGATGGTGATAATGGTTTAGTGGCTGGAGAAAAATGGAAATTTTCTGATATTATTGATTTTGTACTATTAACATCGTCTAATGATGGAGCACAGGCCTTAGCTTCTGTTATTGGCGCTTTTGAATCCAGTTTAAGTAATAAGGATGAAGGGGAATTGTTTATTAAGAGAATGAATGACAAAGTTAATCAATTAGGAATGGAACAATCTTTCTTTCT
This sequence comes from bacterium, assembly GCA_018401295.1. Lineage (GTDB taxonomy): Bacteria > Patescibacteriota > Minisyncoccia > Phycocordibacterales > UBA12079 > JAGYLJ01. The sequence goes on along the minus strand of JAGYLJ010000003.1, from coordinate 27,768 downwards.
GAATGAAACTGGTTTGGATATAAATGAAACTGTGAGTGGCGCTTATGGTTCGGCCAAAGATGTGACTATTTTAGTAGATAAAATCATGCAGGATTATCCAGAACTACTTAGTCTCAGTTCTTACAAGCAAGCTGAAGTGAATTCGGATATTATGACTCATAGGATTGAGAATACTAATTCAGAGGTTGAAAATCTACCAAACGTTGTAGCTTCTAAAACTGGGTTTACCGATTTGGCCGGTGGAAATTTGATGGTTGTTTTTGATGCTGGAATAAATCATAAAATAGCGATATCAGTTTTAGGTTCTACTAAAGATGAGAGGTTTAGTGATATGGATCAGTTAGTTTGGGCGACTTTAGAAAAAATTTTTAATGAAAATCAAGCATTATGATTCTTAACGTAGTTAAAATTTTCGTCCCATGGATAATTTCTTTCTTTGCTGGTTTAGCTTTTAGTCCAATTCTGACTCATTTTTTGTATAAACATAAAATGTGGAAGAAAAAGTCAGGTAATGCGGCTGGATTGGGAGGAGGAGGAACTCCAATTTTTAATAAATTACATAAAGAAAGGGACACCAATACTCCTAGAATGGGTGGGGTAGTTATTTGGTTCAGTGTACTTTTTACAATCTCTGTTTTTTGGCTTATCTCTTGGTTATTTCCAACAGAATTCTCCCAGAAAATGGATTTTATGAGCCGCGGCCAAACATGGTTGCCTTTATTTACACTAATAGCGGGGGCTTTGGTTGGTTTATTCGATGACTTCTTAGTAGTTTCTGGACGAGGTAAGTATATTGCCGGTGGCTTACCTTTAAGGACAAGGATTTTGACTGTTTTGTGGATTGCTTTTATTGGGGCTGTTTGGTTTTATTTTAAGTTGGATGTTGCTAGCGTTATAGTCCCTTTCTTGGGGGAATGGTATTTAGGGATTTTATTTATTCCTTTTTTTATGATGGTGATGTTATCTTTATTTGCCAGTGGAGTAATCGATGGAATCGATGGTCTTTCAGGTGGTGTAATGGCTACTATTTTTTCAGCTTACGCTGGAATCGCATTTTTTCAAAATCAGATAGACTTAGCTGCTTTTTGTGCAGTAATTGTCGGCGGTATTTTAGCTTTTCTCTGGTTTAATATTCCACCAGCACGTTTCTATATGTCTGAGACTGGAATTTTGGCTTTAACCGTAACTTTAACAGTTGTTGCGTTCTTGACTGGTCAAGTATTAGTTCTTCCTATTATTGCTTTCCCTTTATTTGCCACTGTTATTTCTAACGTTATTCAGGTATCATCTAAAAAGTTGAGGAAGGGTAAGAAGGTTTTTTTGGTTGCTCCTATTCATCATCATTTTGAAGCCCTTGGTTGGCCTAGTTACAAGGTAACCATGAGGTATTGGGTAATAAGTATCATTTTTGCTATTATGGGCATGGTTATAGCCTTGATAGGATAGGCTTTCGGGCGTTCTTTTGAAAGTTTGAAAATAATGTATAATTGTTTATAATGTGGTATTATCATGGTACGTTTTATTAATTTATAAAAATAATTATGGATGAACAAATAAATTTAATATCAAGTCAGAAAGCGAATTCTACACTAACAAGGAACTTTTCTTTTGGTTTAATAGCAATATTAAGTTTCCTCTTACCAATCTTTTTTATACCAGCGCAGTCTCTTTCGTTTTTGGCAGGTAAGAATACATTATTGATTACTTTTGTTTTTGGTCTTGTAATTGCTTGGCTATTTGGAAGGTTAAAAAATAAAGATTTTTCTCTTAGTAAAAATTTGTTTGTAATTTCGGCGGTGCTCGTACCTTTTTCTTATTTGCTGTCCTCTCTATTTTCTGGATCCATAAGAGCTTCTATTTTTGGATTTAATTTCGGAGTAAACTCGTTTGTCATGGTTTTAGCATTCTTTTTGCTTATGTTTCTTGCTGCTAGGTTGTTTATAGAGAAGAAAAAGGTTCTCTATCTATACGCAGGTCTTCTGTTCTCTTCTATTTTTATGTTGTTTTTTCAGGTTCTCCGTCTTATTTTTGGACCTGATTTTCTATCGTTTGGTGTCTTAAATACAACATCTTCTAATCTAATTGGTGCTTGGAGTGATTTCGGTGTATTTTTTGGTCTAATTTCTGTTATATCCTTGTTAACAATTGTCTTCATGAGAGATAATAAGGCTATTAAGATGGTTGGCTACGCTACTTTGGTTGGGTCACTTTTCTTTGTTGCTCTCGTTAACGTACTCTCTGTTTGGTTTGTGCTGTTTTCAGCTGCATTGGCTTTAATTATTTATAATTTCATTACAAATAAGAAAAAAGAACACGAAACTAAGAAAAAGAATACTTCAATAGCTTCTTGGGTAGTTTTGGTTATCTCTCTCTTTTTTGTTGTAACTATATCTGTTGGGGGTTCAATTGGTAACTTCTTACCATCAATGTTTAACATTCAAAATTCAGAAGTTAGGCCTTCTGTTGGTAGCACAATTGATATTATTCAAGCTTCTTTAGCGAGTGACCCAATTTTTGGGAAGGGCCTTGATGGTTTTTCTAAACAATGGTCAATGAGTAGACCGGTTGGGATCAATAATACACAATTTTGGAATTTAGATTTTAACACTGGAGCGAATTTTGTTTTGTCTTCTCTTGTTACGGTTGGTTTGTTTGGTTTCTTTTCATGGGTATTATTTTTTGGGTTAATAATTTATTTTGGTCTTAAGTTGCTTAAAGGATTATCTCGTAGAAATCAATTTGATCATTATGTTACTCTTTCGGTATTTTTTGCAACCATTTATTTATGGTTCTTTTCATTCATTTCTACTCCAGGAGTTGTAATTTTTGCTCTCAGCTTCTTATTTACTGGTGTTTTGCTATCTCTTCTTTATCAGGAAAAGATTGTTAAGGTAAAGAAATTTTCTTTAGCAAATAAAACAGGTAAAAGTATCGTTTTAATTATTGTGGTGATCGGTTTGTTTTTGGTTTCTGCTTTTAGTTATTATCTGTTTGTAAAAAAGGTTAGTTCTTCTATGAAGGTTCAGAAAAGTTTGATTGTTCTTAACGCAGAGAATGATATTGATAAGTCTTTGGAATTGATGGTAGGGGCAGCAGAAGGTTCAAAAAATGATCTATATTATAGGTTATTATCTGAAATGAACTTACTTAAATTACAATCAGTTTTGGCACAGGAGGATGTTGCTGAGGAAGTATTAGCTGAGCAATTCCAAACAATTTTTGCTAATGCTAGGGTAAACGCTGAAATTGCAGTCAGTATAGACTCAAAAAATTATCAGAATTGGTTGGCACTAGGAAAAGTCTATGGGTCAGTTGTGCCTTTAAAGATCGAGGGATCCTATGATGAAGCAATAAAGTATTATGGGGAGGCTATCAATTTAAGTCCAACTAATCCTTCTTTAGCCTTAACATTAGCTAATTTAGAAATAGCTAACGAAGATATAGAGAAAGCAAAAGGTTATATTGGATCAGCTATACAGTTAAAGAATAATTACACTGAAGCTTATTATTTATTGGCTCAAATTGAATCCGCAGCTGGTAATGAAGAAGAAGCAGTTAAAATTATTGAGGCTCTCGCTGTACAAACACCAAATGATCCAGAAGTTCAACTACAACTTGGGTTTTTCAAATATAATAAGCAAAATTATGAAGAGGCAATTCCTTATTTTGAAAAGGCTCTTGAATTAAATCCAGTGTTTGCTGATGCTGCTTATCTTTTAGGGTTAAGTTATAACGGAGTTGGGAAAACAGAAGAAGCAATTAATTTGTTTACTTCCTTACAGCAAGCTATACCTGAAGACGAAAATATAGGTGCTATTTTGGAAAATATTAAAGCCGGAAGGGAACCGTTATTTGGTTTGGAACAGCAACAGTAACCCACGGAAACTTTTAATCCAAAATCTGTAACCATTATCCAAAAAACTGGAGATGTTACTAAGATGAAGATAAAATAGTACAACAATTAGTATGATAAAGAGTATGTTTAGCTTATTAAATAAAAATATAAGCGGTCTTCATCAGACCGCTTATATTTTGGGTTTTTTTGCTTTTCTTTCACAGCTATTGGCTTTACTTAGGGATCGTCTTCTCGCTCATTCTTTTGGTGCTAGTGAAGCTCTAGATATTTATTATGCTGCTTTCCGTATTCCAGATTTCATTTTTATAACAGTGGCCTCAATTGTCTCTGTTTCAGTTTTGGTACCTTTTTTGACAGACGCTATAAATAATAAAGAAGGAAAGATGTTTATGAGTGAAATATTTTCCGTCTTTCTATTCCTAATTGTTATCGTCTGTTCAATTGCTTTCTTCTTAATACCAAAAATAGTTCCCATGATATTGGTTGGTTTTTCTCTAGAGGCAATGGATCAGGTGATTGGCTTATCAAGGGTTTTGTTGTTATCGCCGGTCCTTTTAGGACTATCTAATTTTTTCACCAGTATCATTCAGGTAAACAGGAAATTCTTTGTCTATGCTCTTAGCCCTCTTTTTTATAATTTAGGAATAATAATCGGGATTATATTTTTTTACCCTCTATGGGGGCTGAAAGGTTTAGTTTTGGGTGTTATTTTGGGGGCTTTTATGCATCTAGCTATTCAGCTACCATCTATCTATCGTTTAGGTTTTATTCCTAAACCTGCTTTTGTTCACAACCTCAATAAAATAAAAAAAATAATAATATTGTCTTTACCACGAACTCTGGCACTTTCAGCTAATAATATTGCTTTAATATTTTTAGTTGGATTAGCATCAACCATGGGAGAAGGGTCTGTTTCTGTTTTCACTTTTGCCTTTAGTTTGCAATCTGTCCCTCTGTCTATCATTGGAATTAGTTATTCAGTAGCAGCCTTTCCCACTTTAGCTAAACTTTTTTCCAATAAACAAGTTGATCTTTTTTTCCAACAGATCACGGCTGCCGCTCGACATATTGTTTTTTGGACTACAGTCGCTTTAGTTTTATTTATCGTCCTAAGAGCTCAGATAGTTAGAACTATTTTAGGGTCAGGGAAATTTGATTGGAGCGATACTCGATTAACCGCTGCTTGTTTAGCTGCGTTTTCTTTGTCTGTGACAGGTCAGAGTTTAGTTTTATTATTTATTAGAGGTTATTATGCAGCGGGGAAAACAATAAAGCCAGTTTTAATTAGTATTTTTTCTGCTGTGATTATCGTTGTTTCAGCTTTTTCTTTAAGATGGGTTTTTATTAATATGGGTTTTGTTAGAGATGGAATAGGTATGGTCTTCCGTATAGATGACCTTAAAAATATAAATGTACTTATTTTACCTATTAGTTATTCTTTAGGAACATTTATTAATGCTGGGTTGTTGTGGTTTTTCTTTCAGAGAGATTTTGATCGTTTTTCTCCGGCTCTTAGAAAGTCGTTCCTACAGACTTTTATTGCTTCCATCGTCATGGGTGTATTTGCCTATTTTTCTTTAAATTTATTGAATGGTGTTTTTGATATCAATACCTTTTGGGGAATATTTTTACAAGGGTTTTTGTCTGGGATAACCGGATTAATTGTCTTAGTTTTTGTGCTTAAATTATTAGGAAATGAGGAGGTGGATGAAATTCTTTTGACTATTAAACAAAGATTACATTTAGGTATCCATTAGTCCTATTTTTGACTTCTATAAATAAATGTTGTATAAAGATAAAGGTTGTTCTTTTATTTTAAATTTTTAGGAGGTTAAGAAAATGAGAAAAATAAGTTTTTTATTTTTGGTTGTTGCATCTATGGTTATTTTTGGTTACCACACCGTATGTGGAGACACTATTAATCGGACCTGCTATGTGGTCCAGAGCGGTGACTCAATAAACAAGATTGCCGATCGACACCAGATCTTACCTTGGCAGTTAAGGAAGGCCAATGGCATGGGAGTAAGGGATGTTTTACTCCAACCAGGTCAAAGACTTGTAATTCCTGATGTGAAATGGAAGTCATACAAAGGACGAGCTTCCTGGTATGGTCCCGGCTTCCACGGCAAAAGAATGGCAAATGGTGAGATTTATGACCAGAATGAAATATTGGTTGCTCATCGAACGCTTCCATTGGGTTTGAAGGTTCGGATAACGAATCTGGAAAACTCAAAGAGCATTATTGCGGAAGTGCTTGACCGCGGCCCCTACACCAAGAAAAATGGCAAATACGACAGGGAGGTTGATCTTTCTTTTGCAGCTGCCAAACTCCTCGGAGCGATTGAACCGGGAGTAATCTCGGTCAAGATTACCCCTTTATAAATTTAAGAGAGGAGTAGGACCACATTGTTGTTACAATGTGGTCCTTTTTATTGTTTTAAAGGCTATTTTTATTAAAAGTCTAGATATTGACTTAACCTATAATATGTCGTATAATTCTAAAAGATAGATAATTTGACAATTTAATATAAAAAATTAACCAAAAGAGGAGGTTTTCTAATGAGAGAATTTGTTAAGAGGATTTTGGAGATTTATCGTCCTTTTCGTAAACCGATGTTGATGGTATTTGTGTTCATTATTTTGGACCAAATCTTTATTTTACTTGGACCTTATATTCAGGGGAAAATTGTTGACAAGATATTTTCTAAAGCCCCAATCATGGATGTCTTTTTTTTGGCACTGTTATCTTTGGCTTTATTTTTTATCAATACCATTGTTTCTGGATTTTTCAGAGAGAGGTTTGAGTTAGAGAATATCGATTTTGATATTCCAAAATTTATCTCAATAAAGGTCACTATGGCAAAGATTTTTAGTTTCTCTATCGGGCAACATTGTAACCAGAATTCTGGGGTGAAACAGAGCATTATAGATAAGGGAGAGAATTCTTTGACCAACTTAACCAATATGGTTTTGTACAATGCTCTTCCGATGTTAGTGAGTCTGGTGTTTACTGTCATTGTACTGCTCTATATGAGCACTGTGCTGGGTTTGGTTACTTTGATTGGCTCTGTCTGTTTTCTTGTAATTAGTTTTTATCTCAATTACTCAATGAAGGATGAACTAAAGAAATTCCAGGATGCCGGCCATGATTCAAATAAGGTTCATAGTGAGATTTTCCGTAATATTTGTATGGTTCAAATTAACGCTCAGGAAAAAGGCGTAACAGAAAAGCTCGATCAAAAAATAGGGGAATTCGGTGACCTGGGCAAAAAGGTTTGGAAGAAGTATGTTTTCTGGGCTTGTCTCAGGAGCATCATAATAGGTATCACGAGATTTTTAGTGCTGGTCATCAGTGTCATTTATGTTTATAAAGACATTCACACAGCTGGTCAGCTTGTTATGTTTATTGCCTGGTCTTCTTCTGCCTTTGGGAGAATAGGCCAGATTGGTAATCTACATAGAAAAGGAACTGAAATGTACATTGCTGTCAAAAAATTCTTTTCTTTGTTGGATATTGAGCCAGAGATAAAAGAGATAAACAATCCAGTTAAGATAAAAAAACCTAAAGGGGAGATTATCTTTGATAATGTTTCTTTTAAGTATCCTATCAGGAAAAGCCTTGAGGACGATGATAAAAAGGAACAAACTGAAGTGTCGTCTGAATCGGAACAGGAGACTTTATCAAACGTGTCTCTTACCATCAAATCAGGCCAGAAAGTGGCTTTTGTGGGACCGTCCGGAGCAGGGAAGACGACCGTAGCTAATCTTATTCTTCGGGCCTACGATCCTACCAATGGGAAGATTCTTATTGACGGTAGTGACTTACGGGTTGTAGAATTGGAATCTTATCGAGAATCAATCGGGGTCGTCGAACAGGATGTTTCCCTCTTTGATGACACCTTAAGGTACAACATCGTCTTCGGATTGGAGGGAAAGGACATTAACATTACGGAAGCTGAATTGGGCGATATCGCTCATGCTTCTTGTGTGGATAAGTTCTTTCATCGTCTTGAAAATGGTTTTGACACGGTGATTGGAGAGCGGGGAGTTAAACTCTCTGGAGGGGAGAGACAAAGGGTTGGTATTGCCAGAGCTTTGGCGAAAAACCCTAAAGTTCTTATCTTTGACGAGGCAACTTCAAGTCTGGACACCGAAAATGAAACGGTCATTCGTAAGTCCATTGAGAAGGCTTCTAAGGGGAGGACAACTATTATTATTGCTCACCGTCTTTCCACTATTAAGAATGCCGATAAAATTTTTGTGATGGAAAACGGCAAAATTGTTGGTGAAGGAACTCATAGGGAACTCCTCACAAATTGTGTTGTTTATCAAAACTTGGTAAACAGCCAAATATAAATGTTCATTGAAAGAAACCCCGGGAAAAGTAAAGCTTTCCCCGGGGTTTTAAATTACTTATTTTATCCTACACCTTTGCTTGAGGGCCTGGATGTCGTCTTTAGATAATTTTATATTATTTAAATCTTGTTTTTCCATTAGATAATACATTAATGAATATGGGTCATCAACATGATTTAAACCTAAGGCATGACCCATTTCATGGGCAATTACTAGTGTTAGGTCAGACATTGTCCTATATTCATAAATATTGATTGTATTAGATAAATAATCTCCTTGATCAAATTCTCTAGCCCCTCCAAATTCTTGGTTAAAAGAATCTACGTGAGTATTGTATCTATCAATAGTTAAGTTAGTTACGTCTACTGAGGCATTTACTTTGCCTAGAAGCTCATTTAGGACCTGTTCTTGATATGATAATTGGTCGTAGACTATACCAAGATTTGACCTTTGGGAGTTTAATTCATCATATATTACTGAAGGAGCTCCTCCTTTATTATTCCAGTAATCTACTTTTTGGTTATAGGTATCCATTTGTTGTTTATAGTCTTTTAAAGAAATATCATAGGCGGATAGTTTTTGATTATATAAAACTAATAGGTCGTCATGCAGGGTTGTAACTTTTTTTACTGAAGATTCTGATTGCTCTATTTTTTTTTCAGCTTTTTTTATATCAATGTTTAATTGTTGTCTCTCATCAAAAACAAAATTTATTTTTAGTTTGCCCTTTGGGTCATATTCAAAAATATCTATACCCATTGAATCCTCCCAAATTTTTTCGGCATTGGCTAAAATATTAAACGTGTCTTCTTGGGAAATTTCAAATCTAGGGTCAAGGTTGCCAAGACTATATTTGATTGGGTAGGAACACCCAGAAGGGTTTAAGAAGAGATAAGCTAGGAATGAAAAAAAGATTAGGTATAAAAACCAAATGTTAAAGATAAGTTTGAAGAATTTTCCTATTTTATTTTTCAAGAATTTAAACACGCAACTAAAATAATACTTTATTATTGAAAATATGGCTATTTAAAAAGGCGGAAATCAGAGTTCGATTCTCTGTAGAATCTATAAAAATATATTTCAAAAATACTACCGCATTTGTTTCATTATTTTTGTGACCCTACAGAGAATCGAACTCTGATTTCCGCCTTGAGAAGGCGATGTCCTGACCGTTAGACGATAGGGCCAAATTGTTTTTATTTATTATACCAAATTATTTAATGCATTTTGTTCGGACATCGCCTTCTACGAAGGCTTACCCTATTTCCTATTTCGCTTGGCTTGATAACGGAAATTTCTTTGCTATCGCTCAGAACCAGATTAAAAGCAAAGCAGTTTGCTTTTAATTCCAATAACCGTTAGACGATAGGGCCAAAAGTAATATGTTCTTTAATTTTTTAAATTCTAATGCAAATTTTTCGAATGACAATGTCCTCTATATTCTAACTTGGTTAGACAATAGGGCCAAATACTCTTAATATCTTACTGTTTTTCTATTAAAAATCAAAGTTATTTATGAGAGGAAATAATCCTTATCCCAGTAAAATAGCCCAGGTTTTGGGTGAATAGGGTTTATTTTAATTCACGGATACTATCTGCGATGAGGCTGGTTTCTTCGTTTCGTTTAGATATTTTGCCTTTGATTAAAAGACATTTTTCTGTTTGAAGTAAGTCAGCAAACTCAGCAAAAGTTTTAGGAAAGACAACTACTTCTAAACTATCGCTAAAATCTGATAATTTTACAAAAGCCATCTTGTCTCCTTTCTTTGTTAAGATTGGTTTACATTCTTCAATTATCCCTGCGACCACTGTGGTAACTCCCTCTAAAGCTGTTTTTTTGACTTTACTTAAGTTGGTTTTACTTTTTGATAATTGCCGACTGAACTTGTCCAAGGGATGTCCAGAAATATACAGACCTAATAATTCTTTTTCCCAGACTAGTTTTTCTTCCATGGTAGCTGGGGGAGTCGGCTCAAGGGAAATTTCAGTTGTATCAAAAATATCACCGAATAAAGAATCCTGCTCTTTTGGTTTTGAAGCGAAGTCTTTATTGTATTTTAATAAAGTCGGCATGTTTTCAATAATCTGTCCTCTTTCTCCTAATTTATCCATTGCTCCGCACATAGTGAGTGCCTCAAGAGATCTCTTGTTCAAATTTTTATCTTGAACTCTCTCAAGAAGATCTGTTAGAGATTTATAGGGACCATTATTTTTTCTCTCATTGATAATAGCGTTAGCAATGCCTTCTCCAAAATTCTTGATGGTTTCTAACCCAAAACGAATAGCTTCTTTGCCTTGCTCGTTTTTAATGATAGTAAAATCTGTAAATGATTCGTTGATGTCGGGGGGGAGAACTTCAATCCCTAATCTTTTACATTCAGCAATTATTTCAGAAACCTTTTCTGTATCTCCTGAGTCAGCCATCAATAAGGCTGTCATGTATTCAATAGGGAAGTTGGCTTTCATATAAGAAGTCTCGTAGGCCACTCGTCCGTAGGAGGCAGAATGGGCTTTGTTAAATCCGTAGGCAGCAAAGGTCTCTATGGTTTCCCAAAGTTTTTGTACAATTTTCTTTTCTATTCCGTGTTCTAAACACCCAGTAAAAAATTTATCTTTCTGTTCCTGCATCATTTCGGGAATTTTCTTCCCCATAGCCTTTCTAAATTTATCAGCCTCTGCCCAGGTGTAGCCAGCTAAATTAACAGCAATAAGCATGACATCATCTTGGTAGATAATAATACCGTAGGTTGGCTCCAAAATATTTTTCAACTCAGGGTGAAGATAGGTGACTAAGCTTGGATTTCTTTTTCTCTTAATATAATCAGGAATAAAAGCCATTGGTCCTGGGCGGTAAAGAGCTACCATGGCCATGATATCCCAAATATCATGTGGTTCTAGTTCTTTGAGATATTGAGTCATTCCTTGTCCATTTAATTGAAAAGTTCCCATGGTTTCTCCGCGAGCTAACATATCGTAAGTTTTTTTATTTTTAAGGTCTATATTATCTAAATCAACTTCTACCCCTTTAAATTTTTTGGCCAAGTCCATAGCGTTCGCTAGAATCGATAAATTTTTTATACCCAAAATATCAAATTTAGGCAGGTTGACGACACCATCTCGGTTGCCCGTGTACATATCATATTGGGTGATGATTTTGCCGTCTTTATCAAGTTGAACTGGTGTGTAATCGTCAACCCGAGTAGGGGAAATTAAGACTCCGGCGGCATGAGTTGAAATGTGTCTGGCACAACCTTCAATCTTTTGAGCATATTTGATTATTTCTTGAACGTCTTTATCTTTTTTATGGAGATCTTGTAAATCTTTTTCCATATCTAGAGCACGGGCAATGGTCATTGGAAAACCTTGGGAACCCATGGGGATGAGTTTAGCGATTTTGTCACCAAGTTCATAAGGGTGACCCAAGGCTCGAGTTACATCACGAACTGAACCACGAGCTGCCATTGTTCCGAAAGTTCCAATTTGGGCTACTGCTTTTTCTCCATATTTACTCCTCATATAATCAATCACATCATCACGACGAATATCAGCAATATCTACATCAATATCAGGGATACCAGGACGTCCTGGATTCATAAATCTTTCAAAAGGTAATTTTAATTCCAAAGGATTAGCCTTAGTAATAAAACTTAAGTAAGAAACTAAACTACCTGCCGCTGAACCTCTTGTATTGGTTAGAATTCCAACACTTCTAGCATATTTAATTAAATCTGCAATTATTAAAAAATAAGAAGAATAGCCTTTATTTCTAATAATTTCTAGTTCATACTCAATTCTTTTCTTTATTTCATCTGTTTCTTTTAGGCCTCTTTTTTCTATACCAGCATAGGTCATTTTCCTCAATTCGCTGTCATAGGTTTCTCCATCTGGAATTTTTATATCAGGGAAAATCCAACTATCAACATCTAAGGTTACGTTACATTTATCGACTATTATCTGAATATTTTTCAAAGCTTCAGGTGTTTCTTTAAAATATTCTTCAGCTGTTGTTTGGTTAATGAAAGAAAAATCCTCTTGCTCGTTCCTAAATCTAGAATTGGAGCTTTGGATTGACATTAAAATGTCGCGAGCTTTTTTATCTTCGGAGTTTAAATAATAAACATCTTGGCAAGCCACTAAGGGGATGTTTTCTTTTTTAGAAAAATTTATAATTTTCTTTTTTAATTCTACCTGGCCGTCTATTTCAGGATGATGGGTAATTTCCAAATAAAAATCAGGAAAAATGGTTTTATACCAATCTGATATTTCTTTAGCCCTCTCAAAGTCGCTAACTTGTAAGGCCTTAGAAACATCTCCACTAAAGTGGGGCATAATACAAATTAACCCTTCTTTATATTCTTCAATTAATTCGCGGTTAATTCGTGGGCGGTAATAAAATCCTTCCAAGAATGATTTACTGACGAGTTTGATCAAATTTTTATAACCCTGTTCATTTTTGGCTAGAAGAATTAGACGAGTATTGCGGTTATCTATGCTAGGACGACGATCGTGTCTAGTTTTTAGAGCTACATAGAAATCAACTCCCAGAATAGGCTTAATGCCTTGTTTTAAACATTCTTGATAGAATTCAATGGTGGCGTACATATTGCCGTTGTCGGTCAGAGCTAATGCTGGCATCTCATATTCATTAGCCCTAGAAACTAATTCTTTTATTTTTGGCAAAGCGTTGAGGAGGCTGTAATGACTATGGGTATGTAAATGAGAAAATTTAAACATGGCTTTATTGTAACATTTTGCAAAACATTTCAGAATGTTTACCTATATGAATTATCGTGGTATAAGATGCCTAGAATGATCTTTGAGTTTAAAAATCAACTTTTTAGATAGGAGGAATAGAAATGTATGACCCAAAATTGACTTGTGCGTTTTTCGTCCTGTTGGTGGTCCTTTGTCTTGCTTATTTTATTGGCAAAGGGTTGTTAAAAGAAGGGTGGTCTGTATTCGCCTTTTTGTGGGCGGCGGTCTTTTCTGTTTGCGGGTATTTGACCTATTTCCCGGTGATAAAAACCCAAGAAGTTATTTACGTTATTTGTCTGGCGGCTCCAATTACCGCTACGGTTGACTATTTGGTTATTATGGGGGAAAAGAGTCGATTTTTGCTTATAACTTCGATGGTAGTCTGTTGTTCTTTTTTGGTTTATTTTTTCAGTTAGGTTAATCTTTTACCTATTAGCTGACAGGTTCCGTAGTTTACGGAACCTGTTTTTTGTTTATCCCCATTGCAATTTAAAAGAAATTAGCTATAATAAGGCCTAATATGTCAGTAAGAATGCGACACACCAGTGGTCACTCTAAGAATAGACGATCACATCATAGTATAGACGAACCACGATTATCTAAATGTGCTAAATGTGGTTCTTCTCATTTGCGACATCGCGCTTGTGGTGTTTGTGGTGAATATAGAGGTAAACAAATTATTGATGTTCAATCTAAAATAGAGAAGAAGAACGAAAGAGTTAAAGCTAAAATGAAAGAATTAGGTAAAGACCCTAATGCAAAAAAAGAAGATAAAAAAGAAGCGGTTTTAGACGCGAGCAAGTTGTCCAAAAAGACAAAATAGAGTTTTTTTTAAAATTTTATAGGTTTAAATAACCTTCAACTATTAAAGTTTTTATGTTGAATAGGCACCTTTCAAGATCAATAGTTTTACAGACCCTTTTTGAATGGGATTTCAGAAAGGGAAGTGAAGCAAAAATATTTGATATTTTAGATTACAATCTAAAAGAATTTGCGGTTGTTTCAGAAGGAAATTCTTTTACCAGATCTTTAATAGAAGGTATTTTAAAAGAAAGAAAAAATCTTGATAATATTATTCAACAGGCGGCCCCTCAATGGCCATTAGACAAAATTTCTATCGTTGATAGAAATATTTTACGTATTGGGATCTATGAATTACTTTTTTCTGATAAACAGGAAGTTCCACCTAAAGTAGCGATAAATGAGTCCATCGAATTAGCTAAAGCTTTTGGTGGCGAAAATAGTGGAAAATTTGTGAGCGGGGTTCTCGGAACAATCTACAAAGAATTAGGCGAGCCAAGAAAATACGAAACAACTAAAAGTAAATCAAACAAAACTAACATTGATATCGAGGATAAAGAGAAGTTACCTCTGCAAGAGTTAGGAGGGGCTATTATTTATACTAAAAAAGATGATAAATTCTTTTTAGTTTTTGTTCATAATGTTTTTGGTTTTTGGACTTTAGTTAAAGGTTCTAAAGAAAAAAATGAGACGATAGAAGAATGTGTAAAAAGAGAAGCAAAGGAAGAAACTGGTTTAGATGTTGTAATTGGTGATCAGATAGACACTAATGAGTATGTTGCTACTTTATATGAAGATGACAGCAATAAAGAGGGAGGTACACCAACAAGGAGAAAAGTGTCATATTTTCTTGCTTATTCAGATTTTAAAATTCTTGAGTTGGAAGAAAATGGTGGAGAAAGAGGGACTTTAGATGATGTAAGGTGGTTTGAAATATCAAAAGTTGATGAACTTGAGACCTATGATGATTTGAAACCGATGATAAATAAGTCGATTGAAATTATAAGAAATACAAAATAAAAATATGATTGATTATACAGAATTTGAGAATACTATTGGAGTCAAATTTAACAATATAAAATTACTAGAAACAGCATTAACTCATCGTTCATATCTTAATGAGCATCAAGGAGGTGATTTAGAGCACAACGAAAGATTAGAGTATCTAGGCGATGCTGTTTTAGAATTAGTTACGACTCATTATTTATTTGAAGAATTCCCCGGAGAAAACGAGGGCGTGCTAACTTCTTATAGATCAGCCATTGTAAATACAACTTCATTGTTGGATGTAGCTGAAAAGTTGAAAGTTAATGATTTTTTACAATTATCAAAAGGCGAATCTAAAGATACAGGGAGAGCTCGTACTTTTATTATGGCTAATTCTATTGAAGCAATTATTGGAGCAATTTATTTAGACCAGGGTTATGAAGCATCCAAAAAATTCATCGCAGATAATTTTTTGTCTAAAATAGATGAAGTTGTTGAAAAAAGTTTATGGCAGGATTCTAAAAGTAATTTTCAGGAAAAGGCTCAGGAAATTCTAAAGATAACTCCTAATTACGAGGTTTTAGAAGAAGCGGGTCCTGATCATGACAAACGTTTTAAAATTGGAGTTTTTTTAAATAATAAATTAGTAGCTGAAGGAGAAGGAGTTTCTAAACAGGAGGCGGAACAAGAGGCAGCTATGAACGCTCTAAAAGCTAAACAATGGGCTTAAGAAAAATTTTTAATTTTAAATTTTTAATTTTAAATCAATTTTTAATGATAAAATTTCTAAAAACAATAGATTTTGCGAAGCAAAATCTATTGTTTTGTTTAAAAATTAAAAATTTAAGCATTATTTAAAAATTACAAAATTAAAAATTAAAAATTATGTAAGTTTCTTGAATTTTTAATTTTAATTCTTATTTAGTGTATAATATTAAGAATGAACAATAATTTAGTATTATATCGTAAATATCGACCTCAAAAATTCTCTGAAGTTTTAGGTCAAGATCATATTACCAAAACCCTTAAAGAAGCTATTAAGCTGGGAAATATTGCTCATGCTTATTTATTTTCTGGTACTCGGGGTACCGGTAAAACTACTGTAGCAAGAATTTTAGCGGAGGAAATAAAATGTTCAGTCAACGATCTTAGTGAAATAGATGCAGCCTCTAACCGTGGAATTGATGCTATTCGAGAATTGCGTGATGCAGTGAACGTTTTACCTTTTGAATCTCCTTATAAGGTTTACATTATTGATGAGGTCCACATGTTAACTAAAGATGCTTTTAATGCACTTTTAAAAACATTAGAGGAACCTCCTAAACATGTTGTTTTTGTTTTGGCTACAACTGAAGCTGAAAAAATTCCAGATACTATTGTGTCGCGTTGTCAGACATTCACTTTCAAAAAACCTTCCCAAAAAACTTTAAATGAAGTTGTCCTAGACGTAGCTAAGAAAGAGAAATTTGTTTTAGAAAAAGGCACAGAAGAATTGATTGCTTTGTTGGGTGAAGGCTCTTTCCGCGATACTCTAGGAATTTTACAAAAGATTATTAGCGCTTCTGCCGATAAAAAAATATCTCTTAAAGAAGTGGAAAAAATTACGGGAGCACCTAATAGCGCTTTAGTTAATATTTTTATTTTTTCTTTAGATGAGAGAGATTTAGATAACGGGATCAAAGCTCTAAATCAGGCAGTGGAAAATGGTGTTGATGTGCAGGTTTTTCTTAAGTTGATTTTGCATAAAATAAGAGCAGTTTTACTCTTAAGATTTGCTAAAAATATGGAGAAGGGGATTGAAGACAGTTTTTCTGAGGGAGATTTTAAATTTTTAAAAGAATTAAGCCAAAAAAAGAACTCAAATATAAAAGCAGAATTAATTAAAGAATTAATTGAAGTTTCATCTCAGGTGAAATTATCTTATATTCCGCAACTTCCGCTTGAATTAATGTTAATAAAGCTAATAAACAAAGAGGGAACAGTGTAAAAGATTCTGGTTATTTTTTACTTGACAAGTCTTTGGAACTGGCATACTATGAAAAATAGTAGGCTCTTTAAATATCAATAATGAGTAACAAAGAAAGGGGGTGAGGAAAAGATTTTTTGGCAAAGGTGACTTTAAACTTTCAATTCTTTTTTAAGGAGGACATGTTATGTCTAACAAATTTTTGAGTACCGTTGGAGTATTGTTTGTTGTTGGCGTGATGGGCTTGGTTTTCGTGGGAGGACCAGGTTCGCAGGAAAGTCGTAACGATTTAGCAAAAGATGTTCAGGCTGTT
Source organism: bacterium (assembly GCA_018401295.1). Taxonomy (GTDB): domain Bacteria; phylum Patescibacteriota; class Minisyncoccia; order Phycocordibacterales; family UBA12079; genus JAGYLJ01. Next base: position 10,734 of record JAGYLJ010000003.1, on the reverse strand, counting down.
GTCTCTAGTGGGGCTAGATTGGCCGGGGAAATGGTTTCTCCTCCAGAAGTAAGGGCCGCCGGTGAACCAACCCTGACTCCAGGGTTGCAACAGAAAACTCAGGTGGCTGAGATGAACCAGACGGCCACCAGTGCGTTGGAAGAGGCCACGACGGACAAACTTGGATTTTTCGAACAGGCCTATTTGAAATCGAAATATGGACCCGTTACGGATATGATCCTGGTTGGTTACGGGGTTGATAAGACCTTTTTCAAACCCCAGATGAAAGCTGAAATGGAACCGTTTATTCAGCAGGTGGCTGATAATTCAGTTGTCGCTACCGAAGCGCTGGATATGGCGGGAAAAAACCAGGCCTCAACTTTGACTTTGGCAGAAATTCAGCTCAACAAAGACGAGAGATGGACTCCGGAAGAGGCCGTTCTTATTGCGAGGATGGGATACGATGCGAAGAACGGGATCTTTCTGACCAAGGCAGCCGAGAACGAGCAGCAACAGATAGATAAAAAGGCTGCTGAACTTGCCGAAGAGAATGGTAAAAAATTTACCATCCTGACCGAACGGCAAAAACGGACCGCTGGTGCGTTGGCTCGTCTGAAGAAAAGTATCGGTGGGGCCCATCGCGATGGGAATACCTGGGTGCTACCACTGAAGGCTGACAGGGTTTTTGAAGGAAACAAGACCGTCGTCAAATAAGAAAGGGGGATAAAGCAAATGAAGAAAAGATATTTAGCAATCCTCCTAGTCCTCCCATTCCTAGGAGGGTGTCTGGTGACAAAGACGGAAATCCGGTCTTTTGATTCGCGATTATCTGCGGTTGAGATGAGAATTTCTTCTGTAGAGAAAAAAATTTCCCACAAAGTTTTCGTGGGTGAGGGTCAAGTAACTCCCGGTAATGTCGTCATTTCTGGTGGAACAATCGTTATTCACGAATAGAGGATTCATGGGTGACTTGAACGGCAAAAGCTATTTATAGCTTTTGCCGTTTTTTTATTGCTTACCGTTGACTTGATATTCTTTTATATGTGTGGTAATATCACGTACAGGAAATAGAGGTACATTAACATTAACAAAATTAAGTCAAAAGGTTTTTATAAAAACAGTTTAACCCAATAAAGAGGAGGGGGATAAAAATGGGCAAAAAAATAGTTGTGAGTGTTTTTTTGATAAGTTTCTTTTCTTTTGTTTCTGTTTTTTCTGCAAATGCAGAAGAGAAGAGATTTTCTGTAAAAGAAGTTTTTATCGCCGGATATTTTGATTCCGGTAAATATCAGTTAACCAGAAAGATTCAGGACCAACTAAGGGAATTTGTTAGTTTGATTCCCGAATCTGGTGCCGTTGTAACTTTGGAAGGTTTTGCTGATAGTACAGGAACGCCACAAAAAAACCAGGAACTTGCTGCAAAACGGGCCGATGAGGTTGAGGGTTGGTTGAAACGGCTAAGACCAGATATCGTCATTGCCGTGAAAAAAGGCGTCACTTATGACGAACAATCTGGGCAACGGGTAAATAGTCGAATTGTTCGGCTAAAAATTTGTGTTCCAGAGGGGACTATAATAAAACAGGAGGATATCGCTGGGGCCTTAATTGAATCAGACACACGAAGGGTTGAAGCCGAGAAAAAACAAGAGGGATTTTTAACTTTGATAGTTAATGATTTAAAGAAACTTCTTGATAGAAAGGTTCAAGTAGAGATAAAGTCGCAAGATTATACTGCAAACTTTGAACATACATGGTTTCTCCTCAAGGCTTTGGCTGTGTTAATGGCTTTTGGGTTTGTGGTAATTGCTTTTCTCGTTCTCAAAAAGAAGAAACCTTAACGGAGGAAAACATTCCGGATATGTGAAAGCATATCCGGAATTTTTTATTGCTAAAATTACGAAAAAAGGTAAAATAAATAATATTATTGCCAGATCGTCTAATGGTAGGACATCAGCTTTTGGAGCTGAGTATCTAGGTTCGAATCCTAGTCTGGCAACTAGAAAAATAAAGACCCTAAAGCGATAGCTTTAGGGTCTTTGTTTTATTTTGCTAGACAGAATTCGAAAGACGGAGGCGCGAAGCCAATTTTTGAGCTTGCGAAAAAGTTGTAGCCGAGTCGGGGTCGCAAAATTTTGCGAAGCAAAATATTTGTGACCGAATCCTAGTCATTTTAAGAAGCAAAGCGACTATAAAATTTCAGCTTCCCGAACGGATGTGAGGGATAGAAATTCAAAGTTTTTAAGGAAATAAGTCTAAAACCTGATACCGTGGCATCAGGTTTTTTTCTTGACAATATTTAGCACTTATGATTAAATACCAAAAGTTTTGTAGAAGTTCTTATCATAAACGGCTCAAGAGAGCCACAATACAAAGGAGGAAAGTAAAATGAATGCAGAAATGGTCAAAAGGGCGATTTTGGAAGGTATTTTGGAAGACGATGATTTTGACGGTTTTGATTTTCTCAGTGGTGATATGCCAAGAGGTATGAGAGGCAGTATACCCAGAGGTATGCCCAGCGATTTTGGGGATCTTCTTAATAAACTGAATCTCAAAGTCAAAACCAAGGAACCGGAACACATCTCGGCAGATGCCAGCGTCGTCGGGGAAAAGGCCAAGGGTGAAGCGCAGTTTGCACATTTTTCCCAAGCCATCAGCGCTTTGCATAGTGAGTTGGAAGAAAAGACCAAGAGACTCAAGGATGTTGAGGAACGATCCGAAGAGCGGGCCAAGGGTGACCAGGAAAGAGTCAATGGTTTGATCCGGGATCTCAGGGACTACGAGGATACGCTCGGTCATCTTCGCCACCAGATTCGACGAACAGATAGGGTTCTGGAGGAAAAAGATCGCGCCATTAGAGCCGAAAAGGCAATGAATGAGAAAGCTCTTCAGTCCCTCAAGGAAGTATTATTAGGTTCTGGGAAAGAGGTGACGAAACGTCTTCAACCCGTTTTGGAAGCTTTGAATGGCAAAAACGGTGTCGGGGCCACCGATGGCGCCCACATTGAAGAGGAATAACTCCTTTTTCTTTCTATAGTAGCCGACTTGTGTAAGCAAGCCGGCTACTTTTTATTTTATTGACTCAATAATTAATTTTTGGTTTAACAATGGAAGGTTCTGTAGATGTTCTTATTTAACGATCTGGAGAAGACCATAATAGAAAGGAGGGGGTGCGATGGAGTTTAGATGAAGAATTTTTTCCGAGTTCAGAATCTTTTGAAACTGGAGGTGACAAAAAATAAGTTACAAAAGGGGAATCATTCATTAATGACTGGTGGGCAGAATTTGAAAAATTTCAGAAAGAGACCGAATTCTCGGCTCAAAAAGCCGTTGAACTGGGTTCGGATCGGAAACTTCTGGAGGGTTGCCTTGCTGATGCTATGTCCGTTTTGATCGATATAGGCCTTTTGGTAGGGTCATATGAGGCTGAACCGGCGAAATCTAAAATAATGGAAGAAAAAGTTTTAAGTGGTGTGCCCTCTGTCTTCATCTCTGATGGACACCGAAAAGATGGGGTTGAGATGTAAGTTAATCTTTGAAATCGTCTATAAACAAAAAGCTAACTCGCTTGTGAGTTGGCTTTTCTTAATTTCTATAAATTTTTTATTCAAACAAATTTATTAAATACTCGTCAATTTCTCTTTGTGTTAAATCGTAAAAACTTTTTCCGCTATTGTGTAAGTCAGTAGCTAATTTAACTCCTACAAAACGCCAGTGCCACGGTTCGTAAACATAATAATCATTGTTATCAGGGTATGAAAGAACAAATCCGTATTTGTAAGCATTATTTAAAAGCCATTGATAAGCGTTGGTTCCTCCAAAGTCTTCTAATACTCCGCTAATTCCAGTTGTAATTAAATCTACAGTTGTTCCTAATTGATGTTCTGAGTAGCCTTGATCGGCTGAAAATTGATTAGCGGTACCTTCTCCGTAAATAACAGCGTATTGTCCTTTAAGGGCGTTTTGTTCATCAAAAGAACGGTAGGCTGAATAAACATAGATTTCTAAACCAGAATTTTTTAGCATACTTTCTAAGTAAGGCCAAACTTGAGAACTTATTTTAGAGTGTTTGGATTCAAAGTATTCGTAATTATCAGGAATTTCAACTAAACGCGCAGGAGCATAATGTTCATTAAGGAAAAATACTTTTGAATATTTTTGAAGTAATTCTGGATCCGTTTTGCTTAATTTTTCAAGATTAGTGACTGTTCCGGTAATATCCCCAACTTCTTGTTTGTAAATACCGAGAAGAGCTTCTATTTCATCTACATTTTTTCTTTCATTACCTAGAGCTAATGATAGGTCACTATAAGTTTGGGTTATATTACCTTGTAATCTTTCTGTAGTTGAAGCTAAATTTTCTGCAATAGATTTTATGTCTGAATTTATTGAGGAAATTTTCTCATCTATCAGTATTATTTGGTTATTTCCCATTTCAATTAAATAGTAAATAGCAAAGGCTGAAGAAGCTATAATCAAAATAAATATTGAATAAATTGTCCAAACATTGTAAAAAAAAGATTTCATATTAATATGATTATACCACTAATTCTGTATTTGGTGAAATTAAAATGAAAAATTGTCTCTTCGGCAATCCTACCAAGAGGAAGGTAACAAAAAAAGGAATCTGTGGTATAATGAGTTCATGAAAAAAGAGGATAGTAACGAGTTTATATCAGTAGGGGATTTATATAAAAAAGTAAAGAAAAAGGAGGACTTTACTTTATTAGACGTGAGAACTCCAACGGAATATAAAACTGGTCATATAGAGGGATCTATCTTACTTAATTTATCTGAGGATTTCTTAAAAGATATAGAAACAATTGGTTTAACTAAAAAGAAAAACCTACCTATAATTGTTTATTGTCGAAGTGGCTCTCGTAGTCAGGTTATTTTTAATATTTTAACTACATTAGGTTTCAAAGATGTCAAAGATATGAAGGATGGCCTTTTAGAGTGGAAAAAAAATAAATTACCTTTAATAAAATAATTTAAACCATAATGATGAAAAAAATAATTTTTACAATTTTAACTTTGGCTGTTCTTGCTACTGCAGTTTTATTTTTGAGGGGAGATGAGAATACTTGGACTTGTGAAAGCGGTGAATGGACTAAACATGGTAACCCATCTACTGAGAAGCCCGATACTCCTTGTGGAATAGAGGATGATTTAAATGTTTTTGATTTTTTAGCTGATTCTTGTGAAATAAATAACGGGGGGTGGCTATCCGAACAAAAAGAATGTGAACAGGTTGATAAAACGTGGTGTGATGGGAACCAAGGTATTTATAGTGAGTGTGAATCAGGTTGTCGTCATAATAATGATCCTTTAGTTGCTTGTACTGCTCAGTGTGTCGGGGTTTGTAAATTTTCAAATCTTCCGATAATAGAAGTTGTTGATTTTAATTCTTGCGTAGAGGCTGGGAATGCAATAATGGAATCTTATCCAAGACAATGTCAGGATCAACAAAGTGTGGAAGTATTCACTGAGGACGTTGGTAATGTGCTTGAAGTATTAGATCTGATTCAATTAAGTACACCTCTCCCCGGGGAAGAAATCTCTAGTCCATTAGTAATAAAAGGTCAGGCTCGCGGGACTTGGTTTTTTGAAGCTAGTTTCCCTGTAATACTTGTGAATTGGGATGGTTTGATTATTGCGGAAGGTGTTGCAACAGCTACGGATGATTGGATGACAGAAGAATTTGTTCCATTTACTGCTAATTTAGAATTTATTAAGCCGGACTATAGCAATAGAGGTGCTCTTATCCTAAAGAAAGATAATCCTTCCGATTTACCAGAATACGACAACGCACTTGAAATACCTATTTTATTTAAATAATATTAAAAAGTGATGTTAAGTAATTCCTCAAAAGAATCTTCTTTTGAGGTTTTATTTTTTTTCTGGTATCCGCAGATAACGCAACGATGGACAATAATTTGTTCCCCACTCTTATTTTCTAAAGCAATTGGTTCCATTAAACCTTGACAAATAGAGGCTCTATCTCCGGGGTTGATATCAACGTGTTTACTCCACAAACAAATAGGGCAGTGATTGGTATAACCGTCTCCTGTGATTTCAGATCCGCAATTTTCGCAAGTGAAATCCTCTATTTTCCTTTGAAATTTCCTATCCATAGACAATATGTTATTATTACAACAATGAATATAACACAATTATTACAAAAAAATACTGATTATGTAAATCCCTCTCAGGAAATAATTCGACAAAAATTATTTGAAATCATAAAAGATTATAAAATAGAAGAGGATGTTCTTTTTGTCGTGGAACAACCGTTAGAAGAATCTCATGGGGACTATGCGACAAATGTAGCAATGGCATTGGCTGGTATTTTAAAAAAGAGCCCTTTGGAAATTGCTCAGGACATAGTTAAAAAATTTGATAAGTCTGACTTTCTGGAAAGTATTAATGCCGTTGCACCAGGATTCGTTAATTTTAAATTTAAAAATGATTTTTTTATTAAAGAGTTAAATAAAATTTTAATTAAAAAAGAAAGTTATGGAAAATTTGATAATTTGATATTAGAACATCCAGAGAAGATAATGGTTGAGTTTGGACAACCTAATACCCATAAAGCTTTCACAGTTGGGCATATCAAAGGGACGATATCTGGTTTATCGGTTTGCAACTTGATTGAAAACTTGGGCTATGGGGTTATTAAGACAAATTATTATGGGGATATTGGGATGCACACAGCAAAGTGTACCTGGGGGGTAATTAAAAAAGGTTTGCCAGAAAATTTTGGAACTTGGAATGAACATAAAAAAATGGAATTCATTGCTGATGCCTATGTCTATGCTTCAGAAAATTTTGAAAAAAGTGAAGATGAAATTAGAAAGATAAATTTAGATATTTACAATAATAATAAAACAGAGGCAACTGAGTTATATGAAAAAATAAAGATTTGGAGTTTGGAGCATCAAAAATCTGTTTTTGAAAATTTGGGGGTTTTTTTCGATAAACAATATCCAGAAAGCCAAGTATTTGAAAATGCTAAAAAAATAGTCAATCAAAATGTTGGGAAAATTTTTAAAGAAAGTCAGGGAGCTATTATTTATGACGGTGAAAAAGAAGGTTTAAATATTTGGGTGGTACAGACTAGCGAGGGCAACCCAACTTACATGGCAAAAGATTTGTCTTTAGGTTTTCAAAAATTTCAGGATTATCCTGATTTATACTCAAATATTACTTTAACTGCAATAGAACAGAAAGATCATTTCAAAGCTGTTATAAAAATACTGGAAACTTTTGATGAAAAATTCAAAGATAAATATTTCCATGTTCATTTTGGATGGTTATTGATGGATGGGAAAAAGACTAGTTCTAGAAGTGGGAAAAATATTAAAGGGACTGATATGCTCGAAGAATCCTTGGAAGTGGCTAGAACTAAAATTGCGGAATTGAAAGATTATGATAAAGAAAAAAAAGAAGAAATTGCGCGTGTAGTGGCTTTGGCTGGAATTAAATTTTTAATTCTTTCTCACGATTTTAATAAAGATGTAAATTACGACCCAAAGAAATTTATTGATTTTGAGGGCTATTCAGGTCCTTATATTTTATATGCCTATGTAAGGGCACAATCTATTTTAAGGAAGTCAGAAAAATATGAATCTATAAAAGATTTAAAGGTTGATAATTTAAATGATTACGAATTAGGTTTGTTGAAATGGTTGGCGCGTTATCCCCACGTTGCTTACCGGGCAGGAATAGAGATAGCCCCTCATCTTCTCTGTGTCTATTTGTTTGAGCTATCTCAAAGATTTAATTCTTTTTACGCAAATTGTCCTGTTTTGGATGCTTCGGAAAAAGAAAAAGAAACTCGTTTAGCTTTAGCAGAAGGCACAGCTCAAGTTCTAAAAAATGGTTTAGGTTTGTTGGGAATTGAAACTGTTGAGGAGATGTAAAAGTATAAATCCTGTTAGAAATTCTAATGGAATGAGTTATATTGAGTTGAGTAACAACAAAAAAATTATAAATTAACTACCTCTAACGGGATGAAACAAAAAGAAGCCTTAGAAATTTTAAAAATGGGGAAGAATGTATTTTTAACCGGTCCAGCTGGGAGTGGTAAAACTTATGTTTTAAATCAATATATTGATTTTTTAAAAGAGAAAAAAGTTTCGGTTGGGGTAACAGCTTCCACTGGTATTGCTTCTACCCATTTGAATGGAATTACTATTCATTCATGGTCAGGTCTAGGTATCAAAGATAATTTGTCTGAACATGAGATTGAAAAGTTATTATCCAAGAGTTACCTCAAGAAAAAATTTAAATATACTCAGGTTTTGGTGATTGATGAAATTTCTATGTTGCATGGTTTTCAGTTAGATGCTGTAGATAGAATTTGTCGTGCTTTTAAACAATCCACAGCCCCTTTCGGTGGGATGCAGATAGTTTTATGTGGTGACTTTTTTCAACTACCTCCTATCAATAAAGGTGATTTAGAAATTAATTTTGCCTACAAGGCTGAGATTTGGGGAATTATGGATTTACAAGTTTGTTATCTTAGTGAACAATATCGACAAGCACTAACTGATGATCTACTAAGTGTCTTAAATGATATCCGCCAAAATGAGATTAGTAAAAGAACTCAAGAACTACTTCAACAGCGACAATCAGCTAAACGAAATAAAATTATTCCAACTAAATTGTACACACATAATAGGGAAGTGGACCAATTAAATTTACAGGAATTAGACAAGATCAGTGGTTTCCCTAACGTCTACCAAATGCAGTTTACTGGTGCTAGGAAATTGGCAGAGAGTTTGAAGAAAAGTTGTTTGGCTATGGAGGAATTGCGTTTAAAAAAAGACGCTGTGGTGATGTTTGTTAAAAATAATTTTGAAGCTGGTTATGTTAATGGGACTTTAGGAGTTGTGGTAGATTTTGATGGAAATTTGCCAGTCATCCGGACCTATAGTGGAAAAGAAATAATTGTAGATTATGAGAATTGGCATATTGAAGAAGAGGGAATTATGAAGGCTAAAATCACTCAAATACCACTTCGTTTAGCTTGGGCTATTACTGTCCACAAAAGCCAGGGAATGAGCCTTGATGCGGCTGAAATTGACCTTTCACGGTCATTTGTAGCTGGAATGGGTTATGTGGCCTTATCTCGGGTTAGGTCTTTAGATGGCCTGTATTTAAAGGGTATAAATAGTATGGCTTTACAGGTGGATGAGAACATTTTGGCTTTTGATCAGGAGTTAAAAGAAAAATCAGAACGAGCTGTTAGACAATTAAAAATAACACCGAAGGATAGAAAAGGTAACTTACAAAAAGAGTTTTTAAATCAAGCCGTGGTTGATGTTCCTGTCGAAGAGAAAATTTCTACTTACGATTTGACTAAACAATTAGTAGCACAAGAAATGACTATCGGAGATATGGCTAGGGAAAGAGGTATGACAGAATCAACCATCGTCAATCATCTGGAAAAATTGGCAGAGGAGAAGGGGACCGGGCGAGTAAATTTAGACTACTTGAAAGATGATATTAAAGATTTTGAAAAGATTAAGAAAGCTTGGAAGAAAACTAAAGGTGATAAATTAACTCCTGTTAAAAAGATTTTAGGTAATAAGTATTCTTTTGAGGATATTCGAGTGGCGAGGTTATTTTTGTAGATTTTATAAGAATTTTAATTTACCTATTACTTCTTGAACATTCTTATAATTCTTTTTTTGTAAAATTTCTACTAATTCTTTTTCTATACGTTGGAAACAAGAGGGACCTTCTTTTTCGAAAGTTGTACCAATTTGAACTGCATTCGCTCCGGCTAAGAGAAATTCAAAAACATCTTCTCCCGTTTTAATTCCTCCGACGCCGAAGATAAATACCTTGTTTTTTAAAAGATTGTAAAAACCTTGGACATTACCTAATGCTATTGGTTTTATATAATCTCCTGACAAACCACCCCTTCCTTTTTTGGGTTTAATTAAAGGTTTTTCTGATTTTGAATCAATTATTAAACTATTTCCTAAAGAATTAATACATGTAATAAATGATATTTTATATTTTTTTATTATCTCAACCATTTTTTCTTGTAGGGCCGAATCAAGATAAGCAGGCAATTTTAGACCAATTGGTTTTTTCCCTAAGTTAATTAATTGGGATAACAATTTTTCTGTTTCATCGAAGTCATAGCCGATTTGTGAGTGACCTTCTAAGTTAGGGCAGGAGAGACTAATTTCAATAAAATCAACATCGCTTTTTTGAAAAGCTTCAACTATGGTTTTATAATCTTCTATTGAAAATCCTCCGACACTGGCAATTATTGGTTTAGTAGTTTTTTCTTTTATTTTTTTCGCAAATTCAATATATTTTTTATACCCTAAATTAGGCCAGCCCATACTTTGAATTAAACCGAGAGGAGTGGAAACACAACGAGGGTTATGATTTCCCTCTCTCGGTTCTATCGTGCAAGTTTTCATCACAATAGCTCCAGAATTACTTCCAGCTAATATCTCTAACTCTTTTAAAGTGATATCTTTTACGCCTGAAGCATTAAATATACAAGAATTGAAGTATTTGTTTAATAACTTAGTTTTAGTATTCATTTGCGGGTCTAGCAGGACTCGAACCTGCAGTCCTGGTTTTGGAGACCAGTGGTTTACCAGTTAACCGATAGACCCGTAGGGATAGTATAAAGTCAAAAGTCCATAAAGTCCATAAAGCAAGGGTGATACACTGTACTTTTTATTTGAGGCTTTTGGTTTTATAAACTTTATGGACTTTCAGTTCGAA
>JAGYLJ010000027.1 GCA_018401295.1 bacterium | reverse complement strand
GGTAAATCAGGAATAAGGGGGTGCCAATTCTGTGCCAGCAGCAGCGGTAATACAGGACCCCCGAGCGTTATCCGGTTTCATTGGGCGTAAAGAGTTCGTAGGCGGTTTGTTAAGTTTTCTGTTAAATTTCCGGGGCTCAACTTCGGAAGGGCGGAAAATACTGGCAGACTAGAGGGCGTTAGAGGTTGACGGAACGGTCAATGTAGGGGTGGAATCCGTTGATATTGACCGGAACACCAAAAGCGAAGGCAGTCAACTGGGGCGACCCTGACGCTGAGGAACGAAGGCATGGGGAGAGAACAAGATTAGATACCTTGGTATTCCATGCTGTAAACGATGGACACTAGCTACTTGAAGTGTCGACCCTTTAAGTGGCGAAGCTAACGCGTTAAGTGTCCCGCCTGGGAAGTACGGCCGCAAGGCTAAAACTCAAAGGAATAGACGGGGACTCACAAAAGCGGTGGATCATGTGGCTTAATTCGATACTACGCGAGAAACCTTACCAGGGATTGACATTTACTTGAAATCTTAGTGAAAGCTAGGACCTCCTTCGGGACAAGTAAACAGGTGTTGCATGGTTGTCGTCAGTATGTGCCGTGAGGTGCACGCTTAAATGCGGTAACATACGCGACCCCTATCTTATGTTTTATATGTCATAAGAGACTGCCCGGGACAACTGGGAGGAAGGTGGGGATGACGCCAAATCAGCATGACCCTTACACTCTGGGCTGCACACATGATACAATGGTCGGTACAACGGGTCGCGAAGGCGTAAGCCGGAGCTAATCTTTAAAACCGATCCAAGTTCGGATTGAGGTCTGCAACTCGACCTCATGAAGTTGGAATCGCTAGTAATCGCTAATCATCACGTAGCGATGAATACTTCCCTGAGTCTTGTACTCACTGCCCATCACGTCAAGCGAGCTGGAGATACCCGAAATCTCTCGAGTTAAATTGAGGGCCAACGGTAGAATCAGTGAGAGGGACGAAGTTGTAACAAGGCACGGGTAGCGGAAGCTGTCCGTGGAATAATTAATTATTCCAGTGGTCGACTAGAGTTAAGGTTTGGAATTCGAATCTTAACTCTAGAGCACCCAGTTGTCTGAGTGCTTTACAAGAGA
>JAGYLJ010000026.1 GCA_018401295.1 bacterium | reverse complement strand
TCCCTCGCCGTTACCAGCGAAGGTTTTACTTGTTTAACGTCCGGGATTTAATCCTTCCAACTCGGGACTAGTTACTAATTGTAAGTTTAATATAGCGCGGAATTTGGGGTTGGTCAAGGGGAAATAAAAAAAAATGAAAGAATTTGGCGATTTGTTTCGTCTATAAGTAAAGGGGCAAATAAAAATTTGGTATTCGAACTTACGAACTAAAGGGAGGTGAAAAATGGATAAAAAAACAAAAAACAGGCCTCATAAGACCTATCCAGAAGGAAATGCCTGGATAACCCCCTTGGGCAAATACAATATTGTTCACTACGATTATCCAACCGATGCCGAAATTAAACAACGCTTTAAGGATGCCGTCAAAGAAATCGTAAACGAAGAAGGTTTTGAAGATGACTGCCCGTTGTGCCAGCTAATGAAAAAAGAACCATACAACATTGTCTATTATTGTCAAAAATGGTGTCATGAATGTAACAAAACAGATAAATGCATGAATTTTAACCCAAATTCTCGAAAAGAACAAAAAGAATTAGAATCTGATATTAAGAATTATTAATTTTTTAAAAGAATTTGACAAACATAAACCAGAAATGGTATATTATAAGTGTACACAATTGTGAACACAAATAAACATAAGGAGGAAAAATGAGTATTGCTTTAGATTTTCTAAAAGCCGAGCGTATCGGAGCTCGAGCCCTGCGAAACCACTTATCCGATTTTCTTCAAGATAATGAGCCCTTGGTTATAACCGAGCACGGAAAACCAGTAAGGATAATGTTGAATTACGAAGATATTTTAGAAATTTTAGATATAGTTAGCGAACTCTCTGATCCAGAAACAATAGAAACTGTTCGAAAAGGGAAAAAAGCAATCGCTGCCGGAACCAAAGGAGTATCTGCTCTAGGTTTGATTAAAAAATACAAAAGGCAGAAATGACCTATAGACTTCGATTCCCCACGAACTCTTTGAAGAAAAAATTTGATAAAAAAATTTCTCATGCGCCTAAACGAATACAAGAAAAAGTTTCAGAAGCGTTAAATGACTTAAGAAAAAATCCCCGGCCCCAAGGTAAACCTAAAATCAAACCGCCTGTTTCTGTAGCTGCATATCTTGCTCAACACAGGAAAAGAATTGGAAACTATAGAATTCTCTATGATCTGGATGATAAAAACAAAATTATCTGGCTTTTAGCGTTTCGAGGCCGTAACGAAAAAACATACAAAAAACGCTAATTTACAATATCCACCTGCTCAACATACCCTATCTTTAAAATTTTCATTGCTTTCTGTTAAGTCATGAAAGTAATTTTAACAGGACACGCGTTCATCTTTCTGTCTTTTTATTCCACCGCGGGGGTGTCTGTTTTCTTCCATTCGGGTGGGATGATGTAAGATTTTG
>JAGYLJ010000025.1 GCA_018401295.1 bacterium | reverse complement strand
AAGGCTTTCCGAAAGGTTCGTTCATTTAGCAAACTTCGGTTTTAGTGGACAAGTAATCGCTTCGAAAGCCCTACGTTTCTTAGCCAAACCGTTAGTGGTAATTTTAAAAATAAAACACCGAACAAAATGAAATATATTTTAGTGTCCATATTTACTCTTATTTTATTGGTATCCACTGCTTGTGGACAAACAAGAAAAAAAAATGATAATATACAACGAATCAACAATTACATCCTGGAATTAGAGCAAGTTGGTTTTTATGGCTCTGTTTTGGTTGCACTCGATGAAGATATAGTCATTTCAAAAGGCTATGGTTTTAATAACAAAGAGAAGCTAATTAAGAATACCCCAACTACCATTTTTGATATTGGCTCAATCACAAAACAATTTACTGCAGCTGCAATTTTAAAATTAGAAATGCAAGGCAAACTTTCAACAGATGATAAACTTTCTAAGTATTTTGATGACATTCCTAAAGATAAAGCAAAAATCACTATTCACGATTTGCTTCGCCATCAATCAGGACTAATAAGTAATGTGGGAAAAGACTATGAAAAAATTAGCAAAGAAGAATTTTTGAATAAAGTTTTATCTTCAAAATTAAGGTTTGAAGTCGGTTCAGGTTTTTCCTATTCAAACTTAGGGTATAGTTTATTGGCTATGATAATTGAAAAACTTTCAGGGCAAACTTATGAAACTTACTTGTATGAAAACTTATGGAAGCCTTCAGAAATGCATATGACAGGATACACAAAACCCAAATATGACACAAATCTCATAGCGGTTGGATATTATAGAGACGATAGAATTTGGGGGAAACCAACGGATAAAGAATGGGACAAAACTGCACCCTATTGGCATCTGTTAGGCAATGGCGGAATTCTTTCAACAACCGAAGACCTTTACAAGTGGCATAAAGCTTTAACGACTGACCAGATTTTATCAAAAGAGGCAAAACATAAACTTTATCATCCAAAATTAAGAGCAGAAGAAACCGAAGCTTCCTACTATGCTTATGGTTGGGATGTTTCTGAAACGGATCGAGCAACAACCAGGGTTTGGCATAATGGAACAAATAACTTCCTATATGCCGACTTCTTAAGATTTATTGATGAAGGAATTACCTTGATAATGCTTTCTAATAAAGCACACCCTAATTTTGACGAGCTAAATCAAGATATTTCACAAATAATATTTAATCCAAGTTATGTTCCAGTCATTCCGGTTGCTGATACTGAAATTAACCGAAACTTCACAAAACATATTATTAAAAAAATACAAGAATTGGGATTAGAAAAAGCCAAGAAAGAATATCAAAACAAAGATAATAGTCAAAGTCTATTAGAATTTATAATGCGAAGTGAAGGGCTTAACCATCTTTATAATGGTAAGCCTGATTTAGCCATACAGATTTTCCAAATGAATGTATTTGTTCACCCAAAAGTTGCAAAAGCATTGCAGAGCTTAGGAGAAGGATATATGGTAACAGGGAATAAAGAGTTAGCATTGCAATTTTTTAAGGAGAGTTTAACCATTAATCCTGACAATCCTTTTGCAAATGAGATGATAAAAAAACTTGAGGAGTAGAAAAACTACCACTAACAGCACCTACCCAAAAGTGGCGGTTCAGTGGTTAAATCA
>JAGYLJ010000024.1 GCA_018401295.1 bacterium | reverse complement strand
AACTTATAAAGCCTGGTGACCTTGAAACCTAAATCCATCTTCCACCTCCTTTTAGTTTGTAAAACCGAATATCAAATTTTAACTTGCCCCTTTACTTATAGACGAAACAAATCGCCAAATTCTTTCAAAAAAATTAAAAAAAATTTAAATTATTTTGTAACCGCGGCGGTTACGAAAAATAAGGGTTGATTTTATTGAGTTTTATAAATTTAGAAAAAATTGAAAAAAATGTGTAGGGTGTCCCCAAATAGGACGTCTACAAAGAGGTGCTTACACCCCGGGGGTGGCAGTATGATTCCACTGCGGCAGTGGAATGAGGGGGGTAATTGGAGTCAGAGTCCAATCACTATGCAACATTTCCATTTGAACCTATTTTGTTGCATAGTACCGGAAATTGATATTCCAAAATGGAATATCAAGATTCCAAATAAAAAAATCACGTTCCGGGATCGGTACTGGGTTAGATTCCACCTACGAGGTGGAATGGAAATCACACCGCGATAAAATGAAAAAGAAGGCCTCCCTTGAGGAGTAAACCTCATTTGTGCTATTGTATGTTAAAGTTGACATATTAACACAAACAGGAGGCCGAAATGAAAAAAGACGTCTTTGACCACTACATAGCAGTAGACTGGTCAGCAAAAAACATGGCTATTGCCAGAATGACAAAGAGATCAAACAAAATCACAGCAATCGATGTTCCTTCAGATGTTAAAGAACTGCAGCTTTATCTAAAGAACCTTAAAGGCAGCAAAGTATTAACTCTGGAGGAAACTACTACCTCACAATGGTTATACACCGAATTAGCCGGTTATGTCAACAAAATTATGATCTGCAACCCTCACCGGAATAGGCTTCTCAGTGAAGGGCCTAAGACCGACAAAATTGATGCAGCTAAGTTAGTCCAGCTCTTAAAATCAAACTTGCTGAAAGAAGTTTACCACTCTGCTGATAGGTTTATTTACTTACGCCGGCTAGTAAGCGGCTACCAAGATTTAGTTAAAGCAGGTGTAAGGCTTAAAAATCAAAAATACTCCTTGCTTAAAGCCTGCGGTAAGGATGGAAACAAAAAAGAAACTGTTGAATTAGAGCTTGAAGAAGACCGGCATGTATTAGAGTCTATAGAAAGACAAATAGAGATGTATGAAAAAGAGAAAAGAAGTTATGAGCAAGAATTCATAAGGCTGGAGCGAAAGTATCCTGAAATTAAACATCAGAAGAGCCTGCCGGGGATAGGTAATATTAGTGCGGTAAAGATTGTATCCCGAGTAGTAGCCCCCTATCGTTTTGCGACCAAAGGCCATTACCTAAGTTACTCCGGATTAATAAAACTAGAGAAGATAAGCGGAGGCAGAAGTTACGGCAAGAAAAACCCCCGCTATAGCAGAGAATTAAAAAGTGTTTATAAGACAAGCGCATTATCAGCTATTGCCGGCAATAATCCTATCGCTGATTATTATCAGTATTTAATTAAAGAAAAGAATTACCCCGAGCATAACGCCAGAAATAAAGTAGCCAGAAGGTTAGCTATATTAAGCTTGGGTGTATTTAAAAGTAAAAAGAAATATCAGCCATACAGGAGGCATTTTGTAAAAAGTAAACAATATAATTAATCAGGCCTATAAGCACTTTGTATTAAAAACCTTATAAAAATAAAGATCTTATAGGTGAAGAGAAAGAGCTCAACCACCTACGTAACAGATGATATAAATCATAGTTCAACACCGCGATTAGCCTCTCTTCTATTCCTGAAATTTATCATAACCCGTTCTCTGCTAAAGCAGAGATAGAGAGTTCAGATAGGCGCGTAAGGAATACTGATAAAGAAAGATCTGTTAAAACTAAAATGAGGTTTAAAAGAAGGCTCTTAGGCTATTGTTAAAGTGAGGCCATAAGCAAAGAAACATTTTTTGCTACAGGAGAACTTTTTTCTCTTGACTTACTTTTTCATAGGCGTAGGTGTGATGGGTTTGGTGGTAACACTCCAGGGACCAAATAAAAAAATCACGTTCCGGGATCGGTACTGGGTGGGTTGATGTTGGGGGGGTAAT
>JAGYLJ010000023.1 GCA_018401295.1 bacterium | reverse complement strand
GGTAGTTATTTTCGTCATCTTTTTTGCTGAAAGCAAGACCATGGTCAGATCCATCATTATAAGGTTCCTGACCTATGATTACTACCTTTGTGTTTTCAAATGAAGTGAGTCTGAAAGCGTTAAAAACATCTTTTGAATCTGGATAAACTGTTTCAGTATTTCTTTTGGATCGGATAGTTTTAGCGAGGGTTTTCATGTATTCTTTGTCAAATTCCTGCCAAAGTTTTATTCCCCATGAATATCCGAGTGTTTTTACTGCAAATGCTGTGATGGGATTATCAAAATAAACTTTCCAAAGGTTCAGTGGTACTGCCAATTTCTTATCCACACCTGGTTTTCCTATCTGTGTGCCTCTTGTCCATGCAGTGTCTGTATCCATAACATAATTGCCTTTATCTGTCTGATAAACAATGTAATCTACATTGGTAGCAATGTGTTTATTTATTGTCCAGGCGTTCATGTTTTTATAGATATCACCTTCTTTTTCCCTTTTAAAGTAGAAAAGTTTATTATCCTTTTCTTTTATTTCGCCTAAATCCCTTTTAATGGAATCAGACTTCAAAGTTAATACAATTTTATTTGTTTTACTATCAAATATTATTTCGTTACCAAAATCATCCTTTTTATTCAGGATAACTGAAAATTTATCTATCCTTTCCATACTTCTTTTTTTGAGTCAGACAAACATGCGGGAGTGATGGGGGGGGGTAGAATCAATGCTACACCATCTTTCTTCTTCTTACATGTAGTTGGTTTAGTCGTTTTAGAAAAAGCTGCGGGAGATGTAGCAGCATCACACTGAAAACATCTCCCCAAAGCTTCGTACATTACAGGAATTACTACTCCGCAATTTTTACATACCATATTTTTCCTTCATTAATGATTGAATCATAATTTCATTTGTTTTTTTTATTTTAGTTCCGTTTTGGATATCTTCCATCGGTTCTGACCAGTTATTTACTTTGGTATGAAATTTAATTCTGTCAAGAAGTGAAATGAATTTGAGTTTACCAGCCTGAAGAATTTCAGGTGCAATTTGGCTTACTCCCCATTCATTAATTTGTTTGTGATAAGATAAAATGTACACTTCTTCGACATTGTATTCAGGATAAGCATACTTCAATGCGGCTTTGTAAAACGCCATTTGCCGATCAATGTCTCTTTTTACGATTGTCAAAGGAAAATAATGAAGATCTTCTCTTGTGGTTTTAAGGTCAATCAAAGTAATATGTTTATCAGTATGAGATAAGACGACACGGTCTAATTTTGATTTTAATTTCAAATCATCTATTTCCCATAAAATTTCTAATTCATTGAAAATTGTTACATCCTGTCCAAAAAGAGAAGTTTTATTTGAAAGCATTTCCTTAATCAAAGAATCTTGTTCTACTGATTCTACTGCGTCTTCGATTAATTTATGCTCGGCATCATTAAGTATTATCTTCCCGGAAGCCTCCTGCAAAAATATAAAATAATTTAACACTGGTGCTTTATTTAATTCTTTCCAAATCCTGTCGTCTTTGTATTTTCCATTACCGTATCCAAAATCTTTTGCTGTTTGAATAAGATCAGTTTTGAAGTACTCAATAGAATGCATGGATAAAAATTCCTTATCAAGTGGTTTTAAAACAGTATCAAGAACGTTGGTCATAAGATCCGATGGACGTACTTTGTTATAAATTGTAAAGGTTTCCGGTTCCAGTAATCTTCTGTGGATTAAAGTTCCTTCACGCAATGCTTTAGAATCTTTATCTTCATACGTGCCATCAAGAAACTTTTTAAATACTCTTGGACTTCCCCCTTCCCGGGGATTGATCATACTTAATGATGAATTGGAAATTCTTGGTTTACTGTAATAATTCATAAGCCTTTATTGTTTTTCTTTTGAATAATTCTGGATTAAATTTTGGATCAAGTTCATTAAAAATTGAGCAACACAATTCAACTGTGTCTTCTACTTCTTTTTCAGACCGGGATTTCTTTGCAATTGTTAATGCTGTCGCCTCAAAATGTTTCTTAATCATGCAATATTGTTTTAAGTTCTTCTACCATTGCAGAATACCATATTTTGTATTCTTTCAGTGTTTTGGTTACTTCTGTGTTTTCTGCAATATCAT
>JAGYLJ010000022.1 GCA_018401295.1 bacterium | reverse complement strand
ACATCACCTACGATGACACAAAGAATTTCTGCAAAAAATGCGGCAATGCTTTGGCTGCTGACCACAAACTTGAATCAAAAGAAGCGGCAAAGAAACAGGTTTTTGAGGATCGCTTAAAAATTGACCCATTAAATTCCGGCCTTTTGCATGAGTATGCAAAGTTTCTTTTCGGCAACAGCTTGTACAAAGATGCAATTGCTGTTTTGTTGAAGATACTCGCCCTGGACGAAAAGGATGAAACAGCAACAGATTTGCTTTTTCAATCATACCAAAACCTGCAAATGCATAATGAAGCAGGCGAAACCGGAAAAGCAGTTATTGGCATTTAGGCCAGAGGATATACCCCTGTATGAGTCTTTAATACTGACCCTGCAGCATTGAACAACAGCACAGAAACGCTCTGACTCATGACCATGTGCTGAACTCTGAACCTGAACTGAAAGCACTGTACCAATAAGGCACTCGGATTATGCTTGAGGAAAATGACTTGCCAAAAGCTTCTGCATATTTTCAAACAAGCCTCATGATGCACCAAAAGGATCAATCATCAGGATTTAGTACCGGCATTCATCATGCCTTACAAGCAGAATTTGAACAAGCTATTGATTTGTTGCCGCTGCCTGGACAAGGAGCAGGATTTATGCAGGCAACATAAACATTCAACGTGAGTGCGCTGTACATGGCGTTCAGCTATAAAACACGGCAGATTTATCGCATGTTAAACAATGGTTTGCAGAGGTTGATCCGGCATTGCTCAGAAAAACAACTTCTTCACAAGATGAAACTGCCGTTTTGAAATCGCTAAGGTTTGTAATTGGTAAATAAAGCCTCCCTGAAGGCGAGCATCCGATCTGGCTGATGCTAAATACGAACTTGGCCATTTGATCAAGACCTATTTGGGAGTTGACTATTTCTCAGCAGAAAGTTCGTCTGTGATGGCCGGGCTGTGGTACAATGTTGGCAGCAAGGAGGCTGAACTGGTTTCAGTTTCTGATGCCATAATGTCGTTTCAGCAGGCAGTAGAATTGATGCCGGAAGAAGCAAAATATACAGAAGCACTTGCCAGGGCCAAAGCAGAACTGGCACTAATACAGAAAAAAAGAAAGCGTAAACAAGTACTTACTTATGCAACTGGGTTTGGAATAATTGCGCTTATCATTGGATCAGTGTTTTTGTACAAATTCGTAAAAGAAAATAATGTTTGGAAAGCAGCTGTTAATGAAAATACTACAATATCCTATCAAAAGTATTTGAGACTATATCCTGAAGGCAGGTTCTTTAGTGAAGCAAGTTCAAAAAAAGAAGACCTAATATGGGAAGAAGCTAATAAAAGTAATAATCCTGCAGAACTTTATAATTATTTATCAGACTATCCAAATGGAAAATATTCTGATGAAGCTAACTGGAATATCTCAAAGTCAATAAATAATGTTAGAGGATTTATAAGCTATCTTACCAATTCAAATTCTAAAGAATACCTCTCAAACGCAAAAGAAGAAGTGATAGCAAAAAATTATTTAGTTGATTTCAGTGTAGGCAACCAAAGCTATTCAAATATGTCTATGGAGAGAATACGAATAGATCAAAAAGAAACAATAATAACTTTCAAATTATATGAGGGTGGTGTTTTGCATGCTCCAAATCAAAACTATGCATACACAATTAAAGATAAATTGAGTAACGCAACGTATAGAATAAAAAGCTCCAATGTTGAATTTGGCAAAACTATTCCAAAAGGAAAAATATCAATTGATTTGCATTTTGATAAACTGCCTGATAGAATCAGATATTTTGACTTGGTTGAAGGTTCATGTACCGGAAGTAGCTGTTGGAACTTTTACAATATCAAGATAGAGGCAGCCGAACTAGAAGAAAATATTATCTTTCAAGTGGGAAAACAGAGTAGAGGTTTAATCTCTATTGTGAATATTTCGAATACACTTAATAACACGATTGTTTCTATTAAAAAGGAGAATCCTGGAGGCATTATCCTACCACCTGGTCATAGAGAAGCATTTTATATCAAAGATGATTTTACAAATAAAAAATATAATCTTTTAGGCTCAAGCATTGGATTCAACCAATCTATTAGAAAAAATGAAGTGTTTGATCTAATATTTGAAAAAATTGATAAGGATACAAAACAGATAAGTGTAATCGAAGGTAATTTACCCATGAATACAGGTTGGCATTTTACTGAAATTAAGATTACAAGAGAGAAATCATTTCCTGAGAAAACAAGCCCCTTTTAATAATTACCTCAGAATAAGTTGCAAAAAAAATTGCTCGTGTAGCAGCAAAAGTTATCAGAGGGTTGAATATAAGCACGGAGTTTTAGGTCATAGAGGAAAATTAAAAGGGGCTTCATAATGAGAAAACCGAGAAACTTAAAAATATTTTTGTATGAAAAAGTGCGAACAATGCA
>JAGYLJ010000021.1 GCA_018401295.1 bacterium | reverse complement strand
CTATATTTCTTTCTTTCTGGTTTCTATAAATATTTATGTTTCTTTCTTTGTATTTATCCATAGTAAAATAGTATAATTTTAATAAACAAAAAAACCCGCAAAAGCGAGCATTTTAAATTAAAAAGCAATCAATTCACGACCAAAATAATGGCCATAATGTTCTTTCTTTAAAAAATAAAAATGTTGTTCCATCTCAATAATTTTTTATACCATTTTATTTTAACACAATTTAAAAAACACTGCAACTCCACCCCCTCCGCATCGGGGACTCCGCCCCTCCGATGCTTTAATAGTTGAGGAACATTTTTTTCTTTACTTCTTGTAGGGTTTCTTTTGTCTGTTAAAATTTTACAAAATTAATATGTTCTGTTACAATAATTATAACAATAATAAAGTTTTAGGGCAAGTAGTATGAAGTTTAAAAAAATCCCAAGATTGCTAACAATAAAACAAATATTAGAAATAATTGATACTTCTAATATAATCTCGAGACACTGAGGCGCCAAAAATATCTTGAAGCTCCTCAGTTCAATGTTGCAAAATGCAAAACAATGCAAAGAAAGAGAGTATTATTAAGTCCATTGATAAAAAATAATATGATCAATAATCTTGACAAAAATACAAAAAAAGATTATACTAAATCCAGTACCATGGAAGAGATTCAAACTAAAAAAAAGGAGGTATCTGCTATGCAGTACAAGGTTGAATTATTAACAGGTATAAGGCCTACAGGTGACTTGACGGTCGCCAATTACCTAGGAGCAGTTTCGCCCATTGTTGAACTTCAAGCACAAGGTGTGTCTCCAGTGGTTTTCGTTGCTGATCTTCACGCAATCACAGACAGTGAAATGACTACTGTGAAGCAGTACATTCACGGGGTTGTGGCTGATTACATTGCGCTTGGATTAGACCCGCAAAAAACGAAAATCTATCTTCAATCGGATATAGCCGGAGAGGTTAACACGTTTACCACACTCTTGGCTCGACTTATTTCTGTAGCTGAACTCTTAAGGGTGCCAACCCTTAAGGATAAACTTAAGAATAATGCTCGGCCAGAAACGGCAAATGCTCTTCTTCTTCTTTACCCAGTTCTGATGGCTGCTGACATTTTACTCAATAGGGCTAAAATGATTGCAGTTGGAGAGGATCAGTTGGCACATATGGAAGTTACGCGCCTACTTGCACGCAGGTTCAACAAGAGGTACGGAGAACTTTTTCCGATTCCTCAGGTATTACAGGTTAATGCACTTCGTATCCTCTCTCTTAAAGGAGAGGGTAAGATGAGTAAAACCAATCCTCGTGGCGCTATCTTCTTAACGGATGATGCAAAGACTGTCTCCAATAAGATTAAGGCCACTGAGACTGCTATTGAAGGAGTGATGAACAAGAAATTGGAAAGTCATGTCTTGATTACCAAAGAGTTGGCGAAAACAGAATCAGAGCGCGATGAGGTAGATGCCATCATTATGGCACACAAGACTGGAAAACCAGTAATGGGTCACTTCAAACAGATCATGACTCGCATCATCTGTAACTTCATCGAGGAGTTTCAAGCCAAAAGAGCTGAGATTACAAGAGATCCATTGTATATTCAATCCGTTTTAGAAGAAGGCAGTAAAATAGCAAAAGAAAACGCCATTGAAACTCTCGAGGAAGTCAAAAAAGTAATGTGATTCAATCAACGGGCTAGGGATTGTTGCTAAATAGCAATCCCTAGTTTTTTTTAAAGTTTTATGAAGAACAAAAAATACATAAAAAACTACAGCACCTATTTAAATTTATCCAAAAAGGAACTAAAAGAGATAGCAGAACAACAGAATAAATCTATTGAAGAGGTTGCAAACGATTATAAGCATGCACTAAAAGAATTAAAATATACAAATAAAAAACTCCGTAAAATAATCAAGGATTTTCAATAATGTACACATCCGGATGTGTACATGGATGTGTACATCCAGGGGTTGCAAAATTATTTTTTTTAATTATAATTGTTTTTATTGGGTTTAACTGAGGGAGATTGGCGCCCCTCTTGGTAACAGGAAGTTCCTGTAAATCAAAGTTAAACAAATTAAGGTGGCTTTGTGGGGATGTAATTCTCTTCAGGCAAACTAGATGGAACCGCGGGTAGAAAACTCGTTCTAGTGATTAAAAAGTTTAATCATTGGAACGAGTTTTTTTATTAATTAACAAGGGTAATGCCCAAAAAAATATGGAGAAAAAAACTTTAGAAGAAGTTGTATCATTTTGTAAAAGAAGAGGTTTTGTTTTTCAATCATCTGATATATATGGAGGGTTTGCAGCTATTTATGACTACGGTCACTACGGAACTCTTTTGAAAAATAATATCCGCGATGCTTGGTGGAAGAGCATGGTTCAAGAAAGAGATGATGTTTATGCTCTTGATAGTGCTATCTTTATGCATCCTAAAACTTGGGAAGCATCTGGACACCTAGCTGGATTTGACGATCCTCAA
>JAGYLJ010000020.1 GCA_018401295.1 bacterium | reverse complement strand
CGCGAGGTACGAGCGCGCCCGAGGCGCAGAATCACCACACAATCGGAGCGTAAGATAAAGTCTCAAGCCACCACGCGCTCCGCGCGTGAGAAGATCAATCGCTTCGCGATTGGAAAAAGGTTCGCGCAAAGGTTAGTATTTCACCACCAGATTGAATTTGTTGTGCTTAGGCTTTGCTCCTTGATCTGGCGGGCAGATAAACTTTTATAAACTATCTAAGAGACTCGTAGCTTACTTAATCATAAGGGACTTTTAATGTTTTTAAGTTTTGGATTTGTTACTTGAGTATAGACCTGGGTTGTTCTGATGTTACGATGTCCTAAAAGTTCTTGCACATATCTAATATCAACTCCGTTTTCCAATAAATGCGTTGCAAAACTATGTCTCAATGAATGAAAAGTAGCGTCTTTTTTGATGTCAGTTTTCTGGAGTGCGTTGCCAAAAACTTTTTGAGCTGTTCGTTCAGTTAATTTTCCGCCCCGTTCGCTTTCAAAAACATAGTCGTTCGGATTTTTGCTAGCGATCAATCGCTGAAAATTGATTTTAATTTTTTCCGGGAAAATAGTGATCCTGTCCTTTTTCCCTTTAGCGTCTTTAAGGTGGATGGTCAATTCTTCTAAATTAACATCTTTTACTTTTAAACCAATAACTTCGCTAATTCTTAATCCTGTGCCGTAAGCCAAAGAGATTATTAATTTATGTTTTGGGTTTTTGGTTGAGTTGATGATACTTTTGATTTCTTTTTTCGAGAGAACAATCGGTAATTTCTTGCTTCTTTTGGCAAATTTCAAATTTATCTTTTGAGGAATTTTTAACACTTCGCGGTAGAAAAATTTTATTGCATTCGGATAAAGATTAACCGTTTGCGAAGCGTATTTCTTGCTTTGTTTATTTAATAAAAACTGCTTTATATTTTCTTCGTCTATTTTTTCTAAATTAAATTTTTTAAAATTAAAATATTCTCTCAGACAACTAAGGTAAACCTTTATGGTTTTGAAGCTATAATTTCTTAATTTTAATTCTTGTTCCACTTGTTCCAAATATTTTTGTTGCATAAATTTATAGAAACTAGTAAGCTAAATTAAGTTAATTGCTGATTGGTGAATTTACTGATATTATATATTAAGTTCGTATAATATACAATAAAAAGGTCGAAATTATACATACAATTCGTATAGAAACGAGTTGTGCAAAATGCCTGACAATTTTTTTCAGTAAATTCAATACCATGATTATAAAGGAAATAATACAAATAGGTAATCCGATATTAAGCCGTCCGTCTAAATTTGTTGCCAAGGTTGATGCGGAGGAAACGCAACGAGTGATAACAAACTTGGTTGATTCAGTGCGTCATCACGATTTAATTGGTATAGCAGCTTCTCAGATAGGCGAAAAGCTTAGAGTTTTTGTAACCGAGGTT
This sequence comes from bacterium, assembly GCA_018401295.1. Taxonomy (GTDB): domain Bacteria; phylum Patescibacteriota; class Minisyncoccia; order Phycocordibacterales; family UBA12079; genus JAGYLJ01. The sequence goes on along the minus strand of JAGYLJ010000020.1, from coordinate 1,384 downwards.
CGTAAAACTAAATACCGTAATCTGCCGACTGACAAACTTCGCGTATATATCAACCCTGAGATTGTCTGGTCATCTAAAAAGCAAGTCGTGATTTATGAAGGCTGTGGTAGCGTTGCCTACGCTAAGCTTTTCGCTCCCGTCCGCCGTCCTGAAAAAATAACAATCGAGGCCTGTGATGAAAATGGCAACAAATTTAGACTCGATGCAAGTGGCATGCTTAGTCGTGTAATCCAACATGAGTATGATCATTTGAATGGCATTGAATTTACTGAAAAAATCACAGATATGAGAAAGATTATGAGTTCGGAAGAATATAAAAAGATGGTGGGCTTAAAAACGTAAAAATTGTCAGGCACATCGCACAACACGGCATATCCGGCTCAGAAAATTGACGCAATTATATTTCAAAGGAATGTCAATTTTCTTCGACCCAAATTTTTGTTTCTCTTCTCTTTTCTTTTTAATAAATCGAGGAGGAGAAACAAAAACTTCGGATGATGCCGATACGTTAGGCGAAATTGTGCTGATTTTTTTCTCAATTTCAATTACAATTTAATCAATTAACCAACAAAACTATGAAAGAACAAATTGCGCCAAAGCCAACAGAGGATGTCCAAAGCCCTAAAACTATTTGGACAATTACAATTTCTGTCGTCATTACAGCTTTAATTGTCGGAAGCGGCATTTATTTATGGGGTCAATATAATCTAAAAACCACAGAACAAAAATTACAACAACAGATTAGCCAACTACAAAACCAAGTTAGTACACTTCAAAAAGAAAACAATGACTTAATAGCAATCGAACAACCATCCTCGTCTGTCCAATCTGAATCAACTCCCAATACTCAATTCCCAGTTGTGGTATATGGTCGACCAGGATTACTACATAATTCCGAAGAAGGGTTAATAGAAAAGAAAAATCTAGAAGAAAAATTAGTTCATCCATATACAGACTACCATAACGAGGATGGCTTAAATCTTGTTGCTATGTATATAACCGTTCCTCAAAATATTGGCGAAGAATATGATATTGTTGCAATTTTTGGCAGTGAAAGTGAGTACGGAACTAGTGAATTTGGCTTTGGCGCACGAGAGCAAGAATACGACTATTGGGAACCGGGATGTATGGGACCATGTGACTTTTCAGAAGCGTTTAAAGCGAAGTATCCACAAATTGTAGAATAAAAAAATCAGCACAACTATCGCCTAACACGGCGTATGCGGCTACAGGAAAACAGCTCATTTAATAAATTAAGGAATGCTGTTTTCCTTTCGCCCAAATCGGCTTCCGTTACACTTCAGCCGACTTCGCATACGCCGAAACGTTATATGAAATATGCTTTTCTTTTTACGGCTAACGCCTTACACTTTTCTATAATGAA
>JAGYLJ010000002.1 GCA_018401295.1 bacterium | reverse complement strand
GGAGAGATTGAGTAATGGAGATGGGGAAAAGTAAAAAGCTTGAACATGGCATGTTCAAGTTTTTGCTTCTATTTATTATAGACATTTCTTTAAAAGGTTATAACAAAATCCAAACAACCATTATCAACGACATCTGCGCAAGCAGGATGATTTTCTAAAAAACTATCAAGTTCAGCCGTAGTCATAGAAGGAAAAAATAAATCAGCCGAACAAGTAGAATTTATATCTATACCCCTTAGAGAAGTATTGGCACACCTAGAATCATACATACCATATAAAGAGTCTCCTATGGTAACACGTGCGGATGTGTCTGCAGCAAAAACAATAAAAGCTCCCACTGAAAATAAAGCAATAGCTACAAAGATAAATAAAATTATTTTTTTCTTTTTAGTCCTTAAACTCATATTTAATATAATATATCATTAAGCAATCAAAACATAGCTAACATGGTGGAAAAGTAAAGAATGCCCTGTAACTTTTTTAAAGTTATAATCTATTACATACACTTTATCTCTAAAATAATTTTATTTTTGTGTTCTAATTTTTGCTTTTTGACTAAGGTTGTAATAAAATGTTTTCAAGATGAGTGAAAATAAAGAAAATTTTATTATAGAAACTCTTAAATTCTCCTTAGTCGCCATTTTAATAGTCCTACCTTTCAGAATTTTTATTGCTCAACCTTTTTTAGTTAGTGGAGCTTCCATGAGTCCTAATTTTGAAACAGGACATTATCTTATCGTTGATCAACTTTCCTATAATTTTGTAGATCCACAAAGAGGAGAGGTCATCGTCTTCAAATACCCTAACGATCCAAAGAAATTCTTCATAAAAAGAATCATTGGTCTTCCTAACGAAACGGTTAAAATAGAGGGTTCAAAAATCTTCATAAAAAATACTGAAAATCCCAACGGATTTGAATTAGAAGAGAATTATATAAAAAACACAGCGCAAAATAACTCTGAAATAACGTTAACCAACGAACAATATTTTGTTATGGGAGACAATAGACCGGCCAGTTCAGACTCCAGAACATGGGGTCCTTTACCTAAAACACTTATCGTGGGAAGAGCCTTTTTAAGGCTATTCCCTTTTAATGAAATTACGGTATTCCCTGAAAGTTTAAACAAATTTTAAACACCAAATATTAATATTAATCTAGTTATTAACTAAATAATATTTAACGATATGGCAAAAACAATCAACGGGATAGACAGAGTCGCAATGCATTATGGTTTTGAAACAATAGAGTCTCCTCCTATACATTTAGATAGCCAACCATCTTTTTGTCCAGAAGAAAAAATCTCTATTTTGAAATCATACCTATCTAGTGAATTTCCCAGAAAAAACAACGTCTCAATGATTTATAATAATCAAAACTCGTCCGCTAATAACCAAACAGGAAAAAAATCACCCACTTGCAAAAATTTTAGTCTTGATATAGTCGGGGTTAAAGAGGGTATCGCTGAAGCAATAATCATTCAAACCGCCATAGTAGCTTTAATGGAAGAAGGTTTTAAGGATATCTCCGTGGGTATTAACAGTGTAGGTGATAAAGAATCGTTTATGTTATTCAAAAACGAACTCTTTAATTATTATAAAAGTAATGTTAATGAATTGCATCCAGAGTGTAGGAACCTAAGTAAAAAAAATATATTTAATTTATTAACCTGCAACCATAAAGAATGTCAGGCACTCAGAATGAACGCTCCTAAATCAATTTACTTTCTATCAGAGCACAGTCAAAGACACCTAAAAGAGGTCCTCGAACATCTTGAATCCAATGGTGTTACTTATTCCATTGATGACTCACTGATCAGCACAAATAATTATTTTTCAAAAATAATTTTTGAAATAAAAAGTATAGATACTAAAAAAAATGAGGAAACTTTATTAGGCAAAGGAGGGAGATATGATGAATTGGCCAGAAAAATAATGAGAGGAAAAGATTTACCAGCTGTTAATGTTTCAGTTGAAATTGAAAAATCTAAAAATAAACAAACACGATTACCTTCTGAAAAGAAACCTAAATTTTACTTTATTCAATTTGGACCAAAAGCAAAGTTGAGAAGTCTATCTCTAATAGAGCTTCTTAGACAATCTGGTTTGGTAATTCGACAAAATCTATATATAGATAAATTTTCTGACCAAATAGAAATAGCTAAACAATCAAAAGTCCCCTACGCAATAATCCTAGGTCAAAAAGAAGCGTCCGATGACACTGTCATTGTAAAAGATTTAAGAGAAGCCTCACAGAAAATTGTACCAATAACAAGTTTACTTCCCTACTTAAAACAACTAAGATAGGAAAATATTGCATTTTAAGCTAAGAAATGGTATTTTATTACCTATGATAAACATAGAAGTAACAAAAAATAATAACGAAAATGACATGAATATCATGCGTCGTTTTACTAAAAGAGTTCGTAACTCTGGAATACTTCCTCGAGTCCGTTCTATTCGTTATAACAATAAGATAACCTCAAAGTATATTAAGAAGAAAGATGCATTAAAGAAAATTGAAAAAAGAGAAGAAATCAAAAAATTAATTAAATTAGGCAAACTACCAGAAAACAGACTAAGATAGAGAAATAAATTAAAAATTTTAAATAAAAGACGGATTTGGGCAAAGCCCAAATCCGTCTTTTAAAATTTTAACTTTATGGACCTGCATACCGGTAGACAGACTTTCTACTCTATTCCTAATACTGTATAATTAAATATACGATTATGGATATAAAAAATACAACTAGAAAAAAAAATCCAAACCTCCCTTTCCAAAAAATCAAAGAGTCTGTCCTAGGAAATGGATATGATCTAAGTTTAGTTTTTATTGGTGATAAATTGTCTAAAAAATTAAATAACAAATACAGAAAAATTAACAAGCCAACAAACATTTTAACCTTTACTCTTTCTAAAAATGAAGGTGAAATCTTTATAAACCTAAACTTATCAAAAAAACAATCATCAAAATATGAGAGAAAATATACTGATTTTGTAGGTTTTTTACTTATCCACGGTTTACTCCATTTGAAAGGTTACGAACATAGTAGTAAAATGGAAGTAGAAGAAAAAAAAATAAGAAAAAAGTTTAAACTCTAAATATTTAAATATTAGTTATTTAAGTAAGTTAGTTTTTTAGAGGCAAAATTTGCTTTGCAATTTTCTCGCTTTTGACTTTAAAGTTTAAGACTTTTCTGACCTGTTTAATTTTTATTTAACTAGGTCAACTAAAATAATATTGTGACAAGAAAAATAACCACAGGCATAGATATAGGGACATACCAAATTAAGGTGGTTATTACTGAATTAGTAAGAGATAAAAATAATCGAGTTGTCCCCCAAATTATAGGCAAAGGGCTATGTCGTTCAAGAGGATTAAGACATGGTTATATCATAAATAAAAGTGAAGTAACTGATAGTATTATACAAGCAGTCAACCAAGCAGAAAAAAGCGCTGGTATAAAAATTAAGAAGGCTGTTGTTTCCATAGGAGGAGAAGGACTAGAAGGAATCAAAGCAAAAGGAACTACAATAATCACAAAAGCTGATTCAGAAATAACAAAACTTGATATTGAAAACGCAATCAAAGACAGTCAAGAAAATGCACCACTTCTAAATAAAAAAATAATTCACGTAGTTACTTTCGGTTTTAATATAGACAACAAAAAAGTATTAGGTGATCCGATAGAGATGAAAGGAGAAAAACTTAAGGTAGAATCACTTTTTATTGTATGTTTAGAACAACACTATAATAATCTCATCCAAGCTGTAGAAGACGCTCAAATAGAAATCGATGGCGACTTAGTTGCTTCCCCCATTGCCGGTAGTTGCGTAACCCTTACCAAAACACAAAAAATAGCTGGCTGTGTTCTCGCCGATATAGGGGCAGAGACAATTTCTTTGGTAGTTTTTGAAAACAATCTGCCAATCTCTTTGGAAATATTTCCTATTGGATCAACTAATATAACCCATGATATTGCCCTAGGATTTAAAATAGATCTTAATGAAGCAGAAAAAATCAAACATGGAATTATGACCTCCACCATCTATTCCCAAAGAGAATTAGATAAAATTATAACAGCACGTCTTGAAAATATTTTTATACTGATAGAAAATCATTTAAAGAAAATTGATCGCAGTGGCTTACTCCCAGCAGGTATCGTGATTTCCGGTGGAGGATCAGGAATAACAACTATAAACGATCTGGCTAAAGCTTCTCTCAATTTGCCTTCCAGAATAGCTAATTTATATTTTTTAAATTCAAATCGCGACAGAATTCAAGATTCAACATGGTCAGTAGCTTGTGGCCTGTGTCTAATGGGGTCAACCTCAGAAGAAGACTCCCCTTCCATATTAAAAATTGCAAAAAACTTTAAAGATGGAGTTAAAAAATGGATTAAACAATTCTTTGTGTAGTTTTAACTTTTCTGGTAACATATATTACGTATAGAATGGTTAAAAATTGAATTATAAATAACGAGATAACTAAACAATTATGCCAAAAATAGATACAGCTGTTGAAGCATTCGCTAGGATAAAAATCATCGGAGTTGGTGGTGCTGGGAAAAATGCCACTAATTATATGGTGAGATCAAAAGTTCAAGGCGTTGAATTCGTTGTAATCAATACAGATGCCCAAGATTTACACCACTCTCTAGCAAAGAAAAAAATCCATATAGGAAAAAATCTCACAAGTGGACTTGGAGCTGGAATGGATCCTGACTTAGGGAAACGGGCCGCCGAAGAAACAGCTGAAGAAATACAAGATATATTAAAAGGATCAAATATGGTTTTTCTTACTGCCGGTATGGGGGGAGGCACAGGAACTGGGGCAACCCCTGTTATAGCAAAGATTGCTAAAGATTTAGGAATATTAACAGTAGCTGTCGTCACAAAACCATTCTCTTTTGAGGGAGCAAAAAGAACAGAAATTGCAAAACAAGGAATAGAGAAGCTAAGACAAGAAGTCGATGCTTTTATAATAATTCCAAATGATCGTATCTTAAACGTTGCCCCAGAAGGAACCACCATGGAAGATGCTTTCGCAATGAGCGATAAAATTCTCAAAGAAGCTGTAGAGGGTATTTCTGATTTAATTACCATTCCAGGGAGAATTAATGTCGATTTTGCTGATATTTTGGCTGTCATGAATAATGCCGGTTCTGCGCTTATGGGAATCGGAAAAGCTACAGGTGAAAAACGGGCTGAGGAAGCCGCTCGTGCTGCTATCAATTCTCCCCTCCTTGATATTTCCATCGCAGGAGCAAAAGGTGTCTTACTATCAGTTGCAGGTGGTGATGACCTAACTATTAGTGAAATCCAAGATGCCGCTAAAATTGTCACAGAATCAATCGATCCAGATGCCAAAGTCATATTTGGAACATCGAGAACTGATAAGCTAAAGAAAGATGAAATAAAAGTTACAGTCATAGCTACCGGTTTTAAAGATTCTATGGGAAATGGACATGGACTTTTCCAAAAGACTATTAGAGAAGAGAAGGAAGATGAGCCAAAGAAAGAAAACAAAGGTGGTATTTTCGGTGGTTCCTTAAACAAAAAAGAAAAAGAGGAAGAAAAGAAAGAAGAACCTCTACCAGAAAAACCAAGTATTATAATCCCAGAAGAGGATGACGAAGACACTTGGGATGCTATTCCTTCCTTTCTAAAAAGATCAAAAAAATAAATTTGCCCTGCAAATTTATTTCTAACTTTTGACTTTATGGACTTTATAAACTTTCGACTTACTTATTTATGTATGATTTAGCTATCATAGGAGGTGGACCAGCTGGAGTAACCGCTGGTGTCTATGCTTCAAGAAAAAAAATAAAAACTATTTTATTTGCTGAAAGCTTTGGCGGACAAAGTGTTGATTCAACAAAAATTGAAAACTGGATTGGCACCATTGCTATTTCAGGACAAGAATTGGCAAAAAATCTGGAAGCTCATCTTCGAGCATATTCTGCAGATATGGTTGACATAAAAAAGGAAAAAGTAGAAAAGGTTGAACAACAATCCCCTAATCTATTTAAAATAAAAACTAATTTACAAGAATATACAGTCAAAACGGTTCTAATAGCCACAGGTAGTTCTAGAAAAAAATTAGACTGTCTAGGTGCTGAAAAATATGAAGGTAAAGGATTGGTTTATTGCGCTACCTGTGACGGTCCTCTTTTTACAGGGAAAGATGTCGTAGTAGTCGGAGGTGGAAATTCAGCTTTTGAATCAGCTTCTCAACTGTTAGCTTACGCCAAAAGCGTTACTTTACTTAATCGTTCCAATAAATTAAGAGCCGACAAAATCACAACCCAGAATATGTCTAAGATTGAAAACTTTAAAATCATCCTAAATTCTAAAATTACAGAAATAAAAGGGGATAATTTTATTAAATCAATTATCTATAAAAATACTGAAAACGGAGAAGAAACAGAAATTCCAGTTGAAGGAGTATTTGTAGAAGTTGGTTCTACCCCCACCACTCAATTTATTGATTTTGTTGATAAAAATGAACATGAAGCTATCATTGTAGATCCCCTAACCCAAAAGACCTCTACAGAAGGAATTTGGGCTGCAGGAGACTGTACTCACGGGCTATACCACCAAAATTGTATTGCTGTAGGAGATGCAGCTAAAGCCTTAGAAAACATCTATTCTTGGCTACAAAATCAATAATTCATCTAATATGAAATATCAAAAAACAACAATCTTTATATCCTTATTGATTGTTTTTTTGTTTATAAATTATTTGCAAAAAAACGAGACTCCAAATATTTTGTTTAATTCCCTGTCTTCAAAAAGCCAAGAAAAAAATATTAAAGATAATGCCCCAAAAAATATTTCAATATTAGCATTCGGTGATTTAATGTTGGGGAGATATGTTGAAACTTTGATTTTTCGTGGAGAAAACATGTTTGAAAATATTAGAGGGACTGAAGGAAATTTTTTTAAAGGAATGGATTACATTTTAACTAACCTAGAAAGTCCAATAACTAGAAGTGAAGTCTCTTTAGAAAAAGATATAACCCTAAAAATGGATCCAAGTAATACCTATCTCCTTCAAGAGAACGGAATAAATTTAGTTTCCTTAGCCAATAATCATACAGAAGATTATTTACAACAAGGGTTAGACGATACTATTAAATATTTAGACGAGTATGGAATAGAACATTTTGGTATTCAAAATCAACCACTTATAATAGAAAAAAATGGTCTTAAATTAGCTTTCTTCGGTATCAATGCTCTTTGGGGAGACATAAAACCTTATTATAAAATGGTTGAGGACACAAAAAATAAAGTTGATCTCATAATTGTCTCTGTTCATTGGGGAGAAGAATACAACTCCCTTCCTTCAAAAAATCAAATAGAGATAGGACATAAATTGATAGATTCTGGGGCTACTGTAATCTTAGGGCATCATCCTCACACTACCCAACCGGTAGAAAAATACAAAGGTGGTATCATCTTTTACTCTCTAGGTAATTTCATTTTTGACCAGTTAGACCCTATCACCAAGAAAGAATTGGGAGTAAGAATGAATATAGAAAAAAGCAGAATATATTTCCACCTTTTTCCTATGACCGTAAAAAACTTCAAACCAGAATTACTCTCCTACGAAGAAGCAACTTCAGAATGTTTATCCTTGACCCAGGGTATTGTTTTGGATGATAATTGTATGTTTAATTTAGAAACAAATTAAATATTTTCTTTTAATTCTTTAGGTTCCTCTTCTTCTAGTTTTTTATCTTCTTTCATAACGATAATCTCTGCTACTTTTTTCTTTGTATAAAAATTCATTAAAGAAAATGTCACCATTCCTGCGAAAATAATACCGACGATATTCAATCCAAATAAAATGAGGGCGTCTGTCATCATAACCCAACTCATTTCAGCTAAACCAATACCAATAAGTGCAATGGGAGGAATTAAAGCCACAGCAATAGCCACCCCTGGCAAAGTTTCGTTCATCTTGTGTTTAACTAAAGCAAAGGTTGCAGCAAAACCAGCTATAACAGCCACCGCCACTGACAATAAATTTGGACTAGGGTTAATAACGAAAACCTCTGGAATTTTTCCCGCTCCAAAAAGAAGAGTTGCTACTGCTGAGACTCCAATCCCAACAATTACAGATTTAAGAATCGTTTGGGACGATCTTCTTATCAATTTGGAATCAGCCATAGTTATACCTAATGATAAACTTAAAATAGGAGAAAGAAGAGGAGCAATTAACATACTTCCAATTACAACAGCTACACTTTCTAATAAAATACCAAAAACAGCTGTTAATACGGACAAAGCCATCATGAAAAAGAAATCCTGACTTGGCGTACTTTGAGTTATTAATTTCTCAATTGCCTGAGCTTTTTCTTCCTCTCCAATACTATTGAATAAAAATAATCTCATATAAAGATATTATAACTTATCTTGAAAACTGCGCAAATAGGTGGGGTGGAAATAGGATTCGGTCACTCTCATGGATATTTTTGTTCGCTTCGCTCCAAAAATATCTCAATCCCTTGACCTCCGCTCTCTCAAATTTTTCTTTCGCTTCGCTACAGAAAAATATATTCGCTCGGTTCGAACCCTGTATCGTCACGACAAAATCAAAAGTCTCAAAGCTAACGCTTTAGGACTTAAGATTTTGTGGGCAAATATAAACCAGTCAGGATTCGATCACAAATCACTAAATAGATTTCTTCGCTTCGCTCGAAATCTATTAAGTGTTCGCGTCCTCCTATTTCCTATCTCGCTTCGCTCGATATAAGAAATTTTCTCTTTCAGAAAAATCGGATAAAAAACAAAGTAGTTTGTTTTTTATCCCCGTCTCATTATTACTCGCTATCGCTCGCAATATATTCCGACTTTCGAATCCTGACGTAAGCCAAGCAATTGGCTTACTTATCGCCCACCAATTTTTCACTTCGTCTCAAATTTGTGGGCGATACAGGATTCGAACCTGTGACATCTACAACGTCAATGTAGCGCTCTACCAACTGAGCTAACCGCCCCTTATTTAATTTAATTATAACCCATCTTATCCTCCAATTCCAAACAATATTTTATCTTTATTTTTAAATTTTTCTCAAAATATAATTCAAATATTTTTTTGAACTAGGTGTAAAATCTTCAAAATATTCAACAACAAAGCCCTGATCTTCTAATAACTTTTCTATTTCTTCTCTGAGATAAAAAGCGAACCATCTCAATTCTCCAACCCCAGAACTTTCACGATAAAGTTCCTTATTCCCTTCTATTAAACCTAAACCAAAAATACCGTCTTTTTTTAAAACCCTTCTAACTTCAGATAAAGCTTTGTTCATCTCCTTTTTCTGTACATGTAAAAGAGAAGTGTATGACCAAACCCCATCAAAAGTACTATCTTCAAAAGGCAAATCCAAAAAATCTCCTTCAATTGAATCCAACCCCTTGTTCTCACATAATTTTACCATTTCTGATGAAGCATCTAAACAAACAACATCTAATCCCCTTTCTTTCAATAAAAGTCCATCTCGGCCAGGACCACTTCCAATGTCTAACACTTTTTTATCTCCCTCCATTTTCTCGCAAAATTTAGTAATAATGGTATCAGGAAATTCTTTCCAAAAACCGATTGTTTCCTCGTCATATTCTTTAGCCATTTTGTTGTAAGTATCTATAGTTTTTTTATCCATAGTTCCTTTACTAAAATATAAAAAACCAAAACTAATGCTTTGGTTTTTTGGTTAAGTTATATGGAATGCTACGCACGCAGATTTTACGTGGTCACAAGTTACTAAGTCTTTTAAAATTCTTACGAATTCTAAAAGTCTAAGTACTTGTCGACCCGCCTATTTCCTATTTCGCTTTGCTCAATAAAGGAAATTTTTTGCTGTGCAAAAACCGGATAAAAAACAAAGCAGTTTGTTTTTTATCCACGGCTCGCGGTTTTTGCTTCTGGGTGGAAGCAAAAACATCGCTCCGCCTCCACAAAACCAAAAAAGTAAAGCGGTTTACTTTTTCTTAACGTTTTGTGACCCTACCGGGAATCGAACCCGGATTGCCGGCTTGAAAAGCCGATGTCCTAACCGTTAGACGATAGGGCCATAACACTGCAAAAATTATATCAATTTTTGTCAAAAAAGCAAAAAAATGGTAGATTTATAGACATGAAACGGTGGATTGCGCCGAATTGGTAAGGCAGCGCATTCGAAATGCGTCGGGTGAAAGCCCTTACAGGTTCGAGTCCTGTATCCACCGCACTTTTTAACATCGGAATTATCTGAAGTTCTGTGTAGCAGAGTTCGGGAATTTTCGGCAGGAAAATCACAAATAATCACTGTTATGTGGCAATCCTATAAAGCAACCGACAGTATGACGCAAGGTTTGGTTTAGGTTTTTGCATATCAAGAAAAAGAATCAGTTTTAATTATTTATAGCCCAAATTACTATCAAGAAGAGAACAAATCCAATACCTATACAAATTCCTAATAGACGATAAATAATTTTTTTCTTGCTATTGGGTATTTGAACTAATAAAAGTGTTTTATAACAACTCACAATATAAGCTGTTAATAATATTAGTATCCAAGTTAAAATAATTTGGAAGTCAAATTCACCTCCTGGACAGTCCCAAGTAACACCGGATGGTAATCGTTCACAATCTGCTTCTGACGTTGTAAGTTGAGAAAGATGTTCAACATAGAATTTGTCTACAGCCCAATCCCCATCTATAACACCAGAACCTAAGAAAAAAAATATACTAATCAAAATATAAAATAGAAAAACAAATAAGATTGTCTCTTTTAATTTTTGTAAATTTGGCTTTAAAAATTCTTTCCAATTCATATTTTTATTAATTGTATAATTTGTATAAATTTTTCTTAGGCGAGTCAATTGAATGTAATGTCCGCGCTTGATCCGAAGTTTCTGGAGAAAAGATTTCTTTTCGATAGAAATTTAGGATAAGCAGCTGTTATGCGAAGCTTTGCTGAGCAGAACAGCGCTGCTAAGCGTGGACATTATGCAAAATGGAGCGCCTGTCCGCCTCTGGCGGGAAGCGAAATTTTGCATAACGTTAGGGATATCAGAAGTTTTTCTGGAACGAAGTGGAATAAAAATTTGGGTGAAGCCCGAGCCGAGGGTTGAACCATATATCCCTTGTTATACGCCCCGACGACTGAAAGGATGAGAGCACAGCGTGGCACGGAGCATAGTGGAGTGAGTTCAAAAAATATTTTTTATTCAATTTCATTTTTCAAAAAAAATATTAATCTCCTAACACAAATATTGGTACATCTTCCAAAGTTATAGAAACTTGATTATTGTTTACATTTTTAGTTTCTATATTGAAAGCTGTACTGTAATCTAATATTTCTTTTCCGGTTTCATATTTCGGAACCGCTTCGATGAGTTTTACAGACTTAATATCTCTGACGTTTAAAGTAATTGTTTGTAAATTCGCATTATCATTCCAAGCAACCCACGTTGATTTTCCAGTTTCTTTATTTGTAAATTTGTAAATATAAACATCATTTGATTCTTGAATTGTTTGGATGTTATCCCAATCAGAGCCTTCAAGTTTTTCAACCATTAGTTTGTAAGAATAATATGGCAATAATAAAGTCCCGGCTGAAATATCATCATCATTAATTCCATCAGCGATTAATCCCATTGAATTATAAAGACTATTTTCATATCCCCCAAAATTCTCCCATTCAACAAGGTTATTCCAGTTTATAAAAGAAAAACCATTGGCAATATTATATAAATACCCCTTAATTAAATATTTGGCCACATTATATTCAGTATTCCTATGCCCTCTCCAAGAAGCAAATTCCAATGAAACAAACTTTGCATTAGAATAACCATTCTTATCCAAAATATTTCTTGCAAGATCTACATTACTAATTTTATAGTTTTCTTGATTCCAATAATGAGTATCTACATAATCAAAAAGATTTTTTCCTTTCATCTCTGTGATTACTTTATCAAACTCTTTTACATATTCCTTTTCTTCTAACCCACATGCACCAAGAATAATTTTAGCCTCATTGTCTGCCCCTCTAACGGCATTAGATAAAATTTCAACAAATCTAGCAAAACCCTTTATTGTCCCTCCTCTCCTATCAACCCAATTTCGGGGAAATGGTTCATTATATGCTTGCCAGTATTTGACTTTTATAATTGGACTATAATCATCAATCCCATCACCATCATATCTTTCAACTAAAGCATTAACATAGTTCCTAAAATAAGTCTCATTTTCCTTACTCAAATCACACGAAACCTGTTTACCTCTACATGAAGTAATAACTGGAATATAATCAACATTATCTCCACCATATTGATAAATTGATTTTAAGTATTCATCAGAAGAAGCCCAATAATAACCTTGACCCAGAACAGGTTCAATGTCATCCCAGATTAAATTAATGGCACCACCTCTTGTAAACTTTGCCCCTAAATTTTGAAACTGTTCACCAGCCCACTGAAGCTTATTTGGAGTATTAATATGAACCAATGTAGTAGAGTCAAATGCAGCCATTATACCAAAAGGAGAATCATCATAATCAACTACTGGTGGAGTTATACCACTTTCTTCAATAAAAACAGATTTTTGAAAAACAAAAAATACACCAATACCTGCAGTAAGGATTAAAATTATAATGATTGAAATTAGGATTTTTTTGTTCATATTCGAATAAAGTTAATATAAGTTTATAAATAAATCGTTTTCGGAGCGGAAAAAACACCATATTATCCTTTCCTCTTTTTAGAAAAAATCAAATTTATTCCCCTTTGAAAGCCTATCATTCCTTACCCTCCGTTAGAAAAATATTTTTTGAATTGCGTATAACGTTTAAGAATAAAAGAAGTCCCGCGCCGACTAAAAACGTAAAACTTTTACTATCCTCAAGGCTTGTTAAATGGCACTGGCTCTATTATATCACAGAACTAAGGCGTGGGATTTGGGAAAATGCCGAGCCGAGGCATTCTCCTTTTATTCTTTGTTAAACGACCCGAGCCCTGCCCTCCTTATTATATTTTAAAAAAGAGGCAGGGCGAGAGCGCAGCGTGGCTTGAGTTTTGTTCAAAAATATATTCCTTATTAAAAGAGCCCTTTTGAATTTTTTTTGTTTGCTTGACAGTAACTTACTAATATGCTTAAATACTATGTCTGACCAGTTTCGGACAAAATCAACCCAAACAAAGGAGGAATAGATATGTACAAGAACTGGAAGGCGATTTGCCAGATTACGGACACCCATTTTATGTGGGCGCTGGCACTGCTTAACCTTGCCACTGACCTTGGTCGAATGGTAGTCGAGCGGTTTCCTGAGTACTTTTCAAACGAACAGCAGGCGGGGCCGATTCCGTTATCAGTTTTGATAAAGAAAGCGCAGGAAGCGGAATCTTACAACAATCAATTCGGACCGGGAGATTGGCACCTAGTCGAATATGGTGCTATCCCATCTCATTGGCCGATTCTTACATTCAGTGATGGCTATGATAGCTCATGCCAGCCAATCCCTGATTGCTTGAAATCGGCAAGTGAGTGTAACGATATCGGCAAGATATACGAATGGGAGGGCAAGAAAATTGTTCTTGTTGATGCGTATATAGATCTTGGAACATGGTCTTTTGTTCCGGCCGAACTCATTGCCGTCGACAAGTAGAGGCCACGCCTGCACCAGCGCCCCGTGTTAAAATGTTCAAATGAACAGTTCGCACGGGGCTTTTTTCTTTTTCTAAAAAAGTTTCAAAAGGGCTCAATAAAAATTAAAAAATATTTTTGAATAAAATTTCGCCTAACTCTTTTATATACGAAGTGTTTTCGTATATTATACTTAATATTGCTAAGTTTACGAATATTATGTATAATTTTATTATAATTTAATTGTATCATAAAAATAAATGGACGTCTATTTGAAAAAATTAGAAGATGAATTAAAGTTGAGAAAATACAGCCCTAAAACCATAAAAGCATATACAGTTTGTGTTGAAAATTATCTGAAAGCTAAAAGAAGTAATTTTGAAATTGTGGATGTTAATTTTATTAAGCAATATATACTTTCTAAAATTAATGCAGGGAAGTCATCACAAACTACTAATCAAAATTTGCAAGCGATAAATTTTTTTTGTTGGAATGTTTTGAAATATAAAGGAAAAATTGATATTCATTTTGCGAAAACTCCTAATAAATTGCCGATTATTTTGTCTCGAGATGAAATTCAGAAAATATTGTCGGAGATTTCCAATGAGAAACATAAATTAATGATAGTTTTAGCATATTCTGGAGGTTTGCGCGTGAGTGAAATTATCAATTTGAAAATTAAAGATATAAATTTAGCGGAACTAATTATTCATATTAAAGGAGCTAAAGGAAATAAAGATAGAATTACGGTTTTTCCGGAAAAGTTAATAATAGATGTTGAAAAATCAATAGCTAATAAAAATTCCAATGATTATTTTTTTACTAGTGAGCGAGGTGGAAAATTAACCGAACGAACCGCTCAAAAAGTTTTTAAAAATGCCTTACGAAAATCAGGAATAAAAAAAGACGCAACATTTCATTCTTTGCGACACAGTTTTGCTACCCATTTATTAGAAAACGGAGTTGATGTTAGATATGTGCAAGAATTATTAGGACATGCTAACATCAGAACAACCCAAATTTATACTCATGCTATGAATCCAGCCATTAAGAAAATTAAAAGTCCATTTTAACCCATGAAAATCCTTTCTATCGAAACCAGCTGTGATGAAACCGCTATCAGTGTCTTAGAAGCTGAGGGTACTTTTGGTGATGAAAATAATCCGCCTAAATTCAAAATTTTGGCCAATAATTTAATCTCCCAAATTGATATTCACGAAGAATATGGCGGTGTCTTCCCTGCTTTAGCTAAACGAGAGCATTCCAAAAACCTCATACCCCTTCTCGCCAAAACTCTCACCGAGGCAAAAATTGGTAATCCGATTACCAAATCAAATCCACTTGGTAATCGGATTACCAAATGGACTGAAGTTGAAAAGATATTAGAGAGAGAGCCTGAATTACTTAAATTATTTCTTGAATATATTCCGACTATTGAAATTCCTAAAATTGATGCTATTGCAGTCACTCAAGGACCAGGATTGGAACCAGCTTTATGGGTAGGAATTAATTTTGCTAAAACTCTCAGTTTAGTTTGGGGAAAACCACTCATCCCAGTTAATCATATGGAAGGGCATCTCCTTTCATCTTTTGCAAGCGGAAAGGAATTTTCAATTTCCAATTTTCAATTTCCGATGATTGGATTGCTTATTTCAGGTGGTCATACAGAACTTATTTTAATGAAAGGATGGATGAAGTATGAAAAAATTGGGCAAACTTTAGACGATGCTGTCGGTGAGGCCTTTGATAAAGTCGCTCGAATGTTGAATCTTCCCTACCCTGGCGGTCCAGAAATATCTAAATTGGCCCAAACCGCCCGAGAAGAAAAATTCGGCGCTCCGAGCGCTGAATTATTAAACCAAGAAATTAAATTACCACGACCGATGATACATACCGATGATTTTAATTTTTCTTTTTCTGGT
This sequence comes from bacterium, assembly GCA_018401295.1. Classification (GTDB taxonomy): domain Bacteria; phylum Patescibacteriota; class Minisyncoccia; order Phycocordibacterales; family UBA12079; genus JAGYLJ01. Next base: position 80,513 of record JAGYLJ010000002.1, on the reverse strand, counting down.
CTCAAAACCGCTGTTTTGTATTTGGTCAAAAATTTAAAAGAAGCCAATCATTGGAAAGAAATTCCACTTGAAACCAAACAAACCATCTCTCAAGAATTTGAAGATGCTGTCGTAGAAGTCCTTTTGAAAAAATCCCAAAAAGCCCTTGAAAAATTTAACGCAAAAACCTTAATCTTAGGTGGTGGCGTTGTAGCCAACTCTCAAATTCGCCAAGCTTTTCGATCACTTGGTAATCCGATTACCAAACTAAAGGTTTTAATGCCAGAAAGAGAATTCTCCACCGATAACGCCATTATGATAGGTATCGCTGGTTATTTCCAATATTTAAAACTAAAAGAAAAAGGTCAGTTGCAAACTGCAACCGACCTCGTTGGCCTAAAAGCCGATGGAAATTTAAATCTCTAAAACTATACTTATACAAAACAAGGTTTTGGAAAAGACTCTTTATTTATGATACTATATTTAAATGCACGAGAAATTCTTAAAACCCTATAACCCTCAAGAAACAGAGGAAAAAATCTATAAAATTTGGGAAGATAGCGGTTATTTTAATCCTGACAATCTACCAGAGAGACACCAAAAACCATATTCTATGGTTTTACCTCCTCCCAACGTCACAGGAATTCTTCATTTAGGACATGCTGACATGTTAGCCATTGAAGATACAGCTATCCGTTTTCAAAGAATGCAAGGGAAAAAAACTCTATGGTTACCCGGAACAGATCACGCTGCTATTGCCACCCAAACCAAAGTAGAAAAACTCCTAGCAAAAGAAGGGATTAAAAAACACGACCTAGGTAGAGAAAAATTTTTAGATAAAGTTAATGAGTTTGCAATGGATTCTCAAAAAACTATTATATCTCAGACCAAAAGAATGGGGTCTTCTTTGGATTGGTCTCGTCTAGCTTTCACACTTGATGAACAAAGAAACTTAGCAGTTAAAACAGCTTTTCAAAGAATGTACGAAGATGGGTTAATTTATAGAAAAAATAAAGTTATTAACTGGGATCCTAAAGGTCAAACCGTTATTTCTGATGACGAGATTGTTTACGAAGAAAGAAAAACAACCTTATATACATTTAAATATTCAAAAGATTTCCCTATTGCTATCTCAACTACACGTCCAGAAACAAAAGTCGGTGATACTGCTGTGGCTGTAAACCCTAACGACAAAAGATACAAAGAATTTGTTGGAAAAACTTTTGAAATTGAAGATTTTTGTGGAGTTAAGCTTTCTATTAAAATTATCTCTGATCGAGAAGTCGATCCAGAATTTGGAACTGGTGCTCTAGGTGTAACTCCTGCCCATTCAAAGGTAGATGAAAAAATGGCATTAGATAATAATTTACCTTCTAAAGAGATCATTAGCGAGTATGCTTGCATGAAAAATGTAGGTGAAAATCTCAATGGTAAAAAAGTAAAAGAAGCCAGAGAGATAGTTATTGGATGGCTCAAAGAGAATAACTTGATGATGGAGGAAAAAGAAATAGAACACAATGTTTCCACCGCGGAAAGAACAAGTGCAGTTATTGAACCACTACCAAAATTACAATGGTTTATTGACGTTAATAAAAAATTTAAACTCCCTCATTCCAAAATTGAAGGAATAAAAACTTCAGAAGAAGTCTGTCTAAAAGACCTGATGAAAAAAGTTGTTGAAACAAAAGAAGTTAAAATTTTACCAGACCGTTTTAATAAAACTTATTTCAACTGGATAGATAAACTACAAGACTGGTGCATTTCAAGACAAATCTGGTATGGACATCAGATCCCTGTTTGGTATAAAAATAAGGATAAGTCTGACGAAGAAGTCCATGTAGGAATAGAAGCTCCTCAGGAAAATAGTTGGGAACAAGACCCAGATACCCTAGATACCTGGTTTTCTTCTGGTTTGTGGACATTTTCAACCCTAGGATGGCCTAATAAAACTAATGATCTAGAACTATATCACCCCACTGATCTACTAGAAACAGCCCATGACATATTGTTCTTTTGGGTAGCCAGAATGATTCTTATGAGTACATATTTAATTGGTGAAATTCCTTTTAAAACAGTTTACATCCATGGGCTAGTTAGGGATGATAAAAATAGAAAATTTTCCAAATCTCTAGGTAATGCTATCGACCCGTTAGATATAATCGAAAAATACGGAACTGATGCCCTACGTATGTCTTTATTAGTCGCTGTTGCACCGGGACAAGATGTCAAATTCAGTGAAGATAAAGTAAAAGCCTACAAAAAATTCTCAAATAAACTTTGGAACATTACCCGATTTATTTTAGATAACACCCAAGCTCTAGGAGAGATAGATTTCGATTCAGAAGAATTAAGAAAAATTAGAAGTTCCAATCTACAAATTGAGGAATTAGAAAAAATTATCTCTGATATAACAAGTGATATGGAAAACTATCGTTTCTATCTAGCTAGTGAAAAAATATATCACTATACTTGGCATGAGTTTGCTGATAAAATAATAGAAGAAAGTAAAAGTAAGCTATCAGACCCTAATCTTTCAGACGGGCAAAGAAAAGAAACTCAGTTGATACTGTTATATATATTACAAAATATTTTAAAAATCCTACATCCCTTTATGCCTTTCATCACAGAAGAAATTTGGTCTGAATTACCAATCAAAAATAAAAAACTTTTAATGATTGAAAACTGGCCTAATTCCAATTAACTCCTATGTTAGAACAAGTCACTTTGAGCCAAACAACTATCTTTTACACAATTCTAGGGGGGATACTTCCAATCCTTATTTGGTTGTGGTTTTGGTTAAGAGAAGATAAACTCCACCCTGAACCACGCAAATATATTCTTCTGGCTTTTATTTTCGGAGCTATATCAGCAATGCTAGTCCTTCCAGTAGAAGAATTCCTCGCAAAGTTTCTTCCTGTAGCTGGTATTATACCCATTGTCGTTTTCTCTTTCGCCGAAGAAATATTTAAGTATTTTGGAGCTTATTTCAGTTCCTTAAGAAAAAGATATATGGACGAACCCATCGATGCAATCATATATATGATCGTTATTGCTCTTGGATTTGCAGCTTTAGAAAACACTTTATTTTTACTTCACTCAGTAAAAACAACTGGTGGTAACTTAACCCAAGCGCTACTAGTAGGAAATATGCGATTTATCGGGGCTACACTACTTCACACAATTTCATCTGGTGTCATCGGTTTATTTATTGCACTATCTTTCTACAAAAATAAGGTTTTAAAAATGTGGTACCTGCTTATTGGAATTACCCTCTCCGTCCTATTGCATAGTTTTTTTAATTTTTTTATAATTAAAACAAAAGGTAGCGAAATGTTCTTCATGTTTATAATGATTTGGGCGGTGGCAATTCTATTAATATTTTTATTTGAGATAGTTAAAAAAATAAAAAAAAGAAATTAATAACTAAAATAAACTTAAAAAAATAATATAATTAAGTTTAATAAAAGATGAAATCATTTTTTGATAAATTAACTGGAACAGCTGGTAGAGAAGATGAGACAGAGGATTTTGTAAGTCTCAGTATAGATGATGAAAACCAGCAATCTGAAAGTTCTTCTTGGGAAGAAAGTGACGGTGAATTATCTGTTGACGTTTACGATGATAAAGATAGGATAATAGTTAAAACTATGGTAGCAGGAGTTAGACCTGAAGATTTAGATATATCTATTACCAGAGATATGGTAACTATAAAAGGAACACGCCTAGAAGAACAAGAAATTACCAAAGATAATTACTATCATCAGGAATTATATTGGGGTTCTTTTTCAAGAACAATTATGTTACCAGCAGAAATCGATATTGAAGAGTCTAACGCCACAGAAAAATATGGCCTCTTAATACTGACGTTACCTAAGATAGATAAAGAAAGGAGAACTCAATTAAGAGTAAAAAACTAATACCTCCAAATTATTTTTAAATAATATCTAAAAACAACCATCTTTTAAAAGGTGGTTGTTTTCATTTTAATTCCCATTAAATCTAACCCACTTAGTATAAATACAAACGCTTGTTGTTTTTATGTTGTTCAAAATCGACGGCATAATGCATATTTCCATAATCATCTGACAAATAGAAAAGGTAATCAGAACTGACCGGAGTAACAGCAGCTAAAAGAGACCATAAACTCGGATTAGCAATCGGGCCTATTGGCAGCCCTTTATTTGTATAAGTATTATAAGGAGAATCAACTTTTAGATCCTCTAAGCTCAACTGATAGGTATTTTTACCAATAATATAAGGAAAAACAGCATCTACCTGAAGGGGCATATTAATTTCGATTCTTTTCCATAAAATTCCAGCAATCATCTGTTTTGATTTTAAAGTTCTTGCTTCTTTCTCTAAGATTGAAGCCATTATAACCACTTCTTTTAACTCCTTACCAAATTTATCTATCTGTTCAGATATCTCTTTAATTCTTTCATAAAAGTTATCTTTCATTGTAGAAATTACAGCTCTCGGTGTTACAGTTGGTAAAAAATAATATGTATCAGGGAATAGAAAGCCTTCCTCATCTTGAGCCAACTCAATGAACTCTTCCTTATTAAACCCCGGGAATTTCTTGTTAAGAAGATTCGCCATATCATAGATAGTCAGTCCCTCTACGAACATTATTTTAGTTGGAGAAATACCATAAATACCGAGAGTCATTCTATGTAGGACTTTAGCCAGAGAACATTTTTCTTCAAAAAAATAATCCCCGGCTATCACAGGACGATCATCCATAAATATCTTTACTAAATTGCTAAATGCCACAGATGATTTAATCACGTTCCTTTCCTTCAACATGTCGGAAACTTGATTTAATGTCATGCCCTTCTCTATCCTAATAATTGCCCCAACAGGAAAATCACTTGGAGAAGAAATTAGAGAAAAATATAAAAAAGACAATGCTATTAAACTGAAAGCTATTAAATTAACCCTTAATCTTATTTTTGGTGATTTTTGTAAGATGGAAATTTTAACACAATCAATAACCATAATTACCCAGTGGTAACAATTAACTAAAATTTTTTTCAAAAGAATCTTAATATTCCTTGGATTATAATTATTTAAGTTGAACATAAATTAAATCGGTAAATTCGAAGGAGCCTCTTCCTTTTTTGATACCAGACGAGAAAAAGTAGGGGTTTGAATAACACCTCCAGGGAAATGATAAATGGTGGCTAGCTCCTCTGTATTTAAAACAAAAGGCCGATATTCTGCTGAAAAAGATCTCCTCTTAAAAGAATTAAAAAGAAGTCTCTTGAGTCGATTAGCTCTCATACCTTTATAATCTTGCCAAGGATAATCAAAACTCGTCGATGACTTAACCCCGAATTGATTTAAATCAAGTGAATTAAATTGTTTAAATGCTCCTAACAAACCCATAATATTTATAGCATCAAACTTATCTTTTTCAGCTAAATAAATAGCCTTAATATTGCAGTCAAAACTTAATTTAGAAATACTTCTTTCTAAAGCTGAAACAACATTTAACTCACCTTTGGTCATTATTCGATAACCCTTAGTTGGATCTTTTTCATCAACTAAAACCTTTTTCACCAAATTTTGAACTTCTTTTTGCCCCTGATCTCTCCAGTCTTCCTTACCAGAAAATTCCATCTTTTTAATCCTTTCTTTCCATTTTAAACTTTTATGTCTCTCAGCCTTATGAGCCTTAACTAGGATCTGCATCCAGACCTGCTGACCAGAACCAACAGCCCCTAGAAATTCCAAAATAGGGCTCAAAGGATCTGTTTTTTCTTCTTCCTTAATTCCCTCAGTTTCTAAACGGTAATCTATATATGTTTTAATTGGATAAAAATCATCTTTTTTTAATTTATACTCACATCCCCACATAGATAAATTTTCAGGACTGTATTTAACAAGCTTTGTGTAATCAACAACTTCCATTACTTCTATATCAGGGTATTGAGCATAAATTTGAGCTTCAACCAAATTCTTCCAAAATTTCCTAGTCCAAATAAAAAACTTTACATCCCCTTCTAATGAAACCAACTCCAAAGAAAAAGTTGGTCTTTCTGAACCTTTTATATATCTGTGAATAAAAGTACTTTCTCCGATTGTTTGATTTAAAGCATTTAAAAATAACTCCATGGCCAACGGTGTTTTCTTAATCTCATTAGGTAATTTTACTTCAATAAGTACATATTCCTGGTCAACCACAAACTTCATTTTTATATAATTAATCCAAACGTGCCAAAGAATATATAACAAAACAAAAGGCAACCAAAGCGGCAAAAATAAATATAAATTATTTAAAACAGATGAAAACAACCATTGAAAAGATACCGGTAAAGAAGTAATGAAACTTTCTATCATTAGATTATATTTTACTATAAAAAGCTCTAATAAAGAAATACCTCATGTATAAAAAAGTCCTAAGAAAATAAATTAATAAAAAACACAATTAGTAGTCTGAACAGTTTTTTAACAACCAATTATCTAACAATTCCCTATTTTCTCTGTTTCCACTCTTCAATTTTTTTGTGGTGGCCAGAAAGAAGAATCTTGGGCACTTTATAATTTTTATTTTTGTATTTAAATACTTCTGGGCGAGTATAAACCTCCGAACTGGACACACGGTTTTCTTCCAATGATTCCATTTTATTTAACACTCCCTCTACTTGGCGAGAAATTACGTCAATCAAAATCATCGCTGGCAATGCCCCACCCGTCAACACATAATCTCCAATAGAAATTTCTTGAGCCCTAAAAATCTTTTTAACTCTTGCATCAATCCCTTCATAGTTGCCACAGATGATAACAACCTCTTTATGACTTTTAGAAAGTTTCTTAGCAAAGGTGTTATCAAATAGTTTTCCAGATGGTGACAAAAAAATAATTTTCAATCCTTTTTTCCTACCAACAGCTTTTTGGATAGCTTTTACGACTGGCTCCACTTTCATAACCATTCCAGGACCTCCTCCATAAGGCTTATAATCTACTCGCCCTTCTTTTACATAATCTCTCGGGTTATAGAATTTAACCTGAATTTTTTTATTTTTAACTGCCCGCGCCAAAATCGACTCGTTTAAATACGAATCAAACGACTCTGGGAAGATTGTAATAATATGAAATATCATCACCCTAAGTTAACATTTACCTACCTCTTTTTCAATCTCTATCAATCTATCATACTTAGTCATCCTTTCTAGTTGACTAATAGCTCCAGCCTTAATTCCGTAGGCTCCTACCCCTACGGCTAAATCAGCAATGAAAGAATCCTCAGTCTCGCCAGAACGATGGGAAATAATTGTTTTCAATCCAGCTTTATGAGTCATCTGAATAGCCTCCAAAGTTTCTGTGACTGTTCCAATTTGATTAGGTTTAATTAAAACTGCATTTATCATTTTTTCCTCAATCGTTTTCTCAATCATCTTTACATTAGTCGTTGTCAAATCATCCCCCACAATTAAAACAATCTCGCCTGTCTTTTCCATCACTTGTTTAAAACCATTAAAATCATTTTCTGAGAAAGGATCCTCAATACTGACTATAGGGAATTTTTTGACTAAATTCTCATAAATTTCCAATAATTCCCCAGATGAGTACTCCTTATCAAAAATACGATACTTACCGTTCTCAAAAAATTCCCCTCCCGCCACATCAAGTGCAAGTTTATTATGCAACTCTGATAAAATATCAAATGGTTCTTCGATATTATCAGACTTAAAAGAAAAACCTCCCTCGTCCCCCATTTTAATCTCCTTACCATTCTTTTTTAATTTCTTTCCTAATTGTTCAAACAAAACTTTCAACTGTTCTACTGGTCCAGCCACATTTAAACCATTCCCCAACACAAACATATATTCTTGAAAAGGTAATCGAAAATCAGCATGAGTCCCTCCATTTAAAACATTAGCAAACAGTCTCGGAAACCTAATTGAATTATCCCCAGAATCCTTGGAGGTTGAACATCCAAGTGATTGAATATATTGCCAAAGTGGTTGTCCTTCAATTTTTGCCTCCAATTTTAAAACAGCGATACTCAATCCTAAAATAGCGTTAGCCCCTAATTCTGATTTATTTTCTGTCCCGTCTAACTCCAAAAGGAACTTATCAATTTCAGAAAAATTGACCTCCCTACCAACCAATTGTGGAGCAACAACCTCATTAACATTTTTTATCGCTTCATCAGCTGATAAAGCCACAGCTTCCCTTGATCCAGTTGATTTTCCAGAAGGAACAGACGCTTTCGCAGAAAATTCACCAGCGAACATCTCCACTTCTAAAGTCTCATCTCCACGAGAATCATTTATTTTATAAGCATGACAGCTAGTAACTTCCATAAAATTATTTTTTACCGAACTTGAATAAACCCTTCTTTAATTTTTGTTCAGTTTGATAAACAACCTCAGTACTTTTAATCACAGTATCAGGCGTCAAAGAAATACTATCAATTCCACATTCTACCAAAAATTCAACCATTTCTGGATAGTCACTCGGTGCTTGTCCACAAATACCAACTTTTGTTTTTGATTTTTTCGCCTTCGTAATTAAATCTTTTAACAAAATTTTGACTGCTTCATTATTTTCATTGGATACTCCCTCCACATCAAAATTAGCGCTGGAGTCTCTATCAATAGCTAAAGTAAATTGAGTTAAATCATTTGAACCAATAGAGAATCCGTCAAAAATTTCAGCAAATTTCTCAGCTAAAATTATATTAGAAGGAACTTCTGCCATCACATAAACTTCCAGTCCACCTTGCCCGTCCGCAGGATTAGGGTTTTCACCTCTCTTTAAACCATTCTCCGCCATAATCCCCAAAACTTTTTCCCCCTCTTCCACGGTTCTACAAATTGGAATCATCACCTTTAAATTTTTCAATCCCATATCATCTCGCACTTTTTTCAAAGCAGCACATTCCATTTCAAAAGCAGGCAGAAAGGCCTCTGAATAATAACGACTGGCCCCACGCCATCCCATCATTGGGTTTGCTTCAATCGGCTCATACTGAGTTCCTCCGATTAGGTTAGCATATTCATTAGTCTTAAAATCCGACAATCTCACAATCACATCTTTAGGGTAAAAAGCGGCCGCAATAGTTCCCACTCCTTCAGCTAATTTATTTATAAAAAATTTTTTCTTATCATCATAACCAACCGTCAACTCATCAATTTTACTCTTCACTTCGCCCTCCTGTTTATCATAATTAATCAAAGCCAATGGATGAATCTTAATAGAATTGTTTATAATAAATTCTAGGCGTGCCAATCCCACCCCTTCATTAGGAATAAAAGAAGAAGCAAAAGCTAAAGATGGATCACCAATGTGCATCATTACTTTAGTTTTTGGTTTTGGTAAATTATCAATTTTTGTAGTTTTAACTTCAAATTCTAAAATACCCTTATAAACCTTCCCTCTTTCCCCTTCGCTACAAGATACTGTTACTTGATCACCAGAATTTAACTTCTCAGTTGCGTCATTACTTCCCACAATACAGGGAATCCCTAACTCACGAGACACAATTGCAGCGTGACAAGTCTTTCCTCCTTTATCTGTAACAATAGCCGAAGCAATTTTCATAATCGGTTCCCAATCCGGATCGGTCATAGTAGTCACCAAAACTTCTCCCTTTTTAAACTCACTAATTTGTTGAACATCTAAAATCTTATTAACCTGACCTGCTCCAATCTTCCAACCAACACTTTGACCTTCAACCAGGACTTCACGCTTTTCTTGCCCATCCGTAGGATTAGGGTCTTTCATTTTGTATTCTTCTATCACAGTCATATTTTTCTGACTTTGCACAGTTTCCGGTCGAGCCTGCACGATATATAATTTTCCATCTTCGCCGTCTAAAGCCCATTCCATGTCCATGGGCCTCCCATAATGTTTTTCAATCACTACCCCCCAATCAGCCAACTGTAAAACTTGTTCATCAGTAATCGATTGTTTTTTTTGATCTTCACCATTTACAGAAACATCTTTAACTGGTCGTTCAGCTCCTTCATCGGTGTTATAAATCATTTTAATTTTTTTCTCCCCTATAGAACGAGAAATAATTGCCCGAGTTGGCTTAAATACATAAAATTCATCAGGATTAACTTTCCCTTGAACAATATTCTCTCCCAAACCATAAAGGGAGTTAATCAAAACTACGTCTTCAAAACCAGATTCAGTATCAATAGTAAACATTACACCAGAACTACCTTTATCAGATCTCACCATCTTTTGCACTCCCACAGATAAAGCTATGGAAAAGTGATCAAAACCTTTGTCTACACGATAAGAAATTGCTCTGTTAGTAAACAAAGAGGCCACACATTTTTTAACGGCTAACAACAAATTTTCTGAACCTTGAACATTTAAAAAAGTTTCCTGTTGCCCAGCGAAAGAAGCATCGGGTAAATCTTCAGCCGTTGCTGATGAACGAACAGCCACGCTCATATTTTCTACTCCACCTTCTTCAGATAATCTTTTGTAAGCTTCTAAAATATCTTCCTTTAATTCATCAGAAAAATTTGCCTCTACAATCAACTCTCGTGCTTTTTTCCCTCTTTCCATCAAATTTTCAATATTGCCTGTATCTAAATCTTTGAAGATTTCCTGTATTTTTTCTTTTAGACCGGATTCAGCCATAAAAACATGATAAGCTTTTGCCGTTGTTGCAAAACCATTAGGAATCAAAACACCATGTTGAGTCAATTTTTGATACATTTCTCCTAAAGAAGAATTCTTTCCCCCCACAATTCCAACGTCTCCTTTTTCTAATTGGTTAAAAAACAATACATTTTTTTCTTCTTTTTTTGACATTTTTTTATTAAAATCTTATCTATTAAATTAAAAATTATTATACCATAGTTTCTTATAAGAAGGTTATAAACACAAAACAAATTTCTTTTCAAAAAACTTGCACAGTCTGAGCGAAGATAGAGATGTTGATTTTTAAAATGGTAAATAGTGCAGTTAACTGCACTATTTACCATTTTAAAAATCAACATCATTGAGCAAGGACGAGTGAGAAGCGAATACTTGGAGCTTCGCAAGACTCATTGAGCTCTTTGGTGAGCTTGGAGCGAAACAAAAGAGCCAATGAGTGGACAGTTTCTGTAAGAAAGAGCACAAATTTCTTTACTGCCCGTTAGGACAGAGAAATTTAGACGACGTCCGACCTCTTAACTAAGATAACTGTAACCTTTAGCCACTTCGTGTCATTTTATCACTGCTGAGGTCGGACGTCTTTTCGGAAGTTTGTGGAGTGTTTAAAACACACTCTATTTTTTCAAAATCAAATAAAAATCAGCGACGTTGATACTTGTTTGACCAGTTTTAATTTGAGTTTCCACTTTCTTAAAAAAATTATAGGAATCATTATTTTCTAGATACTCATCAACATCAATTCCATCTTTTTGGATATTTTTCAACAACTCCCCATCAGCCAAAGCTCCCGCCACATCAGTATTATCCCGTCCATCAGAAGCCACAGCCATGACAAGAATATCATCTTCCAAACCATTTAAGGCGCCTAAAACAAATTCCTGATTTCTTCCTCCTTGTCCATCCCCTCTAATGTGAACTGTTGTTTCGCCTCCCCAAATTTGACAAGATTTTGAAGGAAATTCTTGTTTTACTAAACTTCTTCCTAGCTCTCTAGCTTCACCTTCTAATTCATCAGAATCTACATTTACCTCATAACCAAATTCTTCCGCTTTTTTTTGCATCGCTTTCAAAGCAATTTTATTACTAACCACCAAGATGTTATCAACTTTTTCAAAATATTTTTTATCTTTAGGAGTTTCTTTCAAAAAAGAAACGTAGTTATCATTTTCATCTAACATTCCATCGCCTAAGTAAGACTCCAGTATAAGCTGAGCATCTTCTTTGGTTGACTCATCTTTAACTGTCGGACCAGAAGCTACCAAAGATAGATCGTCCTTGGGGACATCTGAAAAAATTAAAGAGACCAACTTAGCTGGATAAATTAATTCAGCTAATTGACCCCCTTTAATCTTAGATAAATGTTTTCTAACAATATTCATTTCTTCAATAGTCGCCCCCTTCTTCATTAATAATTGTGTAATATCTTTTAAAACCTCACTCTCAATTCCATCAACAGGATTACATAGGAGAGAAGAGCCCCCACCAGAAATAATAGTTATAACCAAATCGTTTTCTTTAGCTTCTTTTAATACTTGTAAAATAGATTTAGTCGCTAATATATTCTGTTCTGATGGAAATGGATGAGTTCCAACTTCTGACCTTAATTTTTTAAACTGACCAGGAGCAATATCTAGGACCACACCATTAAAAATTTTATCACCTAAAATTTCCTCTAAAACTTTTGCTGATTGATTAGCACATTTACCAATAGCAACAACAAAAACTCTCTTATACTTTTTTAGATCGTATTTTTTATTCTTAATTTTAAGAACCTGACCTTTTAAAGTGATATTTTCCACCATTACTTTTTCAGTTAATACTGATTCATAACCAACCTCCAGAATATCTAGGGCGTCCTGTCTCAGAGAATTTATTGCTAATTGTTTTATATTTTTTATTATTGGTAATTTCATATAAACCATTATATCAAAAAGGCGACTAAAAAGTCGCCTTTTTCAAATAATAAACATCCAAACTAAATTTCTTCATCAGGACATTTTTCAAACTCACAATTAGGTCCTGATCTTCCAACAGCAGAACCATCTGAGCATATCTTAGCTTCCTCCGTACAAGGGTTAATAGGTTCCCCTCCAAGTGGAGGCACAACCCCAACGGGATCACCTCCTACAACTCCACATGAATCATCCCATTGTTCTTCCCACGGCCTTAAACACTCAGCTTTAGCCTCACACCATGAATAACCAGCCGAACCAATACAACCATGTTCGTCACGATCACCACCAAGTAAAGGAGATTCAGGAGTTATAGGGGCTTCCACTGTCTTTTCCTTTAAAAAGAAATTGATGCCTACTCCAACTAAAATTATAATAATAAATAAAAGTAATATTTTTTTATAACTCATATTATTTGTTTTTTCTTTAATAATAAGTAATATTATAACATAGATAAAAACCAAATCTACCAATTGCCGGATCGTCCCTCGGCCGTAGACCGGCCACGGGCGAGGCTAATGGTAGAAATTTCCATGTATAAAATATATGTATTAAAAAGCTTAAAAGATAATAATTTGTATATTGGTTGCACTTCTAATTTAGATAAAAGATTAAAATATCACAATCAAGGGAAAGTTTTTTCAACAAAAGGAAGATTGCCAATAAAACTTATTTATTCTGAAAACTATGATAATAAATATGAAGCATACAAAGCCGAAAGACTTTATAAATCAGCAAAAGGTAAAAAGATATTGAAAAGTAAAATAAAATAATTACATTGCCAGATCGTCTAATGGTAGGACACATCCCTCTGGAGGATGGTATCTAGGTTCGAATCCTAGTCTGGCAACAAATATCCACAACCAAAATTACCAATCTCCTACAAAATGATATAATAAGATCATGAGAAAAAAGATTGCTAAGTTAAAAAATCTAGCAAGAAAAAAAAGATGGTACGATGGACCATCTGGAACTATAATACTTTCAATGCTGGCTGGTTTATTTCTAAAAGGACTCTTCCTTTTTATAGAAACAATGGTAGAAATACTCTAATAATCGAGGTCCGATCTCTTGTATAAGATAACTGTTATCTCTATTCACTAAATTTTGTCCTATCACTACCGAGGTCAGACCTCTTTTTCCACTATTGACAAAATAAGTAGTTCTGTTATATAATATATATAGGTTAATGGTTTGGGTCTTCTTTTATTGAACACAGAGGAAACCCTTTGAAAATTAAAAAATCAAAATTCAGCGCTCCAAGCGCTGAAAAGCCCTAAACCATCAAAAAGATGGTCGGGCAAGGAGGAGAAAAAATGAAATTCTTTTGGTTTATTCTACTAGCAATCGTAACCCTCATCTGTCTAGGTGGGTGTGGAGTTAAGGGAGAAATTCTAATCCTTAACCCTTTCCCTATAATATCCAACAATGATAGATATTATCAAAACAAGTTTAGCCACTCGTGGAGCTCAACCTATGAGCTGAAAGGAGGAACGAGATGAAAAAATTTTTTTTATCCCTTTTGCTGGTAACTATCATGATCGTCATGATCAGTGGATGTCGCGGGATCCGGATTTCTAATTTACCGGACAGATATATCGAAACCAAAACAAAAAAAGGTGTGAAGACCCACACCGTTGCTACAAAGGTAAAGGGCGAAGTCGTCGGTGAAGTCATTACAACTGATGAGTGGAATGAAGAAGAAAAAACAGACCGGCCATACCAATGGCAAGATTATGGCAGTGGCTACGGATACGGTAGGTACGGTGGCTACTACCGTTAGTAATTCAACAAAAGAAAGGAGGTGATACCAACGACTTAGAAGCCGAGCTTCTAAGTCGGATACTTGTTCATTTTTTATAGTCATGGGGGCGAGAGGATTTTATCCTCCGCCCTTTTTTTAATTTTTTTAACACTTTACTAAAATAATTAACACTTAAACTACTAATAGTTTATTCACAGCAGGGTTGTAGTTAAATTAAGATTTCTTTGTTAAAATGTATTTTAATGAAGAAAAGATTGTCAAATAATTATATTTTTTTAGCAGGAATAACTTTATTTTTGTTTTCCCCACTTATAACACTAGCTGTCGCAACACCAACCAATTTCAAAGGGGTTATAACAGTCGTAGTAGGTATTCTAACGGCTGTTTTACCAGTTATAGTTTCTCTAGCTGTCATTTATTTTCTTTGGGGAATTACTCAATATATCAAAGCAGATGAGGGTAAAAAAGAAGAAGCAAAAACAGTTATGGTCAATGGAATAATTGCTCTTTTTGTGATGGTTTCTGTTTGGGGATTTATAACAATTTTAACAAATACATTTGTGCCATTAACTGGAACCCACACACCACCGATATCTGATATTATATCAACTGATTGGTCTGGTACAGATACAGAAAATCCACAGTAATTTATACATTAATAATTCTTTTATATAAAAAAATGAAAAAACACACAAAATATTTTACTTTATCTTTACTTCTTTGGGCAACATCATTATCCTTTGTTTTCGCAGCTGATAATGTCCTTGGTCTCATCAGTACGATTCAAGGAATTCTTTCAGCTGTCGTTCCACTAATATTTTCCTTAGCAGTTATCTATTTTATCTGGTCCACATCACAATATATTCTAAAAGAAGGAGACGCCAAAAATGAAGCTAAGGGTCATATGATTTGGGGAATAGTTATTCTCTTTGTGATGATCTCAATTTGGGGATTAGTGGCTATTCTAGAAAACACCTTCCTACTTTAAGAAAGATAAATTATCCACAGGGCTTCTTCTTATAGAGATGAGAATCTGTTATGATTTAAAAATCAAGGTCGTTAACATTATTAGTATTATTAACCTGCTTTATTAAAAATAATTATTTAATAGAGCCAATAAATTAAAAATTATATGAAAAAATATATTGTTCTAGGTTCAATTATGGCATTAATGCCTCTTTTAACTTTTGCAGCAACACTTGGTACGATGCTAACAACAGTTGGAGCTCTATTTACAGCAGCTGTTCCTATTGCTATCACATTGGCTGTTCTTTTCTTTATTATTTCTCTGCTTATGTTCCTTCTACGAGAAGGGGAAGAGAAAGCTAAAGCTAAGACTCAAATGATTTGGGGAATAGTTATTCTTTTCTCAATAGTCGCTATGTGGGGATTAGTTGCTGTGCTAGGTGAGACATTTGGCGTTTCTAATGCCAATATTCCAACACCAACTCTAACACCGTAATATCAAATGTCCACTGGAACCCAAAATCTGATAGATAATTTAAATACCCAAATAATTGCTCCTATAATATTGCTTTTATTTGTTCTATCTTTGGTTGTCTTTTTTTGGGGGGTAGTAGATTTTATCCGCGGAGCTGAAAATGAAGTTGCTAGAAAAGCCGGTAAAGATCATATGATTTGGGGAATAGTTGGAATCTTTATTATGGTAAGTGCTTGGGGAATAATTTTGATTGCTTTGAATTCTTTTGGAGTAACACCCCCGACATTTCCATCTGAAGTATTCCAATAAATATATTCCAAGACAAATTAAAAACACTCTACTGAAGGTAGAGTGTTTTTAATTTGTCTTGAGTTATGAGAGATTCTCTTTTAATAATTCGCTAATTCTAGCTGGATTAGCTGATCCTTTGCTAATTTTCATTCCTTGCCCTACTAGATATTGCAAAGAAGCTTCTTTTCCTCCCCTATATTCTTCTATAACAATAGGATTTTCTAAAATAACCTGTTCAATAATTTTTTGCAATTCACCGTTATCAGTCATCTGGAAAAGCCCTTTTTCCTCAGCTATTTTTTCTGGGTTTCCTCCTTCTAAATACATTAGAGCCAAAATATCCTTAGCTCCACGAGAAGAAATTTTTTCCTCCTTAACTAATTTAATCAAATTCACAAAGTTGTCCACTTCTATTTTCCCTAAACCTTCCACTTGATTTTTCCCTTTAATTAAACCAACCAAATCAGAAGTAAGATAATTAGAAGCCAATTTAATAATATCTTTATCTTCTGAAAAATTATTTCCAACTGCTTCAAATAATTCAGCTAAATCTTTATTTAAAATATAAACTTCAATATCTTCTTCCTTAATACCAAAGTTATTCCTATACCTCTCCCTTTTCTCATTGGGTAATTCAGGAATTTCCTTTCTTAATTCTTCCTCTTGAAATTCAGGTATTTCACTTATTTTCAATTTTGGTAAATCAGGATCAGGGAAATAACGATAATCGGCTGAACCCTCTTTAATTCTTTGGGAAAAAGTTTTCTGAGAATTTTCATCCCACCCTCTAGTTTCTTGAACAATAATTCCTCCATCCTCCAAAACTGCTTTCTGTCTATCTACCTCATAGGCAATCGCTTTTTCAACTACACGAAAAGAATTCAGGTTCTTGACTTCAACTTTAGTGCCAAAATTATCATCTAAACTAACTGAAATATTTGCTTCCACCCGCATTTCACCTTTTTCCATATTTGCATCAGATACGCCCAAATAACGTAATAAAAGTTGCAGTTCACGAGCAAAATTCCCCGCTTGTCTAGCTGTCTCAATAACAGGTTCTGTCACTAACTCCATCAAAGGAACTCCTGCCCTATTAAAATCAACCAATGAATAATTGCCTTTATGGCTAGATCTGGCTGTGTCTTCCTCCAAGTGTATTCTTGTGATCTCAATTCCATTTAATTGCCCACCAGAAACAAGCGGATATTTATACTGAGAAATCTGATAGCCTTTAGGTATATCAGGATAAAAGTAATTTTTTCTGTCAAATTCTGTAAAATCAGCCAGATGACCATTTAAAGCTAACCCCACTTTTAAAACACTTTTTACTGCCTCTTTATTGATAACAGGTAATGTTCCCGGTTGAGCTGTACAAACTGGACAGATATTGACATTTGGCCTTATTTCATCAGAATCGTTCTTAGAATTACAGAACATTTTAGTCTTAGTTCTCAATTCAGCATGAATTTCTAAACCGATAGTTGTTTTATATTCTCCCATAGTTAGATTATACCAAAATTAAACAGTTGTTTCTAATTTCTTAGATAAAAATTCAGAAAAAACTTTGAGAGTACCATCATCATAAGCTGAAGTAACAACTATCTCTTTATTTTTCTCTTTTAAAGCTGTAATTATTTTTTTTATTTCTTTTTCCTCAATTAAATCAGATTTTGTTAAAACAATTATTTCTGGTTTAATAATTAACTCTTCATGGTATTGTCTTAACTCATCTCGAATAATTTCATATTTCTCCAACATTTCTTTAGGAGAATTCTCAGATTCCAAAGATATACAATGAATTAAAAATCTAGTCCTTCTTATATGTCTCAAAAATTTATGACCTAAACCCTTACCCTCAGCAGCTCCTTTTATCAAACCAGGAATGTCAGCCAAAATATACCCATAAAAATCTCCCAAATTTGGTTCTAGTGTTGTAAAAGGATAGTTCTTAA
This sequence comes from bacterium, assembly GCA_018401295.1. Taxonomy (GTDB): domain Bacteria; phylum Patescibacteriota; class Minisyncoccia; order Phycocordibacterales; family UBA12079; genus JAGYLJ01. The sequence continues at coordinate 62,504 of JAGYLJ010000002.1, read as the reverse complement.
CTTTAGCTCTTGCGTGAGTAATCTCATTTAATAAAGTAGATTTACCTATATTAGGGAAACCAATAAAACCAGCGTCAGCGATTATTTCTAGTTCTATAAAAAAATTACCTTTTTCTCCAGCAGTCCCAGCAGTACATTCCAAAGGAGTAGTATTACGAGAGCTTTTAAATGATTCATTCCCTAGCCCTCCTTTTCCCCCTTTTAAAATCAAAACCTCTTCCCCCTCTTTTAAAAGCTGAAACTGTTTTTTTGTGGACAGATTTGTAACAACCGAACCAATAGGTAAATCAATAAAAAGGTCTTCTCCATTCTTCCCATACTTACTATTTTTCATCCCCATCTCACCATCTTCAGCATCAAAGTCCTTTTTATGTTGATAGTTTTGTAAAACACTTAAATCACGAATGGCCCTAACGAAGACATCCCCGCCATTTCCACCATTTCCGCCAGAGGGGCCAGAAAATTCCTTTCCTCTTAAATGTAGCCATCTAACTACGCCATTTCCTCCATCTCCAGCTTCAGCATGTATTTTTAATTCATCTACAAACATAAGAACAGTATACTGAATTCTATGTTTAGAATCCAGTATACCGAATTTTTAAATTGTTAATTCTTAATTTTATAAATAATTTTTAATTTTAAATTTTTAAAAATTAGATATTAGAATTTATTTAAAAATTACAAAATTACAAAATTAAAAATTTTAGACAAATCAATTAAAAAACAACCACAAAATTGTGGCCATTTTTTCAACTCAAACTTTTATTAGTTTACCAGCTAAAATGTGCGAAGGCTTTGTTAGCTTCAGCCATTTTGTGAACATTCTCTTTTTTCTTTACTGCTTCACCTTCATTTTTATTAGCTAACAATAATTCGTCAGCCAATCTTTTATACATAGCTTGTCCTTTTTTTGATTGAGCTGCACCAATTATCCATCTCATAGCTAAAGCCAATCTTCGATCAGAAGCTACTTCCCTAGGAATTTGATAATTAGCACCCCCAACTCTTCTTGATCTTACTTCCATAGTTGGTCCAGCATTTTTAAGAGCTCCTTCAAACACCTCAAGAGGGTTATTGCCTTTTTCTTTATCCTTAATTAGGTCAAAAGACTTATAAACAATCTTTCTAGCAACACTCTTTTCACCACCAATCATAATATAATTTATAAACTTCGAAACTTTTGCTGAGTTATAAACTCTATCAGGAACTAATTCTTTTTTTGCTTTTAATTTTCTTCTCATAGTTTATTTGATTAGTTATTTAGGTGTCAGTTGTTTGGGAGAAAAATTTGCTTTGCAAATTTTTCTTCATTCATCTTTAATTTAAAATTTTCAATTTATAATTTAAAATAATTTTTAACAAAAATTATTTTTTAGCTCTTTTAGTACCATAACGACTTCGGCTCTGTTTTCTCTTTTCCACCCCTTCAGCGTCCAATTTACCTCTAACAATAGTATATCGAACTCCAATATCCTTTACCTTCCCTCCTCTCAATAAGACAACTGAGTGCTCTTGTAATTTATGACCCATACCTGGAATATAAGCTGTTACCTCCATACCATTAGTCAATCGAACTCTAGCAATCTTCCTAACAGCTGAGTTTGGTTTCTTAGGATTCTTCGTAGTAACCTTTATACAAACACCCCTTTTAAAAGGAGAATTATAAGAAGTCGGCCTATTCTGTTGACTATTAAAACCTCTCCCCAAAGCAACCGCTTTAGGTTTTTTAATTAATTTCTTCCTTTTTTTCTTTAATAATTGGTTAACTGTCGACATATTTCTTTTAACTTAATTCTCTAAATTTACTATATTTGAAGGCAAAAAGCAAGTCAACTAAGTGTTTTTCGTTACGAAAAACGCTTAGATAACAAGGTCCCTCACCTTAGTCCAAAAGTGAGGGAAAATATTTCTTTAAATTAAATTAACCCCCGTAATGACCACAAAGAGAAAAGCCAATAAAGGAAATAATAACTTCCATAAAAAGAAAATAACGAATAGCATAAGAAATAAGGAATATCTCTCTAAATTTTGCCTTAATTCCATATATTTATAAGGTAAAAATGAAAATAAAACCTTTGAACCATCAAGAGGTGGAATAGGAATTAAATTAAAAATGGCCAAAACCAGATTAATTATGACTATCATCTGAATTGCACTTGTTAAATTAACAACATCCACAAAAACATCAAAACGAATTAATAATCCAAAAATTAATGCCACCAATAGATTTGAAGCTGGTCCAGCCAAAGCCACAATAGCATCACCGTGTTTTTGATTTTTTAGGTTATAAGGATTATAAGGAACAGGTTTTGCCCAACCAAACATAAAACCAGCACTTAGATAGGCCAAAACAGGAACAACTAGTGATCCCATAAAATCCAAATGAGCCAAAGGATTCAAGGTTAATCGTCCAGCATTTTTCGCAGTTGAATCGCCCATCAAGTAAGCTGAATAACCATGAGAAACCTCATGAATGACCACTGACATTATTAATATGATAATTGTAAATAAAAAATTAATATCCATGATTTTAAAAATTCAATTTGCAAACCCCTTTGCAAATTACACTCTTTATGATACCATAAAACTCGTAATAAGAGGAATAAATATATGTCTAAAATATGCCCAATAACTAATAAAAGTTCTAAAATGGCTGGCCGATACAGTAACCGTGTTCGTGCTACCAAATTTAATCCAACAGGTAATGTCCGAAGGCACGCTAACATACAGAAAAAGAAAATCTATGTTCCTGAGCTAGGAGAATCTGTGACACTAAATATTTCAACAAAAGCTATAAAAACTATCAATAAGAACGGCGCTTACCAAACTCTAAAAAAAGCCAACTTAATCTAACACAAAAAAAACTACAAAAAAACCTAAAAATTTCAGTATCTCACTGAAATTTTTTAAATGTTACATATCTATGTGCAAAAAAGTTCCAAAAATAAGTTCCAATCGTCGCAATAACTTTCCCGAAGATATACCACAAACCAAAATACTCTACAGTCCCAAACACAACCACTGCACTTATCAATAAACCAACTAAACTAATTAAACAAAAAATAGAAAATTGAGGTGCATATTTTTTACTGCTATTTTTAAAAGTCAGATTTTTTTGCGAAATATAACTTACAAGAATCCCTATCATAAAAGCGAAGACCAACGAAGCCATATAATAAAAACCAGCAAACTCAATTAAAATATAAAACAAAGAAAAATCGACGACAGTTGGTATTAAAGCCACAAAACCATAAATAATAAACTGCCTTATTACAGGTGATTTTATTCCAATTTTATTTTCTAGAATTTTGTCCATAATTAACTTAATACCCAATGTTAACACCCCACAAAATTAAGAAACAACTTTTCTAAGGGTTTAAATGTTTATCTCCCTGTAGAAAAGTTCGTTTCTTAATTTTGTTTATACATTCTTCAATTTAAAATTAATAAAATAAATTTTTACCATCACTTTTTATTACAATGGTTCCATCTTCATCTGTTCTTAAAACCTCAATCTCAAACTCATTTAAAATATCAAGAACCTCTTTATGAGGATGGCCATAACGGTTATCTTTCCCTACTGAGATAATAGCAAACTCAGGACTCGTATAACCAACAAGAAGCTTGGAGGAGGACGTTTTCGAACCATGGTGACCTAATTTTAACACGTCTACATCTAAATTAAACGAATCTAAAGAGACTAGATACTCTTCTATCTCTTGAGGAGAATCCCCTGTCAATAAAAATGAACTATCCCCATAGGTTAATTTTAACACCAATGAAGATAAATTAGTTTCAAAATTAGTCGCATCCCTATCAGGGAATAAAACCTCCAAATAAACCCCGTCACCTAAATCAATAATTTGTCCTCGAGTTAAAATTTCTTTTTGGATTCCCTCTTCTTCTATATCAATATTCAACTCAGAACACAAAGCTGTCTCACAAACCACTCCTGAATTAAAATACTTTCCAATCTTATAGGCATCAAAGATCGCAGGAAAACCACCGATGTGATCAGAGTCCGGATGAGAAGCAATTAGTACATCAATGTTTCTATCATAGAAAGGCATCTGTTCGGTTAGCTCCCTAAGAACTTTTTTATTAGGCCCAGCATCAACTAAGATTTGCTTCCCTTCTGGTGTCTCAATAAAAATAGAATCACCTTGTCCCACATCTAAAAAAGCAACTGTTAACAAACCATTTCTTTCCTGACCCAAAACAACTGACCAGATAAATAATGTAAGACAAAGAAAAAAACCTAAAAATAATCCTTTTATTTTATTTTGAGAGATAGTCACAAAAAAATATAGATTTATTGTTTATTATTTCTTTCCAAATCCTTCCAACGCCTTCAAAATTTCCATTGGGATCATCCAAACAGTTGTATTTGACTGATCAGAGCTTAAATCGTTAATCGTTTGTAACGTCCTCAAGTGTAAAGCCCCGGGAACGTCGTTCAGTTTTCTAGCAGCTAAAGCTAAATTATCAGCAGCAATCATATCTCCCTCCGCGTTAATAATAACTGCTCTTTTTTCCCTTTCTGCTTCCGCCTCTTTGGAAATAGTTCTTTTTAGATCCTCTGGGATAATTACATCTTTTAATTCCACAGACTCAACATCAATACCCCACGGATCAGTCAAAGAATCTACTCTTAACTTGATCTGTTCAGCCACTTGAGCCCTCTTTTGTAAAAGTTCATCCAAGGTTCTTTCGCCCACTGCGTTCCTCATAGTAGTTTGAGCAACTTGAGACGTAGCATAATAATAGTCTTCTACCGCCAAGACAGCTTTAGACGAGTCAACGATTTTATAATAAACAACTGCATTAATTTTTACAGGAATATTATCCTTAGTAATAACTTCTTGATCGGGTACGTCCACAGCTTTAGTTCTAATATCAATCTTTCGCATTGATTGAAAAATTGGAATTACCAACCTCCAACCAGGATTTTTTATCCCCGTAAACTTACCTAATGTAAACATCACACCTCTTTGATATTGATTGATTTGTCTAAGCAAAAAAATTGCTAAAACAATTACAATCGGGATAATATAAATAGGATTAGAAAAAATAAATGAAATCATAATATTGTTTACCCTGTTAAATAAGATTTGACTCTACATTATCTAACTAGGAAATTTAATAACTACTAATATTTTTTAATTAATTCTTTTTTATTTACCGCTTTTGTCAAATCTTAAATTTATTTTGGAAAATAAATTTACTTAACAGGGTAAATTTAATTAATGATAATTATAATAATCTAAGTATAACATGCTTCTATTATCTAATAAAAGGATTATTTTCTATTTCTTCTCCAAGGATAGTCTGGCGGCCATGGCCAGGGTAAACAACAATTTGAGGATTAAGATTAAATATCTTCTTTTTTATCGATTTCATTAAGTGTTCTGAATTTGAGAAAGGAAAATCAGTCCTCCCAACAGAATGATAAAATAAAGTATCCCCACTAAATAACCAATCACTAACCAAAATAGCTATTGAACCAGGAGTATGACCAGGAGTTTCAATTATTTGAAGTCTATGTTCCCCTAAAAAGATATCTTCCCCTTCCTTACAAAAAATCGGTTCTTGTTTTATAGAAATAACTGAGCCAAAAGCCAAAGAACCATTATTAAGTGGGTTTATTAACATCGGTAAGTCATTTTCCTGAATATAAAAAGGAATCGGAAATTTTTTTAAAAAATCCTCCAAACCATCAATATGGTCACAGTGACCATGTGTAATAATCAAAAACTTTAAATCCAAATGGTTATCTTTAATAAAATCGCTATATTCTCCTATCGGGCTAGGACAATCCACCAAAAACGCCTCCTTAGTCTTCTGACTAAAAACTAAATAGGCATTGGTCCCTAACCCTCCAGTTGGAAATATTTTTAACTCTAATTCTTCTATTTTCTTATTCATTTATATATTATAGCAAAAAATATGTTAAATTTATCCCTATGGAAATAAAAGCCACAAAGTAGCAAGACGGCCACAAAATATTGCTTTTAGATGATAAAGATGTTATATTTAATGAATTATTGGAGCGATATTTAATTTAATTTGAGTATATTTGTAAGAATTAACAATCAAATAAGAAGCCGAGAAGTAAGGGTTGTTGGCCCGGATGGTGAAAATTTAGGGGTTATGTTAACGACTGACGCTATAAAAAAAGCGGAGGATGTTGACCTTGACCTAATTGAAATTTCTTCTACCAGCAAACCGCCTATTGCGAAAATAACAGATTATGGTAAATTTCAGTACGAACAGAAAAAAAAGGCTAATACTTCTAAACTAAAAGCTCATAAGACAGAAACAAAGGTCATTCAGATTAAAATAGGAACTGGAGAACACGATCTAAACCTAAAAGCAAAAAGAATTTCTGAATGGTTAAAAGAAGGAAATAGAGTCAAGCTTGATTTATTTTTAATCGGGCGTTCAAAATATATGGAGTTCGGCTTTCTGAAAGAGAGATTAGAAAGAATTCTTAAGCTCATTTCTGAGGAATATAAAATTGCTGACGGTCCTAAAAAAGGCCCTAAAGGTTTAACTCTAATTTTAGAAAAACAACAAAAACAAAAAAATGAAAACAAATAAATCATACACAAAAAGATTAAAGGTAACCAAGAATGGTAAGATACTAGCCAGAATACCAGGCCAATGTCATTTTAATGCCAAAGAATCAGGAGATGTTAGAAGATCAAAGCAAAATAAGGCAGCTTTAAGTTTATCAACAAAAATAACACGTAGATTCTTACCAAGACAATCAATTAACTAAAAACCCAATTTACTAATAACTAATATCTAATAAAATGACCAGAGTTAAAAGAGGGACAACTGCATTAAAGAGACGAAGGAAAATTCTTAAATTGGCCAAGGGTTATCGTTATGGACTTTCTACTAAAGAAAGACAAGCTAACACCGCTATTACTCATGCCGCGATGCATGCCTTCAATGACCGTCGAAAAAAGAAAGGTGTTTTTAGAAGATTGTGGGCAGTTAGGATAAATGCCAAAGTTAGAGAATTTGATCTATCCTATAGTAAATTTATAGATTTACTCAATAAAAAAAATATCCTTCTAAACCGTAAAGTACTTTCAGAAATAGCTAACGATAATCCAGAAGTATTTGAAAAAATTGTAACTGAAGTTAAAAAATAAATGAAATAAAAAACAACGTTACTCCGACGTTGTTTTTTAATTTATTTGTTTTTCAATGATTCTACTTCTTTTTGTAATTCCTCTACAATATTTTTTAATTCCTTCACCTCCTCATCTTTTTCTCCTAATTTAATATTTAATTCCTCTATATCTGTGTCTTTTTCTCTCCTCAATTCCTTCATCCCCTCCACCAAAACAGGCACCAACTTCTCATAAGATATACCTTTATAGCCATCAGAGTTAGTTGTAACGACTTCTGGGATAATAGGTTCTACATCTTGAGCTATAAAGCCTAATTGTGTATTAGTACCAAAATTCATTTCTGGAAATTCATCTGTTCTCCAATTATATGATACTCCCTGTAATTGATTGATTTTATCTAGAGAATTAGTTAAAGAAACAATGTCTTTCTTCCATCTTCTATCTGAACCACTCCATGCTCCACTGGTTACCCAAGCTGTGCCGGCGACTGTTAGTTTATAACCTGGATTGGTAATTCCGATGCCAACGTTGCCGTTAAGTAAAACATAACTTTGATTTGCAATAATCCTATAGGCTCCCGAAACTGCATCCGCTCTAAAAACTTCACCACTAGTACTAACTACGGTAAGTTTTGCCCCTGGACCCGTCACCCCAATGCCGACGTTGCCGGTGCCTGTGATTCTCATCCGCTCTTCACCGTTTTCAGCGCTGTCATCATATGTAAAGAAACCTAAACCAAATACAGTAGCATACGAACCTTCATTAATAGATTTAATAGAGGTAGTAACTCCAGGAAGATATGTTCCAGAACTTTCTGTTGCGTAAAATTCGATAGACCCATGCGGAACATTGAGTGTTGCAGAATTGCTATAATCATGTTGTAGATTGTTAATTCGTAATGTTGGTGGCGTTGTACCTTGTCCAGCCTCTCCTGCTATTTCTAATAATTCATTCGGCCCCGTCGTGCCGATGCCGACGTTGCCACTGTTTGTTATCCTAACTTTTTCAGCAGAGGTACCTGCTAATGTCGTGTAAAAAGCCAATGCGCCGTCTTCCGAGGTATCGGTCGTATCTGAAATCAACCCTTGAATAAAGGCATAGGTGGTGGCAGTGCCTCCGGAATCCCTTCCCATAAGATTAACCGAACCAGCCGCAGCTGTACCATCGTCCAATAGTTCAATAGTGCCAGAATTACGCAAGGTAACCCGTAACCGACCACCGCTCACCTCTAATTTAGCACCTGGAGCCGTCGTACCAATGCCAACGTTGCCATCGCCTTGAATATACAACACCGAACCAAGTTGATTTTGGAAATCTGCAACTACACGACTAGATACACTTGTGTCATGCTTAACCTTTAAGGCATAATTTGACTCATCAGATGCTTTATAAATATATAAACCATCTACATTAGAACCTGCTGTGTTATCATAAATTTGCAATTTAGCACTCGGCCCTGTCGTCCCGATGCCGACGTTGCCACTGCTATTTATTATCATTTTTGAAGCATCATTAACTCTAAACGTTAAACTATCGTTAGGATGATAATAACTAATTTGGCCTATATTTATATCATCAGCATCAGCAAAATTAATTGCTGATGTTCCAGAAATGGAGGTATCTGTTGATACCAATATCATTTGAGCTAAATCGCCCCCTGATTTAATTCTAAATTGTGCATTTCCAGAAGCCGTTTGAGCATCCATGAGATATTCTGGCCCCGTCGTCCCCACCCCCACATTCCCACTTGTATCAATAGTCATCTTAGAAGTTCCATTAGTTAAGAAACGAAGATCTGTATTAGTTAGAGTTCCTATGGAGCCTTGAGTAGTACCTGACCAGATACCTGTGGTAATAGAGTTAGTGACATCTGTGACTTTGAGAGCTGATTGTCCATCTCCTGAGACTTCGAGGAGAGCAGAAGGTGTGGAGGTACCTATACCTCATTACCTGTGTTGTAATAGAGTAAGTTACCTACTTTTGTCCAGAGGGAGGAGAGAGATGTAATGATGTATTCTAGTCTTTCTATGAGACTACCATCGTTATTAGCTGTGACATTGGTAGAATCAAAGTCATTGTTGTTATTGTTAGCTCCTAGGATGTTTTGGGGAAAGTCTTGATCTGAAGAGGATGGGGCTGTTGTGGGTTCGGTGAAGGCTGCATGGGTAACATTACTAATTAAAATGATTAATATCACTGATATTAGGAGAATTGTTTTTTTGAGAAAGATTTTCATTAAAAACGTTTTTATACTTAAAACGCTTGGTATTTTAAAACATACCTAACTATAACAGTATAACTTAATTTGAGGTTAAATATATGGAGGGGATGGGGAAAACTTTTAGTTTTACCAATTGGAAACCGGGTTTCCAAGTGGTAAGAAAGTGGGAAAAAATAAAAATGACCATCTTTAGATGATCATTTTATTACTTATTTTCACCACAACATTTTTTATACTTTTTTCCACTCCCACAAGGACATGGATCATTTCTACCCACCTTATCTGATTTTAAATTCACAACACTATTGGTTTGAGTAAGTACTTTGGCTTGATTTTGAATTTCCTTCATTTTTTCTTCATTCTCATTTCTTACAAAAGCATTAATCGCAATGTTAGGGATTAAACGCAAAATCTGTTCATCAATTGCCTCTTGCATCTCTTGGAAAAGCTTAAGACCTTCTTTCCTATACTCTACCAAAGGATCTCTCTGACCATAAGCTCTAAGGTTTACACTAGAACGAAGATAATCCATAGCCTCTAAATGATCCACCCAAAACATATCAATAGTCTGAAGAATTATTCTACGAACGACATTAAAAAAATCCACCTTCCCAAGCTGTTCTTCTTTTTCTTTAATGATATTCCTAATTGAATCATTAGATGTGGTTTCTATTATTTCATTTAATTTTTCTTCAATTTTAGATTCATCACCCACCAAAACATCTCTCCTCCTACTATAAACTGTTTTCCTTTGATGATTTAAAACATCGTCATACTGTAAAATATGTTTACGTGAATCAAAATGGAATCCTTCAATCTTAGTTTGCGCCGACTCCAAAGATCGAGATACCATCTTATTTTCTATAGCTTGATCTTCAGGAATTCCCAAACGGCCCATCATCTTTTTAACTGTATCAGAAGCAAAGACCCTCATTAAACTATCTTCCAGAGAAACAAAGAACTGGGTTTCTCCGGGATCACCCTGTCGGCCAGACCTACCTCGTAACTGGTTATCAATTCTTCGCGCTTCATGTCTCTCTGTTCCTAAAACAAAAAGACCGCCAAGCTTTTTAACATCCTCATATTTTTCTTCATCAAAAGGCAATCCTCCTAATTTAATATCGACTCCCCTCCCTGCCATGTTTGTGGCGACTGTTACCTTACTTTTTTCACCAGCCCCAGCAATTATTTCACCTTCTCTCTCATGATTTTTTGCGTTCAATATTTCATGTTCAACCCCCTCTGTTTTTAAATAATTAGACAACAATTCATTATTTTCAATAGAGACTGTTCCTATCAACACTGGTTGGCCCTTTTCATTTAATTCTTTTACTTTTCTTGCAATGGCTTTAAACTTACCTTGTTTAGTTTGAAAAATTAAATCATTTTTATCGTTTCTCTGAATAGCTTTATTAGTTGGCAAAACCAAAGTCTCCAAATTATAAACTTTCTGAAACTCTTCAGATGATGTTTGGGCTGTCCCTGTCATTCCACTTAATTTTTTATACATCCTAAAATAATTTTGATAAGTAATTGAAGCAAAAGTTCTTGATTCTTTCTGAACTTTCAATCCTTCTTTTGACTCAATAGCTTGGTGTAAACCTTCAGACCACCTTCTTCCCGGCTGTAACCTACCTGTAAATTCATCTACAATGACAATGGCACCATCTTTAACTACGTAACTTTTATTCAATGTGAAAAGTGATTTAGCTCGTATAGCAGTTTCTAAATGATGAACATACTTAATTCCTTTATCTGTATAAATATTATCAACTCCTAAAGCCTTTTCTGCTTTTTCTATTCCGCTATCTTTCAAACTAATAGCTTTTCTTTTTTCATCAATCTCAAAATCAATGTCCTTTTCAAAATTTTTAACTATCTGTGTAAATTTAGAATACAAATCTTCAGATTCATTATCTGGCATTGAAATAATCAGTGGCGTTCTCGCCTCATCTATTAAAATAGAATCAATTTCATCAACAATGGCAAAATTATAACCTCTCTGACGCAGATTTTTTTTATCATATTCAATATTATCCCTCAGATAATCAAAACCGAATTCACTATTGGTTCCGTAAGTAATGTCTGCTAAATAAGCCTCCTGTCTTGTACAAGGTTTTAAAAATTCATAAACAACTTTAAAAGAACCTAATTCATCTCTTTCTTCATCAACTTCTCTATGCCCAGGATCATATAAATAAGACGAGTCGTGGTTTATCACTCCTATGGTTAAACCCAATGCTGCATAAATTTGTCCCATCCAGACAGCATCTCTTCTAGACAAATAATCGTTAACAGTAACAACATGAACACCTTTTCTTAATAAAGCATTAAGATAAACAGGAAGAGTAGCCACCAATGTTTTTCCTTCACCAGTTCTCATCTCAGTAACTTTACCTTGGTGTAAAATAGCTCCTCCCACAAGCTGAACATCGTAGTGTCTTTGATTTAAAGTTCTCTTTGAAGCCTCCCGAACAACAGCGAAAGCTTCTGGTAAAATATCTTCAAGTGTTTTACCTTCTGTTAATTTATTTTTAAGAATTCCGGTATATTGAAGAATTTCACTATCTGACATAGCAGAAAAACTCTCCTCTAAATTATTTATTTTAAGCACAAGAGGATTAAATTTCTTTAATATTTTATCGTTTTGATTTCCGAAAACGTTCTTTAAATTCATCATATAAACAACATATTATCATAAAATAAGGGTATAAGCACGATTTATAAAAAATAAAACCACCCCACATTATGTGGGGTGGTTTTCTCTTCTCTCTATTTTTTCTTCTTCCTAACAACTTTCTTTTTAGCTGCTGGCTTTTTAGCCACTTTCTTCTTTACAACTTTCTTTTTAGCTGCTTTTTTTACAACTTTCTTTTTAGCTGCTTTCTTTTTTACTGCCATATCTTTTATTTTTTTTAAAACTATAATAACTTCCGACCACAAGTTATTTTTTTAATAAACTTTCTTCCTTCTTACCTTTAATTATCTTACAAATAAAAAACAAAAACAATTTCAAAATAGAAAAAAAGTGGATAACTTTTTTTTAAAAAAATTTTTTATTTTTAAAAAAATTATTCTAAAAAAACAACTTCAGGTAAAATATTTAAATTTGTTTTTAAAAAAATATCTTTTGATATCTTATTAGCTATCTTTTTAATTTCTCTAGATGTTCCTTTTCCATAATTTACCAAAATCAAAGAATGTTTTTTATAAACGCCGACGTTACTTTCACAATATCCTTTCCAACCAAATTCTTCAATAAACCAAGCAATGGGTATCTTTATATTGTTGTTATTGGCCATATAATAAGGCATTTTAGGGTACAACTTTTTAACCTTTCTAAATTTTGTCTGGGAAATAATGGGATTTTTAAAAAAACATCCAGCTGATCCTATTTTTTTTGAAAAAGGATATCTCTCTTTCCTAATCTGAATAATAGTACTTCTAACATTTTTAACCGTAATATTCTTTCCTTTTAACTTATTCTCAATTTCATAATAATTATAATTTAATTTATTATTTTTCTTTAATCTGTAAATAACTTTAGTTACAATTAAATTTTTTCCCTGAGTTTTTTTGAATAAACTTTCTCTATAACCAAAATTACACTGCAAATTATTTATTTTTTTTATTGTTAAAGATTTTTTATCAAGAGCTTCAACCTCTAAAACGACATCTTTGATTTCAGTTCCAAAGGCCCCAATATTTTGTACGACGCTGGCTCCCACGGTTCCTGGTATCAGAGAAAGATTCTCTAAACCTATCAAATTTTTCTCAACTGTTTTTTTAACTAAATTATCCCAGACTTCTCCTGCTCCAGCTATTATGTCAGTTTCATTTTTTCTTTCTATAAAATCTATACCTTTTATTTCCATTTTAACAACCAAACCCAAAAAACCATTATCTGAGACAAGTAAATTAGAACCGCCACCAAGAATAAATAAAGGCAGTGAATTTTGCTTTGCAAAATTCACTGCCTTTATTAGGTCACTAACTGTTTTTACTACCACAAAATATTTAGCCAATCCACCTATCTTAAAAGTAGTATATCTAGCTAAAGAAATATTTTCTTGAATCTTCATAGGCTCTAAAAAACTTAAGGTCTTTTCCCTGCCTTTATTTCTTCAATGAATCTCTCTCCCTGTTCTTTAAAGTTAGGATCTAATTCAATCGCTTTTTCTAACTCAGCAATCGATTTTATATTTTGTTTATTCTCAAAATAAGCTGCCGCCAAAGAAATATGGTACTGTACATTTTCTGGGTTTTCTTCAACTAATTTCTCCAAAATTTCAATAGACTTTAAATTGTCCCCCAAGGTACTATAAGCTTTCACAAAATTCATATCAAATACAACACCTATTTCATCTATAGGACCCAAGGATTCCTCTATAATTTTTTCCTTCCCTGCATAAATCGCAGACAAAACATATAAACTTTTGGCCTGATAATAATTTGGCTCTAACTCATATGTCTCTTTAAAAATATCAAAAGCCTTATCGTACTGATTTTGAATTATATAAGTTGAACCAATCTCAAACCTAATTGATTGTTTTTTTGGTGAAATTTCCAAACTTTTCTTTAGATGCTCTAAACCATCATCTATATGTCCATACATTCCTAATAAAGAACCTAGAAAAACTTCCGTCCTGGCATTCAATGGGTCTCTCTCAATTTCTTTTTTTGCTTCTGAGACCGCTAAATTAAACAGTTCATTTTTGACATCAGAATCTAAATCTAAATCTTTTATTTTTACCATAAACTGCATCAACTGTTCTCTAATCTCTTGATTGGCGAATGAATTATAAGACAAAGCCTTATTATAAAATTCTAAGTTCTTATCTATCCCTTCTTGTTGTGGAGCAATAGCCTGAAGAAGTGCACGATTGGCTAAAATACATTTAGCATTAAAAAAATAAACAGAGAAAATAGTAAGAATAATAATAACAGGAGTAATAATTTTTGCGGTAGTATCTTCATCTAACCCGTCCAGCCAACCTTTCCTCTTGTCCTGTTCTTCTAAATTATTAGCCCGCCAATGAACGAAACCTAAAATTGTAAAAAATAAGATATAGCTAGTTATATTATCAAAAACAAATAAGTTATGAACAAAATATCCAGCTAACAAACCCGTAAAGATACTTTTCTCCACTAAAGAAAAATTACCACTTCTTTTCCCATTCCAAAGATAGTACAGAACAGCTCCAAACAAAGATAAGTAAGCCAGTAGACCAAGAAACCCTCCGGCTATTAACCAATCAAAGAAAACATTATGTGTTCTGTCAAACCACGACTCCTGCCCATACATTTTAGGATCATAATTTTTGTTAAATACGTAATTAAAATTTTCCTGACCCCATCCTAATAGAGGCCTTTCTTTTACCCCTTCCCATGCCATATTCCAAATCATAAACCTTGATTTGGTGGTGGTTTCCTGAAGAGAAATGCTAGAAAAACGACTCAAGACATGACTACTTCTAACAAAATCAGAATCTTTAAAAGAAAAGAAACTACCTATTAAAACCAAAGTCCCTACTAAAATACCAAAACTTATTTTCCTTAAAACCTTTTTTTCTTTTTCAAAAATGGCAATTAAAAGAGACATCAACAGTATGGCGCCAATGAAACCTAAAATAGCTCCACGGGTAGCTGTGTGGTAAAGAATAATAATTTCAGTAAAAATAGTCAGGCCATAAAACCAATTCCAAAAACCAATCCTTTTGTGTTCTTCTTTCCTAGAATTCCACAGAAACAAAATAATAAAGATATGAACAAGCATATAGACAGCCAAATAAGAAGCATTCCCGAAACTCAAATCTAATCTAGAAACACCTTGTTGACCCAACAGCTTAACTACCCCAGATAGAGCAACATAAACACTAACAAAAACGGTTGTATGTAAAAAAAACCTCCACAATTTTTTTGAATTAAGGAGAGAAGCAACAACAATAAAATATCCAAATGAGTGAAGAAGCGTCACCCAGCCTTCCATCCTTTCATAATTACTCCAAAAGCTTTTCAATGGGTTTTCACCTAATAAGTCAGCTAAAAAAATTACACCTACAAAAACCAAAATACCACCTAAAATCCAAGACGGTTTAGGACGATATCTCCTATCCCTTATCGCGAGGATAGCCCATGATCCAAAGGCTACCTCCACCAAAACCCTAAATAGCAAATTCTTACCCACAATATAAGGAAAGAAAAGAGAACTCATAACCACTAGGGGGACAAAAGGTATCAAAAAGACAGCGCTCAGAGACACAAACCTTAGTATTTTATCTAATTTCATCTTTCAAATATAACAAATATAAAGGCTTATTACAATTTTTAAAATTAACCACTAAAGTATAAAAACTTAGGATATATTTAAAAATCTCATTTCACTTCTACTAAAAATAAAAAATTTCACACTTTCATGTGAAATTTTTTATGAGAACCATCTGATGTAAATAACCCTAGAAAATCTCTAGGTGAGTGCGATGGATACTACACCACGGTGCAATAAAACAATTCGCTCTCTTCTTTTTTTGAAAGCTAGGTTATTTCCCCAGACGATCCTCACTTTTCATTATACACCACTACCAGTGATGTAAAGATTGACAATGTTTAGAAGTAATCTTCTGAATAAACTAATTTATAGTCGGGCTTTTTATAATCGAACAATTCTTTCTCTTCAAAAAATCTTTTTATTTCTTTTTCTGCTGTCTCTGGTCCGTCTGAAGCATGAACAAGATTTGATTGTCCACTTAAAGATAAATCCCCTCGAATACTCCCCGCATCAGCTTCATAGCCCTTCGTAGGCCCAACGATAAGTCGTGTTGCTGAAATTGCGTTTACTCCTGATAGAGCCATAACAACTACAGGCGAAGATTGCATATAATTTTTAAGTGTTTGAAAAAAGGGTTTGTCTTTTAAATGTTCATAATGTTCCTCAATAACAACGTCCTCTATCCTCATCATCTTCATTCCAATTATTTTTAAACCTTTTCTCTCAAATCTACCTAAAATTTCACCAAATAAACTTCTTTGGATAGCATCTGGTTTTATAATAATAAGTGTTTTTTCTTCTTGCTGCTGACTCATATTTTTTAAATAATTAATTCTTAATAATTTATTAAATAAATCCAAATTTGACACAGTTCGAGGAAGCGAGGAAAAATTTTTTGAATCGTATCAAGCATACGATGAAAAAAATTTTTCCAAAGCTAACGAAGAAATGCGTCAAATTTGGATTTATTTTATCTAGTGAGGATTTCATAACCTGTAGCCGTTACTAAAACCGTATCTTCCCACTGAGCACAATTGGTCCCATCAACCGTCTTGTAGGTATGACCATCGTCAGCTAAAAATATCTCAGCCGTGCCAGAAGTAACAATCGGTTCCAAAGCTATTACCATCCCTTCTTTCAATTGAATTCCACTTTTCCCTTCTTTAAAATTAGGAATGAATGGTTCTTCGTGAACATTTCTACCTACACCGTGACCACCTAATTCCCTAACAACAACAAATCCCCTCTTTTTAGTAACCTCCTCAATAGCCCAACCAATATCATTAGTAGTTTTGTTACTCTTAACAGCCTTTATACCAGCTTCAAGAGCTAATCTAGTAGTTTCAATTAGATTAATATCTTCTGATTTTATTTTTCCTATGCCAACCATTAAGGTCTTATCTGTTATCAAACCTTTATAAGTAAAACCTAAATCTAAATTAACAATATCACCTTCTTCTAGTTTACGATGATTATTTTTTGCTACTCCATGAACAACTTCATCGTTAACGGAAGCGCATAACGAGGACGGATAGGGCCTAGCAAATTTACTAGTTTTATAATTTAAAAAAGCTGGCTTTCCCCCCCCTTCCTTAATCAATTTTTCAGCCAAAGAATTAAGTGTATCTAGAGTAACACCTACTTTTGCTTCTTGTGCTACAACACGCAAAATATTATTCAAGATTTTTCCTCCTTCTCTTAAAATTTCTATTTCTTCTTTTGTATAAATATTAGGTAACATAATAATTAGTCTAAAGTCGAAAGTCCATAAAGTCAAAAGAGGAACACAAAACAACTTTCTTTTCCTAATTAATAATCTTATCCATTATTTCCTGATGAACTTCTTCAATTGTCTGTTCCCCATTTATATCCAGAAAATTATATTCAGGATTTCCCCTATACCACTCAATAACTGGCTCTACATCTGTTTCGTACCAATCTAATCTTCTTTTTATTTCTTGCGCGTCATCATCAGATCTCCCTCTTCCTAACATCCTATCTTCAGACCACTTTCTAGAAACATTCATAAAAATTACTACTGGCCTCTTATAACCCAAAAAACCAAAAATTGTATCTAATAATTTTGCTTCTAATATTTTTCTTGCAACACCATCTAACACCATAGTATCGCCTCCTTTCAAATTATCTGTGATCGTCTTAGCCCATATAGACACTGCCAAAAATTCAGGCTGTAAACCGCCCCTATCACCGATTTCTTTAGCTAATTTGCTTGAATAGGATTCACCCTTAATAAATTCCCTAAATTTATTTCCCATCTCTAAATTAAAAACTTCTTTCCCTTGTTTCTTCAATTCTTCAATCAACAATTTAACCTGTGTCCCTTTACCACAACCAGAACGGCCAATAAAAATATATGCTTGTTTATCCATAATAAAAATTTTATAATTTTATAATTTTATAATTTTTAAATAAATCTAAATTTTTAATTTTTAAACACGAAAATTTATACATTAGAAATTATTTATAAAATTCAAAAATTAAAAATTTAATTTGCAAACTTTTTTGCAAATTTTTAGTATTCCCTCATAGAGATTTGGGCGTCAATTTTCTTTATCAAATCAAGAACAACAGAAACTACAATTAAGAGCGCAGTTCCTCCAATCGCTAAAGTAGCTATCCCTGTTATTGCTTTCATAATTAGAGGTAAAACGGCCACAACACCAAGGAATAATGCTCCCACCAAAGTTATCCTGGTCAAAACCTTTCCTAAATACTCCGAAGTAGATTGACCTGGTCGTATTCCTGGAATAAAGGCCCCACTCTTCTTCAAATTAGTAGCAATTGCCTCTGGGTCAAACGTAACAGCTGTATAAAAATAAGTAAATAAGAAGACCAAAACAAAGTAAAAAATAGCATAAAACCAACCGTTTTCTAGAATTCTTAAAGTAAAATCAACAAAAACCTTCAGAACCTCATTAGTTGTCCCTGCAAAGAAATTTAAAATCATTTGAGGAAATAACATTATTGACATGGCAAAAATAATAGGAATCACTCCTGCCTGATTTACCCTCAGCGGTAAGTAAGTAGATATACCACCATAAACTTTTGAACCCCTAACTCTTTTAGCATAATTAATTGGAATAGGTCTCTCTGCCTCTGTCACAATAACAATCCCTAATATAATAGCAATTGCTACCGCAAGGAAACCAAGCAAAAGAGGAATTTGTGTAACCTCAAAACCAAGATATAATTGTGAAATAGCCGTCGGTAAACTGGCCACTATACCAGCAAAAATCAAGAGGGAAACACCGTTACCGATTCCATATTCACTAATAAGCTCTCCTATCCAAACTAAGAATATAGAACCTGCCATAATAACAGCAATATTAGTAAATAACTCAAAATTACCCATGATATTAACAATACCCTGACTTTGTAATAATTTAAGGAAACCAAACCCTTGAATAAATGCCAATGGTATAGTTAACATACGAGAATACTGGCTAAATTTCTTTCTGCCTGCTTCACCCTCTTCGTGGTACAACTGCTTTAACCTAGGGAACATCATGGTTGCCAACTGCATAATAATAGATGCAGTAATATAAGGAGAAACACCTAACATCACAATAGATAAATTAGACAAACCTCCACCAGAAAAGATATTCAACATGCCCAGAAACTGATTATTAGAAAAGAAATCATTAAGTCGTTCAATATTAACACCCGGAATAGGAATAGAAGCTAGTAATCTAAAAACCACTAAAGCCCCTAACACAAAAAGTATCCTGTTTCTTAAATTTTTATCTCGAAGAATTAACTTAAATTTATGTATAAAGTTCATAACAATTTATTCTATCTCACCTCCAGCTTTTTCTATTTTTTCCTTTGTTGTCTTTGAAAAAAGGCAACCTGAAACAACAAGTTTTTTTGTAATTTTACCATCTGATAGAATCTTGATAACAGGTAAACTACCCCCTTTTTTACTGATTAAAGATTTTTCAAATAGAACGATTGGAGTTATTTTATCCCCATCAGAAAAATTTTTCTCAAGAGAAATCAAATTAACATTCACTGGCCTTACTTGGATACTCTTAAAACGATAACCCCTTTTTTTAGGTAATTTTTTAATAATATCCCTCATTTCTGGTCTCTTACTAGTACCCGCCCTAGCATTCTGACCTTTATGGCCTCTACCAGAAGTTTTTCCTCTCTTCCCTCCTCTCCCAATCTGAACGGCCTTTTTATTTGGATTTTTTCTTTTTATTTGATGAAGTTGCATGATAATTATATTTTAAATTCCTTCAGAGCCTGTAACGTCGCCATAGCGATGTTTAATTTATTTCTACTTCTTGAAGTTATCTTGGATACCACATCTGTAATTCCAGCTAATTCTAAAACATTTTTTGCCGAACTACCAGCGCTTAAACCCCTTCCTTCTTTAGTCGGAGAAATCTTAACAACAGAAGAACAGTATTTACTTTCAACATCATGAATAATTGATTTATTAGAAGTTAATTTTAACTTAACCAAATCTCTTTTAGCTTTTTTAACCGCTTTTTCAATAGCTAAAGCTACATCAGCTCCTTTTGCAACAGCTACTCCAACAGATCCCTTCTTGTTACCGATAACCATCGCCACACTGAAACTGAATCTTCTTCCCCCCTTTACCACACGAGTAACCCTTCTAATTTTAATAATTTTTTGATCAAATTCTGATCTAGGACGTTCTGTTCTTTTTCTTCTGAAACTGGAATTCTTCTTGAAAACTCTTGCTGGTCTTGTTGGTCTCGTAGTTCCAGCTGTTGCCGGCACTATAGGAGTTTTTTTTATTTCATCATCACCAGTAACGTCAGGAACGATTTTCTCGTCTTTCTTTGCTTCAGTTTCATTAATATTTATATTTTTTTCTTTTTCTTCTGTCATTTTTTTAAATCAAATTAAAACTTCAACCCAGCTTCACGAGAACCATCAGCCAAAGCCTTTATTCTCCCAGTAAATAAATACCCCCCTTTATCAAAAACTACTTCTTTAATCTTCTTTTTCTTTGCTATTTCAGCCAACTCACTTCCCACCAACTTAGCCTTTTTTACTAAATCATTAGCTCCCATTTTAATCGAAGAAGCTGAAGCAATTGTTTGTTTCTTCTCATCATCTATAATTTGAGCATAAATATACTTATTTGACTTAAACACAGTCAAACGAGGCCTATCAGCTGTTCCTGATATTTTTGCCCGAGTCCTTAAACGTCGTCTTGATCTCTTTTCAATTTTTGTTTTACTTTTATCCATAAAAATATATTATACGCTCTTCTTACCTTGTTTTCGACGAACCACCTCATCTTTATATCTAATTCCCTTACCTTTATAGGGTTCTGGTTTCTTTTTAGATCTTACCATAGCTGTCCACTGTCCCACTAATTCCTTATTTATACCTGATACTGTGATATTATTTTTTTCTGCTGTAACCGTTAATTCTTTAGGGATATCAATCTCAACCAAATGAGAAAAACCTAAACTCATTACTAACTTATCGCCTTTTACTTCAGATTTAAAACCAACCCCTTCAACAATCAATTTTTTCTGGTAAACCTCATTAACTCCTTTTATCATATTTATAATATGAGAAGCAGTTGTCCCCCAGAGAGCTTTACTAAAAGGCGTCTCTTCTAAAGGAGCTAATGAAATTATCCTATCTTTAATTTCTACCTTTACAACCTCTGGTTTAAAATTCTTTTTTAATTCACCCAAAGGACCCCTAACTAAAAGTTCATCACCGGTAATAGTGACTTCTGTTTTTTCTGGAATTTCTATTTGTTGTTTTCCTATTCTACTCATAAAAATATTTACCAAATCTTAAAGAGAACCTCTCCTCCCACTTTTGCTTTATTAGCCTCTTTATCTGTCATAATTCCATTTGAAGTTGATATAACTGAAAGACCATAACCATTCTTTACCTGTTTTATATCCTT
This sequence comes from bacterium, assembly GCA_018401295.1. Taxonomy (GTDB): domain Bacteria; phylum Patescibacteriota; class Minisyncoccia; order Phycocordibacterales; family UBA12079; genus JAGYLJ01. The sequence goes on along the minus strand of JAGYLJ010000002.1, from coordinate 40,941 downwards.
TGTTCCTCTATAAATCCTCTTTGATAATTTTGAAACTCTAACAACATCTTTTATCTTAGGAACATCTCTTTCTTTGTAAGCGATTCCAACCTCCAAGACTCTCTTTGGAATTTTTCCAACTTTTGAAACAGACTTAACATATCCTTCTTTTTTTAAGACCTCTGCAACTGCCATCTTAAAATTAGAGTAAGGAAACTTAACAGAATCTTTTCCTGCTTTACCTGCGTTTTTTATACCTATTATTAATTCTGAAATTGAATCTCTACTCATATTATTTTTTTACCAAGATGATTTCTTAATCCCCGGAATTTTACCTTCGTTAGCTAATTCTCTAAAACAAATTCTACACAAACCAAATTCACTCATATAAGCTCTTCCTCGTCCACATTTAAAACATCTTCTGACGATTCTTGAAGAAAACTTCGGTTTTTTATTTGCTCTCGCAATTACTGATTTTTTTGCCATATTCCTTTAATTTTAATAAAATTCGCATACAGCGAATACTGGTTTATATTATCAAGATAAGCCCCAAAAGTCAATAAAATATTGAATTAAAATAACCTTCTTTTGTTAAAATATAATTATAAAAAAAGGGCTGAGAGGTTTACCTTACCTCCCAGCCCAAAAGATTCATAATTTCACCAATTAAACACAACACCGAGGAATCCCGATTTACTTTCAACGGTCTCCTCCGTCCATTTGTCCCAGCGATACTCAAACATAGTAAAAGGAGTAACCGCCTTAAAAGGACCAAAACCAGGGAATCTATACCCAAGACGAAGAGGGCGGAACTGATAATTCCTATTACCGAAACGATCGGCCCGAATAAATGCCTCTGCTCCAATACGCCACTGGCCGAAGCTAAGATATGTTACGTTTCCCCAAACTTCTAACTTTTCTTGATCTCCAATAAAATAATCTACTTGAAGAAGAAAGAGAAACTTATTTTTCGGCCAGACCTCCGTTACCCCAGCATAACGAATGGATGGAGCAAACGAAGTATTCTGAAGAGAGTCCTGTTCAAGTCTCGCCCCTACTTCCCAACCTTTTCCCAAAGAAGGAAGTTTCCTATTAAAATAAGGAACAGTATACATATACCCATCAGGACCAGTTCCTACCTCGGCCCCAAAACTCCACTCCTTCCAATCCAACTCCATAATACTGGAAGTCCACTCAATGCTTCCACCCCCCTCCACCTGTTGATTTTGATAACGAGTGAAAAAGAAAGAAGCATCTGCTAAAGGTAAACTCACAAAAAAAATACCCATAACCAACAGTGTGACCAACAATTTCTTCATTTCAAATCCTCCTCTTTTCGTTTAAATGTTTATTTCAATAAAGCCCGAACCTAAACTACCTGTCCAACACTATACACTAATTATAGTGAAGTGTCTATAGTAACCAAAAAAAATAACACCTCAATTTCTTGGGGTGTTATTTTTTATTTTTTTATATTAAATTTAATTATTTTCTTGCTTTTTTCTTTATTTCTTCCTCTTTTTTGAAAGGGAAACCAAGATACCTTAAAAAAGCAGTTGTCTCCTCCTTATTATCAGAGGTAGTCACAATAGTAACAGATAAACCAAAAACATCCCTTAATTCTTCATCCGATGTTTCTGGGAAAATAGTATGTTCCTTAAGCCCAATAGTACAATTACCCATTTCATCAATTGATTTTAAAGGTAGTCCTCTAAAATCTTTAGTTCTTGGTAAGGTTACATCAACAAATTTATCCAAAAAACCAAACATCCTATTTCCTCTCAATGTCACTTGGTAACCAACTACTTCACCCTCCCTAACTTTAAAAGCAGCGATGGATTTCTTCGCTTTTCTAGGAACAGGTTTTTGACCTGATATTTTTATTAAACGGTCATTAATCAAATCCAATCTTTTTTTATCCTTAGAAGCTTTACCAACCCCAGTATTCAAAACAACTTTATCCAATGAAGGCGCTTGCATAATATTTTTATAAGCAAATTCCTTTTTCGCTTCGTCAAAAAATTTTTTTTGTTTTTCCTTGATATTCATAATAGTGTTATTAACAGACTTAATTTAAAACTGTACCACTTTTCTTGCTTACTCTAACAAATTTACCATTTACCAACTTCTTCCCGATCTTTGTGCTTTTTTTGTTTTTGAATCAACAAAAGCCACATTGGAAACATGAACAGGATAAGTTTTCTCAATAATTTGACCTTTCTGTCCCCCTTTATTCGCTTTCTGATGTTTCTTTTTTAAATTAACATTCTCAACGACAACCTGTTCTTTTACAGGAAAAGCCTTTAAGACCTTACCGGTTTTATTCTTATCTTTACCAGAAATTATTTTAACAATGTCTCCTTTTTTTATTTTCATGATTTTATATTAAATAACCTCAGGGGCTAAAGAAATTATCTTCTGGTAACCTAAATCAGCAATTTCTCTTGGAATAGGGCCGAAGATTCTTCCCGCCTTTGGTTCTTTCTTTTCCTTGTCAATTATGACGACAGCATTGTCATCAAAACTGATATATGAACCATCTTTCCTTCTAAAAGCCTTTTTTTGTCTTACAACCACAGCTCTTAAAACATCTTTCTTTTTAACCTGTTTCCTTGGTTCAGCTACCTGAACAGACAACACAACAATATCACCAATCCGAGCATAACGTCTTTTTGAACCCCCGAGCACTTTGAAAACACGGCCAACTTTTCCTCCTGAATTATCTGTTATTTTTACTATTGTTTGTGGTTGAATCATAATTTTTGGTATGTAGGATGTGGAATGTAGAATGTAGTTTTTTAAATTTTTGTTTTACTAAAATTTTACTACTTTCCACCTTCTACTCTCTACCTGCTATTTTAAATCTTTTGTCTTTTGATATTGGATTACATTCTTCAATCTTAACTTCATCTCCAACCTGATATTCACCTCCTTTACTATCTGCCTTATATTTCTTTGAAATAGTCATATATTTATCGTATTTAGGATGTTTTACAAATCTCTTAACTAAAACAACTACAGTATCTTGCATTTTTGTAGAAGTAACTACACCACCTAAAACTTTTTTTCTGCTTTTAGGTGCTTCTATTTTTTCTTCTTTTTTGTTTTCTGTTTCTTTTTTCATAATTAATACTGATTATTTACGACTATTCATTTCTGTCAAAACACGCGCGATATCTCTTTTTATTTCTTTCCCTTTTTTAACATTCTTTGTTTTACTTCCTGATAAACCAAAACGAAAATCCTTTAAATCAGATCTTTTTTCTGATAATGTTTTATTCAAATCTTCATCTGTTTTCTTTTTAAAATCCATAATTTTTATATAAAAAATTTAAATATCTTTTCTAGCAACGATCTTTGTCTTAACAGGTAATTTGGTACCCGCTTTTCTCATCGCTTCTTTGGCTGTTTTTTCATCAACACCGTCTACCTCAAAAAGAATTCTACCTGGTTTAACTGGAACACAATACCCCTCTGGATTTCCTTTTCCTTTACCCATTTTTACCTCAGCTGGTTTTGATGTGAAAGGTCGATCTGGGAAAATTCTAACCCACATCATACCTGTTTTTCCAATATATCTTTTAGAAGCTCTTCTAGCTGCTTCAATTTGATTAGATTTAATTCTTGCTCCAGCCAAAGCTTTCAATCCAAAAGAACCAAAAGAAACCTTGTTACCACGAGTAGCAACACCAACCTTCTCAGGATTTTCTCTCCCAGTCTGCCATTTTCTATGTTTTGCTTTTTTTGGAAATAACATAATTTTAAATCTATTTCTTATTAAAAATGTCCCCCTTATAAATCCAAACCTTAATTCCTACAATCCCATATGACATATAAGCTTTTTCTTTTGCAAAATCAACATCAGCTCTCAATGTTTGAAGAGGAATTCTCCCTTTTTTCAAACTCTCTCTTCTGGCCATTTCTGCTCCCCCTAAACGTCCTGATAATGCAATCTTTACACCTTTGACATCTCTACTAGCTGATACCTTGTCTATAGTGGTCTTTAAAATCCTTCTAAAAGGAAGCCTTTTTTCCAAACCTTCTGCTACCATCATTCCGACGACAGCGGCATCTGTTTCTGGATACCTAATCTCTTCTATGTCAATTTTTAATTCTTTTGATTGCGACAATTTATGTTTGTTCAAGAAAGACAAAACATCATTTTTTATTTTTTGTGCTCCTTCTCCACTTCTTCCAATTAACATCCCTGCTCGAGAAGTCTTGATAACGATTCTAAAAAGCTTTTCGCTTCTTTCCATTTCTATAGAACTAATAAAAAATTTTCTTAATTCTTTTTCTAAAAATTCCCTAACTAAAATATCTGTCTCTAAATATTCCCTATATTGTTCACGCGAACCAAACCAACGAGATTTCCAATCTCTTAATATTCCTAGTCTTTGCGCATATGGATGTACTACGTGTGTCATATTATTTCTTTAAATCTGATTTTTTTAACTTATTAACGGTTTCTTCCTTTTCAACAACCGGTGTAACAGTCTCAAGAGCAATTGAAATGTGACTTGTTCTCCTTTTTAAGGGATAAGCCTGTCCCCTCGCGCCAGCTCTGAATCTCTTCATTGTTGGTCCATTGTCTACTCTAATTTCCTGTAAAAGCAAATCTTTTTTATCAATCCCTTCGTTGTGTTTTGCATTAGCTACTGCTGACTCTAGAAGTTTCTTTATTACTCTCGTAGCTTTTTTATTAACAAAACTAAGTTCTTGTAGCGCCCTCTCAACTTTTTTACCACGAACCAAATCAGCTACCAAACGTACTTTTCTTGGTGACTCTCTATAATCGCTTAATTTTGCTTTAATAATTGTCATGATTTTTAAACTGAAGCTTTAGCTGCTTTCGCTGAAGCTATTTCTGCCTCTTTCTTCTTTTGATCTAATTCTTTCTGCATACGTCCTCCATGTTTTATGAATTTCTTAGATGGAGAAAATTCACCCAAACGATGACCTACCATATCTTCAGTTACAAGAACTTCCTTATGTTCTTTTCCGTTGTGAACTCCAAAAGTCCAACCAACCATTTCTGGTGATATTTGACTGGCTCTCGCCCACGTCTTAATCACACCAATATCAGCTGGCTTTTTACCTTCAATTTTCTTCAAAAGTTTTTCGTCCACATAAGGACCTTTTTTAAGTGATCTTGTCATGTAATTTAAAAAAACTAACTCCTCATTGGGAGTCCAATTTAACAACTACATCTTAACAAAATTTACAATAATGTCAATAAAAATAATAAAAATCCACCTAATTCAAAAAAAATTAGGTGGATTTTTCTTTCTGGTCAATCTGATTTATTTACTGCCAATATTTTTCTTGAACTTTTCAATAGCTTCTCCGGCTGCAGTCTTGCCACCCAAACCAAAAGCTAATCCAATTGCTAAAGAAAAAGCAACGACTAACCCTGTGAAAATAGTCTGAATGAAAGTAGCAGCAACCCCCATTTGGTAAAGTGCCATCAATACTGCAAATACCCAAATAGACCAACGAGCTATCACTCCCAAAAAATGAGAAACTTTAACGTCAGCCATTTTTGCTGATCCTTTTACTAACCCCTCAACAACTTCAGCAATAACAGCTGCCACTAAGAGAATTAATACAGCAGCAATCACCCTAGGAAGGTAAAGCAGAACTACTTGCTGTAGAAATTGGTTAACTTGAACAAGTCCCAATACGTCAAAGGCCGCCACCAAAAATACAATGATGATGAACCACTTAACTAAAGAACCGATAAACTTACCAGAATTTAGTTGAAAACCAGCTTTATTTAAAGTTTTCTCTACACCAGTTCTTCTAAGAACTTTATCTATATTAAGAGAATGAATTATTTGCGCCACTATCCTGCCAAAAAGAGCGCTGATTATCCAACCAATTATGAAAATAATAATGGCAACAATCAAATTAGGCATAAAACTTACTACACCGATCCAAAGACTTTGAAACGATTGATTTAATATCTCACTCCAAGTTGATATCATGTTATTTATTTTAAGATTAAAAAAATTAATAATAATTGCTAATAAACATCACCACAACAATATGTATAACATTAATTGCCATGGGTTAACGACCTCTTTTCTATTTGTAACTTACATAATAACATTTAAACAAGAATAAAAGGAAGAAAACTGTGGATAAATTAAACTCCAATTTTATTTATAATCTTCTTATGAGAGTAATCAAGAATATCACGTAATAATTTATCGTATATACCCAAACGATATTTGAAATCATCTGTCTCAAAAACTACATATCTTAATTCCTTCCCAACCTCAGATTCTAAGACCCTCATTGATTTTTCCAGAAATACTTCGTTCAAATTATCCCCCACTATCAAAATGTCAGCTCGGCTATTCATATCTTGGATAAAGACACCTGCCACTATCAATAACTTCAAATTTCCAACACTTTTTAACTTATCAATAATTTCCTCTGATTTCAAAGTTCCACTCTCAACCAAAAGATTTTCTAAAGGCGCTATAAAACGAAAATCTTTATTTAAAATCCAACCTTCAACCTTTTTTTTACTTATTTTGCCACTGTTAGACTTTTTTACACTTTCCTTAAAAAAAGTCTTTTTTTTAATAAAGTCTATTTTACTTAATAAATTCAATTCTGTTCTTGAGGCCGTTGCAGTAATCTTTGTTCTCTCAGAGATTTCTTTATTTTCAAAGGCTTGTTCAGGGTTAAGTAAAAATAACTTCATTATTTTAACTCTCGCAACACTTCCAAATAATTTAGCTAATATTTCCATGGTAAATATTATAACACCTGTCTTTTATACCAGCAACAAAAAAGACGATTTGCTTTAGCAAATCGTCTTTTTTTATACCTATATTCGTAGATTTAACCCTTTATTTTAATTCTACTGTTCCACCTGCGTCTTCAATCTCTTTCTTTAAAGCTTCAGCTTCATCTTTCTTCATTCCTTTCTTTAGAGCTACAGGAGCAGAATCAACTAATTCTTTAGCTTCTTTTAGACCTAAACCTAGAGAAGCTTTAACTACCTTAATAACCGCTATTTTTTGAGCTCCGGAAGATGTAAGTTCAACATCAAAAGAACTTTTTTCTTCTGACTCTTCACCTCCTCCATTTGATGCACCCCCAGCAACAGCAACGGCTGCAGCAGAAACACCAAATTTCTTCTCAAGCAATTTTACTAATTCATATAAATCTAAAACTGACATTGAATCAATTTCATCAACAATTGCTTTAAATTTCTTTGGTACTTCAACTTCTGCTCCTTGAGCTTCCTCTTTTACTTCTTTCTTTTCTTCAACTTTTTCTGCTTTTACTTCTTCTACTACGGCAGGAGTTTCCACAACATCTTCAGAAACTACTACATCATCTTTTTTATCTTCAGTCATAATATTGTTAGTCAAAAGTCAAAAGTCTTTAAAGTCGTAAAGTCTATTCTATAAAATTTGTTTTGCAAATTTTACTTCCGACTTTATGAACTTTATGGACCTTATAGACTTTTAAATTATTTTAATAATTTAAACTTCTTGTTTCTCAGCTATTTGATTCAAAGCTATAACTAAACCTTGAATTGGTGAATTAATGAGGTTCACAAATTGAGCTCTCAACGTCAATAGTGAAGGAATTTGTGCAATTGATGACATTTTGTCTTTATCAACATAGGTCCCCTCAAAAATACCCCCCAAAATAGAGATTTTTTCTTTATGTTTCTTTTGAAATTCAAAAACACCTCGAGCTGGGGAAATTTGATCCTTGCTATAAGCTAACGCAAGTTCACCGTCCAACTCTGGGATTTCACCTTTAATAGAAGAATCTTGCAAAACCCTCTTAACTAAAGACTTTTTAGCAACTAGATAAAACGAATCATCTTCTCTTAAAGAAGACTTAAGTTGGGTCGTGTCTATAACATTAAGGCCGTGAAAGTTAACAAAAACAACCGTAGAAAAATCATCTACAACGTCTTTCACTTTTTTACAAATTTCTTCCTTCTTCCCTTTTTTAATTGCCATATTAATTTTTATTTACCCCATCAAAAACTAAAACGCTGAAATCTAATAAAAATACGAATCGGTTTCTAACAGGGTTTATTTAGCCCACTACTGAACTAAAAAAATCTTATTATTTCTAATAAGATTCAGAGAAAAACACTTATATGTTTCGACCTCGGTAGGGCTTAATTTATACCCCAAATTGGAGTGGTGCCTACTTTCTCTGATCTTTATTGGTATTATTAAAGCATATATAAAAGAGATATGCAATAAAATAGCATTTTATACTTTTTTAGTTAGATTTAGTCCTCAGTATTATTTTGTGGCAGAATTTATCTCTGCAGACATTCTATCTACCATCTTTCCAGCCTCTCTTAGAATTAAATCAAGTCTCTGTAATTCTGGACTATGTGGGTCCTCAGGTTTAGTTACTCCAGAATTAACAGGTGTAGTTTGGCTAACAACATCAGATTCAGACTGTTCATCAACAACAGTTAAATCTTCACCTTCTTTTTCACCAATCACTTGGCTTTCTCCTGGTACCTGTGTATCAGACAAATCTGCGTCATCAACGCCTAGATAATTTTTAATCCCACCCATTACCAAAAAAGAACAAATAATTCCTATCAAAAAACCTATAATATATTTCCCGTCTTTAAAAGAATCCATATTTACTTTGAATTAAATTTAATAATTACCTCGACTAATACTGTTAGTATAGCTGTGGCACTAAAAAAGTCAACGAAGTCCTTAAAATAACGAAAAACAAGCAAAATTGTCAACTACCAGGCAATATCAGCCCCATTATCCTTAGCATTTTGTAAAGCTGTCTGAACAGCAGCATTCATTGACTGTGATGTTGTGGTAGCAAATAACAATTTATTGGCAAAAGTCACCTGAGCATTTTGATTATCGGCGTAAATAGACCAAGTGTTGTTATTAAATCTCACGTTTTCTAGGTTTAGATCTACTGGATTGCAGTTTATAAAAGCTAACGCTTTATCTAAATAACTAAACTCAGCGTTTTTAATACTTGAAGTCGACGAACTAAAACTTATTCCACTTTGGCTAGCGATACTATTAGACATTGATGAGAATAAAATTTTATCTACCTCATTATTACCCCCGTCTATATTTAAATATCCACTAACACCTATACCCCCTCCATCAAACTTGAAAACAGTTTTAGGCCCAATTTCTAAAGTGGAATTTCCTGCCACAGATAACCCTTTTTCTAAGATATAGGGTAAAGAATTTTCCACCAAAACAGTATTTATACCTTCTTTTGTGACATTCCCCCAAACAGAAATACCATTTTTATCATTACCTGTACCTGAATTACTCGTTAAGATAAACCCAGAGGAACCACTAAGTTCCAAAGGAAAAGATTCCTCATTACTGTTATTATTATCAAATATATTGGAATCAACCACAGCCCCGAATGTATCAGATAAACCCAAACCCACTTGATTATGATTAAAATTAGAATTTCGAACCGTGATTCCTCCACCTAAAGCAACCAATCCGTAATATTGGTTATAATAAGTTGGATGATAATCAGTATAAGCAATCTGTGTTTTGTTATTTTGAAAAGTACAGTTTGAAATAGTTGAAGTGGCCGATTCAAAGTACGCACCACTGGTATAAGAATTTTCAAAAATACTATCATTAAAATTAGCAGTAGCCTCATCCATTATAACCATCGCTGTTGGATATGTAGAACTAAGTCGCTGACCACCGTATCGGAAAATTGTATGATTAAATTCTGAATTTTGGCTATTAGGTAAAAAAATTATCTGAGACCAATAATTATCTTCGCCAGGACAATAAGGAGACACGCAAACACCATCACCGTTGGTATCTCCATTTATGTCATCAGAAAAAGCAGTGAAAATAATTGGTTCACTATCTGAGCCGTTCGCATGAATAGAACCATTAACTATTATATCCGCGTTGTTGTATCGGACAGATTTAATAATAACTCCCTCTTCAATGGTTAAAACTACTCCACTTTGAATGGTTAACCCGTCAATCCCAACAAAATATGGCGAATTGGTTTTTGTAATTATTTTGTCTTTAGCCAAAGAATCTTCCTTCGCAATTTTATAATTAATACTATTTCTAGCTTTTGGTGTTCCTTTTATTGTAGTCACCCCACTACTATCATGACCATTCAAAATGTATTTCCCAATAGACAAAGCCCAATTCCCTGTTTCTGACCCCGGTAAATCTGGATCGTACTTTTCTAATGTCCTATAATTATCTCCTGTGGGCCAACCACTTCCAAAAAGGATTTCGTCTACTGTCGTGGTGGCTTGATTAGTTTTTTTATAAGCTAAAATAAGATTTTCACCATTATTAGATAAGCCCGAACTACTTGTCCAACCACTAAAAGGCGCTGTAAAATCAGCAGAAATATCGCTGATGGTCGTATCATCAGTTCTTTCAATCAAATAATAACTCCTAGCTTCAATAATTTTGTCTGAGGCTTCAGAAAAAGAAATCACAGGGGAGAAATCTTCTGCATATAGAACCCAATCTGTTAGATCAATATCTCGATTACTACGATTATAAAGTTCAATCCATTCATCAGCACTGGAAGCATCTGTCCCCGCCCAAGCAATTTCATTAATAACAACTGGTAAAATACTTACTATTGCCATTTGAGTGGTGGTGGCAGAGGCGTTTCCATTGATATCAACCACCGCCACCGAAAAAGTATAATTAGAATTGTCGTTTAAATTGGTAATCCGAGTGCTGGTGGCAACGGTGGTTGAAAAAACACCATCACTTTCAATATTAAAATGAGAAAAATCGGTACAGGGAGAACTAGTCGCCCACTGGATATCTAGGGTTGTAGTAGTAATTAAACAAGAAGATGATGAAATTGAATTATCACACTGGTTAATCTCTAAAGATGGAGCATCAATGGTAACAAGAGGAGTTGTTGTGGCAGTAGAGTTAACAAAAATTTCAATTTCAGTTGAACTTGAAGTATTTTGGCCGTCATTAGCAAAAAACGCCAAAGTGGTTGTACCTTGTGAAAAATTAGAAAGATTTAATTCCCAATCGTTATTTTGATCAACAGTTGTGGTGGCACTGGAAAAATCTGTTGAAATAATTTGAGTTGAAGAAGCAGTTCCCGAAAAAGTTATTGTAGTGGTAGCAAATCTAGAGAAATTAAAAGGAGAAATTATAATAGGGGGGTTAATTGTCACAGTAGAGGTAGTGGTGGTGGCTGTTTCTGTGGGGGTTGTTGTGGCAACCGTGACGCTTGCTGTGCTTGCCGATACTGACGGCGAGGAGATGGTGGTGACTCCGCCACCACCACTTCCTCCCCCGCCATAATTATTATTACTTCCCACCAAATCACTTGGTAATTGGATTACCGGGTGATTTTTATTTCCTGTTTCCTCACTCCCATTATTACCATTTTCACCAGTAATTAGGTCTTCATCACCAGCGCCTCCGACGTTTTGATCACGAATATTGCCGATATTTTCTTCTAAGCGATTAACTAACTTTTGTGCTTCTTTTAAAATTAAAGCGAGTCTTTGCAGTTCAAGACTATTTGGATCCTCGGGTTTTAAACCAGAGGTACTAGGAGGATTTAGGAGTGGAAATTGCAAGCTTTCACTTACAATTTCCACCCCTAAATCCTCTCCATTTACACCATCTTCTTCTTGAGAACTAATATTTGCTAATAAATCTTGCCTATCGATACCTCCCAAACTCCTATTAACATTCGCCGCCAAACTTGAAGTCAATTTAGCTATTCTTCTTGCTATATCAGTGGCTCCGGCCACAACGACATCAAAACCACTCCTATTTTTCTTATACAAAGCTAGGGTTTGCTTCTCTTCTTCTACAGCATCAAAAAATAATTTGATAACTCCTGCTCCGTATAATACAGCTTGTTTAGAAAGAGTGTTCCAGTAGTCGGTGAAGATTAGGTTGTCAATATCATCAAGATAATATCTTTCATATACCTCACCGCTATTTATATCACGTTCTCTTTTTATTCTAATTAATTTGTTACTATTAACCCTCTTATGACCAAAGATATAGTGTCTACCATCGCTCAAAATTTCTTCTTTTCCATAATCAATAACCGGCTCTACATATTTTTTATCAAAAATAGTGTCCTTGCTAAAAAAGTTTTGATTACTAAACAAAGCCAAATTATAAAAATAATCATTTAAATTAGAATAAACAACAGGATTTTGTCTGTTTTCGATCAAGTTGTCAGCAATATCAATATTATCTTTGTTCCACATCTTGGCATATTCCTCATAAGGTGAACCAAAAGCATGGTCGTCGTTCCTTGTATGATCAGGCACGGCCATATCTTCAAGAAGATGTAAGGTGTGTCCCAAACTTTCCAAACCTCTCAGCTTATACCCATGCACATATTCAAACACTGCCCTATTAAAAGAAAAATCAGTCTCAGATTCAAATAAATTCTGAGAGACATTAGCTAAAAATATATCATATTTAACATCTAAAAGACCTTGCGCCACAGAGGACAGAGCCCATTGTTTGGCTGATAAATTTCCAAACAAACCAGTTTCATAAACAGGATCATAAAAATGTGCCAAACATCTTATATTAGGAGAATCTTCTGCTTGGCTCCCATATTCAATACGGCTAATCTCTTTCTCACTAAATCCAAATTCTGGATAATATGATTCAAACAATTTAATTATTTCTTGAGTCAAAGCAGGATGAGTAATCTCATCATCGTAAGCAAAACTACTAAAAATGGGGATGCTCAGCATCCCCATTAAAACAATTATTATTTTTACAAACTTTCTATTTTCCACACTTTTGTATCCGGATTCCTAACCAGATTATAACTAAATTCTACAATTCCATTCCATTCTCCACTATTACCTATTACGACAAACTCATATTTATCATCTCTCCCAAAGTAAAATCTCCCATCAATTACTCTCTCCAAATCACCAATCAACAAATCTAAGTTCCCATTTTCCTTCCCAATGGCCAACTCCTCCGCCATCTGTTCTTGTTTGTTAAACACAAAATACCGACTAGCCAAATCTGTGTCTCCCGCTTTCAACGCTTCCACAAAAGCATCAAAAGTCTCCTGAGGAGTTTCTCCACCAAAATCATCTTGAGCTTTCATTTCTTCTAATCTATCAAATAAATCAACCAACTTCTTATTAAATTGTGTCTGACTCTCAAACCATTCTTTCTCTGGCACAACTAGAACTCCATTCTCATCAAAATTAACTTCTAATTCCCTGTTTTGCAACATTAGGAACACTCCAATCGCCAACACTAACACCAAAAAACCACCGATAAAATACTTCTTTCTCGGCTTCATATTTCTTATAATCATAATTTTTTATTAAAGTAAGTTAAATTTGATTATTTGCTAAATTAATTTCTGGTGAAGTTGTATCAACTCCACTCTGATCAAAATAACTAGTTACCACCAAAACAATCATAGCTAGCAACAAAATTCCAAAAAAACCAAGTACAAACTTTAAAGATATTTTATTTATCATTTCGATATGTTATCCACAGTTTATCCACTTCTTGCTTCCATTATTTACCCATTCCTCCCCTAAATTAATAATTTTATTATACCTTATCAATTTAAATTTATCCCCCATAAATACCCAAAAAACTGTGGATAACTATTCTTTGGTAATCGGATTACCAAAGAAAGAGTATTACAGTTTGGTAATCGGATTACCAAATAATTCAAAACTTTTCCATTAACAAATCTTCCCCTAGTTGTATTCCCTCATCAATTCTTCTTCCGATTATCCCCTCGGCCACACTTTCAGCGAATTCTCTATAATCATCAATTGTTTTATATCTACCTAAAACAATACTCTTATTACAAAAATTTTCTTTGTTTTCCCCCAAATATTCCTTCCAGCTACTTTTATAAAACAATTTTTCTTTATCTACTTTAGATTCTGGATGTGAGAGAAAATGTATCTTATTATTCAAATTTATATATGCACTCAAATACATTAAATATTTATCTGTATTTATATGTATAGATTTATACTTACCTTGAAATAAAACCCCTGATCTCTTGTATTTTTCATTAAAATATCTTGTAAAACCAATACCTAATTTCTGCATAAATTTTTCAATTCCATTCTCAACCAAAGGACTTAAAATAAAATGATAATGGTTAGGATTTAAACTATAAGAAACAATCTCCACTAATTTGGTAATCCGATTACCAAACTCTTTTTCCTTGTTTTTATTCTCAAGAATACTACCAATCGGGTCTAGAACATTAAATTCATCCATACTTTGGATAAATCTCATTAAATCGGAAATATCCATAAAAACAAGTCTTTTATCTGTACCTCTATTATAAATATGATAATATTCTCCTATTATAAAAGGGGCTTTTCTCATAGTTTCCATTATACACAAAAATGATTTGGTAATCCGATTACCAAATCAATCACTGTGGATAACTAAAAAACATTTGATAATTGGTAATCCGATTACCAAATGTCTTTATAACCTATAAGGAATTAAGGAGGGATTGGAGTTCTGAGTCATTTGGATTATTGAAAAGTCCTGTTTGAACTATATTTTTAGCTTTTTGAATGTCTTCAAGAAAATCTCTATAGAATTCTGCTGTTTTGTAATAAACATAAACTTGACGTGGACCTAAATCAATAGCTCTTAAATAATTCTCCTCAGCTTTTACGTTATCACTAAGATAATATGCATATAAATCGCCTAAATTGACCCTCACAACAAAGTTATTCGTATCAAGCAACCTCGCGTACTCCCAAGCAAATTTAGCCCCTTCGTAGTCCTCAATTATCTTTCTATCAAGGCCTAAATATAACCAATTTTCAAAATTTGTAGGATCATTTTTAAGTTCTTGAATAGTCTTACTCATTCTATCTCTCATTATTTGTCGAGCATCATCTGGCATGTCGTCTGTAAAAACAATTTCTCTATCTAGATCAGGGATAGGTTTAATTATAGAAGGTTTTTCTTGCGAAATCGGCTGTTGCTCACCTCCCTCTATTACATTTACAATGGCTTCATCATCTCCAAAATCAAAAGTAACATCATTTACTAAAAGATCTGTACTAGTTGCTACACCATTAGTTTCTTTAACTTGATTTTCCTGATTGTCATTTAAATCCCTGTAAATATAGAACCAAAGACCTGTTAATAATAAGGCAACAACGATTGAAGAGATTATATTTTTCTTATTCATAATGGGTATTTTAGTAAAGATGAAACATAAAAGCAAATAAAAAAAATTGGTAATCCGATTACCAAATAACTATGTTTAGTTTGGTAATCGGATTACCAAATGTTTTGAAATTAAAATTGGTAATCGGATTACCAAATTTTTTATAAAAATACAAAATAAGCAACAAAAAACCACCTCATAAATGAGGTGGTTTTTTGTAACCTTTCGCGATTGACCGAGGTCAAAGACGAATCACAAGATGGTTATTTTTAACTATTTATTGATTAATAGTTACTGCTTCCATTCCGTCTAGACCAGATACTTTGTATCCGTTTGTCCAGTCGTAATGTGTTGTAGTACCAGATGTTGTTGTAGCGTATGGTGACCAAATGAAGTTATCATATGTATCATTATCAATTGTTCCTGCTATATCAACTAATCTTGCACTGTTTGAAGGATAAGCATCATCGCTTCCTACGATTTCAGCTTTTACCCAGTTATTAGCACTTGTACCTGTTCCAGAAACAATTGTAGCTGTACCAACTACTTTAAAGTAGTAAGTAGCGCCAGCTGGAATCTGAAGAGGATTAATCAAGACCAATTCATTATCAACACCTGTTGTTGTACCTAATGGTTTAGCAACTGTAGTTACAATTTGTCCACTAGTGTAGGCAACATTATTTGCTGATTGAGTAACTGCGGTTGAGAAACTTGAGTCTGTGTAAGCATAGACTTTCAAGTCTGTCACTGTAGTTGAACCGGAGACAGCATTGTCTGATGATGTTGCTAGGTTAAGTGTGAATTTGTAAATACCAATTCCATTACTTGTTCCACTTGCATCTTTAGCTGTAATGCTAAATTTGTAAAGATCTGTTGCACCGTTCAAAGAACCAGTTGAAGTAATCTTAGCAAATTCAGGGTAAGCTCTAAATACTCTTACTCCATCAAAGTCTGTATCAGAAGCTGATGTTGAAGTAACAACTCCACCTGATTGATCACCTGTACCTGTGGTACTGGTCTTGAAGTTACTTGCTCCGACATAGTTTACTTTCAATAATGCTCCTTGAGTACCAATTAAGTCAGTACCAATTTGAGCCAAATCACCCTTGATGGTCATGATTTTAGTTTGACCCTTAGGAATATTGAATGTACCTGTCAAAGTTGAAGTAGCATAATCTGTACTTGTGAAAGTAGCTGTACCAACTTGAGTTGTACCATCCCACAAAGTAACTCTAACTAAGTCACCAGGTGATGAAGAAGCTGCGGTCAAACCAAGACCTAATTTCTTCAAAGTAATACCTTCGTTAGTACCTGTAAATTTCAACTCACCTAGAGTTACATTAGTTGAACCAGCTGCTGCAATTGCGTATGCACCTGATTGTTCTTCAACTGTTAATGTTCCTCCTGTTGTAGTTGTCATAGTTTGACCTGTTCCAGTAGTATTAGCCACTGTAATAGTTGTACCTGACAATAGACCTGTTCCTGTTTGATCTGTAGCATCTGTCATATCCCAAAGGAAAGTTTCAGATGTTGCTGATGAAGACAAGTTACATTTCAAAGCTAGGGTTTTAACAGTTCCTTTTGGAATTGTTACTCCTCCACTGTCTAATGTAAATGTCATGTCAGTTTTTGGAGCGTCTGCAACTGTAGAAGCAACATCTTTTGCATTTGAACCTGTGTTCAAAGCTGTTGTTCCATCAAATAGTTGACAAGATGTCAAATATTCAGCATTAGCTGAAGCTGTCAAAGCAAGAATCAAAGATGTAAATCTAACATCCTCACCTGAAGCTGTTGCATCAAATTGGAAATTAGCAAATGTGAAGCCTTGTGCTCCTGCTACTACAGTTTGTGCAACTGGGCTTGTAGAAACTGAAATTTCTACTGTACCTGCTTTCAATGTCATTGCGTTGGATGTAATGTCACCTGCTGGTGAAGGGGTAATTGAATTACCTGTTGTCTCACCGGTAACAGTTGTCCAATCTGAGGAAGGATTTGTGTTAAGGGTAATTGTCTGATCATTAACAAAATCTGTTCCTAATTGACCTTGCAATGTGTAAGTAGATTTCCCAACTGGGAAAGTGACTGAATCTCCAAAGGTAATTGAACCTGTTGTGGCTGTACCAACTCCATCAACTGGGCCTGCTACAACTGAACCGTTTGAATCAACAAGTGAGATATTTGTAATATCTTCAACTTGTCCTGGTGTTCCAGTAATTGTTACATCAAATACCATTTGAGCAACTGTAACTGCTTCACCCTTAGCTTCAATGTCAAATCCTCCTAATGGTTGATTTGCTACGTTTTCTGAAACGTTTTGTGCTTCAACACTGGTTGCTTTTGAAGCTGACAAAGAACCGTTAGAAACTGTTACAACAGCATTGTCAAACCAAGGTGTTCCTGTTGTAAATTGTGATGATGTGTCAACAGCTGTTGCTGTTCCTGTTGCTGTTGGTGTAATTCCATAGTTGTAAGTTTCTCCTGTAATGTAAAGATCTGTGCTCTTGTAAATATCAAAGATGATTGTTCGTCCTGAACCTCCTGCTATATCACCTTTAATTGATATTTCTTTAGAAAGACCTTTATCAACTACAAGACCTGCTCCAAAATCAACTGTGTAATATTTTCCGTCAGCGGAAACTGTCAAGTCATAGGCCACTCCATCTACATAACCCTTTAGATTTTCCAAATCCCCTGAAGCAACTGAACCTGATTGATTCCAACGTAAGGAATGAATTCTAATCTTCTCACCTGAACCAGCTGTAACTTTAACAGCAGCGAAAGTATAACCTGTTACTCCAACTTCTTTTGTTGCTGAAGTGTTAGGGTCATCAATTCCTGTAGCTGTTGTAGCTGTTCCAATTGTTAGAGAGCTGTTCAATGTGTGTCTAGCTCCAACGATTGGGAAGGAACCATTCACTGTTGCTGAAGTGTTAACACTTTTAACTTCCAAAGATCCGATTTGACCTGTGTAAGAACTTAATGATGCGTTCATGTTAGCGGCTACTGTAACTGTCTTGGATGTTCCAGCTTTAACTGTGAAAGCTTCACCAATTGTTGCTTGGTGTAATGAATTCAAAGTTTTAGCAATTCCAAGTTGTGTTCCATCTGAATCCAATAGAACTATACCTGCGAAAGCAGCATCCTGAGACAAAGCGTCTCTTTCAACTAACAAAGAATTAACTACAACATCTCCATCAGCACTAGCTGTCAAAACAACTGTGGTGAAAGGAACTCTAGCAGCACCTTGTGGCGCTAAAAAAGTAGCTGTTGGTTGAACTCCTGGTGTAACTGTCAAACCTGTACCTGTTGGTGTAACAGGAGTTGTTCCTCCTGTTGATCCATTACAAGCTGCACCTGTTGTTGGACTATATCCAACTGCGGATGTACAACCTGCTGGGAATGTTGTTGTAGGTGTTGTAGGTGTGCCAGTGCCTGTCATTGAATTCAATTTAGCTCTGGTTGATGCGCCAACGTAACCTGTTCCTGCTGTCAAACCAACTGGTGTCAAAACTTCAGAAGCATATTTGTTCTGAAATTTAATCACAGCAGCTTTGGTTAATGAACCAAAGTACTCTGATTCCAATCCTGTTGAACCGATTCCTGTAGCAGCTACTTGTGTAGCTGTATCCATGTTAAGAACTTTTTGAAGATTCAAAACATCTACTCCACTATCACCTTGTGAAAGATTTTTTGTGAAGTTGTAGGAAGTACCTGTTGCAGGTGTCTCTCCACCCATTGTTGATAATTGAGTTTGTAATGTTGCAATCTGTGAAAGCAACCCATTAATCAATGCTGTTAACTCTTCTACTGTTTGAGCTTGAGCTGGAGCAACTGCACCACCAAACACAAGTGTAAGAGCCATAGCACTACCTAGAAAAACTGAAACAAATTTTGCTGTTGCAGATTTCTTAAGATCGAATATACTCATAATTTTTTTTCAAGATTTCTTAAATTTAAATTAACTAATAATAACTATTAATGTATTTAAGAAACCAAGTAATGACATAAAATTATCTTTTACAATTTAAATTGCAAACTATAATTTCATGTCAGGCTAATAATTAATAAACTAATAATTTCGTTTGTAATTTATTTGCTTTACATCGTCTAAATTTACGACCAAATTTAATGACCTCGAGTTACAATTATAAAATTCTACTGTGAACTATATAAATTAAAAATCTCATCTTGCGATTTCAATTTTGGTAGCATAGCTACAAAAAATTTCAGTCGCAAACGATATTTTTTATTTCTACAATCCTCGTAACAAATTCTATAATTGTAACTCAAAGCGTAACGATGTATTCGAATATTATTTTTAATTTTGAACTTTTTCTTTTCTTCCTTGCGGTAAATATTTAATTTTCAAAGGACCTATATTAACAAAATTCCCGTCCCATTTATCATCGGAAAATTATCTGCTAAATTATATCCTGCATTCTTTTTCTTGCAAAGGAATTTTGTGGATAACTCTGCCAGAAAACACAGTATACAATACTATTATATTATAACAATAGGCCTCAAAAAGCAATGTGGTAAAGAGAGCTAAAGAGGTTCAACCTATGTAAGAATAAGGTAATATTTTAATAACAAAAAATTGCGATTACCTTGGCTAAATAGGTTGGACCTCATACCCTAACTTTTTAAAAAATAAACACTCCATCTCCTCTCCCCTTCCTTATCAATAACACCGTCCTTCAACATGGTTTTTAACTCCCTCTGAATTGTCTTTTCTCCGCAGTCATCTACAACTTCTGAAATGTCTTTTATTGTTAGTTTCTGTCCTTTATTAAATAATTTTAATATTTGATCCTTTCGCGATTGTTTCTTTTTGGAACTTTTGGCATTATTAACCTTATTATTTACACCTGTCGCTGTTCTAAAAGACATTTCTCTATGTCCTTTATTATGTCCTTTATCAAAAACTTCTTTATTTTCTAACATTTGCCCAGTATCCAAATTTCCTCCTTTGACCTTAAAAAAGTCGCCCTTTAGAGATAGTAAGTTCCTTTGTCCTATTTCATCAGAACTATTGTTTATAATTTTAAGAAGAAGGTCTAATTCTCTCTTAAATATTTCAATGTTCATTTCTGTTATAATCTTAGCCGTTAAGGAAACTTCTAGAAGAAGGATTACCTCTGTAATGGCCCTTTTAATATCAGACAAAATTTTGTCTTTATAAGAAAGGTCTGATTCACTCAAAGACACTGTCTTTGACAATAGCCTCATCCCATTCTTTCTTAATTGCCACTTCAAGGACTCTTCTTGAGAAAGATGTTCAGTGACTAAATAAATTGCAGAAACAATTTTTTCTACTTTATTAGAGAAAAAAGTTAAATATAAATCATATTCACCCCTTTTTTTAACAATTTTTATTGAATTCATATGACTTTTATACTATGTCCTTTTCTGTTATTTTTTGTCTTTTAAAAAAAATCTGTCATCTGAGTAATTAAAAAACTTTATGTGTCCATTATATCTTTGTCCTTGAAAAAAACAAGGATGAGTAAGTCGAAAGTCTGTAAAGTCATAAAGCCAAAAGTACAAACAGTCACAAAGCGACTGTTTGTAAAAAAAAAGATGTTGACGGAGCCAACATCTTTTTTCCACTTCGTAGACTTTATAGACTTTTAACTTTATCCCATAGACTTTAGGACTTTCTGACTTTATGGTATTATTAAAGAAACTTTAATAAAAAATTAATCAAAAAAAGTCGTAATCTATATTCTTAAAATGATCGACAATCTAAATAATGAAAAAAAAAGAAGTAAAGAAAAATAAAAAAGAAGTTAAAGTCAAAAAATTAAAAGATGAAACGGTTCAAGGGATTATAGCAATCATTCTTTTTGTCTTAGCCATCTTTCTTTTGATGTCAGCCTTTAACTACGGAGGGAAAGCTGGTGATAAACTTTATTATTTCTTAGAGAAATTATTCGGTATAGGTTATTACCTATTACCAACAACTTTGTTTATTTTGGGTTACTCCAACCTAAAAGAATTCAAAGAAAACTTTGTGATGACGAAGATAATAAGTTCTTCAGTTTTATTTTTATCAGGACTCGGTCTCATTGACTCAATTTTCGTCGGAAAAGGAGGCATCATCGGTAAGATTGTTTCCACTCCCCTATTAAAACTTTTTGACCTCTACATTAGTTTAATTTTTCTAACAGCCCTTCTACTAATTTCTCTATTGGTTATTTTTGATATACGACTAACCATGGACAACCTATTATTTTGGAGAAAAGCCAAAAATGATGAAGATGAGTTTGATGATGAAGAAATATATGAAGAAGAAGAGGAGGAAGAAGAAGAAAAAAATAATTCACCAGTAACTCTTCCTGGGAAAGAAAAAATAATAGAGGCTGCAAATAATACAAATGATGAGTTTGAAAAAGATATCAATCTTCAAGGAGGATTTCTCTCGAAAAAAGCACTCGCCTATTTTGGTAAAAAAGCAATCTTACCACCTCTTTCACTTTTAGAAAAAGATAAGGGACGACCTGGAGTAGGAGATATCAAAGCTAACGCTAATATTATAAAGAGGACTCTTAAAAATTTTGGAATCATTGTAGAGATGGATGAAATATCAATAGGACCATCAGTAACAAGATATGCCCTGAAACCAGCAGAGGGAGTAAAGTTATCAAGAATTGTCGCTTTGCAAAATGACCTATCTTTAGCTTTAGCGGCCCACCCACTTAGAATTGAGGCACCTATTCCCGGAAAATCTTTAGTGGGAATTGAAATACCAAATAGCTCAAGAACTATAGTCGGATTAGCAACCCTATTCGCATCTAAAGATTACCAGCAAAGTAAGCACCTACTAACAATGGCTCTGGGTAAGGACATCACCGGTAAAGCTCACTTTGTAAACTTAGCTAAAGCTCCCCATATGTTAATTGCTGGAGCAACTGGAGCTGGAAAATCAGTAACAATACATACTTTGATTACTTCCTTTCTATTCAGAGCTACCCCAAACGATCTAAAATTTATAATGATAGACCCAAAAAGGGTTGAACTCACTCAGTATAAAAACATTCCACATCTACTCACCCCTGTTATAACTAACGCTAAGAAAGCTATTTTGGCTCTGAAATGGGCGGCAAAAGAAATGGATAGAAGATATGATATCTTAGAGTCAAAGGCTGTCAGAGACATTCAATCCTACCACCAAAATATTGTCACTCCTACCTATGAAAAAGCTACAAAAAATAAAGACACCAACACCGACGATCTACCTGAAACAATGCCTTATATTGTGATTATAATAGACGAATTAGCTGATATTATGCAGACATTCCCAAGAGAATTGGAGGCAGTAATCGTACGATTAGCCCAAATGAGTCGTGCCGTTGGGATCCACTTAATTCTTTCAACCCAGAGACCTTCTGTTAATGTTATTACTGGATTGATTAAGGCAAATGTTCCTACTAGAGTCGCACTGCAGGTAGCCTCCCAAATTGACTCCCGAACCATTCTGGATATGGCTGGAGCGGAAAAACTTCTGGGAGCCGGTGATATGCTATATTTATCAGGGGACATGGCAAAACCAACTAGAATTCAATCTGCCTTTATTTCAGAAACAGAATTGAAAAAAGTCGTAAAATTCTTAATAGACACCTATCAAGATGAAATTCCAGAAGAAATAGATATTAGTTCAGCTGAACAGGATAAAAATCCTCTTTTTGATTCCCTCTCTTCAGACAGAGACGAAGACCAATCCGATGAACCTCTCTATGAAGAAGCTAAAGAAACAATCATCTCAGCAGGTAAAGCTTCTACATCATTTTTACAAAGGAAACTAAGAATAGGTTACGCCAGAGCAGCAAGGATAATTGATATGCTAGAAGAAGATGGAGTTATCGGGCCAGGAGAGGGGTCTAAAGCAAGAGAAGTCGTAACCGGTCAAGAAAATAGTAACCCCAGTAACCAAACTGGAAATGAAGAAGTTTTTGACGGAGAATATTTAAAAAATGATAAGACAGACGATCTTGCAACTAAAACATCATAGGGGATGTTCGTCCGATTAAAACAAAGTTTTAATTTAGGAAGTAAAATCGTCCTTAAAAAAATCCAGCTATGCAAAACCCGATGAAACTGATCAAAATTATACTATTTAGTCTGGTGATTGTATCAGTATTATCTTATTCCTATTACCAGACAAGAGGTTACTTAAAAGGACCTATTCTTGAATTAACTGAACCAGCTGATAATTCCACCCACTACCAAAGCAAAGTGACAATCAAAGGCTATGCTAAAAATATTTCTTATATCAATATGAATGGCAAACAAATCTTTACTGATCAGTCAGGAAAATTTAGTGAAGAAACGCTCCTTGCAGAAGGCCTTAATATAATAAGTATCGTAACAAAGGATAAATACGAAAGAGAAAATGAAAAAATATTGAGATTAGTATACCTAAAGTAATTATTATTAGAACTAAGTAAGGCTAAAACATCTTTGATGTTCGCCCAAAGAAAAATATGGAAAAGAAACCAAAAAAAGCTTCAAAACCAGAAGTGTCAAAAAAAGTAAGACAGACCACCGACGTTGAAGATACAATTGCACAGATAAAAACCAAATTCGGTGAAGGAGCAATAATCCGATTAGGTGATGCTCCTAAAGTCGGTGTAGAGTCAATTTCAACTGGTTCCATAGGGTTAGACGATGCACTAGGGATTGGTGGTTTACCTAGAGGTAGAATAATAGAAATTTACGGGCCAGAATCATCAGGTAAGACTACCCTAGCTCTCCATGTGGTCGCACAGGCTCAGAAAACAGGCGGAATCGGTGCCTTTGTCGATGCAGAGCATGCTTTAGATCCAGATTATGCTGGTAAACTAGGAGTTAATATAAAAGAATTACTTGTCTCACAGCCTGATACAGGAGAACAAGCACTAGAGATAACAGAGAGTCTAGTCCGATCAGGCAAAATAGATGTCGTTGTGATTGACTCGGTAGCAGCCTTAACTCCTAAAGATGAAATCGAAGGCGATATGGGGGCACATCACGTTGGGAGACAAGCAAGGTTAATGTCCCAAGCATTAAGAAAATTGACTGCCATCGTTGCAAAAAGCAAAACAACTGTTATATTTATCAACCAAATTAGGATGAAGATTGGAGTAATGTTCGGTAGCCCAGAAACAACCCCAGGAGGTAAAGCTCTAAAATTTTATACCTCTGTCCGCTTAGATATACGAAGAATCGCTCAAATTAAAAAAGGAGACGAGATTGTAGGAGGACGAGTGAGAGTTAAGGTTGTTAAAAATAAAGTAGCTGCCCCATTTAGGATGACAGAATTTGACCTAATCTATAATGAAGGAATATCAAAAGAAGGAGAAATGATTGCTCTAGGAGAAAAATATGAAATAATTTCAAAAGCTGGATCATCCTATAGTTACGGTGAAATAAAATTAGGCAGAGGTTACGATGCTACCCGCCAATTTCTTAAGCTTAAAGAGAACAAGAAAATATCCGACGATATTTTGAAAAAAATCAGAGAGAAAATGAAAGAAGGGAAAAATTAGCCGAAAGTCTATAAGGTCCATAAAGTCAAAAAAGTAAGTAAAAGAGGATGTTGGCGAAGCCAACATCCTCTTTTATTTGAAAAACAATCTAAAACAAGGTTATTGATTAAAGAAAATTAAAGTGATAAAGTAGAGAATGTTAACAACCACAAAAATAATAATTTAAGAACTTTTCAAAAAATATATGATGTTATCTTACAATGAAGTTTTACCGAAGAAATATATAGAATTAGACAATGTCCCCTACGAGGTAGTTTTTTCTCACGTATTCAGAAAACAACAAAGAAAACCGGTTAATCAAACCAAACTTAAAAACCTTTTAAATGGCAGACAAACTGAAAAAACTTTTGGGAACTCAGAAAAAATTAAAGAAGCTGATATTGAATTTAGAAAAATTAAATACCTATATGAAAATCGTGGAGAATTCTGGTTTTGTGAAGAAAATAACCCCAGCCAGAGATTCAAAATCGACCAAAGCACAGCTTCTATAAAATTCTTAAAAGAAAATTCCCTAGTCGATGCTATACTTTTTGACGAAAAAGTTATCGGAATCACCTTACCTACAAAAGTAGATTTGAAAGTAATAGAAGCCCCACCTAATTTTAAGGGTAACACAGCTTCTGGCGCAGATAAGCCAGTAGTAGTGGAAACCGGAGATTCCGTGACTGTTCCAATGTTTATAAAAGAAGGAGATGTTATCCGAATTAACACAGAGAAAGGAGAATACGTAGAAAGAGTCACGAACTAAACAAAATAAAAGAGGCGACCACTTTGTGGTCGCCTCTTTTATTTTGTTTAATTCGAATTTTCAATTTTCAATTCTCAATTTTCAATTAAAAAATCAAAATATAAAAAAGATTGGCAAAGCCAATCTTTTTTATTTAAAATTTATAATTTTTAATTTAACATCCCAATAAAGCAAACAAAAAAAGTGACGAGCAACAGCTCGTCACTTTTTTTGTTTGTTTTATTGGGTTTTATTTAGCAGTAAAAGGTAAAAAACCTAAGAATCTAGCTCTCTTTACAGCTTGAGAAAGTTGTCTCTGGTGTTTAGCACATAAACCAGTCTTTTTCCTAGATAAAATCCTCCCATGAGGGTTAGTGAACTTTCTAATAGCCTCAACATCTTTATAGTCTATCTGACCTATATTATTTTGTGAAAAAAAGCATTGTTGCATAGTTTTATTTTTTTTAAAGATTAAAAGGGTATATCTTCTGGATTTATTTCTTCTGTTGGATAATCAATTTCATCATTTTTAACTTCTTCTGTGTCATTACTTTGTTTACTTTTATCAAAATTACTGGAAGCACCATCTGATTTGGGACCAAATTGGACTCTATCGGCCACAATCTCAGTTCTATACTTCTTTACCCCATCAGCTTCCCAACTTCTTGTCTGTAATCTCCCTTCGACTAAAGTTGACTGGCCTTTTTTTAGATACTGTGCAGAAGTTTCTGCCTGTCTCCCAAAAACTACAATATTATGATATTCCACAGCCTCCTTTTTATTTCCCTCCTTATCTTTCCAAACACTATTAGTTGCGAGACTAAAACTAGCAACCTGGGCACCTGAAGGCAAAGCTTTAATTTCAGGATCTCTTGTTAAATTTCCAATTATAATTGCTTTATTTAAATACATAATATTTTGTTAGTAGAATGTGGAATGTAGAGTGTAGTATAAAAAATTTTATTTTACAAATCTTTAACGACATTCAATTTTCTACTTCCTACTTTCCTGCCTTATTGGCAGGTCGCCAATAAGGCGGCTACTTAATAACTAATTTATCTATTGTATCATCTAAATCTTTCTTCTCCTCCACTTTCACTTCAGAATCAGCGACAATAAAGGGTTCCTCTACTACCTTAGTGACCCTAGCTGGTTTGATTTCCTTTTTTTCTTTTGTTTCAGAAGTTCTACTAGGTACTTTCTTCTGTTCAGAAACCAAAATATCTTTTTTGACTGTTTTAATTAAAATATATCTTAGTATATTCTCATTTTTGTCTAATTCTTTTTTTAAACCGTCCAATTCATCCGGATTAGCTATGAATTTCAACCAAACGAAATAGGCTTTATCAAATAAATTTTTCTTACCGTCAATCATTTTCTTCATGGAATAAGCTAAATCTCTCATCTTGGGGCCATCTCCAGATAAAAATTCAAAATCGAACTTAACTAATAGATCCTTAATATTAGAAACTTCTGTTAGGACATCTTTGTCAGAAATGATAGGCACGAAAAGACAGCCCACCTCATAAACAATATCCTTATTTTCCTCCTGTTTTTCTGTTTTCATAAGCACTAGATTAACATAAAACAACCTTTAGAGCAACAGTAAACTGGTTAATTATGTAAAATCTATATCAATAAGTCTTTTAAAGAAAAAATTGTCGCTATATTCTGGATAAGTACCTTTTTAGCTTCTTCAACATCAATTTGTCTTATTTCAGCCATCTTTTTAACCACTTCTTTAATATAGAGAGGTGAATTTCTTTGTCCACGATAAGGGACAGGTGCGACAAACGGAGCATCTGTTTCGGGTAAAATCTTTTCTAGTGGTATAAATTTTACAACTTCGTCATAATTACCTGTAAACGTAAGCACACCACCAAAAGAAAGATAAAAACCCAAATCAAGATACTGATTAGCCATATTCAAATCACCAGAAAAAAAATGGATGACACCTCTTAATTTTTTACCTGCTAAAACTTTTTTTTCTTTAAGAATTTCTAAAACTTCTGAATGAGCTTCGCGACAATGGATGACTAAAGGTTTTTCATACTTAACTGCAAAATCGATTTGTTTTTTAAATAAGTCAATTTGTTTTTTCTTCTCCCCTTCTTCATCTGATCCTAATCTAAAAAATTCCAAACCACATTCACCAACCGCCACAACATTAGGATTTTTAATCAATTCAACTAAATCATCTTCTTTAAATTCCTCTTTAGAATCTTGAGGATGATAACCGATGGTGGCAAAGACATTTTTATGTTTATCGGCTAAAGCCACAGCCTCAAATGAAGTTTTTTTATCTACCCCCACAACAATCACACCGATACTTTCTTCCTGTAAATTTTTAATCAATTCTTCCCTATCCTCATCATAATCTTTCATATAAAGATGAGCGTGTGTATCAAAGTATTTATACATAATTTATTTACGAAGAAATAAAGGTTGCTCTGGAGATTTGTTTGTTTTAATTAATTCTTGGATTTTCTGAGCGGTTTCTGGAATAAAAATCTCAATCAAATTTGCAATTTCCCACAACCCTTTTAAATAATCCCCTACCATTTCCTGAGCTTTCGGCAAATCTTCTTTGGCCGCCTTAAAAGGCTCCTCTTCTTGAATTTTTCCGTCAATATATTTAATTTTTTCCCAAATTAAACTACTCGCTCCATTCAAATCAAAATTATCCATCAATTCTATAAAATCTTTTTGTTTGTTTAAATCAAAACTTGCAGGTTTAAATTTAACTTCATAATTCTCGGCCATCTTCATTATTCGACTAACTAAATTTCCTAAACCATTCGCTAAATTTGCATTATAAATTTCTTTAAATTTTTCTAAGGTTAAATCAGAGTCATCATACATGTTCAAATGTCTAGCTACATAATATCTCAAAGCCTCAGTGCCGTACGCATCAATAATATCAAGTGGATTAATTACATTCCCAATACTCTTGCTCATTTTTTGACCATGACTATTAATAAAACCGAAAACATGAATTTGTCTTGAAGGCTTTATCCCAGCTGATATCAACATAGCTTGCCACATAGCTGATTGTTGACGAAGATTATCTTTTCCGCAAACCTGAACCACAGGCCACCATTTTCCAAAATTCTCTTTATCTTCAGGCCAACCTAAGGTAGAAATATAGCTAACGAGAGCATCAAACCAGACATACATTACGTGGTCCTCATCTCCAGGAACTGGAACACCCCAAGGCATTTTTTCTTTTAAGCGAGAGATACTAAAATCTTCTAACCCTCTCTCAACAAACTTGGTAATTTCGTTAAGACGAAAGTCAGGCACAACGAACTCTGGATTATTTTTATATAATTCCAAAAGTTTGTTTTGATACTTAGAAAATCTAAAAAAGTAGTTCTCTTCCTCAATCTCTTCTATTTTCTTACCTGGGTGCAAAGGACACTCCCCATTCACTAACTCCGAATCAGTCTTCTCCAATTCACAACCGACACAATATTTCACTTTGTAGTTCTTTTTATAAATATCTCCACTTGTCTCACATCTTTTCCAAAATTCCTGAGCCGCCTTCTGGTGATTTTCATCAGTAGTTCTAATTGCCTTCACAAATTCTTTACCAAGCCCCATCTTTTCAATTTGATTTTCAAAATTAAGAAAAGCCTTATCAACAAAATCCTGAGGTCCCAAGCCCTGTTCAGTAGCACTATTTAATATTTTCTGCCCGTGCTCATCTGTCCCTGTGTTTAATAAAACATCAAAACCTTGAACTTCTTTATAACGAGCTAGAATATCAGCCCGAATCATTTCAGCAGAATGTCCAATATGTAAATCTGCATTTACATAGGGTAGAGTTGTTGTTATATAAAAACTTTTATTAGTCATTAATTTTATTCCTTATCTTCCAATTCCATAATTACAGACTCCTTTTTTTCTTTTCCATATCATTAGCAAATTCCATCAAAACAGCAGCAATAGGAACAGCTATAATTATTCCTAGGAAGCCAGCTAATTGTGCCCCTACCAATAAAGCGATAATAACCATCAAAGGAGGAACTCCCACAACTTTCTTAACTACCAATGGATAAATTAGATGATTCTCAAACTGTTGAATAATTACGTAGAGGCCAATTACCATAAATCCTAAAGATGTTCCTCCATCTAGGAAACCAATTAAGACCGCAGGGATGGCAGCTAATATTGGTCCAAATAATGGAATCAACTCAGCTAATGCCGCTAAGATAGCTAACAGCAATGCATATTTAACTCCAAGAATCATTAATCCTAAATATACCAAGATACCAATAAACAGGGCCAATAAAACCTGACCTTGCATCCAGCGACCAATTTTTAATTGGGATCTTTTCCATAAATCAATAATATATTCTTCATGTTTTAAAGGGGTAACAATCCTTAAAAAATTAGCAATACCATATTCCTGAACAGCAAAATAAAAAGAAAAAACAATAATTAAGATAAAACTCAATAAACCTCCAAAAATGAAGCTGACTGACTGCCAGAAACCATTAAAAGTATGGTTAACTGTAGATTTTAGACCGTCTATAATATCACTAATAGCAAAACCAGAAGTAATATCCTGTACTGTTTTTCCAGACAAAAAATTATTATTATCTTTAATAGAAGGCCAAAAATCGGCAGAATTTACATATTGTGGGATAGCTTCTGATAGATTAGATGTCTCCTCTATGATTAGAGGCAAGAATGTCATAAAAATACCAACAAGAACTCCAACAGCCCCTAAGTAAACAAAAATAACAGCCAAGACTCTAGGTATTTTTCTCCGAACAAACCACTTCGCCAAAGGCTCAATGGAAGAAGCAATAACAATAGCTGTCAATATAATAAGAACCAGGTCACGGAAAAAATACAAAAATAAAAGCAAAAGCAAAAACAAAATCGTTTTAATGATAGTTGCCGAGCTAATATTTACAGAAACAGGAGTGTCTTTTATCATATATTAAATAATATCATCTACTCCAAAGAAAGCAAATTAAAAATGCAGGATTTTTTGAAGACTTACCTTATCTTTAAGAGGTCCTATAATGGCTAAATTCAAACCTTCATCTTTAAAAATCTTATTAGCTACCCTTTTTATATCTTCAGATGTAATAGCTTTTACTTTCTTTATTTTTTCTTTAGGTATCTCAATAGGTCTTTTTAAAATTTCCTGAACACCATAATATTCTGCATAGGCATCAGATGATTCCAGCCCTAAAATCAATTCGCTGACAATCTTTTCCTTAACTTTCTTTAATTCCTTATCTAAAACCAAATCATTTTTTAATTTATTAAATTCCCCTAAAATAACACCAACTACTTCTTCAACTCTCTTATTATCTACTCCTGCGGATACTCCTAAATAACCATGATCAGAATAAGCATCATTACCAGCTTTAACATAATAGCAAACCCCCATTTCATCTCTTAATTTAGTAAACAATCGTGAACTCATCCCCGCACCTAACACCCCACCCAATACAGAGACAATTAAGCTATCCTTTTTGGTAAAATCAAAAGCTCTCACCCCTAAAATCAAATGACTTTGATCTGAATCTTTGTGTTCAATCTTAACTTGGGGGTTTTTCTGTGATTCTTTTACTTTCTCTTTCTTATTTTTCTTACCTTCAGAAATCTTCTCAAATTTATTTTCTATCTCTTGAATTACTTCTTTCTCATCTATCTCCCCTGCTACCACCACTGTCGTGGCAGAAGCCACATAGTGTTTTTTTCTATACTCTTCAAAGTCATTTTGACTAGTTTTTTTGATGAAATTTTTATCTCCTAATATAGTCCTACCAACAGGAGTATCCCCATAGAGTAATTCCATAAACAAATCGGAAACTTTTCTCATGGGTAAATCTTTATACATATTCATTTCTTCAACGATAACACCTTTTTCTTTATTGATTTCCTTTTCATCAAAAATAGGGTTCACATACATATCAGAAATAATATCAATCGCTTTATATACATTTTTAGAATATACCTTAGCATAATAACCAGTAAACTCATGAGAAGTAAAAGCATTTGATTCTGCCCCCAAAGTATCCAACTCTAAAGAAATATCGCCCGACTGAGGTCTTCTAGTGGTTCCTTTAAAACACATATGCTCAAGGAAATGAGAAATACCGTTATTCCCTTTCCCCTCATATTTCGAACCCGCCTCCACCAACACCAACACAGTGGCAGTCTTATTATCCACCATAGGTACTGTAATTATCCTCAACCCGTTCTTTAAAACTTTCTTTTTAAATTTCATCCCGTTAGAGATACTTTATTAAAAGTATCTCTAACGGGACAAATCCCAATAATTACTTTCAATAAATAATCTCGAATTAAACTTATAATTTTTATAAGCACAGTCTAATACAAACCAACCAAAAAACCAACTTTAAGGTAATATTGTTCTAGTGTTGTTTTTTTTATTTTATTTATTTTTCATTAACTCCAACTCTTTTTCTAGTACCTCTACTTTATTTAATAACTCCTTCATCCCCTCCACCAAATAAAGATCTAAATCAGACAAATTAGTATCTAAATACTCTGCACCATCAATAGTAGTAGTGGCTACCATTTGGGGAAAGACTTCTTGTAATTCTTGAGCAATAAAACCTGAGATTCTTCTGTTTCTTGTTTCTTTATCATAACCAGTGAGATTGTTGTAATTAAAGGTAACTGGTCTTAGTTTAGATATCTTATCTAAAATACTCTCATTGTTTATATTTAAGTCTGTGATGTTCTCCTTTAATCTTCTATCTGAGTAATTAGTCCAGGCTGTGTAACCGTTGGCGGCTGGTTGACCGTTGAGTTGAAGTTTGTAAGTTGGATTGGTGGTGCCGATGCCGACGTTGCTACTTTGTTTAAATGTCCATAATTACATTGCTTCTACAATTGTGATTGATATAATATCACCTACATCTGTCCCCGAACCCAAACCAACATGGACACTAGTTGCTGACTCCATAAAAAACTGGCCATTCCCTATACAGCTTGCTAAATAAGCACCAAGTTCACCGTAGATAGTCCCACCCCCGATACTTACGTTATTATATGCCATAGTAAGTGATCTTACCTTCGTACGATCAACAGCTGTTATAGTAAAAAAAACGTGGTTCGCTGATTTTTCTGCTGCATCGACTGTATTAGTATATGTATATGTCTTCAACTGCTCTGTGCCACTTGTGCTAATAGATGTTGCCTTAATTGCCCCATCCACATCCAACTTTGCCCCCGGATTCGTCGTGCCGATGCCGACGTTGCCACCTTGTATATACGAGTCTCTTGTCCCAGATATTAGCGTTTTCAGATTAGCGGAAGAATCATACAGCAGTAACTCTCCGCCATCGCTACCTCCCGCGCCAACATCTCCAAGTACGACAATTGAATTGCTTCCCCTCGTAATTTGAAGTGCTGGATCATCTGATTTCGCGAGAGTCAGTAACCTATTCGGCCCCGTCGTTCCGATGCCGATGTTGCCGGAGCTATTCAAAAACATCCCTGTTGTTGCCACCCCAGCAGAAGTTCTATAGTCAAACCCCAACCCTACTCCAAGATCATTATCGGCTAAGCCAGCCCTTATTACCCCATAAGGGTAATCATCACTATGCCTTTCTATCGTAAGAACTGCATCTCCTTCATTGTGCGTTCCAACATTAACTCTTCCTGCAACATCTAATGTTGTTCTCGGCGCCGTTGTACCGATGCCGACGTTGCCGGTGTTGTCTATTCTCATCCGTTCTGTCCCATCAACGGTCACATCGTTCGCGGCGGTAAAAAACTTAATTGATTCAACAGCGTTTGCTACTCCAGAAACAGTATCATAGCCTCCTATATTTACCCAGCTATCTCCCGATGCTGTTCTTCCACCAATCAGAAATGTAGGCTCCTCACTATTGTTATAGTGAGACATTGTTATAAAGGAGTCTTTTGCAGAAGTTGCCCCTGGTCCATCATCAAGCTCAATTTGAATCTGATTATTGGCAGTTGAAACATGTAAAGCACTTGTTGGCCCCGTCGTCCCCACCCCCACATTCCCACTTGTATCAATAGTCATCTTAGAAGTTCCATTAGTTAAGAAACGAAGATCTGTATTAGTTAGAGTTCCTATGGAGCCTTGAGTAGTACCTGACCAGATACCTGTGGTAATAGAGTTAGTGACATCTGTGACTTTGAGAGCTGATTGTCCATCTCCTGAGACTTCGAGGAGAGCAGAAGGTGTGGAGGTACCTATACCTACATTACCTGTGTTGTAATAGAGTAAGTTACCTACTTTTGTCCAGAGGGAGGAGAGAGATGTAATGATGTATTCTAGTCTTTCTATGAGACTACCATCGTTATTAGCTGTGACATTGGTAGAATCAAAGTCATTGTTGTTATTGTTAGCTCCTAGGATGTTTTGGGGAAAGTCTTGATCTGAAGAGGATGGGGCTGTTGTGGGTTCGGTGAAGGCTGCATGGGTAACATTACTAATTAAAATGATTAATATCACTGATATTAGGAGAATTGTTTTTTTGAGAAAGATTTTCATTAAAAACGTTTTTTATACTTAAAACACTTGGTATTTTAAACATACCTAACTATAATAGTATAACTTAATTTGAGGTTAAATATATGGAGGGGATGGGGATAAAATTTATATAGATTTATAGCAAACACAGCTAGAATTAAATTGTTAACAAAATAAATTTTTCATAAAATTATTTATGTTATAATTAATGCCATGAAAAAAAGAAGACTAAGATTGATACTTTACATTCTAGGTTTTTTTATTGCTCTTCAAAGTGCTATCCCAGCCTATATTAATTCAAGCTTTATAGAACATCACTTCTCATCGGAAAATATGATTGGGTTTCTTTATGCTATGGGTTCTATTCTTACAATCATTGGTTTACTAATACTTCCAACCTTATTAAAAAAAATTGGTAACTTTATTGCAACAATAGCTTTAGTTTTAATTAATATGATTATTTTATTCGTATTAATTTTTTCTCAAAGTACGAACTTGATAGTGACCTCTTTTATTCTATATTTGGTTTTAAGCGCTGTTGTCTATTTCAACTTAGATATATTTTTGGAACAACAGTCTGTTGATAAAAATACTGGTAATATAAGAGGAATATATCTATCTCTGATCAATGTTGCTTGGGTTATTTCTCCCCTTCTAGCTGGGTTTCTGTTAACTAAGGGAAATTATTTATTGGTTTATTTTGTCGCTGCTTTAGTCTCAATTCCTTCTATCCTTCTGTTAACTTTTGGTTTTAAAAAATTTAAAGATCCTGTTTATAACACAACTTCTCTTTTTAAAGCCTACAAAAAAGTTTTAAAAGTAAAAGCTATCTATAAGATATTGATGGTTAGATTTTTTTTACAATTTTTCTATGCTTGGATGGTCATTTATGCGCCACTCTATTTATATAAATACATAGGTTTTAGTTGGCAAACAATTGGTGCTATTTTTACAATAATGCTTTTGCCTTTTATTTTATTTCAGTTACCTCTAGGGAGGTTAGCTGATAAAAAATGCGGAGAAAAAGAAATTATGAGTATTGGAATAATTATTATGTCTCTTTCGGTCATGACTTTATTTTTCCTTGATAGTCCAATTGTTTGGGTTTGGACAATTTGTTTGTTTATGACAAGAGTTGGTGCCAGCGCTGTTCAGATGACATCAGAAAGTTATTTTTTTAAACATGTTAACGAAAAAGATACCCATATGGTTAGTTTTTTTAGGCTTGTTGATCCTTTAGCTTACACGATAGCCCCCTTAATGGCTTCCCTCGTATTATCTTTCTTAGATTTCCGTTTTATCTTTATAATTTTAGGTTTCATCGTCATCTTCAGTTTGAAGTATAGTATTACCCTTAAAGATACAAAATAAAAAGGCTTGCCTCCTCATTGGCAAACCTCTTGAAAAATTATTCCTCCACAGGGGGAATAGATGATGGCAAAAATCCACTGCCATGTTTTTTGCTAATATAAAAATTAGCGACTAAACCTATCAACAGATACAAAAACACAACAGCTAAGATAATATCAATTGTCGAAGATTTTTCCCATCCAATAGGAATAGCAGCAAAAGGGAAAGCTACCCCAACCCCCAGAATAAAACATCCTTCTCTATAATACTCATTTGAGATGCCATCGTTCGTAAGGTTAGAAAAAAGCCAAATAATCCATAGAAAACCTATTCCTAAAGCTGTAAATATTTTAGTTGCGGCACCTACCTCTTTCTTCCTCATTCTTAACCCCCCCCTTACTTTTAAAAATTAATAAGAACGAAACCAACTATAGGTTAACATATTTTATCCAAAAATTAAATGTTGATCAAATAGAAAAAGGTTGGCGCTTTGGATTAACCTTTTTTAATTCTTAATAAGTTTTACTTATTTAGCAATGTGTCGATTCTATTTATTTCCCTTGGGAAAAGAGTAGCTTCTTTGACATTATTTACATTTAAGAATTTAGCAGTCAATCGTTCCAAACCCATACCTAATCCTCCGTGAGCTGGCATTCCATATTTAAAAGCTTGAAGATAAAAAGAAAATTTTTCAGGGTCAAGACCTTTTTTTTCTATTCCTTTAATTAAACTTTCATAATTGTGAATCCTTTGTCCTCCTGTTGTAATTTCAATACCCCTAAATAATAAATCAAAAGATTTAGTAAAGCCTTTGTCGTTTTCGTCTTCATAGGTATACATCGGTCGTTTATCTACTGGGTAGTGAGTAATGAAAATAAAATCAGAATTAAATTTCTTTTTAGAATATTCACACAACCATCTTTCATGTTGAGGCTCTAAATCTGGTTCATCTAAACAATCTTCTCCATATTCTTTTTTAATCACCTCCTGAGCCTCTCTTAGCTTCATAAAAGGTATTTCATTTGGTACTTCTGGAATTTCAGCCTTTAACAAATCAAACTCTTTTTGACATTTTTCTTTTAATTCTTTTGCAACAAATTGGAGTAATTGATTCTCCATTTTCATTATATCGTGGTGATCTTTTATAAAACCAAACTCAAAATCTAAACTAGTGTATTCATTTAAATGTCTTGTGGTGCTATGCTTTTCAGCTCTAAAAACATTTCCTGTTGTAAATACCCTTTCAAAAACACCAACCATTATCTGCTTATAGAATTGAGGACTAGTAGCTAAATAAGCTTTATTTTCAAAGTAATCAACCCCAAATACTCCAGCTCCCCCTTCTGCATCCTCACCAATAATTTTTGGAGCTTGTATTTCAATGAAATTTTTTGAATTTAAGAAATCTCTAAAGGCTTGTAGAATCACTGCCTGAACTTTAAAAACCGCTTTCTTCTCTTTTGTTCTTAGGGTTAAAGGTAAATAATCTAAATAAGTGTCCAGATTTAATTCAGCTTCTCTCTCAAAAGGTAATTCTTTAGCTTCACTCATTACATTTATCTCTAAAACTTCAATTTCAAGTTCTCCATTTTCTTCTCCTTCCTTTATCATTTTGTCTGGTCTTTTATTAACCATTCCTTTTATTTCAACTACCCATTCAGAACGAAGCCTGTCGGCAATCCTATGAGCTTCTTCGTGGTTAGGCAAAACTACCATTTGAACTATCCCTGATGTATCTCTTAAATCAATAAAAATTAATTTCCCATGATCTCTCCTAACATTCACCCAACCAGAAATCTGCACTTCTTCACCGATTTTACTTTTTAGGTCTCCTATATATGTTCTTTCTGACATGTTTTTTATTTTTTAATTATAATTTTAATTTAATTCTACACCGATTTTTTTTCTCACTTCTTTCATCTTTTCTTCAGCTCTTTGTCGAGCTACTCCCCCTCCCTTTCTTAATATTTCCAAAACGAATTCTTTATTATCAGCAAACTCTTTTCTTTTTTCTCTTAATGGAGTAATAAAATTTTTAATATTTTTAATCAGAATATCTTTAGATTCTTTATAACCCATTCCTCCTTCTACATATCTTCTTTTTATATCTCCCAATTCGTCTTCTGAACTAAACAATTTATGTAAAGCAAAAATATTACATTCCTCTGAATCTTTTGATTCTTCCACTCCTTTTGAATCTGTTGGAATACCCATTACTGCCTTTTCTATTTCTTCATCTTCAGCAAACAAACCAATGGTATTACCATAG
Source organism: bacterium (assembly GCA_018401295.1). Lineage (GTDB taxonomy): Bacteria > Patescibacteriota > Minisyncoccia > Phycocordibacterales > UBA12079 > JAGYLJ01. Next base: position 3,400 of record JAGYLJ010000002.1, on the reverse strand, counting down.
CTTTTGCTCATTTTTTGACCATCTGTCCCAGGAATTACCTCTACATTTTCTAAAATTTTAGATTCAGGTAATTTAAATGTCTCACCAAAAATACGATTGAATTTTTCTGCGATATCTCTTGCCATTTCTACATGTTGTCGTTGGTCTTTTCCTACCGGAACTACGTCGGTGTCCTGAATCAGGATATCAGCCGCCATAAGGATAGGATAACTAAAAACACCAACGTTGATGTCTTTATTTTTAGCTTCAGCGTCTTTAAAAGCGTGTGCCCTCATCAAATAAGGCATGGTTGTAATACAATTAAAAATCCACATTAATTCTGTCACCTGTGGCACGTCGGATTGTTTAAATAAGTTTACTTTTTCCGGGTCTAAACCAATAGCCAAAAAATCTATCACCACATTGACAATATCTTTTTGCATATCTTCAGCCGATTGAACAGAAGTCAAAGCATGATAATCAGGTATAAAAGGGAAACTTTCATACTCATCTTGCATATCAACCATTTGTTTCATCATCCCAAAATAATTTCCAATATGTGGCCTCCCAGTAGGTTTCAATCCTGACAATAATATTTTTTTCATATTTTTATTATAAGCGATAGCGAATTATAAAAATATGACCCTGTTAAATCAAATTTCGTAGAAATTTAAGCCATTTGATTTTTTGTTAAAAAATCAAATGATATTTAATATGGGTTGTTTCTATAATTCAACAACTTTAATTACTTCTTGTAATAATAACGATGGTTACTTAAACTAGTTGTTGCGTCATCATCTAATCCCTCTCTTTTTTCTTGGCAAGTTTCCATAATAGCCTCTGGTGACAAAAACCAAAACTTAGTAAAAGATTTAAACATTTCTTTAATTTCACCTATTGACATACTTTTATTATTTTCCTTCCTAATTTTAATGTTTTCTTTTCTCCATCTTTAAATTCAAATCTGTAACCAATGTCTGTGGTTTTTTCTCCGTCTATCTGAACTGCTCCTTCATCAATTTTTCGCCTTGCTTCACTTTTTGAATTAACAAAGCCTATTTCAACTAATACTTCTACTAATTCTTTATTTTGTAATTTAATTACTTCCAGATTCTCAGGAACTCCTCCTTTTTGAAATTGTTCTACAAAAGCTTCTTGTGCTATTTTTGCTTTTTCTTCATCATGAAATATTTTTACTAAATCAAAAGCTAATTGCATCTTTAAATCACGAGGATTTACTGAATCATTCTTAATTTGAGCTCTCATTTCTTCTATTTCTTCCAAGGGTTTATTGGTCATCAGTTCATAGGTATTAGCGATAAAACCATCTGGCCAAGACATAATGGCTCCGTAAATATTCTCAGGTGTCTGATCTAAGAAAACTGCATTTCCTTCTGACTTACCCATTTTATTACCTCCATCATCAGCGAGGATTTTAAGAGTTAGAACAGATTTATCTTTTTTATTTATTATTTTTTGTAGGTCTCTCCCTCTCATCATATTGAACATTTGGTCATTTCCACCAATTTCTAGATCAACATCCATAGCAACAGCATCATAAGCTTGAGCCAAAGGATATAAAAATTCATGCAGATAAATTGGTTTTTCTTCTTCAATTCTTTTTTGAAACATGTCTCTTTGAATCATTTGTTGCACAGTAAAATTAGAAGACAATTCAATTAGGTCTCTAAAATTTAATTTATCATTCCATTCTGAGTTATACTTTATCTCAGCAGGATTTTCTCCTTCAAAATCTAAAAAGATTGACGCTTGTTCCTTATAATATTTAGCATTACTCTCGATCTCTTCTTTGGTTAATTTAGGGCGTACAGCACTTTTATCAGTCGGGTCACCAATTAAAGCTGTAAAATCCCCTACTAGAAAAATTACTTTATGTCCTAATTTTTGAAACTCTGAAAGTTTTTTTATAGAAATAGCATTTCCTATATGTAAAGACGGTGCGGTTGGATCATAACCACAATATAATTTAATTTGTTTTCCAGACATTAACAGTTTTTTCAACTCATTTTTGTCAGCAAAAATCTGCTCTACCCCCCTAGTTAAAACCTCATCTATAGCTTTTTCGTCTGTATTTATATGCATATTCTTTTTATTGTAGCACAAAAATTATACAAGCAAAATATAATTTTTAAGCCTAAAAACTCTATTTAAGTTAATCAACTGTTATTGTCACATCCGCTGGTTTGATTATATAACTTCCTCCAGCAGCAATATCAAACAACAGAATTGGGTGAGTACAAGTACCTGTTATCGGGAAAACCCATTGGAACTGTTGAGTTGCTGGTGTTGAATAAGTTGGAAGCCCTATACCTCCCGAGACAGTGTTTATACTTGTTGTTGGTGTCGGCATAGAACCGTTTTGATAAAACTGTCCGGCAGAATGAGCTGATCCTCCAGCACAAGCAATTTTTATATCATAGACGACTGCCTTCCAAGATGTCGCAGCAACTTTAATAGTAAAATCCCCTGTAAAAGCACCTTGTCTAGCCCAAGGGATACTTATATGGGAGACATTGTTTGGAGTTGAAGAAGTTACTCGTAATGTAGTGTTTTCCGCGCCAGATACATCCAATTTTGCTACAGGCGCTGTTGACCCTATACCAACGTTGCCATCGTATTGGACTGTTAACTTTGCATGGTTTATTGCTTCTACGTTTCCGCTATCTCCAGCGTCATCAAGAGATAGATGTATTTTCCCTCTTGCAAATCCATCAACTCCTTGATAAACAAGGGCTCCTTTTAAATAACTGTCCGCTCCAGCATTATAACCAAAACGTATCCCTGTATATGTACTAGTTCCATCTACATCTCCTGCAATGGTAACAGGTAATGATGTAGTAACGTGATTATCTATAGCGAGTTTACTAGAAGGACTTGGCGTTCCGATGCCGACGTTGCCTGTATTAAAAACAAAATTTCCTGCTGGACTAGTGAACTCTATATTACCCGCAGTGGTGCCACTCCACATTCTTAAATTCCCAGGTTGGGAAGAAGCTTGCTCACCATGAAGTTGTATCTCAGCACCTCTAATTCCACCACCCAAACCTCCTCCACCTGAAATCCTAATTGATTTTGTATCAGACCCATCACTTGTATCCATATATATATCAAGTTGATTTGCACCGATGCCTTGCAATAAAGTATCAGTTTGGATTGTCCCTCTTACATCTAGTTTTGCACCCGGATTGGTTGTCCCAATGCCGACGTTGCCATTTAAGTTTATCTCACCACCTCTCCCACTCCTATCTGTTATGGAAATGTAATTTCTTGAATCACCTATAGCTTCAATGGACCAATTTAAGTCCCCAGTATTTTTGAATAGTAATTGTGCATCACCAGTGCTAGCGTCTCTACGAATAATTGATGTAGGATATCCACCTTTCACTTCAAAAGCTGCCTG
>JAGYLJ010000019.1 GCA_018401295.1 bacterium | reverse complement strand
CAAAATTCAAAATTCAAAATTACATACCGAATGCAGTGAGGTATGGCCGGTTTGGGCTGTTCCCCTTTCGTTCGCCACTACTAAGGGAATCACTATTGTTTTATTTTCCTCCGCTTACTGAGATGTTTCACTTCAGCGGGTACGCTTCTGAATCGCATGATTCAGATACTTAAGATTAACTCTTAAGTGGGTTCCCCCATTCGGAAATCTTCGGATCGTAGGTTGCTTACCACCTCCCCGAAGCTTATCGCAGGCACGCCACGTCCTTCATCGCCCGGACATCCCAAGGCATCCACCATTAGCCTGTAAATGCATTTTGGCTAGTAATTAGTAATTACTATTTTTGTTTCTTTTTTCTGTGTCTATGTTCGGAATATAGAATAAATTTAATATTTATATTCTATACTCCCCTATATTCAGTTGTTTAAAGTTCGGCGGAACAACCGCATGCCACAAAATTAATTCTGAGGTATATTGTTGTTCATTAAAGATTATATTTCCAAAAAAAAACCGCAGGAAAGCGGACAAAGAGTCTTTCCAGTTATTTTTTATATTTAAATATCGGTAATATACATTAAGAAATATTTACTATTTATTAGTAACACATAGTTTATCAAAATTAAAAAAAAAGTCAAGGGGGAATTATTTACTACTAGTAAAGCATCAAAAAACAGGGGCCTATCCCCTGTTTTTTAATACATCTTTGCTTTACTTTATACTTTTTTTAACAGTTTCAATAAATTCTGCGGCTGCATCTTTTCCACCAAGACCAAATGCAAGACCACCAGCAATAACCATAAATGCAATTAATCCGCTAAAAAGAACCATTAAAAGATCTTTTGCTATTCCTAACTGAATAAGGATTGCGAAAGTAGCAAAAATCCAAATAGCAACTTTTATTATTGTTCCTGCCATCCTTGAGTAAGGAAATTCTGATTTTTCAACAGTAGCAACAACTAGTTTTGAAAGAAGTTCTCCGATTATTACAGCGATAATGAAAATCAATGTTGCTGCGATAACATTTGGAATGTAAGCAATTATACTTCCAACAAAATCAGTAACCTGATCAAGTTTAAGTATGTCTGCTACTATCCATATTACTAAGATAAAGATAACCCATTTTGCAACTTTTCCTAAAAAGTCAGAAGGATTAATATCTATATTTGCTTGCTCCATTGCTTTGTCCCATTTTGCTCCTTTGAATGGTTCGTTGAATTTTAATCTGTATAAAATTCCAGCAATTATTTTTCCAACAGCAATAGCAACAATCCATCCAACGATAAGAACAATTAATGCTCCTGTTAAATTTGGAATAAAGCCAATAAAGCCATCCCAAAATTCAACTAATTTTTGTTGAGTAACGTCAGTAAAATCATTCATATTTTTATTTTAAATAATTTTTAGTAAACCGACCTTTTCAAGTTATATTATTATTATAATAAATAAAAAAAATATGTAAAGGATTAAAGAGTGCTTTTCTTGAAATTAATCTTTTCTTGAAAAAACTTTTCTGCTAAATATTTAAAATTATAACTAAAATCAGTTAAGTAAAACAGCCTCTCTCCTTCTTTATTTATGTTCTTCTCTATCTCGGGATGTCGCTGGAGATAATCTTTTAGTTTTCTTGGAACAACATCTTCTTCGCAAACAACACGAACATTATTACCAACTATCCTTTTTATTTTTTCTTTCCAAAATCCGTAATGAGTGCAACCAAGAATTAGTGTGTCTATTTCTTGAGATGTTAAAGTTCTTAAGTAATTTTTTAAAACAGTATTTTCTATTTCAGTACTCCCCTCCCCTGATTCAATTAAAGGAACAAGTAGCGGAGATGCTTTTTGAAAAACTTCTATTTCAGAGTTAATTTTATGAAACTCTTTTATGAAAACCTTTGAGTTGATAGTGTTTTGTGTTCCAATAACTCCAACTTTTTTGCTTTTTAAATCATTTGCAACATATTCAACCGTAGGAACGATAACTCCAAGAACTCTCTTTTCAGGATAATTTTTAGGAAGATACTCTTGTTGTATTTTTCGTAAACTTTCTGCGGAGGCAGTATTACAAGCAAGAATAACAATCTCACACCCGTTTTTAAAAAGAAAATCAACCGCTTCCACAGTAAACTTATAAATGACATCAAAAGATCGTGATCCATAAGGAAGACGAGCATTATCACCAAGATAAATATAATTATAATCAGGAAGACTATCTGTCAAAGATTTAAAAATCCTCAACCCACCCAACCCAGAATCAAAAACCCCAATTGACTTGTTAATTTTCATTATTCTAAAATATTACCAAAATACTTAATAATAGTAAAACAAAAACACACAGAGGAAGCTCTGTGTGTTTTTTGTTTGTGGACCCTGCCAGATTCGAACTGGCGGCCTCCGCATTGCAAATGCGGCGCTCTAGCCAACTGAGCTAAGGGCCCATTTACACCCTTTGGGTGGAATTTTTAATTTCAAATTTAAAATTTTGAATGAATTTTGAATTTCTTAATGATTTAATTTTAAAATGATTTTATAAAAATTATAGAGATTATAACCGTTATAATAATTATATTTTAAAAAATTCTTTCATTCTTTAATTCAAAATTGATTCGAAATTCGAAATTCTAAATTCAAAATTAAATAAACTGTGGGCGTGCCAGGACTTGAACCTGGGACCTCGTCATTATCAGTGACGCGCTCTAGCCAGCTGAGCTACGCGCCCGAATGGCTAAATGATAACAAATATTCACTAAAAACGCAAAAACCCCATAAGGGGTTTTGTGTGTCCATTAGAACCAGTTCCTTGAAGTTGCTTTGAAACTTCGTACCTCTTTCAAGAGATTCTTATTTTATTCACACCAGAATCACGGTGCTTCTTGGTTGAAATTCGAATTCCAAACTTCAACCAAGGTCGACATCAAAAAAGTTAATTGATCCACGGACAGCTTCCGCTACCCGTGCCTTGTTACAACTTCGTCCCTCTCACTGACTCTACCGTGGTACCCCACAAGGAGGCACTTCGGGTATCTCCAGCTTGCTTGACGTGATGGGCAGTGA
>JAGYLJ010000018.1 GCA_018401295.1 bacterium | reverse complement strand
AGCAAAATCTACAAGATGACCCTTGTAGTCTACGCTGTAAACGATGAACACTAGCTATCTAAAGTGTCGACCCTTCAGGTGGCGAAGCAAACGCGTTAAGTGTTCCGCCTGGGAAGTACGGCCGCAAGGCTAAAACTCAAAGGAATAGACGGGGATTCACACAAGCGGTGGACCATGTGGCTTAATTCGACAATACGCGAGGAACCTTACCAGGGCTTGAAATCCTATTAAAATTCTGATGAAAGTCGGAAGTTCCCACAAGGATAATAGGACAGGTGCTGCACGGCTGTCGTCAGCTCGTACTTTGAAGCGTATGCTTAAGTGCAATAACGAGCGCAACCCCTATTCTGCGTTACAAGTGTCGTGGAAAACTGCCCGGGACAACCGGGAGGAAGGTGGGGATGACGCCAAGTCAGCGTGGCCCTTTGACGCCCTGGGCTGCACACATGGTACAATGGAGCCGACAATGGGCTGCGAAAGCGCAAGCTGGAGCTAATCCCTCAAACGGCTTCTCAGTCCGGATTGAGGTCTGAAATTCGACCTCATGAAGCTGGAATCGCTAGTAATCGCGTATCAGCCATGGCGCGATGAATACGTTCCTGAATCTTGTACTCACAAATAAATGCGCCTGGCAGGCATATAAGCTAAAGAGTTAAAATCTCTTCTTCCGTTTACAGGAACGGAAAGTAGCCAAAGAATAGTCGTCATCAAGCGATTGAGGCGGCGAAGGATTCCGAGGCAAACAGTAGCCTAAGTTATAAAGAGTTAATCGATCCATGACAGGGTGGTGAGCATGGAGAAGATTTTCCCCAAACTCAATTTAGGATGCTGGGAACAGTTTGTATGTTGACCCAGGGAGATCTGATGCGGTAATATATAAATGAAACTGACGCCGCGTCAGAAGTCAGCTGAATCATAGTACCGGGTATTTTTATTCGGGAAGGATTCTCTCTAATGTTATGTTGAACTCAGATTATATTTTAGGTTTAGTGGATGGTGAAGGAAGTTTTACTGTATATGTTCGAAATCCTAACTCAAAAAAAATCGTAGCAAGGCGAGTTAGGGTTGAACCTAGGTTTTATTTGAAACTACAGCAAAAAGATAAAAAAATGCTTTATGAAATGAAAAGCTTCTTTCATTGTGGAAATGTTTACTTCCAAAAAGATATGCGAGAAAATCATCAAAATTGTTATCGCTATGAAGTGACAAAGCGCGATAGTCTCAATAGAATTATAATTCCATTCTTTAGAAAAAATCGCCTGAAGTTATTTTCGAAGAGAAAAGATTTTGATATTTTTTGCATAATAATGGAGAAGATAGAAAAAGGTAAGCATTTAACAGAATTAGGATTAAGAGAAATATATAACCTGAAACAGTCAATGCATTAGAGCTCGCCGTATGCGGGAAATCCGCACGTACGGTGGGAACGTCAACTCTAAGTTTCTAGAGAACATTCGCCCGTCACACCAGGAGAGCTGGTAGTACCCGAAGTGCCTCGCGAGAGGTCCTAAGGTAAGATCAGTAATAAAGGTGAAGTCGTTAGAGTATTCTACTTGTTGCGACTTTCGGAAAGTAATTTTCGAAAAAAAACTCGGCTATATGCTGGAACATCTGTGTATCCAAGACTACGCATGTTATAATAAATAATATGCGTGAAAAAGTTTTTGGTGCAGACAATCAGCAGGGAAGTGGGCAAATGGAATATTGTTTGCTTCACCCCTCAGAGACTACACGCCGAGCTCCTCAACTCAAGGCTTATTTACTTGGAGCATTGCACGATGGAACATTCAGTAGTAATAAAAGATTTCGAATTTCTCAAACTGGTACAGATTGGCTTGAAATCTTAAAAGAACTTTTTAAGGAATTAGGATATAATTCTTGGATTTACAAAGAAGGAAAATATCGAAAAGTATATGTTTTAGAAACGTTAGCTAATTTTTTAGATTTCGGTTTTGATCCGTTAACATTAAAAAATAAAGAAGAAAAAGTTAGTTATGTGAAAGGATTTTTTGATGCTGAAGGTGGGATTCCAAAAAACGAAAAAGCACGTTTCTATATTCAGTTAGTTCAAAAAAATAAAGAGAAGTTAGAGAAATTGAAAATTTTACTGAATGATTTAGGAATAAAAACAGGAAAAATTCATAATCCAAGCCAGTTAGTTGATCCTAATTATTGGAGGATGTATATTCTTGCGAATTGGCAAAGAATTTTTCTGGAAAAAATAGGAACTTGGCATCCAAGAAAAATTAAAACCTTGAAAAAGAGGATGGTGATATAGTCCATGCCTTATAGCGATATAGGGGTAAAATGAACAAGGCACCGGTAGGGGAACCTGTCGGTGGATCACTACATTTTAGATTTAGTTTTTCGAAACTAAATCGGCGTCGACTAGAGTTGGTTTGCGAGAATTCTCAAACTAACTTTAGGGTGTTGGCCGCAGAGCCTTTGAATCGCGGCTATTCGGGACAACTTAAAGCAACTAAACTAGGGAAGCGACCTCGGTCGCTTTTTTATTTTGCCTTGTTTTTTTGTTTTAATCTGTTAAAATCCTAAATAGCGGGGCGGCTAGTTCAGTGGTAGAACGCTTCTCTGATAAAGAAGAGGTGGTAGGTTCGATTCCTACGTCGCCCACAGATCTTTGGGCCGTTAGCTCAGTTGGCTAGAGCACCTCATTTGCAATGAGGAGGTCACCAGTTCGAATCTGGTACGGTCCACCATTGATTAAACAATTAAAAATAATTAATAATTTTAATTTTATGTGGCAAGCAAATTATCAAGACAAAAGTATTTCTGGTGATAAAAAATCAAGGAGACTATTATCAATTATTCTGGTGGTTGCTTTATTGGCAGTTGCCGGTAGCCTTTTAGGTTATTTTTATTTTAAAGATACGCCTGAAGAAGTAATAGCCAAAATGAGTTCTCGCTTGGCTGAGATTGAATCGTTAGAGTACCAGGGAGAAATAATTTTTGAAACGGCGGCTGATTTGTTAACTCATGATCCAGTAGAGGAAGAAATGGCAGTTGGTCTTTCAATGGAAAGTTTTAAGCTTAGCTCTGAGGGTCAATTGGATATCAGGGAAGAAGAAAATCCGAAAATGGCTTTCTCTCTTATTTTAGAAGAATTGGCCGAGGAAGGCGACTCTTTTGATTTGGATATAAAGAGTATTGATCAAACAATTTATTTTAGGTTGAATAAATTACCGGATCTAAGAATTTTTGATCTTAGTTCTTTGGCCGATTATTGGTTTAAGATAGATGTAGAGTCTATTGGAGAAAGTTTCGGAATTGAAAATATAGATGAATTGATGAACAAGCAGAAACTGTCTTCAGGACAAATGGAAGAAATGAATCAAGCTTTTTGCCAGTCTGAAATTATTGAAGTGACAAAAGAGTTGGCGAATGAAAAGGTTAAGGAGATTAATGCTTATCATTACGAATTTTTAGTTGACCTGGATAATTTAAGAAATTTAATAATAGAAACAAATGAAATTGCTCAAGGAGAGCCGGCGACAGAAGAAGAAATTGTTGAGCTAGATGAAAGTTTGCAAACTATAAAATCTATTAACGGAGAAATCTGGATAGGCAAGAAAGATCTTTTGCCCTATAAAATATTTTTAGAGATTGAGACAAAA
>JAGYLJ010000017.1 GCA_018401295.1 bacterium | reverse complement strand
TTCTGGCTCAATGGTCAAGCTGACATCATTAACTACCTTTACCCCGTCTTGATATTTTTTAGTAACCTTATCAAAATAAATCATACTAAATTAGTCGAGAGTCCTTAAAGTCGAAAGTCTGTAAAGTGAAAAATTTGCTTCCTAAACCAAAACTTCGTTTTGGTCGGACGAACATCAAAGATGTTTTAGTCACAAATTTTTCTGACTTTTGACTTTACAGACTTTATGGACTTTTGACTTTCCTATACATTATAACATTATAATAAAAAAATACACTAATCTTCTTCTTCTACTAAGCTATCAAAAATAGGATCTAAATCTCCTGCAAGAATTTTTTCTAGATTATGCCAAGATTTTTTAATTCTGTGATCAGTAATACGATCCTGAAGATAATTATATGTCCTGATTTTTTCTGATCTATCAGCATTACCAACCTGTAATTTACGTTTAGACGAATATTTAGATGCTTCCTCATCGTCTTTTTTTTGTTGAAGTTTGGCTATCAAAATCTCCATAGCTTTTTCCCTATTTTTAAGTTGACTTCTTTCTGCAGTACAACGGACATCAATGCCTGTTGGTTTATGAATAAGTCGTACAGCTGTTTCCACCTTATTAACGTTTTGTCCCCCTGCCCCACCAGAACGAGAAAACTCCATCTCAAGTTCATCCGGTTTAATAACAATTTGCGTTTTTTTTCTAATGGGCATTATTGCTACAGAAGCGGTTGAAGTATGGACCCTTCCAATCTTTTCTGTCACTGGCACACGTTGCACACGATGAATACCAGTTTCGAATCTCATTTTCTCATAAACGCCTTTACCCTTTACTTCGAAACTAACTTCCTTATAACCACCAGTTGAGTTTAATGACTCATTTAATTTACGGAAACTCCAACCCTGATTATTAACCGCATATCTTTCGTACATTTCCGCTAAATTGTAGGCGAACAAAGACGCTTCATCCCCGCCAGCTCCGGCCCTAATTTCTAAAATAATTTCATTAGGAAATTCTTCTTCTTCATCTTCTGATGATAAAATTTCTTCTACTTGTTTAACAATAATTTCTTTCTTAAGTTTTAAATCAGATAATTCTTCATCCACTAAATCTTTCAAAGAAGGGTCTTTTTCTAACATCGCCGTTGTTTGATTTTCCTGATGAAGAAGTAATTCATACTCTTTTGCAAGGTAAGAAGTTTTAGGATTTCTAAGATTTTCTTCCAGATCAAAACCAACCCCGTCCTGTTCATCAGAGTTTGCTAAATCATTTTCATCTGTATTTTTAGCGATCATTAATGTAAAGAATAACTTAATAAAGAATAGTAGGCAAGAAAAAATGGTGGCTAGGTGCAAAGCACCCACCCACCATTTTTTAATTAAAAAACTTCCAAGCTTATTTTTTCTTTGAAGCACGCACTCTTGCTTTAAACCTTTCCACTCTACCAGCTGTGTCAATAATCTTTTCGTTACCTGTGTAGAACGGATGACAAGCACTACAAATTTCCATTTCAATATTTTCAAGAGTTGAACCCACCTCAAACTTAGCTCCACAGGCGCACTTTGCCTCTGCTTTTGAATAATATTTAGGGTGAATATCTTTTTTCATGTACATATTTATAGCATAAAAAAATAAAAACCACAAATATTTTCTTTTACCTTATTTCCTGATTTTTCAAAGATTCTAACTCAATTTGCAGTCCTTTAATCATATCCCTTAGTTCCTTAATTTCTTCATTTTGTGTAGAAACAATATCATTAAGTTGTTGAGTAGATTTAACCAAATAAAGAGTCAAATCAGAAAGATTAGTATCTAAATATTCTGTACCATTAATAGTGGTAGTGGCTACCATTTGAGGAAAGACTTCCTGTAGTTCTTGAGCAATAAAACCTGAGATTCTTCTCTTTCTTGTTTCTTCGTCATAACCAGTTAATTCGTTGTAATTAAAAGACACTGGATGTAATTGACTGATTTTTGAGAGAACATTAGAGCCATAATCTAAATCAGTTATATTCTCTTTCAAACGGTAATCTGAATAGTTTGTCCATGCTGTGTAACCATTAGCGGCTGGTTGACCGTTGAGTTGCAATTTGTAGGTTGGAGTTCCTACCCCTATACCGACATTACCAGCGGTAATCAAGACATTCCCTGTATTGTTATCCCCAATATAGATTTTGCTTGTCTGTTGGCTTCCACGAATGATAGTATCTCCCGTTGTACTATAACCAATATAACTTGCATACGATCCTGTTCCAATCTGTAATAGCGCTACTGGTGCGGTTGTACCTATACCAACATTACCTGAAGCGGTGATTGTCATACGTTCTATGGGAGCAGTGTCCGTAACAACACTACGAGTAGCAAAATATATATCCCCTGTTGTATAACCAGAAAAGCTGGTTGCTCTTTGGCCTATAGCAGAACTGGAATAGAGATAACTAGCTTCTCTATAGCCTAACCCTAATTCAGCTAAATAGTTAACCCCTGTTTGATTATTAATTTGTATTTGCGGACTAGATCCAATTGTTGTAGAAGGAGAACCTCTCACGTAAAGTTTTGTAGGTGGTGTAGACATCCCTATACCAACATTTCCTCCGTCTCTAACTAAATTGACATATTTGGTTGTGTAGGTATCAGTATTACGAACAATAGATAGAGGGACATTGGCAGCAGTGTCAGCTGCATTTTGAGTTGCAATATTTAAATCATGTTCAGAGTTATGTGAATAAATACGCCATTGTTGCTCATCAGAAGATACTCCTGTGTTCCTTAAATATATTCCAGGGTAAGCTCCTCCTTCTATATGAAGTTGAGATTTTGGGACCGTCGTCCCAATGCCGACGTTGCCGTTAGTAAAACTATGATTTCCTTCGCTGTAATATACCATCAAATCGGCAGGGTCTAGAGAAGTACCGTAATGACCAATATATCCACCCGTACCAGAGTTTGCGTCGCCAAAAAAGAGAAATGAATCCTGATTGTTAGTTGCTAATAATTGTATCGAGGCTCTCCCCGAGCTCTCAACAACCAAACCGCCTGCGTTATATGCTGTACCGCCTGAAGAACCATTATAAATATGTAATTTGTTTGTTCCAGGCGCCGTCGTCCCAATGCCGACGTTGCCAGAAGAAGTAAATTGGATATCACCACTAGGTAAGTCAAAACGTATTCCTGCGGCTTCTTCTTGATAAAATCTTATATCTCCACCTAATGTACCATCGTAACCTATATATCCCATCTGGTCTCCTTGTCTTGCGAACTCTATAAAACTAACAGCATTAGAGGCGGATGATGAATCAGAATCATCCAATCTAATCCCTGCTGAAATATTTTCTACTTCCAATGCTCTCGTTGGTCCTATCGTCCCGATGCCGACGTTGCCCACATTTGTAATCGTCATTCTCTGATCTGGGAAACCTGTGCCTGAACTACCTGTATAAAATCCAATTTCGCCAGCGGCATTTCCATTACTTCCAATGGCCCACTTTCCATAGGAACTATTATCTTGAACCCAACCAACACCACTTTGATAATAAATATTAGAGCTAAGACTTGGGCCAAAGATTCCAGCTCTCCCATAAAGTCTTAAATTTCCAAAACTTGCTGTGGCAACATCAAAAATTTCTTGAGGACTTGTTGTCCCGATGCCGACGTTGCCGTTATCTTGGAAAGTTATCCTTTTCGTAGCTTCGTCAAAAAAAGCTAAATCTCCATTATTATCTACTCCAATATTCCAATGCTCAGTTCCTGCTCCATCTTCTTCAAGACGAAAAGTTGTCACTCCCGTTCCGCCCCCTGCTTCTTTTATATGCAATCTGTTCCCCGGCCCCGTCGTCCCCACCCCCACATTCCCACTTGTA
>JAGYLJ010000016.1 GCA_018401295.1 bacterium | reverse complement strand
ATTCACAGTTTACTTTACTAGTTAACAGGGCTGTTTTAAACAGACTTAACTATATTATTATACCTAAATTTAGGTTTAGAAATAAGAGGAGGTGTGGAGAAGTCAGACGAGCTCATCTTATTGTTGGTTGATTAATTAAAAGTGAGAGTTTATTTTTCCACCGCTAACCTCGCCAACTCCACCGCTCCCTCTTTAGTGTTAGCTACAGCGATAAATCTTTTATTATGACAAAAAATAGACCCTTCTACCCCCGTTATCTGAACCAACTCGTTCCCTGATTTTCCGGCCCACTCCTGAGGCAAATCTTTCCGATTTCCAAAAGAAAAAAGCTCTTTCCTAACCGCTTTCACTTTCCAATTCTTACTCCCACCATCTGGTTTAACTACAAATAAGGGTTCCCTGTATTGACCCAACACCACCCCCCAAGAATTAAAAGGAATATCTTCATCCAAAATAATAGTTTCTCTATCTTCAGAGTTTTGATAAACTTGTTCCACATATTTTTTTTCCTCTACTTCCATTTTTGAAATTTCTATTTCTCTCCTCAAAATATCTTCCGCAAAATCTACTGCCTTAGAAAAATTATTATCCAAATTTCCTCCCTTCTCTTTCTTAGGCACAAAATTATAAACACCAATCAAATTATAAAGAAAATAGGGTTGAACACCTGGATAGACCAACTCACACAAATCAACTCCGTTATCAACAGCATCAATCGGTTGAACCAATTTTTTATTAATCAAACCAGCTACTTCTAAAGAACCACAAATACTTTCTCCATATTCCCTCCAAACTAAACCAAAAGAAGAATAAGGAATACCGTTATCATGTACCCCAGCCCCTCCTTCTTGGTGATGATCAAAAATTTTCTTAGCTGGTGTATACTCCCCGCCAATATCAACCACAATATCGCCCTGAGCAATCACCCCAACATCTCGTGTTCTAATAATTTCAATCTTTGTCTTACCAAAAATACCTCTACGACAATTTTTCCCTAACCACAACTTAATCGTTGCCACTGCAAAAACATCATCCGCGTGAAATCCTCCATTATGTGTGATTATTTTTATTTTCTTCATATAATTCTTAAATTTTATATTATTAACAAGATGGATTTTTCTTAAATAAATAAAAAGCTCCTAATATCAAAACGATTACAGAAAGACCAAGAGTAACAATAAAACAACTATCTAATAAAAGAATATTATATCCATAAGAAAAAACAAAGGAAAAAGGAATAACCCCCAAGAAAGAAGCAAAGGAATATTTAGTAAAACTAACCTTACTAAAAACCCCCACAGCATAACTTAAAATATCTACAGGAATAATCATTCTCAAAAATACAAGCACCCAGAACTCATTTTTACCAGAAACTCTTTTCTCATATCTTTCTAGTTTTTCTGAAGAAATAAATTTAGATAAAAAAGGTCTTCCACAATATCGAGCTATTAGAAAAGATATCATGGAACCTATGGTCCAGCCTATTACTGAATAAACAGTGGTTGTAAACGGCCCCAGCAGGACAGCCACAAAAGGAATAACAGGGAAAACGGTAATTGGAGGAATCACAGTAGAAATAATCATTAGAAAAATAAAAACTGCTCCGCCTAAAATAAGATTATTAGCGACAAATTGATTTAAACTATCCGCTGGTATCTGCCAAATAGAAATAACTATCGTTGCCGTTATAATCAATAAAAAAACAATATCAGCTAAATATGTTTTTATTTTAAATTTCATTTCTTATTTCCTTCATAATCTATAATTTTTAATTTTTAATTTGAAATTTAATAAAAACAATTAATTAACTTTATTAATTATTTCGTTTTTATTAAATTTTTTAATGTTCTCTACAGTCACATCAAAAATTCTCTCAACCGCTTCTTGAGTATTAAAGGCATTATGTGGTGTAATAACCACATCAGGATGTTCAATCAAATACTGGTTGTGCAAAACAGTGTCTATGTCTTCATCACTAGAATTTTCCTCTTGCAACAAACTCAATTCTTTCCCCATATAAATCTCCGACTCCAAAACATCCAATCCAGCTCCAGCCACAATCCCATCTTGTAAAGCCTTCACCAAAGCACCAGTTTCTATCACTCCTCCACGGGAAGTATTAATAATCACCACTCCATTCTTCATCTTTCCAAAATTATCACTATTAAGCAGATGATGAGTATGAGGATTATAAGGAACATGCAAAGTCACTATATCCGATTGCTGTAATAATTCATCAAATTCCACATATTTAAAACCATTAGCTCTAGCAAACTCATCATCTTTATGGTTATCAAAAGCAATTACTTTCATCCCAAAACCATTAGCAATCTTAATAAAATGTTGACCAATTTTCCCAACTCCAACCACCCCCACAGTCTTCCCACTCAAATCAAAACCTCTCAAACCTTTTTTCTCAAAATCTCCCTTCCTTAGAATCTGTTCGTAGGCAGGAAAAATCTTTCGTGAAATAGTCAACAATAAAGCAAAAGAAAACTCTGCCACAGTCACCGAACCGTAAGCTGGGACATTTGAAACAATAATCCCCCTCTTTTTGGCTTCTGCAATATCTATATTATCAAAACCAGTTGAACGAGCCGCTATATACTTTAAATTAGGAAATTTATCAAAAACAGAAGCGTCAACATGAGAACCAACAAAGACAGACAAGATTTCTGCTTTATCGTCTCTCAAACTAGGATGATCTTGTACTCTCCCTTGTAAAAATTCTACTTCAAATTCCCCTTGCCCGACCACAGGTTTAGAGTCACCAATACCCTTCTCAAAATACTCCTTTTCCCAATCTTCATTATAAAAAAATAAAATCTTCATAATTTATTTTATTTACCCTGTTAAATAAGATTTGGCCTTCATTTAACTAGGAATTTAACAATTGATAATATTTTTTTTAAATTACTTTATTTTTATTTACCGCTTCTGCCAAATCTTAAATTTATTTTGGAAAATAAATTTATTTAACAGGGTTAATTAAGTGTTAAAAACTATATTACAATTTTACCACAAAATTTAAATTAAAAATCCACAAAAAATTGGCTCCCAAAAAGACAATTTTTTACCCTATAACCCTTTAGATTTTTTGAAACAATCCACACAGGTTAAATTATTAGTGGCTTTAGGTTCAAAAGGTAATTTTGTTATAGGACAATTACACTTACTACATTTCCAATCACCAGTGAACATCTTTTTCTCCCCATTGTTTGTATTTAATTTTGGAACCACCTTACCAGAGGCATAACATTCTCGACAAGTTAAATTATTAGTTACCTTCGGTTCAAAGGGTAATTCTGTAATCGCTTTTCCACAACCACAACATTTCCAATCTCCATGATATTTTTGTTTATCCATTGTTTGGTTTAATTAGTTTACTCTGTTAATATAAAATATTATATCACAGACACTCTTTTTTTCCTTTATTATCAAAATTTTTTAAACAATAACTTTCAAAAATATAAATGGAGGCCATAGGCCTCCATTTATATTATCAACTTACGTTGATGTGTTGAGTCTTAACCAAGAAGATACCTATTCTTCATCATCTCCTTCAAATTCATCGTCTTCTTCTTCAAGCTCATCTTCACCTATAAAATCATCATCTAAAATTTCTTCATCCATGATATTTTATTACTTATTATTATTAATCTACTAAAATATTTCTTGATTATAAAAATTTAGATATCAAAAGTCAAACAATTTTTCCCTCTTAAGTGAATAAGTCAAAAGGGGCTAAAAAACAAAGATTATTTAACCAAATAAATTACCTAAAATATCTTTTAAATCATTTATATCCAAACAAAATTTGGAAAACTAATTTCCACAAACCCCTAACCGATAAGAACTTACGAGAGGGTTAATGCAAGCGTTACAATCATTTGGATAAGTTTCCTCGATAGGATCACAAGGAGTTGTTACACATTGAATGTTAACAGTTGCACACACAGGCTCATAAATATCACTACAAACTTCAGCACTTCTTTGTATATCATAACAAGTCAAATCTACTAAAGCCGGTTCTAACGATGGTTTCTTAAAAAAAAGAGAAGCAGCTACTATTAAAAATAAAACAACGGCAATAAATATATATTTATTCATAAAATTTGTTCTATTAAAATAACTAATAAATTATAAACTACTCTTTTTATAAAAAAAATATCTATTTTAAAATATCTTTTAATTCATTCTGATATTGCCCCATAACAGCCATGGAAGCAGACATCTGATCTTCCCCAGCTTTTATTTTTTCTTGAATCTCTTTAGCAATTTTTGCGAATAACTCGGGATTCTCACTAACCACCTTTAAAATTTTTTCTTGTTCAGCTTCAGGCACACCTTTTAACTGAGACTTCAACATCTTCCTCATTAACATATTTTTTAACATGACATATTTTAAAGGAGTACTAACGACTATTAAAATAGTCATCCCGTGAAATTTGTTTTATCTTTAACAAAACAAATTTTTTGATTTTTACAGAAAATCAAAAAACATTTCACTGGGATACAACTCCTATTCTTAATTATTAACCCTCATATTTTACCACATTTATTATAACAATGAAAAACACCGTCCGAAGACGATGTTTTTCAATGTACTTAAATTATAGCAAGCTATAATTCAAGTACAATTACTATACTATCAAAATATGAAATAAAGTCAACCTTTATTCCCGAAAATATAATAAAAACCACATTCTGTCAAACTAGGTTGTAAATGAACTTCATATTATGTTATAAACAATCCAGTCCTGTTCTTAATTTAAATAAAAATAAAACAAGGAGGAAAGAAAATGTCAGAACCAGAAGATAAAACCAGCCCCGAATGGCGGCACTGGTTTGTTCGCCACAACTTTGGGGGTCTTTCAATAGCAATTATAAAAGCCACCAAAGACAAAAGATCTTTAGACATCCTCGTAAAGTTTATTGAGGATATCAAAAAAAGGTAACTGGTAATAAAAAGTAAGGGGCCGTGTTTGAGAAACATGGCCCCCTTTTATTTTTAACCATCTTCTATTCATTTCCCAATACATCAAATCTAATCCTCCCCACAACCAAACCTTCTCTAGTTTTAACATCTACCCTCCAAGAACCCTCCTCTACCGCTGACATAGAAGAATAACCCCTATAGCCTTCTATTCTCCCTCCTACCAAAGGGAAATGCACTGCATTAAAAGATACCCACCTGCCTTTTTCTTCATCAAATTTTTGCCAAATATTATAAATATCAGTCCCTAGATTAGTCGGAGCAAAAATAGACTGA
>JAGYLJ010000015.1 GCA_018401295.1 bacterium | reverse complement strand
GCAAAAAACAAAAAAGCAAACAGACTAAAAGTAGGAGTTTTCGCCAAAAACAAAAAAGCAAGAAACTTCTACAAAAAATCAAAACTAAAAGAATACAAAATAATCCTAGAGAAAAAAATATAAAAAATTCCCAAGATGATACCTTAGGGATGTAGTAATATGAACTTATACTTTGTTAGGCATGGGGAAACTGAATATAATGCTTTGAATGTATCTCAAGCGGAAGATACTGAGCTTTCTGATGTGGGGTTAAATCAGTGCAAGTTTTTGGCTAAGCGATTTTCCAAAATTCCTGTTGATGTAATTTATTCAAGTTCCATGAAAAGGGCAAAGCAAACGGCAGAGGTTGTAAGCAAGTCATTAAAAAAGGATATTATTTATTTGGATTGTCTAAAGGAAAGAAGAGCACCGTCAGAGTTTGTAGGGAAGAGAAAAGATAGTTTAGAAGTTATTGAAATAGAAAAGATTAAAGATTTTAATAAAGACGATTCTTCGTGGCACTACTCTGACGAAGAAAATTTTACCGAATATAAAAAAAGAGTTAGTAAGTTTTTTAGCGTTTTATCTAAAACGAAAGAAAAAAATATTCTAATAGTATCACATGGTGGGCCAATAAGAATGATCATATTTTTAATGATGGAAAAAGAGTTTGACTATAAAGCTTTTTGTAGATTTGCGGATTTTTTTGAGTTTAGTAATGCGGGAGTTACTTTTTGCAAAAAAAACAAAAAGGGGCTTTATTCGATTCAAGCACTTAATAGTCATTCTCATCTGGATTAAAATTTTAAGTAAAAATATTAAATAAGCTTTATTTAATAAAGTTTTTTTATCTTCTTTTATTGCTTTTTTTAAAGAAAGGTGGTATAATGAAAAAATTTTATAATGTAAGTTAGTAAATGATTCATGAGCTTAAAAGATGAAATAGCTATATTGGGCAGTGGTGTAATAGGGCAAGCAACTGGAAAGGGGTTTATTAAGAAGGGGTATCGTGTGGTTTTTGTTGATATTGATCACAAGATTGTAAAGCAACTTAGGGACGAAGGGTTTGACTCTATACATACAAGCGAACTTAAACAGAGATCACCAGACCTCTTTTTTGTTACCGTTCAAGTTCCAACAAAAAGAAAAGGACCACAAGTAGAAAAATTAAAAAAAGCTATAGAGGATATTAGTTTTTATCTAAAAAAAACAGACAAGTATGTGCTTGTTGTTGTTAGGAGCACTGTTCCGCCTTTTACTACAAAAAATCTTGTAACCCCTCTACTTGAAAAATTATCTGGAAAAAAGGCTGGAAAAGATTTTGGTGTTTGTTCGAATCCGGAATATTTGCGAGAGCGTTTTGGAGAAGAAGATTTCTTAAATCCTAAAGTAATTATTATTGGTTCGGAGGATGAAAAGGCGGCAAAAAAATTAAGTGCGTTTTATGAAAATTTTCCAGTTAGCATTCATCATTTTAATACAGTGGAAGCAGAGATGCATAAATATGTTCACAATCTATATAACGCCTGTAAGATCTCTTTTTTTAATGAACAGAGGGAAGTGTGTGAAGAGATGAACGCTGATGCTGACAAGATATTCAAGGCGGTAGTTGAAAGTGCGGAATCATCTTGGAATCCGGAATATGGTATAAAAAATATGGGTCCTTTTGGAGGATCGTGCTTACCTAAAGACACGGAAGGTTTTTTGCGATGGGTAAAAAATTCTCTTAATAAAAAACTTTTCTTAATGGAGAGTGTTATAAAAGTTAATAATCGCTTAAAAAGAAAATAATATTTTTTTATTAGGAGGCCGACTTTGTTAATGTTGATTTTGTTTATATTACAAAACAGCTTGATTATGAAAAAGAAACCAAAAATAGTTTTGATAGTTGATCATTATCCTCCTCCAGCAGGTGGAATGGAGGCTCATGCTTATGAGTTGTGTAAAATTTTGAAAGATCAAAAAAAAATGGAGCTTCGTGCTGTTATTGGTTTTTGTTCGGAAAAAAAAGAACTTAATTATATTGATAAAACTATAGTATTACCCCAAAAAGCCACCATTCAACCAGAGTTAATATATAAAACTATTAAAAAATTAAAACTTGAAGAGGGAGATGTTTTGTTTTTTAATAGTCTTTACTGGATAAGAGTAATTCCAGAGCTAAAAGTAAAATTTCCGCAAATGATTTTTTTGTTAAGGAGCGGAGGAAATGATATTGCTCAGTCTGAAATAAGAGGGAAGGGCAAAGCATTAAAAGAAAGAAGGAGTTTTGTGGTGGACTCTATAAATAAATCAGTTGACTTTCTTATTGTTAATAGCAGATATTCTTATCGCAAAATTTGTAGGTTTGGTTTGAATAAAAACAAAATGAAAATTGTTACTGGCGGGGTTGATGTAAAAAGATTTAAGCCAGTTTCAATTTCAAGAAAATTAAAATTAAGAGAAAAATTTAAACTTCCCATAGATAAAATTATTATTGTAAGTAGTTGTCGATTGGTTAGTTTCAAGGGCATAGATTATGTACTTAGAGCAATTTCTCAAAGCAAAACAAAAGATTCTGTCCATTATCTTTTAATTGGTGACGGGCCAGAAAGAGAAAAAATAATGTGTTTGGCGGGTAGGTTAGGGCTTCAAAATATTATTACTATGACAGGAGAGGTATCAATAGATTTAATACATCATTATTATCAGTTGTCGGATATTTATTGCCACGCTCCAATATTAAAAAGAAACTTTGTTCTTGGAGGATCTTATATCCACACTGAAACAATGGGAAGGAGTTTTTGTGAAGCGATGTCAACTGGTTTGCCAATAATTACTACAAATGTTGGTGGGGTTCCAGAGGTGGTCAAAGATAGAGAAAGTGGAAGATTGGTTCCGGCTAAGGATGTTCGCTCTTTAAGAGAAAAGATAGATTTTTTGATATTAAATGAATCAGAGCGACAAAAAATGGGACTACGGGGGAGGAAGATCGCTAAAGATTTTTCCTGGGAAAAAGTATTAGAAAAATATTATCTTTTAAATAAACTTAAACATGACAAATAACAGTGAGAAAAAAATTGCTATTATTGCTGGTCGAGATCCGAGGATAGCGGAAGATACCGATGGAGGTTCCGTTTTTTTGAAATATTTATTTACTGAATTAGTAAACAGAGATAACGAGGTGGATATTTTTACTCCACTTGGAGTAACCGCTGCTTCTTTTAAAAAAGAAAAAGCAGAAGAACAATTAAAAGAAAAAAACAACAAGATCAACCCGAAGTTCAATTATATTCCTTTGAAAGAGAAAAACTTACTAGTTGAAAAGGACTCCGATTATTTTTTAAGAAGAATTGAGCGAGCAAAAGAACTCGCTGATTTTTTTAAAGAGAACTCTCTTTTTAATTATGATTTAGTTTATATTCTTCACCTGGCTAATGCTTTTTCTTTGGTTTCTCAAAATTTACTTCCTTTAGAAAAAACAGTGTTTTTCCCAATGATGACCAGTGCTCATTACAATATTTTTTCAAAAGTGCCTGAAGAATACATTAAGCAAGAAAAACAAGTTTTAAGTAAAGCTAAACATATTTCTAGTCCTTCTGATGATGAGATTAGGGAAATAATTTCAAAGTTTAAAATAGAAAAAGAAAAGTTTTTTAAAGTTCATCGTGGTTTTAATGAAAATTGTTTTCCAGCTCAAGAGCGATTTGAGATTGGTACTGAAAAAAAATTAAACTTATTTTCTGCCAACGGAATTAGACAGCAGAAAGATCACTTGTTTCTGATTCCTGTGGTAAAATATTTAATTAAAAAAGGGTTTAAAGTTAAAGTTCATCTTACGGGGAATGATGGGAAAAGTCACAATCCTTTGTATAATGAATATCTAAAAAACTTTTTAAGAGAAATTCACTTTTATAATTTAGAAAAAGAATTTATAATTCATGGCGTGGTTTCTGAAGAAGAAATGGTGTCTATTATGAGTTCTAGTGATATAGCGGTTTATCCTTCAATTGTAGAAACTTTTGGAAAATCAGTTCTTGAGAGTGTAGTAAGCGGATTACCAACAGTGGTTTGTAAAGATGTACCAGCTTTTTCGGAATTTATAGAACACGGGGTTACTGGTTGTATCACAGATCGTAATACTGAAGATTATTGTAAAGAAATTATTAAACTTTGGGAAGATCATGATTACTACCACCGAATTAGTCAAAATGGTATTGCGTTGAGACAAAAATTCAGTTGGCACGAAGTAATAGATAATCTTCTAATGAAGCAAAAAGAAAGAGGTGTATTATAGTAATATTTTCTGTTTTCTTCAAAAAAGAGGTGATGCCTTAGTTGGAAATCTTGAGAAAAAGTACAGAACTTTATCAGGGTAAACTTTTCATTCGTGATATTTCAATAATATCAAAATAACAATAATTATCAACAGTAATCTTCCCAAGGTCCGACCTTGGGAAGGACATGGGGTTTTTGTTTGTCAAAAGAACCTTGATGGGGTAGAATATATTTAATAATTCATAGGATATTATTTATTTGGGAAAAAATAAATACTAACTTTTAAGGTTATGGACAGAGTGCCAGTTACATCAACAAATATTTATTCAATTGGCTATGATTCGCAATTGGCTATTTTAGAAATAGAATTTACTTCGGGGGATATATATCAGTATTTTAATGTTCCGAAGTATTTGTATCACGGACTCATAGACACTTCATCAAAAGGGAGTTTTTTGAATGACTATATAAGATATAGTTACCGGTATCAAAAAATAAGATAAGCTTATGTTTAATCCGAAAACAGAAAAAATTGAAGAAATTGCTAAAGAAAAACAATCTGTCATTGAACAGATAGAGTTATTTTTTGGAAATTCAGCTAGAATCTATATTGATTATGCCAATGTTCGCCCGTGGAGTGTTAAGCTTGGGTGGCACATTGACTTGAAGCGACTTAAGCAATTTTTAGATTCTTTTGATGCAGTGGAAGCTACGAACTTTTATAGTGGATATTTAGAAGGCGACAAGAGATCAGAAAAAGAAATAAAAGAGGTGGAAAATAGAAAGTATGTGGTCCGCACTAAACCAGTAAAAGTAATGCGTTTTCCAATAAATGCTTCCAGCATACCCAGAGATTCAACGGTACTACTTGATCAATTTATCCGTAGAGCTCTTTTACGAAAATACGAAGTTGAAACGATTGAATATCTTAATGAGCGTTTTGCTTATATGAACAAAAAAGGTGAGTACTTCATTGAAGACAGAAAATGCAACTTCGATGTTGAGATTGGCGTAGATATGCTTTTGGATTTTGAGAGAAATAAGACAGAATCTTTTATTTTGTGGAGTGGTGATAGCGACTTTACTGATCCAGTTGAGAAACTATTAAAATCTGGGAAAAGGGTTGTTATATTTGCTACTACACGAAAAATATCAAAAGAGTTATCTGTCTTAAGAGAAAAAGGTTTAATTATTTTTGATATTCGAAAAATCCGTGACTTTATTTGTTGGAGAAAAGAACTAAAAAGCAAAGGGGACTTCAATAAAGAAGCCCCCAAGCACTAGAATTAGCGATCTTTTGATCATCTATATTATATTCATAAAACTATAAAAAAGCAAGAGAATAATTGAAAACACTCAAAAGGGGTGTTTTTTTGTTTGTCAAAAGCATATTGATAGGGTAGAATATATATAATAATAAAAAAGGGGAGATGTCAAAAAAATTACAAAATCAGATAATAATTTATGAGGGTGATGATGGGCAATCTCGTGTAGAGGTTAGATTTGAGGGTGAAACTGCTTGGCTTACACAGGCGCAGTTGGTAGAACTTTTTCAATCAAGTAAAGCTAATATTAGTGAGCATATTAAAAACATTTTTAAAGAGGGAGAACTAGACCGGGATTCAGTTGTTCGGAAATTCCGAACAACTGCTTCAGATGGAAAAAAATATGAAGTTGAACATTACAATCTTGATTTGATTATTTCACTGGGCTATAGAATTAAGTCCCGCATTGCTACAAAATTTCGTATTTGGGCGACTAAAACTCTTAAACAACATTTAATAAAAGGCTACACCATCAACAAAAAACGCATTGGTGAGAATTATGAGAAATTTATGCGAGCAGTGGCAGATGTTAAAGCAATGCTACCTGCGGGTAATAAAATTAAGACTGAAGATATTTTAGAGCTTATCAGCGCATTTGCTGATACTTGGTTTTCGTTGGATGCTTATGATAAAGATTGTTTTCCGCAAAAAGGTGTGAGTAAAAAACAAGTGGAATTTACTGCGGAAGAATTAAGCGAGGCACTGAAAGAACTTAAAAAAGATTTAATCAAGAAAAAAGAAGCAACTGAAATTTTTGGACAGGAAAGAAGTGAAGATAGTGTAAAAGGAATTGTTGGTAGTATTTTTCAATCCATCTTTGGTAAAGATGCCTATCCGAGCACAGAAGAAAAAGCAGCTCATCTTTTGTATTTTATAGTTAAAAATCATCCTCTTATAGATGGCAACAAAAGAAGCGGAGCATTTGCTTTTGTTTGGTTTTTGC
>JAGYLJ010000014.1 GCA_018401295.1 bacterium | reverse complement strand
AAAGTTCCACTAGAAATGGAGGTCGTTCAAGACACACACCCCAATTTCTATTGGAAACTAAAAATAACATTTAGCAGGTTTTTTTTTAATAATATATAAAAAAATAATATATTATTTAACTTCCCCCCTAAATGTCCTCCCCTGACATAAAGATGTTTTTCTAAGTTTATAAACCTTTGCATAGGATTATATAAATAAAGTGTTTTCTAAGTTAGGGACAATAAAAATTTTCCTTAAGAACTCCAATAGAAACAACATAAAATCCCACAAAACGAAACCTTTATAAACTTTTAAGTATTCTAATAGTTTACAATGGTTGATAATCAAAAAAAACTATTCAATACAATAATGAAAGAACTTAAAGCCTCCTTTGAGGAGTTGAACGAGCCACTATTAAATTTTAATACTTATGTTGCTTGTTTTTTTCAATTTAGAAATAAATAAAAATGGCAGTTAGAATATATAATAAAGTGAAAATTGATAGTAAGGGGAGAATTCTTCTCCCTCAGCAGTTGAGAGACTATTTAAAGTCTGAGAATGTGACTCGGGTTTGGATTGAGCAAGACACCGACGCGAACGCACATAATTTAAGGTGGAAAAAGGGAGAATGATTAAAATTATTTATTCAAAGGACGCAACACCAATTTTAAAAAAAATTTGGTTGAAATTTAAATTTAAAAACATCTGTAATAAATGCAGATTTGAAACATATTAAAAAATGTTAGATTACGAAGAAATGGCACAGCCTTTTTTAAAGGCAATAGAAGAACCAAAAGCGAGAAAACTTTTTAGAGTTGTTGCAAAAGTTCAGCAAGACGCGGGAATATTAGACCTCGAAGAATTCGAGAGAGTTTTAATTATGCTTATTGTAAATAATAATCTCGAACATAAAGAGCGAGTTTGGGGCTTCAAGTATAGAGATAAACTCAACAATGAGCAAGAGACCGACTTTAATATAATTCAATTAATGAAAAACAAAATTTCAGAAATTGAGAAACTCGACGCAAAGTTGCAGGCGGAAAAAGATTTGGAAAAAATCGCAACTTATAAGGAAAAATGAGAAAAAACGTTTTAAAAATTGATTTGGATTTGGAGACCCGAGAGGAAGCCATAAAAAGCATAGTTGAGCGAATGAGATATTTTAGAAATATTTTTGGAGTGCCTTTTAATTATTGGCAAAAAATCGAACTTTTGAAAAAAACTCGATACTCTGCGAAAATTCATTTAATAAAGCCCGTAAAGGACGAAAGAAGCATAATTATTTTGCAATTAGTTTTCGGCTCAGATTGGAGAAAAGAACTAAACACGTTTTACAATTCCGAAGTTTTAAAAATGGAGTATTCAAATAGATTATTTACTATAAAAAATTACTCTGACGGCTTTTTAGAGGCTCAAATAGAAGACATCACAGACGAAGCACGCAAAAGGGCGGAAAATCCTTTAATATTCAGCCTAAGCAGGCTTATTTTATCAAAAATTAAAAAATGGCTACATTAAAAGAAAGACACGCAGAGGCAAGAGCAGGAATTGAGATTATAAAAGGACTTGGTATTGAGCCGAGAGAAATTCAGCCTTATTTATATCAAAGATTTTTAAGAAATGGTTTTGATATTCAAGAATTACCGATTTATAAAAAATATGATTTAAGTTTTCAGTTGAATTATGATAAGCCAAAAGATAAGAAAAATAATAAGTTTGTTTTAGATTCGGCACAGACCTATAAAGTTTATTTGTCTCTTGATAAAACTGAAAAAAAATTAACTGACGGAGTTATTGACGGAATAAATGATTATTTCGGACATAAGAGTTTAACTAAGGATTTAGATATACAAGGTATTGAGTTTGATGAGTATATTGTTGATTGGGATTTATTCAGTAAATTAACCGACGGCTTTTTTATTGAGAATAATGATAAAATTGAGTTTGATTTGCAGTTTTTAGACGGCAAAGGAGCAAAAAAAGGGAGTAAATATGGAGGGGATTTTACTTTAACAAATTTTTTATAAAAATGAAATCGAAAAAATTTAAATTATTAAGAGAGATTATTGGATTTGCTTTTATAATTCCATTAATTTTAGTTGTAGGCTTTTTTATGGCGTTATGCGTTCCTTTTTTATGGTTTGCTAATGATGAGACTTTAAAAGAAACTTGGAAAGGTATGTTATAAAATGAAACTTGCTATAAAAAAGATTGAAAAACACTCAGAGGGGCGATTTATTGCGACTCTATGGTTTGAAAAAGACGGGGAATTGATAAGAACTAAACTCACAAAAGAGCATATTAAGAATTTGAGGGATAAAAACAAAATTCCGCAAAAATTGGCACTCGGACAGGTTTTAAATGTCTGTGAGCGTAGAGGGAGGCTCGGGCAACCCTTATTTTATGTATATGGATACGAGTTATAACAAAAGTTTATAAATAAGCGATATCATATTTTTAATTATGGACGATTTAAGCATAATTAAGCGACCAAGTGAAAGAGGGAAAAGGACTTTGAGGGTCGAGGGTCACACAATCACGACAGGAAAACCACTCTTAAAGGATTTGACAGAAGCCCGAAAAAAACTCGGGACTTCTTCACATCAACAGACTATAAAAGCATTATATGATTTTTGGAGACTAAACAGATGAAAGAAGAAGAAAAAACTTTAAAACAATTAAAAAATAATATTTGGAATTTAGAGAAATCAAACGAGAAAATCTCGGAAGAATTGCAAGAAATTAAAAATAAATTTGAGGCTTTAAAGCATATTGCTAATTATCAAGAAAAACTCATAGAAAAATTTATTGCAAAAGATAAATTACATTTTTATAGTAATGAGGAAATAATAAAATAAAAATGGGACTTTTTGAAAAAGCACAGACAAACGCCATAAAAGAGGCAATACCGATAATAAAACAAGCAATTCTCGAGGAATTGGACTTAGACCCAAAGTTTAAGGAAGAATTAAAAAAGAGGTTGGAGAAATGAGCGAAGAAGATAAAAACTTGGTTGGTTTGGACTCTCTGAGCAGTTATCTAAAAGGCTCTCAGCCAGTAGAAGCCCCGAAAACTTCAACGCCTCAAATATCATTCCAAAGCGAAAATAAATCGGCTCTCTCAGTCTTAGAGGAGACAAACGCAAAAATAAAAATGATGGAAGTAGGCGGAAGTATTGCCGAAAAGTTATTGGTTGCAGGAAATCAAATTGTAGACAAAATCATAAAAGCAAAACAAATGCAATTTATGGCAGAACAACAACAGAGAGAGGCTCAAAACCCGCAAAAACAACTCACAACCTCACAACCAAGTATAAACCCCGAATTGGTTTATAGTGGATTTGTGCAAATATTAGAGTTTTTTTTGTCTGTTGATAAAGATTTAAAAGTAGACGATTTATTGACCGAATGTAAAGAAAAAAAAGAACTTGCGTTGCAGATGATAAGCAAATTTATTTCAAATCCTCAGCAAGTGGCAGAGACTCAACCCGCACACGTGCAAGAGTCTATAACATCAATGAAAAAAGAGGAGCGTTTAGAGAATGGAAGTTGAGAGAAGACCAAAGAGAAGTGCTTTAATTCCCCTAAAAAGCAAAAAAACATTATTCACAGGAGGAGACGGGAGCGGTAAGACATACACATTTAAAGACCAAGTAAAAAAACAACATTTGCGTTTTTTGTGTTGGGTTTATGATTATTCAGATTTTGAAAACGAGCCGAGCAAGAATTTTTTAATTTTAAATCATACTAAAATGAGTAATCCTCTAAAGGAAATCTCAAAAGAGCAACAATTAAAAGAATTTGACCACTTTATAAGAGTTGGAATTGGTCTTGCAGAAAAGGGAGACATAGACGGAATATTTATTGATGAATTCGACTATTTATTGGACGGAAACGAGAAATACCCCGAGAGTTTTTTATATTTAATAACTCAAAATAGGCACGCAGGGGGAAAAGGTCTTGGAGTTGTTGGGGCTTCTAAAAGAGCGAACTCAACAAATACAAAATTTGCGGAGTCTGTGCAACAACACGTCATTTTTGGAATGAGTGGGGAGAACATCAATAAGAAATATAACGGCTATATAAGAGGACTTGGGGACTTAATCACGGGCAATTTAAGAAAAGGTATCACGCCACTTAAATATAAGCAAAATGACGCCTCAAACGAGTTTATAGTTTTTGAAATCGGACATATGCCGATAGTTTACGAGTAGTTGAAAATGAAAATAAAAATATGTGACAAATGCCGAAAAGTTGTAAAAAAACTATATTATTGTGAACTTACAAGCCACGATTTAAATTTAAGAATTGCGGACTCTGAATTGTGTTTAAAATGTATTAAAGATTTTAAAAAAGGTAAATTCTCAGATATTCCGTTGGATAAGATTTAGAAAAATGAGGGGAAGAAATAAAGATTTTATAGTTAATGCGGTTTTAATGATTTTAAGCAAAAATTATAATATTAATATTTCAGACGTTCAAGAAATCGACTCGGGAATAAGTATTGGGGAAAATATCTCAATTTTAAAAGATAAGTATACTTTTAAAGTGTCGTTACTCGACCTTTTGTAGAAAGGTTTATGAATAAGTAAGTTTGTAAATTCTTATCTATGGCAAAAGAAAACATCTTAGAGAAAGGAATTGGAGTTGGTAACACTTCAATTTTAGATACTGCTATGATAAAATTAAGCGAGTTCGGAGTAGACGAATTAAGTTCAAAAATTGGATTTAATGGGACTCCAATTAGTGGAGCAACTAAGGTTGCAACTGCTGTTGGTATGTCTATGCTACTTCCAAAAGGATTTGCCCAAAACATCAACAGCGGGTTAATGGCTGACGGAATGACAGACCTTTACGTATGGGGTAAAAGGGCTTTATTCGGTAGTAAAGACGCGAACGGGTCTCAAAACTTACAAGTGAGAGTAATTTAAAATGGTTCAAATTGAAAAATTAACTAAATATAAAGTTGGGGACACACACCCAGCAGTAAACAGAAAGATAAGAAACGTTTTTGTTAAAAACGTTAGAAAAGCCGATTGGACTTTTAACGACGGGATTGTATGCCCTGCGGGTCAGTTTACAACTGTTGCTCTTTTGAGCGTTGGAGTAAACCACCTTAAAACTGTTGGTATTTCGGGAGTAATTGGAAATATTGATAATAGGGGAATTGCTTTTGGTAATATCAAAGATACGACAAACGCAACAATCGTTGGAGAATACCAGTTAGTGGCTTTAAACTCTGAGCAAAGAGGAGCGGACGCATTCAATGAGGCGTTTAACGATTATGACTTTTTGCCATTTGATGCAACAACTAAACCTCAGTTGTCACCAGTTCAGAAAATCCAAGAGTCCGACTTATACGTAAGAGAATACGGATATATTGCTTTACAAGTTAAGCCAGACGCACAAAAAACTTTAAGTTCTGCTAACTCAACAATGAGTATTCCAATTACTGACTACGAATTAATTTAAATTAATTCATAGGTTTTTTACTAAATATCATTTTTTTTACTTTATGCTAATTCTTACAAACATTTATGAATAAATAACTCTGTAAATTCTTATGAATAACCAATATGAAGACAGACAAAGTAATAAATCTGTGATTTATGACGAAGAATTGACAATCCCAGCAAATGAAGAACTTGTTTTAGATTTTGTTAATTTGTCAAATGGACTATATGCAATAGGGACTCCTTTTAAAAATATTCAGTTGCAAAACTTAGGAGATGAAACAGGCTCTTACGTTCAAAACTTGGTAGTATATTTTAATCAGGCGACAAAACAAAGCCAAAAAATAAGAAAAAACTTTGTTTATGAAAAACCCGACCAGCAAATAAGAAGTTTAAGGATAAAAAACACTTCTACGACTCAACAAGCAGTTTTTGACCTTAGATTAGACAATAAAGACTCAGATTTGGAAGTTTTGAGACAGATTAGAGATAAACTCTTAAAAATTGACTCCAAAAAAGAGTATAGCGGTGTTGTGAGGTCTTAAAATGAATATTGACAAGAGAAAGTTAATTGGAGGAGGAATTCTTGCAACTTCTTTATTTTTAATGGTTGGAGGCTCAGACTCCGAATATATACCGACCTTTTTAAGTGGAGGCGGTGGCGGTGGTCAGTTGGTCGAGTCAAGTTCTCCCGATACAAGAGAAGAAGCAACCGAGCCAAAAGTAAATTTAAAACTTAGCGAGTCTACGGGAGACTCTTTTTTAGACTCCTTAATACAAAGAGACGCCTCACGAAATCCCGATAGAAGTTATAATTATAATCCTAAAAGCGGAGTTGTTAAAATTTCAGACGCAAGCGGAAACGTTGTTGGTGGTTTAGATAATGTTAATATGCAATCAATCACAGCAGACAGGGCAAAAGCAACATTTAATAACAATCCAGTTTTAAACGCCGTTAGAAAGTCAAGCGGTGGCAGTTCTTCAAGTTCTCGAGCCTCAGGCGGTGGAAGTCCTAAAACTTCCGAAAAGGTCTCAATTTCAACCGCAAAAGACCCAGTAAAGAGAGAATACGAAAATAAAAATATGGTCTCAACTACTAAAAGCAGTTCAGACATAAAAAAAGAGAATAAAATTAGGTCACTTTTTGGAGGTAAATTATAAAATGGTTGTTCCTTTATTAGCGTGGGGACTTATTGCAGGAGCGGGAGCGGTTGCAACTTACTTTATAGCAGACGCGGGAGGCTCTGACTCTGAGCAAGTCTCTAAAACTGAGCAAGTCTCTAAAAATGAGACTAAGCAAAGCACAGAAAGTAAATCGGTTGTAAATACTACAACAAACAATTCAAGCAGTAACGTTTATAATTTCCAAAAGTCAAATATTACGGACTCCTCTTTGGGTTTATCATCTACAACAAGCCCCAAAGTGGACTCAAAAAGCACACCGACACAATCGCAGACCTCAAACACAAGTCCGACATTTTCAGCAATTCCGAGTCAATCCGCAGTAGTTCAAACAGAGAAAGCCTCAGGTCTTGGCGGTTTATTTGATAATCCAATTTTACTTGGAGCAATGGGCGTTGGTGCTTATTTTTTACTAACAGATAATAAAAAAGGAGGGAAAAATTAAAATGACACTTACACCAGTTCCACAATCAACAGCAGTTCCACAATTTGGAAATGT
Organism: bacterium; assembly: GCA_018401295.1. GTDB lineage: Bacteria > Patescibacteriota > Minisyncoccia > Phycocordibacterales > UBA12079 > JAGYLJ01. The sequence continues at coordinate 1,689 of JAGYLJ010000014.1, read as the reverse complement.
AATTGGAGAAAACGCATATAGGATTTTAAAAAATGGCTCTTTTGTAAATGGTCGAAATGTTGTAACTGACGTTTTTACTGACGCAAACGGGAAAAATAATTGTATTAATACGGGTTTGAGTTCTGCCGTTTTTTCTACTGATAATTATTCTTTATTAGATGAAGCGGGGATTTTAACCGATTTACCTTTGGGTGCTGATGCTCACAAAGGGGGAACTTTTACAACTACATTTACAGCCAAAAAAGGATTTTATTTATATACTCTACAAGTAAGAAACTATACGGGAAACAATACAGGAACAATAACTTTAAAAAAAAATGGAGTTACTATTGCCTCAAAACCTATTGGCTCAAGTAATACAGATATTTATTTTAATAAAACCGATTATTCCGATTTTTGGGAAGCGGGGGACACTTGCGAGATAGTAACAACTATCACGGGAGGAGGTCAAATTTATTATCAAGATAATGTAACCGATGATAATTTGTTTTTTACTTGTTCGGGTCAAGATTTCCCTTATTATTCATATTCGGGGTTAATTGTTCAATGGAAAGCATACGACTTTATAGGGACTACGGGAACTATCGTTGCAGACGCAAACACAAAAACATTAAACGGCTCAGAGTCAAAATTTGCTTTATTTGCTGACTTTGACCAGCCCGCAGGAACAAATATAACTTATGATATTTCTGACGGGACTTCGACCATAACAGGGCAACAATTAGGAGAAACAATAGACATTTCAAGTTTAGGGGCGGGAACTCTAAAAATAACTTTAAATTTGGAGGCTGACACGCTCGGTTTAAATCCAATATGTTACGGCTTCGCGGGAGTGTTTGTTGAATAAAGAAAATGGCAGTATTGGAAAGTAATTTGGCATATTACGGAATATTTGGGCTTTGGACTCTTTCAAATCTTGCTTTAATTAAATGGCTTATAACTAATCAAGAGAAGCGAGAGGAGAAATTAACTCAACTTGTAGAGAATAACACTCGGGCGATGACTTCGTTTAATGAGAGGGCTTTAAGGTGTCACAATTGAGCGTTATTCCTCCTTACAATTCGGAGCGAAATTATATAGGGAATTCCTCTTGGCAATACTCTTTCACAGAAATTATAAAAAAGTCTGCCTCAGGGCTTAATTATACGGCTTATTGGCACGATATTTTTTACGGGCAAGTCTTACATAAAGAATATTTTATAATAAATCTAACTTTTTTAAAAATCTTGTTTGATTTAGTATTTTTATTTATGGGTTTTTTTAGATGTTTGAGAAATTTGGAAGTAAGAGGGCTTTTATTCTCCTTTGTGCTTTATTTGGTTTTGTTACTTCACACTCCTTTTTATATCTATTCAATGAAACGAAAGACTTAGAAATAAACGAATTCATATAAATATTATGGTGGTTGTGAGTCCGCAAGACTCTAAAAACTGCCCGCGATAACCTAAACTTAAATAGAGTCTGAAAGTGTCTCTATGTGTAAAAGCATAAGGACACAAAGTAAGACAAATTTTAAATATGGTTGTGGTAACTCTCCTAACTCCTGCGTGACCGCAAGTTGCGACGGGTTGCGGTTTTGAAAAAGATGCGTAACATTTGGCGAGGGAGAAAAAATATTGCAATATTTTTTAAGTTGCAAAAGTAATTCTAAAAATCCAAAAATAAAAAGTTGTTGGTGTTGTCTTTTCT
>JAGYLJ010000013.1 GCA_018401295.1 bacterium | reverse complement strand
AGCTGACGGCAATGAAGGTGCCTTACGAAGTAGGCCGCGCGCAGTTCAAACATCTGGCGCGAGCGCAGATCGTTGGCATGAACGTTGGCAGCCTGAAGATTCTGTTCCATCGGGAAACCAAAGAGATTCTGGGAATTCACTGCTTTGGTGAACGTGCCGCCGAGATTATTCACATCGGTCAGGCGATCATGGAGCAGAAAAACGGTGGCAACACGATTGAGTACTTCGTGAATACCACCTTTAACTATCCGACCATGGCCGAAGCCTATCGCGTTGCGGCGTTAAACGGCTTAAACCGCCTGTTTTAACGCAGCGTCGAAATAGTGCTGCATGTGGGTTTTAATCGCCTCTGCCAGCTGTTCATAACGGCTGCGCAGTGGTGAACCCGGTCGATAGACCAGCGCAATTGTACGCTGTGGCACCGGTTTGTAGCAGGTGAGATAGCAGACGCCGTCGCGGATACGCTCCGGTGGGACTGCCAGCGCCGGTAACAGCGTAATCCCGCTGCCTGCCGCCACCATATTGCGCAGCGTTTCAAGACTGGTCGCACGGAAATGGGTATCTTCATCGGCGCCCGCCTCAAAGCAGAACCCCATCGCCTGGTCACGCAGACAGTGCCCATCTTCCAGCATAAGCAATTTCTCGCCTGCCAGATCGGACATAGGCACCCGGTCGCGATCGCACCAGGGATGATCGGCATAGACTGCCAGCTTCATCGGCTCATCAAACAACGGCACTTCGATAAAGGCCTGGCTCTCTTTGACCAGCGCGATAATCGCGCAGTCCAGCTTGCCGCTATCGAGCTGTGCCAGCAGTTGCTGCGTCTGCGCTTCGTGCAGATACATCTCCAGTTTCGGGAATGTCTGGTGCAGCGTCGGGATAATCTGTGGCAATAAGTAGGGCGCGGTAGTCGGGATGAGGCCGATATGCAGCGGACCTGACATCGCTTCCCCTTGCTGACTGGCCATCTCTTTCAGCACTTTCACTTCACGCAGCACCGTACGCGCCTGATCCACCAGCAGCAAACCTGCCTGGGTGAACAGCACTTTACGGCTGGTGCGCTCCAGCAGCATCACACCCAGCTCATCTTCCAGCTTACGGATCTGCCCGCTTAACGTCGGCTGACTGACATGACACGCATCCGCAGCACGGCGGAAATGACGGTGTTCAGCAAGCGAAACCAGATATTCAAGATCACGAATATTCATTATTACCCTCCAAGCCACGATAGACCGTGGCGATAGATAGAATAGCAATGAACGATTGGCCCTATCAAGGGTGGTTGGGAATAATGCGCACATCAAATGGAACGCGGTATGTCAGGAGAAAAAAATGTTTGCAAGTCAGGAAGGTAAAGCTATTCCGTCAGTGACTTTTCACACACGTCAGGGCGATCGCTGGGTCGATGTCACCACTGAAGCGCTGTTTAAAGACAAAACGGTCATCGTTTTTTCACTGCCGGGCGCATTCACACCGACCTGCTCCTCCAGCCATCTGCCGCGTTACAACGAATTAGCGGGTCTGTTTGCCCAGCAGGGTGTGGACAGCATTCTGTGCGTCTCGGTGAATGACACGTTTGTGATGAACGCCTGGAAAGCAGAACAGCGCGCAGACAACATTACCTTTATTCCTGATGGCAACGGCGAGTTTACCCGCGGCATGGAGATGCTGGTTGAGAAAGCCGATCTCGGCTTTGGCCCACGTTCATGGCGCTACTCGATGCTGGTGCGTAACGGCGTGGTAGAGAAAATGTTTGTTGAGCCCAACAAGCCGGGCGACCCATTTGAGGTCTCTGATGCCGACACCATGCTGCGCTATCTGGCGCCCGAGTGTAAAGCTCAGGAGTCGGTCTCAATCTTCACTAAACCTGGCTGCACCTTCTGCACCCAGGCAAAACAGATGCTGATGGATCATGGTATTCAGTACGAAGAGATCGTGCTGGGACAGGATGCAACAACCGTGAGTCTGCGCGCCGTTTCAGGCCGGGCGACGGTACCGCAGATCTTCATGGGAGGTCGTCACATTGGCGGCAGTGAGGATCTGCAGCAATATCTGCTGTCAGCGTAAGAGAATCTGAGCGTCGGCCGGGAGAGCAGGCGCTTTGATGATGTGCCTATAAAAATGAGTAATTCTGAAGCTAGAGGTTGGCGGGCATTTAATGTGCCCGCTTTTTTTTACCTGTTAATTACGCCAGACGCTGCTTTGCGTCACCGATGGCACGCGCAACCTGCTGTGGCGAGACGCCGCCCTGCGCATTACGCTTATCCAGACAGGATTGCAGCGCCAGAATGGGATAGACATCCTCGCCAATCACCGCACTGAACTGCTGCAGCTGTGCCAGCGACAGCGCTTCCAGCGCCACGCCCTGCCCGATGGCGGCAACCACTACTTCCCCGACGATATGGTGTGCTTCACGGAACGGCACGCCTTTGGCGACCAGATAGTCAGCCAGTTCAGTGGAGTTTGCGTAACCCTGTTCAGCCGCTTCCTGGCAGCGCGGGCGTTTAACCTGCAGGCCATCCAGCACCAGAACTGACATATGCAGACAGTCGAGCCAGGTGTCGAGCGCGTCAAACAGCCCCTCTTTGTCTTCCTGCATATCTTTGTTGTATGCCAGCGGCAGACCTTTCAGCGTCATCATCATGCCGGTCAGCGCGCCCTGCACCCGGCCACACTTGCCGCGAATCAGCTCCAGCGCATCCGGATTTTTCTTCTGCGGCATCAGCGATGAGCCGGAGGTCACTTTATCTGACAGTTCGATAAAGCCCGCTTCACCCGTGTTGAAGAAGATCATATCTTCGGCGAAGCGCGACAGATGCACCATGCCGATGGCAGCGTCAGAAAGCAGCTCCAGCACGTGATCGCGGTCTGATACGGTATCCAGACTGTTGCGCGTGGCAGAAGCAAAGCCCAGCCAGCCTGCCAGCTGCTGACGATCGATCTCATACGCGGTACCGGCCAGTGCGCCACAGCCCAGCGGGCTGACATCGAGCCGCTTCAGCGTATCCTGCAGACGGCTCTCGTCACGCGCCAGCATTTCAACGTAGGCCAGGCACCAGTGCGCAAACGTCACCGGCTGCGCACGCTGCAGATGCGTGTAGCCCGGCATCACCGCATCCTGATTGGCTTCAGCGGTGACCACCAGCGCCTGCTGCAGGTCTCGGGTGGCACCCAGCAGCGCCTCAATCTGCACCTTGCACCACAGCTTAAGATCGGTCGCGACCTGATCGTTACGGCTACGTCCGGTGTGCAGTTTTTTGCCCAGCGCGCCCACCTTGTCGATCAGCTGGCCTTCAACCCAGCTGTGGATATCTTCGGCGTCACTCTGCAGAATCTGCTCAGGATCCTCACGGACTTCATCCAGTAACGTATTCAGGGCCGCTTCCAGCTGCTGCTGCTCATCCTGAGTCAGGACATTTACCGTCACCAGCGCTTTGGACCAGGCAACAGAGCCAATGATGTCCTGCTCTGCCAGGCGGTAATCGAAGCGCAGCGAGTCATTGAACTGTTTAAAACGTTGATCCGCTGCCTGAGTAAACCGTCCACCCCAAAGTGCCATGTGAAAACTCCTCTGAATCGTTAAACAAGGGGCGGCATAAATGCCGCCCCTGAAATGAAACTGTGAGGCGAGGCGCACCTCGCCTGAAAATTACTTCTTCTGCTCGTTCAGGGCGCGGATACGCGAAGAGAGCGAGAACAGACGGATAAAGCCGCCCGCATGACGGTGATCGTACACTTCATCTTCACCGAAGGTGGCGAACTCTTCCGAGTAGAGGCTGTTCGCGGAACGCTTCTGGGTGGCTGTCGCCTGGCCTTTGTAGAGCTGCAGCACCACTTCACCGTTAACCTCTTCCGCCAGCGATTCGGCAGCGGCCTGAATCGACTTACGCAGCGGGGCGAACCAGCGGCCGTCATAAACCACATAGGACATCTCGTGGCCGAGCTGCTCACGCCATTTGAAGCTATCGCGATCCAGCACCAGCTGCTCAACCGCACGCAGCGCATTGACCATGATGGTGCCGCCAGGGGTTTCGTAGCAGCCGCGGGATTTAATCCCTACCAGACGGTTTTCAACGATATCAATACGGCCGACGCCATGTTTTGCGCCCAGCACGTTAAGTTTTTCCAGGCACTGGAACGGACTCAGTTTTTCGCCGTTAACCGCCACGACCCGACCTTTTTCAACGGTTACAGTCACTTCTTCAGGCTGGTCAGGCGCTTCAAGCGGATCGACAGTCCAGACCCAGCAATCTTTATTCGGTGCATTGGCCGGGCTTTCCAGCACGCCACCTTCGGTGGAGATGTGCCAGGCGTTTTCGTCGCGGCTGTAGATTTTCTCCAGTGACGCGGTGGTCGGAATGTTGCGCTCTTTCAGGTAGTCCAGCAGCGCTTCACGTGAACGCAGGTTCCATTCACGCCACGGAGCCACCACTTTCAGCTGCGGTGCCAGCGCGGTGTAGGTGGTTTCGAAACGCACCTGGTCATTCCCTTTACCGGTAGCGCCGTGACACAGCGCATCCGCACCCACTTTCAGCGCCAGCTCAACCTGTGCTTTAGCGATGATAGGACGCGCCATTGAAGTGCCCAGCAGATAAGTGCCTTCATAGAGGGCGCCAGTCTGCAGCACCGGATAGACATAGTCGCTGATGAACTCTTCACGCAGGTCAACCACGTGGCATTCAGATGCACCGGACTGCAGGGCTTTCTTCTCTACACCTTCCAGATCGCCGCGCTCCTGACCGATATCTGCGACAAAAGCGACGACTTCACAGCCGCCGTAGTTCTCTTTCAGCCATGGAATGATGGCCGAAGTATCAAGACCACCGGAGTAAGCCAGAACGATTTTTTTGATGTTTTGCGTTTGCATTTCGTAATCCTTGAATCAGAGTCGTTAAGCGAGAATCCGGGTGCCAATCGACACGCCGTTAAACAGGTCAGGCAGCCGCTCAGCGTGACGCCAGCTGGCAATATCCACCGGGCGGCCCAGGGTACGCGCTGCATCAAGCGCAGCGTGCACTTTCACAATCATGCCGTCGGTAATAATGCCCTGGGTAATCAGCTGCTCAGCTTTGTCGGCGGTCATCTCTTCGATGCGCTGACCTTTGCCGTCGAGAATACCACTGACGTCTGACAACAGGACCAGATCAGCGCCCAGCGTCGAGGCCAGTGCGGTCGCCGCCTGGTCAGCGTTGACGTTCATCAGGTCGCCGCTGTCAGTTATACCAATTGAGCTCACCACCGGCATATAACCGGCCGCCAGCAGGGTGTTCAGTAATGCCGGATCGCCCGGCATTGCGTGGCCAACGTGGCCGAGTTCTTCATCAAACGGTGTGACATTCACGATGCCCGCATCGCCCAGGCAGAGGCCTACCGCGTTAATGCCCGATTTTTTTGCCCAGGCCAGCAGCGTTTTATTCGCGGTTCCCGCCAGCGCACCGGTAATAATGTCGATCTGATCGGCTGGCGTGACACGCAGGCCATTTTTCTTCTTCACCGGCAGCGCCAGCTTTTTCATCAGTTCATCCACCAGGCAACCGCCGCCGTGGACAATAATCAGCGGACGCTGATGGGCGCTGCGGTAGGTCAGCAGCGCTTCAAACAGGCGGGCCAGCGCTTCTTCGCTGTCTAACAACACACCGCCCAGCTTGATAATCAATGGATTGGTCATGGTATATTTGTCCGTTAAATCAGTGACTGCGTTTCAGGGAAGCCGAACCGGATGTTCAGGCACTGTACCGCCTGCGATGCCGCGCCTTTCAGCAGATTATCTTCGGCTGCCACGACAATCAGATGCTCGCCCTGCACTTCAAAACCGATATCGCAGTAAGGCAGACCTACAACGGCTTTCAGCGCCGGTACGCCCTGTTCGTAGAGCCGCACCAGTGGCTTGTTGTCATAGGCGCGATGGAAAACTGCGGCGATATCTTCACGGCTGACACCCGCTTTCAGACGGCAGGTAATCGTCGCCAGGATACCGCGCGGGAAGTTACCCAGATGCGGAGTGAAGATCACCGGCGTACCAAGGTGCGCGACGATTTCCGGGTGATGACGATGATTGAACAGGCCGTAAGGCTGCAGGCTCACTTCGCAGAAGCTGGTGCCGACATTGGCTTTACGTCCGGCACCGCTCACGCCGCTGGTGGCGTTGATTACCGGCCACTGCGCCTCGTTTAACAGTCCGGCATCCACCAGGGGCTTCAGCGCCAGCTGCGCAGCGGTCGGGTAACAACCTGGCACAGCCACCAGCTGCGCCTGCTGGATTTTCTCATGCTGATATTCGGCAAGGCCGTAAACGGCTTTGTCCAGCCAGTCGCTATGCTGATGGGTGAAGCCATAAAAGCGGGTATAAAAATCAGCGTCATTCACGCGGAACGCACCCGACAGGTCGAACACCACACAGCCAGCCTTGAGAAATTCCGGCGCCAGATCGTGGCTGACTTCGTGGGCCGTCGCCAGGAACACCACATCCACCTTGTCTGCCCACTCGGCCGCGCTGCTCAGCGGCTGCAGCGGCAAATCCACCACACCTTTCAGCTGCGGATGGAGATCGGAGAGGCGCTTGCCGGCATCAGGGCTTTGCGCCGAAACCGCCAAAGCGGTTATGTTGATATGTGGATGGCGATTCAGGAAGGTGGCAAGCTCTGTACCAGCATAACCACTGGCACCAACGATCAGCGTATTCAACATCAGGCTGTAACCCTTTTTACAGTCGCACGTTCCGGGTCGCGGCCTTGCCCCGTTACCCGCCCTGTCATCTGCAGTGATTTAAGGTTCCCTTGCAGAGGACGTTAATGTATTTTTATTCACTATTACTGCATGAATATGGATACATCCTAACCCAAGGACCGCCAACAGTGAAGACAAAATTACCGCCTTTTATTGAACTGTACCGCCAGTTAATCGCCACACCGTCGATCAGCGCAACCGATGCCGCACTGGATCAGAGTAATGAAACTTTAATCAATTTGCTGGCCGGCTGGTTCCGCGACCTCGGCTTCAGCGTTGAAGTGCAGCCGGTGCCCGGCACCCGCAATAAATTTAATATGCTGGCGCGTACCGGAAGCGGTGCGGGCGGCCTGCTGCTAGCAGGTCATACCGATACCGTTCCTTTTGACGATGGCCGCTGGACACGCGATCCCTTTACCCTGACCGAGCACGACAACAAGCTCTATGGCCTGGGCACGGCAGACATGAAAGGCTTCTTCGCCTTTATTCTCGATACGCTGCGCGATGTGGATGTCAGCACGCTGAGCAAGCCGCTCTATATCCTCGCTACGGCCGATGAAGAGACCACCATGGCTGGCGCCAAATATTTTTCTGAATCGACGCAGCTGCGTCCCGACTGCGCCATCATCGGTGAACCAACCTCACTTAAACCGGTACGTGCGCACAAAGGTCACCTGTCGAATGTGATCCGTATCGAGGGAAAATCGGGCCACTCCAGCGATCCCGCGCGTGGCGTTAACGCCATTGAACTGATGCATGAGTCGATCACCCATCTGATGCAACTGCGCAATACACTGCAGGAGCGTTATCACCATGACGGCTTTGCCATCCCCTATCCCACCATGAATTTTGGCCATATTCATGGCGGTGACGCCGCTAACCGTATCTGTGCCTGCTGTGAACTGCATATGGATATCCGTCCGCTGCCGGGTCTGTCGCTGAACGATCTCGATGGGCTACTGAACGAGGCGCTGGCACCGGTCAGTGCGCGCTGGCCGGGCCGTGTCACGGTGGCTGAACTGCATCCGCCGATTCCTGGCTACGAATGTCCGGCAGATCATGAACTGGTCAGTGTGGTCGAGAAATTGCTGGGTATACCCACTGAGGTGGTGAACTACTGCACCGAAGCGCCTTTTATTCAGCAGCTCTGCCCAACGCTGGTACTGGGCCCGGGGTCGATTGAGCAGGCACATCAGCCAGACGAATTTATTGATACTGCATTTATTAAGCCGACAAGGGCGCTTATCACTCAGGTTGTGCAGCATTTTTGCCACTGATTAACAGCAAATGGGGCATTTCACTGCATTAACAGTAAAATGCCCCTTCATTCTGCGGGATTTAGCAATAAGAATAACTTATCCCGCTTCGGTCCCGATAAATTCTACGAATTTCCGTTATTTAGCCACACCTTCAGCGCACTTTAACGCATTTGACGAACGCAACATTACGTGGCTAGATAAAAGACGATGTTATGCCCACCGGGTGATTATCCAGAGCGTTTCAGAATGTGGACAGGCGGCAACGGAGCCGGTTCCCTGTAGATTAGGGGGAACATGGCGTTGCTGATTTTTCTGCTGCCTGAAAGGTCGGGTGTAGAAGTTTTTCAAGACGATAAGGGTGTCAGGGTCCAATGAACGAACAATATTCCGCAATGCGAAGTAATGTCAGTATGCTCGGCAAACTGCTCGGGGATACGATTAAGGATGCACTGGGAGAGAACATCCTCGACCAGGTGGAAACCATCCGTAAGCTCTCCAAGTCATCCCGTGCAGGAAATGACACTCATCGTAAAGAACTGCTCAATACGCTGCAGAACCTCTCCAACGAGGAGCTTCTGCCGGTTGCACGCGCTTTTAGCCAGTTTCTGAACCTCACCAACGTGGCTGAGCAGTATCAGACCATCTCGCAAAGTGGCGAGGGTGAGAACCATCCCGAACTGCTGAAAAAGACCTTTGATACCCTGAAGCAGCAGAAAGATATCAGCGAAAGCGACATCCTTGCGGCCATTGAGTCGCTGTCGCTGGAACTGGTGCTGACGGCTCACCCGACTGAAATCACCCGCCGTACGCTGATTCACAAGCTGGTCGAAGTTAACAGCTGCCTGAAACAGCTCGATCACAGCGACGTCTCCGACTACGAACGTAACCAGATTATGCGCCGTCTGCGTCAGCTGGTGGCACAGGCGTGGCACACCGATGAGATCCGCAAATATCGTCCGACCCCTATCGACGAAGCCAAATGGGGCTTTGCCGTGGTGGAAAACAGCCTGTGGGAAGGCGTACCCGCTTTCCTGCGTGAGCTGAACGAGCAGGTAGAAGAGGCGTTCGGCATTAAGCTGCCGGTCGATTTCGTGCCGGTTCAGTTCACCTCATGGATGGG
>JAGYLJ010000012.1 GCA_018401295.1 bacterium | reverse complement strand
TTTATCATCAACATTAGAAACTAACAAAACTAAAAAAGCAACAGCAACTAAAATAATTATCCAATTCTTAGAAAATTTATTCTCAATTATTTTTTTCATAAAAAACAAATACAAAAATTACTTGCACACCTTGTTCTTTTATTATACACCTTGTCAAAAATAGATTACATTAAATATGTGGATAAACTTTTTTAAATCTTCCCAAAAAACAAAGAAATAAAATCTAATTTAATTTCTTAAAATTAAGATTTCCCCCACTTGCTTTTATTTTATTTTTATCGTATAAACAAGATAGGAAGTACTTTAAAAATCTGACCAAGGAAAGGAGGTGAAATTTTAAAATTCCCTGTTTTTAAGACAACAACTCAACGTCCTCTTTGAGGAATATTACAAAAAAAAGGAGAAAAAAATGGAAAAGACAAGATTGGTAGCAACAGCGATGACGATGACAATGTTTTTTTTGATATTGACCTTTGGCCCTGTTTCCGCAGCAATATCAGAATATGAAATTCTGCCTACAACCGGGAACATAACAATCCTACCGGTCAACGGGGGTAAAAGCGTTCTGAGTGTCGTCGTTATAAAAAGCGACACTCAAATCTGCACACCAGGATTGAACATTACCTGTATCTTTTCGGAAGCCTGGCCAGGAGAATTGTCAGAATTTGGGAAAGTCCAAAACACCACTACCCAAGGAGGCCTCGGAATTGCATCAATCCCGATACCCTCTTGCGACACAGAATACATACGCTCGGCCACAATTTTAGTATCGTCCGATACAGCCAGTGTAAAAACTGTGATGTTCTGGTACACGGAAAACAGAGATTTTCCGGCAAGTATTGTTTCCTCAAGTCCACCCCAATTGGACCCCGGGGAGACAGGAGAGTTTATCTTTCAAGTCCTCAACGCCTGGAAAGAACCCCTTGCAGGTATTGAAGTCGATGTAGTTCTTGGTAATAGTTACACCCAGGAGCAAACCTCAACGACCAAATCAGAAGGAAAAGCGACCTTTTGGGTCACCTCCGAAGAAAGTGGCTTTTTGAGTTTTTCGGTAAAACTCGGAGAACCTTTCGGATTCATTCAGGGAAGCGCAGGATGGCTATGCGCCCCATCATCTCAATAAAAATACCCCTGATTTGCAGAAAGTATGCGAATCAGGGGTATTTCTTTAGTAATATCTAATAAAAATCAAAAAATTTATCTCCTTATTTTCTTGCTTTTTTCTTTAAAGAATGTTATTTTAAATATGTGACTGAAATGAGTATTATGGTTCGCCTGACAGCGGACTTTTTTTAATAATTAATAGACTAAGTTAAAAGTTCATAATGTCCATAAAGTCCATAAAGTTGAAAATTTGCGACTAAAACATCTTTGATGTTCGTCCGACCAAAACGAAGTTTTGGTTTAGGAAGCAAATTTTTACTTTCGACTTTCGACTTTACAGACTTTTTGACTAATACATACTATGTTTGATTTAAAAGTGATTCATTCCGTTCTTGATCAACTAGAACAAGAAAAAGGAATTTCAAGAGCTTCCTCAATAGAGACAATTGAGTCAGCTTTAGCTAGTGCCTATAAAAAAGAATATGGGAAAAGAGGTCAAATAATAAGGGCTGATTTTGATATTGACACAGGAAAGACAGATTTCTTTCAGATAAAAATAGTCGTAGACCAAACTAGAGTTAGAATGGAAGAAGAAGAGGATATGGAAGGAAACACAGAGGAAGACGGAAGAATCCGTTTTAACCCTGAGCACCATATCTTAATTGAGGATGCCCAAAAAATTAAAAAAGATACTAATTTAGATGAAGAAATTGTCTTTCCTCTCGAACCAAAAAGTGATTTTGGTAGAATTGCTGCTCAAACGGCGAAACAAACTATCATCCAAAAAATTAGAGAGGCAGAAAGAGGCTCTATTTCTAAAGAATTTGGTGGAAAACAAGGCGAAATTGTTAGCGGAATAATCCAACGAGTAGAAAAAGGTAATGTATTTATAGACTTAAAAAGAGCCACTGGCATTTTACCTTATTCTGAACAAATTCATTCTGAAAGATTTAAACCAGGAGAAAGAATCCGTGCTTATCTTTCCCTAGTAGAAGAAACCCCTCGAGGTATTTTTCTAAGACTTTCCAGATCCCACCCTCAATTTCTTAGGAAACTATTTGAAATAGAAGTTCCTGAAATAGCCAGTAAAACCGTAGAAATTAAAAATATTGTTAGAGAAGCCGGCTCACGTTCAAAAATAGCCGTTCACTCCAATGATGAAAACATTGACCCAATTGGTTCTTTAGTTGGGCAAAGAGGAGTTAGAGTTTCTACTGTTATGAGCGAGTTAGGAGGAGAAAAAATAGATATCATAGAATGGTCAGAGGATCCAAAGAAGTTTATTACAGAAGCCCTTTCCCCTGCTAGAATACTTAGTATAAAATTAGAAGAAGATGAAAAAAAGGCTATTGTGGAAGTTACCGATGACCAACAATCATTAGCTATTGGAAAAGGTGGTCAAAATGTTAGGTTAGCTGCTAAGCTAACAGGTTGGAAAATAGACATTAAAGGCGTTGGAGGAGAAGAAGAGGCAGAAGAAAAAAATGAAGAATAATCTACAAATCCAAAACAGAAATTATTAAGAGGCATAATGAATATATAAATTTTTAATTTTTAAAGAATTTTTAATGATTTAACTTCTAAAACGATGATAAATTATTAAATTTTAACATTATTTAAAAATTACAAAATTTAAAATTAAAAATTGATTATTTATAGTTTGAAATCTGACTTGATTACTCTTATAATAAATACAATTAATAATTAACCTAAATAATATTATGAATTTATGGCATGATGTAGAACCAGGGAATCAAGATGAAATGAACACCATCATCGAAATAAACAGAGGTTCTAAAAATAAATATGAAATTGACAAAAAAACCGGTTTAATAGCATTGGATAGAGTCTATCATACCTCCCAAGACTGCCCTTTTGACTATGGTTTTGTCCCACAGACATATTATGATGATGGGGATGCTTTAGATGTAATAGTTCTAACTACTTACCCACTAAATCCCGGTATTTTAGTTCGTGTAAGACCAGTAGCACTCCTTAAAATGATTGATTCCGGAGATCAAGACGACAAAGTCATTGCTGTCCCTATAGATGATCCCCGCTGGGCAAATGTTCAGAGCTTAAAAGATATCAATGCCCATACCCTTAAAGAAATTGAACATTATTTCTCAACCTATAAGGTTATCCAAAAAAAAGAAGTCGTGGTAAGCGGTTTCGAAGATAAACAAGAAGCTCAGGTGGCTTTCCAAAGAAGTATTGAGATGTACAAGAAAGAATTTGACAAAGACAACTAATTAGCTTATACACAGTTTTAATTTCTTTTTTCTTGCTATTTTTACTATAATATAACCAACATAACAAAATTAAATGTTTTGTTATATTTTAATAATTAAATAAAATCGTCTTAGTTTTACATTTTAATAGTTAAGTCGTTAAAGAATTTAAAGACATTATGAAAAAACAAAAATACCCAATTCTTTTAATAATCATAGGTTTTTTATTTGCAGGTAATGTTTTTGCTGAAAACGGAAACCCAAATCCACCACAGCCAAATCTACTTGGTTCGCAAAAACCGGTAGTCGAACCACTAGACACGACACCACCTCCTCCACCAACGCTAGTTCCTGAACTTATTCAGCAAGAAATTGATAAAGTTAAAGTAAATCAAACCAATAGAGCAAATGGCTTAAATCCTACAGGAAACTCCATGAACAACAATAGCAACAACCAACAAATGGGTACAACCACAGACAACCCAAACAGACAGGTAAATATAGATCAGGTAAAAAACAGAAGGACTGAACAGATAAGAAAACACCTAAAAACAATTTCCGAAAGATTTCACGCCCTTATACAAAGAGAACTTCAAATAAAAAGTCGTATTCAATCAAGATTAATTAAACTGGAAGAGAATGGTTTTAATGTTTCTGGTAGTAAAGATTTATTAGCTGAATCTGACGTTGAATTTGAAGCTATTAAAGACCAAATAGACTTAATGAGAAACGAAATATCTGAAATGATAGAATCTTCAGATTTAGAGGGAATCTTTATGATGATGAGAGAAAGAACACAAAATCTAAAAACAGAAGCTCAGAATGCACATACAAAATTAGTTCAGATAGTTAACAAAATAAAGGAAGAAGTAAACACAGGGCAACAAAATACTAACGACACCACTGATTCAGAATCGGAAGTCGAATAACATAATTTATTATTAATTACCAATTAACAATAATAATCTGAGGAAGGTCACCACAGATTTTTGTAAATTAACATCCTAATCACCCTATAAAGGTGACGGACAATAAAAAATATGGACGAACAAAATCAAGAATACAGACCAGAAGAAACAGTGCCCGAAGTCACGGCACCAAAAAAGAAACAAACTGGTTCAATTATCGGTTCTATAATTGTTATTATAGTTATAATTATTGGTGGATTATACTTCTGGGGAACAAAATCAACTGACCCAATGGTAGAGCCAGGGACACCTGATCCAGTGGAAGAAGCACCTATGCAAGACCCAATAGGCGATGCTTTGAGAAATTCATCTAATTCAGACGACCTAGGAGCTATTGAAGCAGACTTAAATGCAACAAACATCGATAATATTGATGCCGGCATCATAGTCGAATAATGACAATCATTAGAAAATAGTATAGTATAAAGTGGAGACTCTCTTAATTTTAAGAGAGTTTTCATTTTATAAATTTAACAGGGTAAAAATTATGCCAGAAAAAAGAATTGTAGATATAAAAAAACTAAATAATTCAGAAATAGAAATTAAATCCTCAATTTCCGCAGAAGAACTAAGTAAGTATGAAGAAAAAGCGCTAAAAGAAATGGGTGAAGAAATCTCCATTGATGGTTTTAGAAAGGGTCACATACCTGAAAACATTTTAAAAGAAAAACTAGGCGAAATGAGCATCTTAAATCAAATGGCTGAAATGGCATTATCAGATATCTACCCGGTTATAGTTTTAGAGAATAAGTTAGATGTTATTGGACAACCCCAAATAACTATCACCAAAATGGCACCCAATAACCCTGTTGAATTTACAATCAAATCTGCTATTCTTCCTCAATTTGAATTACCTGACTATAAGAAAATAGCCAAGGAAATAAACTCAAAAAAAGAGGAGGAGATAGAAGTTACTGAAAAAGAGGTTGAAGCAACCATCAAACAAATCCAAAAAATGAACGTTATTAAAAATCAGGATTCAGAGACTCCTCCAATTTCTAATGAGATAAATTCCAATACAGAAGATCTAAAAGAAGATGAAGAAATAACAGATGATTTC
Organism: bacterium; assembly: GCA_018401295.1. Classification (GTDB taxonomy): domain Bacteria; phylum Patescibacteriota; class Minisyncoccia; order Phycocordibacterales; family UBA12079; genus JAGYLJ01. The sequence continues at coordinate 5,172 of JAGYLJ010000012.1, read as the reverse complement.
GTCAAAAAATTAGGTGATTTTAAAGATGTAAATGATTTTAAAATTAAATTAAAAGAGAATATAAAACAAGAAAAACTAAACAAGGCTCAAGAAGCAAAAAGGGTTAAAATTATGGATGCTATATTAAAAGAAACCAAAATAGAGCTTCCCGAAATAATAATAAAAGACGAAACAGAAAGACTTTTCGCACAAACTAAAGCAGATATCACCAGAATGGGTCTAAAATTTGACAAATATCTTGAACACCTCAAAAAAACTGAGGATGATCTAAGAAAAGAACTCCAACCAGACGCAGAAAAACGGGCCCAAATACAATTTATTTTGGACAAAATAATAAAAGAGGAAAAAATAGTAGCCAACAAGGAAGAGCTAGAAAAGAATGTGGAGCAAATTTTAAAGCAACACTCAGAAGCAAAAGAAGAGAATGTCAGGCCCTATATTGAAATGGTACTTTCCAATCAAGAAGTATTCAAGTTATTAGAGAAACAATAACTTGAAAATTTTTAATTTTGTAATTTTTAATTTTATAAATAATTTTTAATGACTAAATTTTTGAACACAAAGACCAAAATTAAAAAAATTGCTGAAAAGCCAAGAACCTGCTATATTTCTAATAATATTTCGAAATTAAAAATTTAAACATTGTTTAAAAATTACAAAATTAAAAATTAAAAATTATGCTTATACCAACAGTTATAGAGAAATCACAATTTGGAGAACGAGCTTATGATATATATTCTCGTCTTTTAAAAGATAGAATCATTTTTATTGGAGGAATAATTGATGATTATGTCGCCAATATCATTATTGCTCAATTACTTTTTCTTGAATCAGAAGATCCTAAAAAGGATATCATCCTTTATATAAATTCTCCTGGGGGACAAATCCAATCAGGGTTAGCTATTATTGATACAATGAACCATGTCAAACCTGATATCTCCACTATTTGTACTGGGATGGCTGCTTCCATGGGCGCAGTGATTCTATCTCAGGGCAAAAAAGGCAAAAGATATATCTTGCCAAACTCAGAAGTAATGATTCATCAACCTTTGACTGGAGTTGAGGGGCAAGCTTCTGATATAGAAATCACAGCTAAGCATATTTTAATGCTTAAAGATAAACTTTATACAATTTTAGCTAAGGCAACAAATAAACCGAAAACTCAGATTGAAAAAGATGGAGATAGAGATCATTGGTTATCTTCAGAAGAGGCCAAGAAATACGGAATTATTGATAAAATCCTCCAACCAAAAAAGTAGTTCAATAGAAATTAACAAAAAAAGAGGGTTTTGCGGAGCAAAACCCTCTTTTTTTGTTAATCTAGACTTTTTTAGACAAATAAGATATAGTTAACTGATACTTTAAGAATTAACATTGAATTCGTCTGAAAAATAGATAGATATTATGTATATCAAACTAGTCTTACAAAAAAATTATATATTCCTTTCTAAATCTATATAAAGACGGACTTCTAAATTTATGTCGTTAAAAACAGTAATATTCCTGATAGGAATATTTAGTATTGGTGGAGCAACCATCGGTTATTTTTTGAGATGGGCTCTTACTTTCGGGAAACAAGGTTCCGCAGAATTAAAAATAAAGAAAATGCTTTTGGATGCTCAAGAGCACGCAAAAAATATTACGTCTAAAGCTGAGAACAAATCCATCTCAATGTTAGAAGATGTAAAAAAAGAGAAGAGAGAGAAAGAAGAACAGCTAAGGAAAGTAGAGGAAAGATTGATTAAAAAAGAAGACTTTTTAGACAACAGACAAATAGAAATTGATTCAGGAGCAAAAAATATAGAAAATAAAATAAAAAAGATTGAAAGCGTTAAGCAAGAAATAGACAAAATAAAAGAAGAAGAAATAGAAAACTTAAAAAAGATCTCCAGTCTTAGTAAAGAAGAGGCTCAAAAAAAACTTCTACAAATAATAGAAAAAGAGTACGAAGAAGACTTATCTGCTAAAATGCAGAAATTGGAAAGAACTGGTGAAGAAAAATTAGAAGAGAGGGCCAAGGATATTTTAATCACAGCCATTCATCGCATGGGTAATTCTGTAGCAGCCGATGTTCTTTCAACAACCGTAACAATCCCATCTGATGATATAAAAGGAAAAATAATTGGGAAAGAAGGGAAAAATATCCGAGCATTTGAAAGAGCTACAGGAACAGAAATAGTCGTAGATGACACCCCAGGAGCTATTACAATCTCATCCTTTGATCCTGTTCGCAGACAAATAGCGAAGACTGCTTTAGAAAATCTAATTATAGATGGAAGAATTCAGCCAGCTAAAATAGAAGAGTTTGTGGAAAAAGCCCGAGAAGAGATAAATAAAACTATCAAGAAAAAAGGTGAAGAAGCTGTCTATGAATGTGGGATACTAAATCTTGACCCAAGAATTGTTTCTATTTTAGGAAGACTTTATTTTAGAACTAGTTATGGTCAAAACGTTCTACAACACTCCATAGAAATGTCTCACATCGCAGGGATGTTAGCGGAAGAATTAAAAGCCGATGTTGCTGTAGCAAAAGCAGGGGCTCTTCTTCACGACATAGGGAAAGCAGTTGATCATGAGATACAAGGAACCCACGTTGAAATTGGGAAAAGGATTTTACAAAAATTTGGGGCTGATGAAAAAATAATCAAAGCAATGCAGTCTCATCATGAAGAATACCCTTATGAGAGTATTGAAGCAATTATTGTCCAAGTGGCAGATTCAATTTCTGGTAGCCGCCCAGGAGCAAGAAGAGACACGGTTGAAAACTATTTAAAACGTCTAAAGGAACTTGAAGAGATTGCTAACTCATTTGAAGGCGTTGGTAAATCATTTGCTCTACAAGCAGGAAGAGAAATAAGAGTCTTGGTTACACCTGAAAATGTTTCTGATATCGAGGCAAAAAAACTAGCCCGAAATATTGCCACAAAAATTGAAAAAGAACTAAAATACCCAGGAGAAATTAAAGTAAATGTCATCAGAGAAACCAGAATAATCGAGTACGCCCGATAATTATTCAGACTGTCTGCTGGTAAACATGGTTTTAGATATTTATATGTTAGAAAAAACAAAAAACGACAAATTAACAAAGGACTTGCACAAAAAATGGCTTAATATATAATGTATTTATTAGCAACATAGAGCGAGAGGAATATAAAAGTGAAATAAACTTTTATATTTCCAAGCCGAGGAGCTAATATAGGATTAATCCTATATTATTAGTTATTAGAAAATTTTAATAAAGGGTCGCTTTTATTAAAAATTATTATAAATAATTAAATTATTTTTATGAATAAACAATCAATTATTGAATTAGTTCATGGAACTTTAGAAGGAACAAAAGTGCAAGCAGAAAAAGTAGTAGACGTGATTTTCGAAGGAATTACTGACACACTAAAAAAAGGAGAGGATGTATCAATCGCAGGTTTTGGAATTTTTTCAGCTAAAATGAGAGCAGCTAGAACAGCTAGAAATCCTCGAACAGGAGAATCAATTGAAGTCAAAGCAATGAGAGTACCTAAATTTAGAGCTTCAAAATCTCTTAAAGATTCTGTAAAAGGCTAAAAACTAATCACCTTATAATGTGAAACTCACATAAATAAGGTAACTAACAAATCCGCCCTCATAGGCGGATTTGTTTTTGTATTTATTAGAGGTTCGATTCTCCCTATCCGCTACAAAAATAGATTCAACAAACGCTATCGCGTTTGTTTCATATTTTTGTGCGGATAGGGAGAATCGAACTCCCGTTTCATCCTTGGCAAGGACGTGTTCTACCACTAAACTATACCCGCTTAAATTTATAAGTGTAATAATATCATAATTTTAAGAAAATAAAACACCTGGGTTTCACTCAGGTGTTTTATCTCAATGAACTATGAAACACAAAAATCTCCTACTTCTGATAGACCACCCGAGTTGGATAGGCCATTTCAATACCCTCCTTTTGAAAAATCTCTAAAATCTGTAAATTAATTTTTTGTTGAATGTCCATGTATTTATTATAGTCATCTGATTCAACAAAATATACCACCTCAAAACCCAAAGCCGAATCATCAAAACTATTGAAATGTACCCGATCAAATCTTATTCCTTCTGTTTCAACAATAATATTTTTTACAATCTCTGAGACCTTCTCAACCTTTTCAAGAGGAGTTTCATATACAATTCCAAAAGAAAAATTAATTCTTCTTTCCCTTAATTTCTTAAAATTATGAATTTGTGAGGAAGTTAATTCTTGGTTAGAAAAAACGATCTCCTCTCCCTGTGAAGCTTGAATTCGAGTAGTCTTAATTCCAATTTTTTTTACCACGCCTCTTTGATCCCCCACTTGAATAAAATCACCTGGTAAAAATGGTTTGTCAAAAAAGATTGCAAACGAACTGAACAAATCTTCTAGAATATTTTTCATTGCAAAGGCAAAGGCAATTCCCCCAATCCCCAAACCCGCTACAAGTGAAGTGATATCAATTCCTAAGTTTGATAAAACTAACAACAACCCAAAAGACCACACCACTATTTTTGCAAAAACACTCAGGTAAGAAAAAGCTAATTTCGTCCCGGCATCCTCTTTTTTATCAGAGATTTTTTTAAAAATATAATCAACTAAAACTAAAACGGCCCGAATGATCTGATAGACAATTAAAACAATTAAAATATTTTTTATGATTCCGAGAACAGATTCTTTAACCTCTAAGAAAGGGAGGACAAAATAAATTGAAAGAAAATAGTAGAAGGGTGGCTTCAAACTTTGAACTGCTTCTATCAAAATATCATCAGCATCTGTTTTGGTCGTCTTAGCTAATTTTTTAAGACGATTCAAAATAACTAATTGAAATATTTTGAAAACAAGTAAAAATAAAATGAGGGCTCCTAGAGCAACTAAATAATCTAAAACTGAGTTGCCTAAAAAAATTACATTCCATTCCTCCTTTGATAACTTTTCAAATAAATTTAACATAAATAAATTAGTCGAAAGTCTGTAAAATCGAAACTCTTGGAAAAATTTGCTTCCTAAACCAAAACTTCGTTTTGGTCGGACGAACATCAAAGATGTTTTAGTCGCAAATTTTCAACTCTATGGACTTTATAGACTTTATGAACTTTTTTAACCCGTTAAACTTTTATTTAACTGGGTTGACTTATTTTCATTCTACACTCCCCTCTCTTAATTTT
>JAGYLJ010000011.1 GCA_018401295.1 bacterium | reverse complement strand
ATGGTTTTCGTAGCCAAGTCACTTTAACTGCTGATTTTTCTGATTTACCTGAATCACCAGGAGATGATACTACTAACAGTGTTTCTTTAACTCCAAATCCTGTAACTTTCGCTTCTAGTTATAGTCTTAAAACAGCTCTTATGGAAATATTTGTTTCTTACCGATTTGATAGTTCTGATCCTACTGTTGGGAAAAAAGATGTTGTGGTTTGTGCTGCTCCTCCGAGTGCTGATTGTGTAACTATTAAGGTTGAAGGGGCTGATGCTATGGATGATGATCCTAGTAATCCTGTGTGGCAGCCTTTTTAAATTGAATAAAGGACAAAAAGAAGTTACAATAGTAGTGTATGAAAAAAACTTTAGTTGTTGCTAACTGGAAAATGAATCCCACGACCCTTCGTGTAGCAAAAACAATTTTTTCGGATACAAAGAAATCTTTATCTAAATTAAATGGAGTGGAGGTGGTTATTTGCCCACCATCTGTTTACCTTAGTGAATTAAAGAGGTTATCTTCGGGGAATAAAATTTCTTTTGGAGCTCAAAATTGTTTTAATCAAGAAAAGGGACCTTGGACAGGTGAAATTTCACCAGTCATGTTGATGACCAGTGGTGCCAAGTTTATTATTCTAGGCCATTCTGAAAATCGTAGAGGGGGTGATAATGACGAAATAGTTAATCAGAAGATTAAATTAGCTTTGAAAAGTGGTTTAGATGTTATCTTGTGTGTAGGAGAAAAAGAAAGAGATGAAGATGGTCATTATTTTCGTTTTTTGAAGAAGCAAATTTTAGATGATCTAGAAGGTATCGGTAAAAATTATTTAAAAAATATTTTGATTGCCTATGAACCCCTTTGGGCCATTGGGGTGGGTGCTGAGAAGGTTATTACAGATAAACAATTGCAGGAAGTTACGATTTTTATAAAAAAGGTTTTGGTTGATAAATACAATGTTAAGGACTTTAAGGATGTGAGGATTTTATATGGCGGTTCTGTTAGTTATAAAATTATTGATGATTTAGCTGAGACTGACGTTGATGGTTTTTTAGTTGGGAGGGATAGTTTAAGCCAGGAAAAATTTAGTAAATTACTAAAAGTAATTGGTTCAAAATAATTATTTATATATTTCTATGAAATCAATTAGTGAACAAAAAGGAAAACTAAAAAATAAAAGAGTTCTATTAAGATTAGACTTAAATGTTCCTATTGAGGATGGAAAGATAGTTGATAATTTTAAGATTGAAAAAATCTTAACTACCGTAGGATTTTTAAAAAGAGAAGGTGCTAAGATAATTATTTTGAGTCATATTGGGAGAGGTGGGTCGGATAGTTTATTGCCTGTGTCTGAGTATATGAAAAAGTTTTTTGATATTTTTTTTATTGAAGATATTTTTGAAGATAGTCAAATTAAGAAAATCGAGGAAATGGAAGCTGGTGATATTGTGATGATTGAGAACCTACGTCGTTTTAAAGAAGAGAAAGATAATGATTTGGAATTTACCAAAAAATTGGCGTCTTTAGGTGATATTTATGTTAATGAAGCTTTTGCTGCTTCGCATCGAAGCCATAGTTCTATTGTAGGGTTGCCGAAGTTGATGGAAAGTTTTTTTGGGCCAGTTTTTATAAATGAAATAGAAGAATTAAAAAGAGTTTTTCAAGCAGGTTCTCCACGCTTATTCGTTTTAGGAGGGAACAAGTTAAAAACTAAGATTCCTTTTATCAGAAAATTTTTAAAAACAGCGGATTTTATTTTTGTGGGTGGGGCTTTAGCTAACGATGCTTTTAGGGCAAAAGGTTTTGATATGAGTGGTTCCTTGGTGTCTGAGGAGGATTTTGATTTTAGTGATTTATTAGAAAATAAAAAAATTATTTTTCCTGTTGATGTTCTTGTGGAAAGACAAGGTGAAATTGTTGTTAAAAGACCTAACGAAGTTTTAGGCAACGAAAGTGTTATGGATGCCGGTCCAGAAACCGTTTTACAATTACAAAAATTGATTAAAAACTCTAGATTTGTTCTTTGGAATGGACCGTTAGGTTATTATACTAGGGGTTTTTCTGATGCCACTTTTGAGTTAATTCGTTCTATTACAGGGAGTAATGCTGAATCAATTGCTGGAGGAGGTGATACAGAACATTGTATTTCTAAATTAGGTTTGGAAGAAAAGTTCGATTTTATCTCTACCGGAGGTGGTGCAATGTTAGAATTTGTCGCTGAAGGTACTCTTGTTGGTATAGATGTTATAAAAAACAAAGAATAAGTTTAGTTCTCTTGACAAAACTTCTTTTTATTCCTATGCTTTTTATAGAGTGTAGTTCTTTGAGAATTACATACAATTTTAAACTTTAAAATCTAAGAAAGGAGGAAAGGAAAATGAAAACGAAAATACGTTGTAGTTTTTTTATGGCTATGGTGATGTTTTTTGTTTTTCCCGTCTTTGGAGTTGTAAATGCTGCCTCTGTTTCGTTTGAGACAGCCCAAGTTGTGGCTGAAAATTGGATGAAGCGAGTTGGACAAAACAAAATGGTTAGCGAAGGAATAGTCCTTCAAAGCGAAAACGAACAAATTGGGTATCTTTTCAATTTTTCTAATGGGGGATTCGTGGTTGTCCCTACGGATGATCTCTTTGAACCTATCAAGGCTTGGAGTAAGGAAGGGAGTTTTAGCGGTGATCCATTGAGAACAATGGATTTGGAAACTTTGGTTAAAAAAAGTTTTCATAAACAAAAAAGATTTCTTTCTGATGAAAAGGTTTCCCAAAGTCGTCGAGCCCTGACCTCTCATAAAGGGTGGAGGATGTTGTTAAAAAGTGGTGAATTAAGGGAAAATCAAGAAAGTTCTCAAATGGTCGGACCTTTGTTGACCACAAAATGGAATCAATTTGAACCATTTAATAATTATTGCCCTATTTATTCCGGATCAGGACAACAATCGGTAACAGGGTGCAGTGTTACGGCTCTTGCTCAAATAATGAATTATTGGGAGTGGCCTGAGACAGGGATAGGTAGCAAGTGTTACTACGATGAATTCGTCCAAGAGTGTGGTTGTGGGACAGCGCAAACTCTTTGTGCTGATTTTGGTAGCACAACCTACGATTGGGCGAATATGGTAGATTCATACCTATATGCAGATGATAATTCTCCGGAAGAGATTGATGCTGTTGCCAGGCTAATGTCTGACCTTGGTATCTTTATGGAGGTTTGTTATTCATCGTCCGGGACATACGGGCCATCAATTAGGTTAGAAGATGAATTCCCTATTTACTACGGGTATAGTGATGAAATTAAGAATACAGTTACTAATCGGGATGATTTCTTTCCCGTCGTAAAGGAACAGATCGATAAATTTTATCCTGTTTTCTTTGGCTCGGATGGCCACGCCTATGTTGCTGACGGTTATTTGATTGATTTAGGGATGGACCAAATTCATTTTAATTTTGGTTGGGGAGGTTTTTCTGACGGTTGGTATACATCTGATGGGTTAGATAGTTTTTGGGATCATCCAAAAACGGACGGTCCTGATTGCGTGTTTATGTTTACAGACATTCACCCTGATTTTACGTTAACTAATCGTCCTCCTCCTGCTCCGGTTCTAACGGTAACAACTAGCGGAATTAATGTAAATTGCTCTTGGCAACCTGTCGCCGGAGCTGCTGGGTATCTTTTTTCTTTCGCTCCTTTCCCCTTCACGGGGACAAGTTCAATCGTGACGGTTGACATGGGTGCTCAAACATCTCTGTTTGCCGAACTCTGGGTGGGGGCTAGTTATTACGTCGCTATTCAGGCATATAACAATTTTGGAGGTAGTGAATACTCCAACATAGAACTTTTTGAGATCTATTAAGGAAGAGGTTTAAAAAATGGTTTGTAATTCTATATCAGAAACTAAAGGCCGTATATGTTTTCTCACATTTACGGCCTTTTACTTTTTTATTTTTTCAGCTGTTTTTAAAAAATCTTCAGAAGTGAATTTTTTACTAGGCCAGTGCTGAAGACCATCGTCTTTAAAACGTGGAATGATATGGATATGAGTGTGGAAGATAATTTGACCAGCACCAGCTTCATTATTTATTAAGATATTGATACCGTCACTTTTTAGTGATGTTTTTATTTTTTGTGAGATTTTTTTGACGACGATTATCATCTTTTTTGAAAGTTCATCTTCCATTTCTAGGATATTAGTGGAATGTTTTTTAGGGATAACTAGGGTATGACCTAAATTTACAGGATTGATATCTAAGAAAGCTAAAAAGTCCTCATCTTCATAGATTTTATAGCTGGGTATTTCTCCGGACACGATTTTACAAAATAAACAATCATTCATAACTTTATTATATGTTAAAATTATCAAATGGAAAAGAAAATGATATTTGGTGCTGATTTACCTGATTATATTAAAGAAGATTTTAAAGAGTTTCCAAACCTTTTGAGGGAGCTTTTGTTTTATAGAGGGTTTAAAAATTTTGCGGAGGCCGAGGATTTCCTAAATTCAGATTATGACAAAGGTAATTTTGATCCTTTTTTAATGAAGGGAATGGGTTTGGCTGTGGAAAGGATTTTGCAAGCGGTTGATAAGGGTGAAAAAATTATGATTTACAGTGATTATGATGCAGATGGCATCCCTGGGGCTGTAATTTTGAGTGACTTTTTTAAAAAGATTGGTTTTTTAAATTTTAGTAATTATATCCCTAATCGTTTAAATGAAGGTTATGGTTTAAATAAAGAAGCTGTTGAAAGGTTTGTCCAAGAAAAAGTAAACTTATTGGTAACTATTGATTGCGGAATTTCAAATATTGAAGAAATTAAATTGGCTCAGGATGAAGGGACCGATGTTATCTTAACAGATCACCATCTCGTTGGTGATGAATTACCACCAGCTTTTGTTATTTTAAATCCTAAACAGGTTGATGATAATTATCCTGATGACATGCTTTGTGGGGCTGGTGTAGTTTTTAAACTTATTCAAGGATTGATTCAGAAAGGTAATTTTAATATTACAAAAGGGTGGGAAAAATGGTTGTTGGATTTAGTTGGGTTGGCGACTATTGCTGATATGGTTCCGTTGAGAAAAGAAAATAGAATTTTTGCGAAATATGGCTTAATGGTTTTAAGAAAGTCACCCCGTCTGGGTTTAAAAAAATTATTACAAAAAATGAGAGTAGACCAAAGCCATGTAGGTGAAGATGATATCGGTTTTATGATAGCTCCGAGAATTAACGCTGCTTCCAGGGTTGCAAACCCTCAAATTGCCTTTGACTTACTTTCCTCGGTCGATGCTTTTTTGGCTAATGATTTAGCTTCGCAACTGGATGTTTTGAACAACAAAAGAAAAACTATGGTGGCCACAGCTGTCCGGCAGGCCAAAAGAAAGATAAAAGAGAGAGGGCTGAAGGATGTTATTGTTGTCGGGCATACAGATTGGAACCTAGGACTCTCTGGGTTGATAGCTTCTTCTTTAAAGGATTTTTATAAAAGACCGTGTTTTGTTTGGGGGACAGATGAACAAGGTGAGTATTGTGGTTCCTGTCGATCAGATATGGTTAACTTAATGGAGTTAATGGATTTGGTTAAAGATGGTTTTTTTAGCCATAATGGTGGACATAAAGTGGCGGCTGGCTTTGGAATTTTACCGGATCAAATCCATTTTTTTGAAGAAAGAATTTTAGAAGCTTTTGAGAAGATTAAAGATAATAAAGATTGTGAAGAAATTTTTGTGGATAAAAAATTATTTTTAGATGAGGTTAATTGGGAGAATTATAAATTAATTGAAAAATTAGCTCCTTTTGGTGTTGGTAATCCTAAACCCTTGTTTTTATTTGAAAATATAAAGATTCATACCGCTAGGGTTTTTGGTAAGACCTTGAATCATCTAGAATTGGTTTTTGAAAATTCTAAGCACGACAAAATTAAAGCCATTGATTTCTTTAGTCAGAATATCAAAGATAAAAAGTCTGTTTTAAAAGAGGGTCAAAATATAAGTTTATTAGCTAATTTTGAAAAAAATACTTTTGGCGGTAGTAATGAATTAAGACTTAAGATCATTGAGATAATTTGATACAATGATCTTATATGAGACAAGTGTATAATTCCATCGTTCGGATTATACAAAAATAATTATTAACATAATCATTTTTGTAAATCCTCACTTGAAATTATATGAAGCAAACATATAATTCCATCGTTCGGATTATACAAAAATAATTATTAACATAATCATTTTTGTAAATCCTCACTTGAAATTATGAAAAAGATAACAATATTCACAGATGGAGGGTCGCGGTCAAATCCTGGAATAGCAGGAGCAGGGGCAGTGATTTTTGATGAAAATGGTTTAGAACTGTTTGGTGTTTCAAAGTTTTTGGGTATAAAGACTAATAATTGGGCTGAGTATGAGGCTGTGATTTTAGGGTTAGAAAAAGCTAAAGAAATTTTTGGTACAAAATTACAGCAAATGGAAGTAGAGATGAAGATGGATAGTCAATTAGTACAAAGGCAATTAAATCGAGAATATAAGATTAAAGAACCAACTCTTTTGGAACAATTTGTTAGGGTAAATAATATTATTATTGATTTTTTTCCTAATATAAAATTTACCTACATTCCGAGAGAAGAAAACAAGAGAGCAGATGAATTTGCTAATTTAGCTATGGATCAAATGTAGTGAATCGTATGTATTGAAAACACTCCACAAACTTCCGAAAAGACGTCCGACCTCAGCAGTGATAAAATGACACGAAGTGGCTAAAGGTTACAGTTATCTTAGTTAAGAGGTCGGACGTCGTCTAAATTTCTCTGCCCTAACGGGCAGTAAAGAAATTTGTGCTCTGCTCGTCCTCGCTCAATGATTTTGGCAAAGCCAAAATCTCTATCTTCGCTCGGACTGTGCAAGTTTTTTGAAAAGAAATTTGTTGCGTGTTTTTAGATTAGAATAGTCAAACAATGAAATACTCTTCGTTTTATCTATCTATTTTAAGTTTTATAGCTGGTGTCTCTTTTTGCTCTATTTGGGATTTGGGATTTTATTTCGGTATTTTTTGGTTATTTTTATCTATTGTCACATTTGGGACAACTTTATTATTAAATAGTGAACCTCCTAGCAATAGGAGTTTTTTAATTATACCACTCCTAATTTTCTTCTTTGGTTTGGGTTTGATGAGATGTTCTCTTTCAAATGAGAGTCAAATTGATTATTTATTAAGTAGCTTAGTTAATTCAGAGCAATCTATGGTTGGTGTGGTTTCTGATGAACCAGATGAAAGGGAAAATAATACTAAATTAATAGTTGAAATTACAGAGGTTAAAACTTTGGGAGGTTTAAATCAACCCACAGGACAGATGAGCTACCAAGATATAAAGGGTGGTGTAAAAATTTTGTTAACAGTTCCTCATTATCCACAATTTGATTATGGAGATGAGATTGTTTTTTCTGGTTCTCTAGGGAGGCCAGAAAATTTTTCAACGGAAAATGGAAGAGAATTTGATTATATAAGGTATTTAGCTAAAGATAGTATTTTTTATCAGATGTTTTATCCTAAAGTTGAATTGCTTTCACAAGGTAAGGGGAATATTGTAAAAGAAAAATTGTTTGCTCTAAAAAAAAGTTTCTTAGGGGAAGTTAAACAGATAATTCCTGAACCAGAAGTTTCACTGCTGGGTGGTTTATTAATTGGGACAAAACAGTCCCTAGGACAGAAATTACAAGATGATTTTCGCAGAGTAGGTTTAATCCATATTGTGGTTTTATCTGGTTATAATGTTACGATTATTTCTGAATTTATTATGGGGATGCTCTCATTCTTACCGAAAATGATTGGGACGAGTTTAGGGGCTTTGAGTATTATTTTGTTTGCAATTATGGTTGGTGGTTCTGCTACTATTATTAGAGCTTCTATAATGGCTTTGTTAGTTCTTTTGGCAAGGGTAACTGGAAGAGTTAGCGATATGACCAGAGCGTTATTTTTGGCTGGTTTTGTTATGGTGTTGCATAATCCTCAAATTGTCGTGTTTGATCCATCTTTTCAGCTTTCATTCATGGCAACTTTGGGCTTAATTTCCTTATCTCCTAAATTAAATAGTATTTTTAAATTTGTTCCAACTAAATTTTATCTTCGTGAGACTGTTTCTGCGACAATTTCTACCCAAATTTTTGTTTTACCACTGTTGCTTTATATGATGGGGGAGTTATCTTTGGTGGCTGTTTTTGTTAATCTTTTGGTATTGATGTTCATTCCTTTAACGATGTTGTTTGGTTTTTTGACGGGAATTTTTAGTTATCTTTCTGTTTGGTTGGCTCTGCCATTTTCTTATGTAACTTATTTTTTACTTACCTATGAATTAAAAGTGGTGGAGTTTTTCGCAGGGCTACCTTTTGCTACGGTTAAAGTTAATTTTTTTCCATTTTATCTTATGTTAATTATTTATGGAGTTTATTTTATATTTTTGAAAATATATACAAAATCAGTCGAAGATATAAAAATATTAGAATAGGGTGTAAGAAACCTTATTTTTTGGTAAAATTTGGTTTATGCAAAAAAATAAAAGACTTATCTGCACGACGGTTACTATTTCTTTAGTTTTATGGCTTTGTTTCTTCTTTTTTCAACAAATTGACTTGGTGACGGCTGATTTAGGACGCTTTATTAAGAATGGAGAGCAAATTTTTAATGGAAGTTTTTGGGAAGTTTTAAGAACTAATTTCTATTCCTTTTCTTATTCTCAATATCCTTTTTTAAATCACCACTGGGGAACTGGGGTAATTTTTTATATTGCTCATAAAATTGGTGGTTTTACTTTCTTGCATGTATTTACTTCCTTACTAACTATCACAACATTTCTACTTCTTTTTAAAATAGCAAAAAAAGAGTCAGGCTTAGTTATCGCCACCTTTTTGTCGTTATTGTTAATTCCTTTGATGGCCTATCGTCATGAGATTAGACCAGAGATTTTTAGCTGTTTTTTTGCTACTTTATTTTTTTATATTCTTTGGGCTCATAAAAATAAGGAAATTAGTTCTAAATGGTTGTGGACATTACCTATTTTAGAAGTGTTTTGGGTTAACGTTCATCTTTATTTTTTCTTAGGTCCTGCTATTGTTGGGGCGTTTCTTTTAGAAAAGATAATTACTTACTTTAGAAATAAAAAGAATTTTCCTAAATTTCCATCTTTAATTTTTTTGGCTGTTTTATTCTCTACCTTTATTAATCCTTTTGGTTGGAGAGGGGCTTTTTATCCTTTCAAGATTTATGAGGGTAGGGGATATATGGTATTAGAAGAACAATCCATTTGGTTTTTAAACAAAGTAAATATCTATAATCCTTCATTTTTACTTTTTGAAATCGTTCTTGTCGTGGTTGCTTTAAGTTTTATTGGGGTTCTTATTAGAAGGAGAAAAGATTTTCCTTTTTTTAATTTTTTCTTGGCCTCGGGTTTTGCTTTTATGGCCTGTTGGGCTATCCGTAATATAACCTTATTTGCTTTTATGTCTTTGCCAATTCTAGCAAAAAATATAAAAATTATTTGGCCTGATTTAGATTTTAAAACTGTCGGGAAACAGGTGTCGGTTGTTTCTGTTTCTCTGATTTTAACGATGGGGATACTCATTGGGTACGGTAAATATCTTCCCATTGGTAATAGTGGTACTTTTGGTTTGGGGCTGGCGGATAATCAAAATAACGCCGTTTCTTTTTTTAAAGAGAATGGTTTGCAAGGACCTATTTTTAACAATTATGATATAGGCGGGTATTTAATTTATTATTTGTTTCCAGAAGAGAAAGTTTTTGTTGATAATAGGCCAGAAACTTATCCTGCAGAATTTTTTCAAGGAGTTTATATTCCAATGCAAGAAGATGAAAGTGTTTGGTATCAGAAGAGCTCTGAATACGGTATAAATACCGTTATTTTCTATTGGCATGATGCAACGCCTTGGGGTCAAAATTTCTTAATTAACAGGGTTCAGGATGATATTTGGGTGCCAGTTTTTGTGGACGATAGAGTGATTATATTTCTTAAAGATAATGATTTAAATAAAGAAATAATTGATAAATTTGAGATTTCTAAAGATGTATTTAGGGTAAGTTAAAGTTTAACCAAATAAAAAACCACCTTTTATGGTGGTTTTTTATTTGATACGTTTTGTTTTCTTAGTTACAGGTTGCATCTGTTGAATTCTCTGTAGTGCCAGATCCGAAACCTGGGGCGGGTGTGGCTGAAGATAATTCAGTTTCGCATTCACTAGGTGGGTTATTAAAAGCTGAGCAGATGGTTGACAACAAACTTTTAGAATCACGATAGGCTGAAATTTTTTCTTCATTGATAATCAACTCAGGAGAACCTTCAATCCCATATTTAAGGTTGTCCTCTTTGTGGACGTTAAAAATAGGGGAAGAGGGATTCATCTTTGTCCAAGTACTCTTATTTTCATAATCTACAAGAGTGTTGAATTCGGTGTTGGTGTCATTTATACAGGTTTGTATAACTGAGGTATCTATATCAGATTGTGTTATACATCGGGAAGAGTCCCCGTCCTCAAGGAAACATTTTAAGTAACTTAGCAATTTATCTTTGCCTTGTTTCTGAATACAGTATTGTTGAGTTTGCTCATTGAGCTCAACCTTGTCATGAATTGCGTAATCAACAAATTTTAACTCAAAATCAATTTTATCTCCCAATGTGTCTAAAACTGGTAAGATTCCTTTTTCAATTTGAGTCCCATAAGGACAATGACTCATCACAAACAGTTCTACTACTGGTTTGTCTGATTTTGTAGAGACTTCTGGTTTCGGTTGATTTTCTTGGGATTTCTTTATTTCTTCAAGATCAATTGCTTCTGGGAAGAATTTTTTTCCGTCTATACTTATATAGGAGAAGAATTCTTGTCCTTCCACCTCCACTGTTACTTTGTAGAGACCTCCTTCTTTAACGGTGCCTTTGATTACAGCAGAATTGTTTGGATTCATGTCAATTAGTTCTTGGACTTTAGCTTGAGCTTCTTGGGCAGAAATATTTGATTCTCCCCAGAAGAATTTGTATCCAATGAGGGCCAAAACTATAACTATTATTAATATGATGATATTTTTTTTCATAATTTCGAGTGAGGATTTACAAAAATGATTATGTTAATACTTATTTTTGTATAATCCGAACGATGGAATTATATGCTTGCTTCATATAATTTCGAGTGAGGATTTACAAAAATGATTATGTTAATACTTATTTTTGTATAATCCGAACGATGGAATTATATGCTTGCTTCATATAATTTCGAGTGAGGATTTACAAAAATGATTATGTTAATACTTATTTTTGTATAATCCGAACGATGGAATTATATGCTTGCTTCATATAAACTTAACAATTTTTATTTAATAATAACAACAGTTTATATAATAACAGAAACACCAATTTTATCAAAATTTAAGTAGAAATGAAAAACACCGTCCGAAGACGATGTTTTTCAATGTACTTAAGTTATAGCAAGCTATAACTCAAGTACATTTATATCTTAGCAGATATTGATTTGGTGTCAAGGGTTTTTTTGGGGTGATGATGGCGGGATTCGGTCACTCCGTGGATATTTTTCTCCACCCAATGTGGATCAAAAATATCTCACTCCCTTGACCTCCACTCACTCGTATTTTTCCTTCACTTCGTTACTCAAAATATACTCGTTCGGTTCGAATCCCTCCATCTATTTTCCAACAAACAAAGGCGGGAATCGGTCACCAGTTCTAAATAAAATTGTTCACTAACGTTTCAATTTTATTAAGAACTCTCGACCCCGCTCAGTCGTATTTTTCTTCCGCTTTGCTTCAGAAAAATATACTCCTTCGTTTCGATTCCCACCAACTCTTCAGAATGATCACAAAACAAAACACCCATTAAGGGTGTTTTGTTTTGTGATAGTGGAGATAGCGGGAATCGAACCCACATGCAATGATTGATTTATTATGATTCTACGGTATATAGTCTGCTTTTATGTTTAAATGATAAAGATCAAAAACAAACAAAATTCTTTAACACCGATTTTCTAAGTTTTCTGAAGTTTGCCGAAAGATTCAAACTTCCGTATTCTGATGATATTACACCCGAACGAACCTATCAGAATTCAATTCATTGGATGCAGTTAAGCCGAAAGCTAAAGCTGGAGCAGAGAAGTAGGCGAAGCCACTCTTCCTGCTGATTTGGATAAGTTTGCACTTATTCAGTTCTATTATAGTTTACGAGCGTAATAGAAAACTCGATACAGCACATAATAAAAGGAAATCACTGGCGAAGCCAAAAACATCCCCTAAAACAAAATCTTCGATTTTGTTCGGGCGAACATTTCACCTTTACATTCTTTAATTTTAAGATTAAAGAATGTAAAGGTGAAATGTTTTAGCCCTAATCTTTTAAAGACGGACTAACACTCCCGATTTAATTTTTTAATCTTAAGATTAAAAAATTAAATCGGGAGTGTTTTAGCCCTATTGTTCTAAATATTTTGTTAATATTTGTTTCTTTGTTCTACCTCCCCAAAGACTTTTTAGAAATCTTTCTCTGTTAAATGCATCTGTTTTGTTATCAAATTTTTCAGAATGTATTAAAGCCAGCGGTCTTCTGTGCTTTGTAGCTTTTACAAATCCTTTGTTATGTTTCTCTAACCTTTTCTCTATATTTGAGGTACATCCTACATAAAGTTTTTGGTCTTTTTCACTAAATAAAATATAGACAAAATATTTTTTCATAATTTTTTTGTCAAAGTTCTATCGAAAACTGATTTTTACTTCTCTGTCTATATCTCTCTGGGTGGCTTTCTTTTTAAGTGTCTCTCTTTTGTCGTATTTTTTCTTTCCACGCACAACGGCAATTTCTACCTTAATCTTCCTTCCTTTATTATACATTGAAATAGGCACTATTGTCAAACCACGTTGTGACTCTAAGCCAGACATCCGGTCTATTTCTTTCTTCTTTAGAAGCAATCTACGATTTCTTTCCGGATCATAATTTTGAGGTGTATTATTGACTTGATAAGGGGGTATATTAGTCCCCAACAATATAGCTTCACCGCCTCTAATAGTAATATGAGAACCATCTAAGGAACCTCTTTTATTTTTCAGAGCTTTTACTTCAAAACCAAGCAATTTAATACCAGCTTCCATTTTTTCTAGAATTTCATATTTTAATCCTATTTTTTTGTTTCTGATAAAAGTTGTCATGTTTTTATAATGATAATGTTAGCATATTTTATCCAGGGAATGTATAATAATTTATTATGGTACAGAAAAAAAATAATAAAAAAGATAAGAATAAAAAAAATAATTTTGTTTTTGGTTTAGGGAAAAAAGGGAAAAAGTTTAATTTTGTGGGTAGTTTTATTAATGTTTTGATAGCTTTTTTCATTATTTCGATGATTTACTCTGCTTTTGTAAACCAAACTGAAAAACCGGAAGAAATTTCTATGTCTCAGTTTGTTTCTAGTATTCTGGCAGAAGAAATAAAGAGTGTTTCTATAGAAGGAGATAAATTGTTAATCACATTTGATGATGATTCAATTAAAGAAACAAAAAAGGAAATAGAATCATCTCTCTCTGAATCATTGGCCAATTATGGTGTTACTCCGGAGCAATTAAGTGGAATTGATATTTCTGTGAAAGATCCAAGTGGTTTCCAATATTGGTTTTTGATGTCGCTGCCTTTCCTTATTCCTATTTTGTTTATTCTTATTTTCTTTTGGTATGTTTCTCGCCAGGTCAAAGGTGCTAATGTGCAAGCTTTCAGTTTTGGTAGTTCTAAAGCAAGATTTACCGATCCTTCTGATAAAAAAGAAAAAATTACTTTTAAAGATGTTGCTGGAGTGAAGGAGGCAAAAGAAGAATTAAATGAAATTGTTGATTTTCTTAGAAACCCCAAAAAGTTTTTAGATATTGGGGCACAAATTCCAAAAGGAGTAATTTTGATGGGGGCTCCTGGAACGGGCAAAACTCTTTTGGCTCGAGCTGTGGCTGGTGAAGCTAAAGTACCATTCTTTTCTATTTCTGGTTCTGAGTTTGTTGAGATGTTTGTGGGTGTCGGAGCTTCGCGAGTTCGTGATTTGTTTAAAACAGCTATAAAAACAGCCCCCGCAATAATTTTTATTGATGAAATTGATGCTGTGGGACGTGTTCGTGGTACAGGAGTTGGTGGTGGAAATGATGAAAGGGAACAAACTCTTAATCAAATTTTAGTAGAGATGGATGGTTTCGATCCTAATGAAAAAGTTATTGTTATTGCTGCTACTAATCGTCCTGATGTTCTTGATCCAGCTCTACTCCGCCCAGGGAGATTTGACAGGAGAGTTACTATTGATTTACCAGATAGGATTGATAGGGAGGAAATTCTAGAAATTCATTCAAAAAAGAAACCTTTCGCTGATGATGTTGTCTTAAAAATTATCGCGGAAAGAACCCCAGGTTTTTCTGGAGCGGATTTATATTCTTTGATGAATGAGGGAGCTATTTTGGCAGCAAGAGAGGAACGGAAGAAAATTTCTCAGTTTGATTTAATTCGTTCCATTGAAAAAGTTATGCTTGGTCCAGAAAGGAAAAGTCACATTATCACAAAAAAAGAAAAGGAAATTATTGCTTATCATGAAGTGGGCCATGCTTTAACGGCTACTTTATTAGAAAACGCTGATCCAGTCCATAAAATTTCTGTTATATCGAGAGGGCAGGCAGCCGGATATACAATTAAATTACCTGATGAAGAAAAAAGTCTTTATTCTAGAAAATACTTTTTAGATGATATTGGTGTTTCTTTAGGTGGCTATTTAACGGAAAAAATGATTTTTGGTGATGTAACAACTGGTGCTTCTAATGATTTGCAGGTAGCTTCTAAATTAGCTAGGAATATGGTGACGAGGTATGGTATGTCTGAAAAATTGGGTCCAATTGCTTTTGAAAAATCCAGTAAAATGTTTTTACCAAATTATTCTTCTAATGAAATTCTTTATTCAGAAGAAACTGCTAGGGAGATAGACAGGGAAGTTGATAAGATAATAAAAGAGATGATTGGAAGAGTTAGTGATATCTTAGAAAATAACAGGAAGACCTTGGAAATGATTTCTAAAAAGTTGATGGAGGTTGAAACACTAGAAAGAGATGAGTATGAAAAACTTTTGATTCTTAGTGGAATAGAACCGAAACATTTTTCATCAGAAGTTGATAATAAATTATTAGGTCTGGTTGATAAGGAAAAATAAAGATTTAGGTTTAGTTAATATGTTTATTAAAATATCTAAAAAAATTGTTTTAATATTTTTTCTGTTGTTAATCGTTTCAGTTTTGAATCATTTTTCTGGAATGGGAGTGAACCATTTGGATATTGATACAAGCAATATGAAATTTGAGAGGATTTTGTTTGTTCCTGGTATTAATACACCTAAATTTTATTTAGATAGGTGGGTGGAAGATTTGGACACTAATTTCCCAGATAAAGAAATTATTTTTTTGGATAACGTTTATTACTTTTACTGGCAAGATGATAAAACAGAAGAGATTGTAAAGGAAGGTGTTGAAATTTTAAGTGATGGTAAACCAACCATAATAATATCTCATAGTTATGGTGGTGTTTTAGCTAAGACTATGATTAGTAGAACTGAAAAGGCTAATGTTGTTAAACTAGTAACAATGGCATCACCACACCAAATGAATGGTCTTGGTCTAGATGATTCAAAAGATTTTTTAAGGGCTCCCGATGATGTGGATGTTCCGATTTATAGTTTTGGCGGTTATATTGACCCGGTAGTTTTGTATCCTTTCTCTAATGTTGTGGATTCAAATCATCAGGATTTGTGGTCTGGACATGGTGGTTTTTTGTTTAGTAAGGATGTCAGAAAACAAGTTTTAGAATCTGTTTTTGGGGTAGGGATATAGGAGGTAATAAAAAATTATGTAGCTAAAAAATAACCTTAAATTCATTTTAATAACTTTCTCCCCACCTCCCCTTATTTCTAAACCTAAATTTAGG
>JAGYLJ010000010.1 GCA_018401295.1 bacterium | reverse complement strand
TCTGTATTAGTTAGAGTTCCTATGGAGCCTTGAGTAGTACCTGACCAGATACCTGTGGTAATAGAGTTAGTGACATCTGTGACTTTGAGAGCTGATTGTCCATCTCCTGAGACTTCGAGGAGAGCAGAAGGTGTGGAGGTACCTATACCTACATTACCTGTGTTGTAATAGAGTAAGTTACCTACTTTTGTCCAGAGGGAGGAGAGAGATGTAATGATGTATTCTAGTCTTTCTATGAGACTACCATCGTTATTAGCTGTGACATTGGTAGAATCAAAGTCATTGTTGTTATTGTTAGCTCCTAGGATGTTTTGGGGAAAGTCTTGATCTGAAGAGGATGGGGCTGTTGTGGGTTCGGTGAAGGAGGCGTTTACCGTATTAATAAACATCATTGTTAATACAATGAGAGTTATTAATTTTGTCGTTGTTATTTTGATTTTCATCAATATTTTTTTTTGCTTACCCGACCGTTAGGTTTTTATGGCTTATCCGACCATTTTTAATGGTTTGGAGTTTTTTATTTTTTTCTCTATTTAAGTTCTACATTAAAACACCCCCATTTCTTTATGGTTTGTTGTTAATTATAACTTGAATTTAGTGAGAAAGAGAGGGGAAATTGGGGAAAACTAACTATATATTTAACGTATTAAATCAAGAATAATCAATACTATAAATAATAGAGAATATCTACCTTATGGCACTCCCTTTTTTAATGTTATATAATAAAATTATGAACTATCTAATCCTAGCAATTGTCGGAATAATCGGTTTTATTTTAGGAAAAAAACTAGCCAAATTCCGTGCTCTCAAAAGAATTGCTTTCCAAAACAATAATTCTTTATCAGGAAAAACCGAAGAGGAAAAAACAGACATGCGAAATAAAGCCCAAGGTGCTTTTGATGAAAGAACCGAAGAACGAAAAGAAAAAATTCTAGAATTTTTAACAAGAGAACTCGACCACCAAAAAGCCTTAGCTAATTGTAGTATTGAAGACAGAAAGAAAGGTATTACTCGCGAAGATGTTGAAGAACTTTTAGACGTCTCCAGCAAGACTGCTCTTAAATATCTCAACGAACTAGAACAAGAAAATAAAATCATCCAATCCTCCTCTCATGGACCAGATGTCCACTATACTCTATTTTAATCTTGAACTAAGTTATTTTTTCTTCTTATTTAAAACTAAGTCTATATTAGATCCTTTTATTACTTTTCCAATGGCTGGAGTTAGTACCTTTTGATAATTTGAAAATATTTCTTTATCTTTTTCTGTAATTAAACCTTCTTTTTGAAGTTCAACCTCAAAAATCATTCCTACATCTTTAACTGTATCAAGATGAAAAACTGTATTTTGCTTACGCCAGACTTCGCGTTTTTTCTCAACAATAGCCGAAACTCCTAGTGATTTTTCTAAGAACTTTAGTGTTAGCTCATCAACCTCTAATAGAGCTATATCAGATGAAGTATCTTTCCCTGATACAAAATCAGGTCGTTCATAATAAACAAGAGTCATCTTTTTATTTTCAACCCTTAATTTAAGTCGAGCTTTTTGTTTTTGCTTTTCTTGAGGAAGATTAAAAAAATAATCTTTTTGTTTTTTAACTTTATCTTTTTTTGCCCCTATCTTTTTTAAAATCTTTCTGATTTCTTGAAAGTTATCACAATAATGTTTTAATTCTAGATTTTGTTTAAATTTCATATTCTTATTTTACACTTTTTTTAATAAAAATACCCTTAGCTTTTTTTAACATACTCTTCCACTTTTGAAATCATCTCTTTCTTCTCCAAATCATTCAAAAAAGAACCTTCAAAAGAATTCTTAGCTAATACTTCAAGATCACCCTTAGTTAACTCTAAAGCTGTTTCCATAGCTAAATAATTGTCATTAATATACCCTCCAAAATAAGCGGGGTCATCTGAATTCACAGTTACCTTCAAACCTTTATCCAACATTATTTTCAAAGGATGTTGCTTTAAATCTTTAACTACTTTTAATTTGTAATTAGACAAAGGGCAAACCGTTAATGGAATTTGTCTTTTTACCAGCTCTTCTACTAATTTTTCATCATTCAGAGAATTATTTCCATGGTCAACCCTAGAAACTTTTAGTAAATTAAGAACTTCCCAAACATATTCTGAACTTCCCTCTTCACCAGCATGAGCAACAGTCAATAGCCCTGCTTTCCTAGCAGAATCAAAAACTTCTTTAAACTTAGAAGGTGGATTACCCACTTCAGCAGAATCTAATCCTACCGCCACAATCTTTTTATATTTCAATGCTCCTTCCAGTGTTTGCATGGCGAATTCAGTACTTAAGTCTCTAAGAAAACACATTATTAGTTTTGATGAAATTTTCCACTCTTTTTGGGCATTGTCCATTGCCCTAGATATTCCATTAATCACTGTTGAAAATTTAACCCCTCTATTAGTGTGAGTCTGTGGATCAAAAAATATTTCTGTATGCAGAATATTTTCACTGTGAGCTTTTTCAAGATAGGCCATAGTCAAATCATAAAAATCTTCTTCTTTAATTAAGACGCTAGCTCCTTTATAGTAGATGTCCAAAAATTGTTGGAGATTATTAAACTCGTAAGCTTTTTTTAGCTCTTCCACTGATTTTTCTTCAAGAGGAATAGAGTTTCTCTCTGCAATCTTAAAAATCAATTCTGGTTCAAAAGTCCCCTCAATATGAACATGTAACTCCGCCTTAGGAAGTCCTCTTATAAACTCCTCCATTTATTTTTTTTAATTAACTAGTAAAAAATTTAAGTTTAGGCCATTTTTTAAACCATTTTTTTATCTCTGCTCTTTCTTTTACTTTTTTTAATCCGCCAGGAAATTTTGGGCAAGGTCTTATAATTAAATTTAATAGATCATCTATTCCTTGAGGAGCGATAAGTTTTAAGTTTCCCTTTTTAAGTCTAACTCCTAAGCCTGTTGCTGTTTCTGGCCAGTGAGAAAGTGCATCCGTGGTAGATTTATAAGGTAAAACTTTATTTTTTTCGTGCATATAAAATTGATTTCTAACTTCCCAATTAATTCCAGTTTGTTCTTTTAATTTTTGAGATAATAGCTTGTCTGCTTCTTTATCATTTCCTCTTGGGTCAAAATAAACCAAATCAATATCATTTGTATCAACTTTTGAATTTGAAAATCCATGTAGATGATCCCACACTTTATTTCTTACAAACCCAGCTCCGATAACCCAATCAGGAAAACCAAGATCCTCTGCAATTTTTAAGACTCCCATCATCCACTCATCTTTCTCTATTAAATTTAAAATATCTTTTTCACTCATATTTTTATTTTCTTTCTAGTATTTTCCATATTATTTACATTTTAACCTAAAACCCAAACCCCCACAAACCTAAAAGGCCAAAAAAATAGGGCCAGCTTCTCCAAGCTGACCCTTTTACTTCTTTTTTTAACTTCTTTTATACCCAGGAATTAGATCACCTATCTTCCATTCTTTTTGGGTGCAAGCATTCAACTTACTCAAAGTGGCAACAATATCTTCTTTAACCTCGTCGAGACCTCCAATCATCCCTATTTCAAACTTTAATATCAAATGTTCTAAGTCCCCTGTAACGCTATTGATAACCTCCTTTAAACGATCTCCCTCCTCCCTTATCTGAAGATGACACATCACATCATAAAGTTTATCAACATCTCCTTTAACTTCTTTTTTTCTATTCCGCATTTCGTTTCTCCTTTTCCATCGTGGAAAGCTTTTTCTCCAGACGTGAGGCATCTTTTCTGAGTTCCTCAACAATTTCATCATGAGCGCGATTAACTTCCTCATAATGTTCCTCAAGTTTTTTGACGATATTTTCTTTTGACATATTTCCTCCCCTCTTCCTTGGATGTCTATAAAAAGTACAAACTCTACCTAACCACAGAGTGCCACTTTCAGCCTCTATTGTCAATCCTTATTAAAATAAGGATTAATGGCTATTTTTTATTGAACTATCAGCAAATAAATAATTGAGTGATACAAAACTCTATTTATATTTTGGCAAATATTGGAGAGGATTCAGATAAGCCTCCCTTGAGGCTAAAGGCATTATGGTTGACTTACCTTTACAAGATTTAAAGTTATAATTTTGTACGCTTAGTCCTTGAGTAGCATAAACTGTTAAATGCAAATGAGGACCAGTTGAATATCCAGTATTTCCACTATAACCAATCGTATCCCCTGTAATCAAAATTTGTCCAACAGATACTTTAATCAAAGAAAGATGTCCATACAAAGATGACAAACCATTATTATGTTTAACTAGAACCCATTTCCCGTAGGAAGCCCCTGGGCAAGCAGCGTCAGTATCTCCTACCGCGGTTACTGTTCCACTTAACACTGTTTTAATATCTGTTCCAACCGAAGCTCTAAAATCAACACCGTTGTGTTCCCCACTCCCGCCGTAAACCGTAGGGTTCCTAGTGGCAAAAGCTGTCCTACCAAAAAATTGTGTAATGTAAACTTTATCGGTTGGCCATGATAAAACCACTCTTCCTGCTTCGGGAATACTATTAGGATCAACAGCTAAACGTAATTCATCTTCAATTGCCATTAACTCTGCTTCAAACTGGTCTCTTAATTTCTTCTTCTCATCAAGAATAGCTTGATAATTTGACTCTTTATTTTTTGTTTCAGTTAATAATTTACTCTTTACTACTTGGTTATTTTCTACAATTTCTTTTTGGTCAGCTAATTTAATTTTATAACTAGATAAATATTCTTTTTCTTCTTCGGATTTTTCTTTATCAGCAATTAATTCAACCTTTAAATTTTTTAATGTGTTAGTTTTATTTTTTATCTCAACCTGAACCTTTTGAAGATCATCCAAATCAGTCCATAACTCTGAAATCGAATCTCCTGCTAGCATCGCCTCCAGAAAAGAATAACTTTCTTTTTCATTAATTATTCTAATAGCTTCAGCTAAAGCCATAGAATTTTTCTCAATATCATTAATTTTTTCTTCTATTTGAATATCCAGTTCCTCTATCTTTAACTCCGTTGTATTAATTTGACTACTAGTTAGATAAATACTTGAATTTAATTTTTTTTGGGTAGTATCTAATTGTTGAACATCCCTACTCAGACTTTGTTTTTCTTGTCCAATAACAACGATCTCTTTTTCCCACGTAGTTATCTCTTCTTCTAGTTTATTCATCTCTAAACTTTTTTTAGATATTTCAGCTCTCAATTCATCAATTTGAGCACCGTTAATTCCAAATGGATAAATTAACCCGAAGAATATCGTCAACAAAAACATCACTTGGAAACCCGGTTTCCAAGTGATGTTTTTAATTTTTATTATTTTAATTAATTTTTCCGATAGCATATTGTAGGCGCTTAATAGTTTCTTCTTTTCCTAATATTTCAGCTAAAACAAAAGGGTCTGGGGATTTATCCTTGCCAGATAAAGCGTATCTCATAGGCCAAAGAACAGAACCTCTACCCTGTTCTGTCGCATAATCCCAAATTTTAGTTTTTATTTCTTCCTCCTTAAAAGAAGTCACCCCTTCTAGAGAACTTATTATCTTTTCCAAGTGAACTTTAGCCTGGTTTAGATCCTTTTCTTCCTTCCAAAGAATTTTTTCTATCTCATATTCAGGCTGGCTAAAATAATATTCTAACTCCCCTGCCTTCGCCATTTCTGAAATATCTTCAAATTTTTCAATTCTTTCTTTTAGTACTGGCAGAATTTTTTTGAAAGCACTTGAATTCCCCAAAATTTTTTCTTTCAAATCTTCTGACAAAAATTCCAAAACATTTTTTTCAAATAAATCTTCGCTCATCACTTTAATGTATTCTTTATTAAACCAATTTAATTTTTGGTAATTAAACACACCCCCAGCTTTGTTTAACCCTTCTATGCTAAATTTCTTAATCAATTCCTCAAGAGAAAATATTTCCTGCTCAGTTTTTGGATTCCAACCTATCAAAGCTAAAAAATTAATCAAAGCTTCTGGGCAATAGCCTTTCTTTCTAAAATCTTCAACACTGACAGCTCCTTCTCTTTTAGAAAGTTTCTTTTTGTCTTCTCCTAAAACATTTGGTAGGTGCACAAAGGTTGGAATCTCCCATCCCAAAAAATTATAGAGCAATACATGTTTAGGTGTACTGGGAATCCAGTCTTCTCCTCTAAAAATATGAGAAATTTCCATCAGATGGTCGTCCACCACTACGGCAAAATGATAAGTTGGAAATCCATCAGCTTTTATTAGAACTTGATCATCTATTATTTCCGTCTTTACTGAAATTTTACCAAAAACCTTATCATTAAATTTAACTATTTCATTTTCAGGAATTTTCATTCGGATAACATATTTTTCTCCATTTTTAATTTTAGTTTGAACCTCTTCAGAATCTAAATCACGACATTTTTTATCATACATCAATGGTTGTTTTTCTGCTTGTTGTTTTTTGTGAACTTCTTCCAAACGTTCTTCCGAACAAAAACAATAATAAGCTTTTCCATTTTCTAATAGTTCCTGAATATACTTTTGATAGATTTCTAACCTCTCTGATTGAATATATGGACCCAATTCCCCTTTTTGAGAAATCTCATTATTTTCATTTAAAAAAACTCCTTCATCAACACTTAGATTGACCCATTTGAGAGCTTCAAATATCTTTTTAAGAGAATCTTCCTCCAATCTTTTTCTATCTGTATCTTCAACCCGAACAAGAAAAGCTCCCTGATTATTTCTTGCAAACAACCAAGCAAATAAGGCTGTTCTTAAATTTCCAATATGGATTGATCCCGTTGGTGACGGGGCGAATCTTACTCTTATTTTTTTTACATTTTCCTCCATATTATTTTTCGTGTTCTAAAGCAATATTTATAATTCCTCTAGCAATTTTTTGTGCTGAATCCGGCTTTGCAAACTTCTTAGCATTATCTCCTAACTCTTTTCTTTTTTCTTCACTTTCCATTAAACGGTTGATCTCCGAAACAAGAATACTAGTTGTTAAGTTTTCCTGTTGAATAACAACAGCAGCCCCCATTCTAGCAAAGGCAAAAGCATTTTTAATTTGATCACTACTTACTTTTTCTGGGATCGGAATAATGATACTAGGTAAACCCCAAGTAGCTATTTCTGAAATAGATCCCGCCCCTGCTCTAGAAATAACTAATTCCGTTATACCAGCCGCCATCTTCATACCTAAAGTATTTAAGTAAGGGAAGGATTTATATCTCTCTTTGTATTCATTATTTTCTAAAACAATTTTGGCTCTATTATTCACTTCATCAAAAGAGGCTTTTCCTATTTGGTGAATAATTTGATACTTTTCTATTAATTCCGGTAGAGCATCTATGACCCTCTCATTTATCATGGCTGAACCATAAGAACCTCCTAAAATTAATATCGTTGGAATACTATTACTTAGACCTAAAAATTCTGCCGCCCCTTCCGAGAGTGTCTGCATCAACTCCTTTCTAACAGGGTTCCCTAACACCGCAACTTTTTCTTTTTTAACCTTTAGAAATTCTCCAGCTCCTGGGAAACCAAGAGATACTTTCCTAGCAAATTTAGCAGCCCAGGCATTGGTCCTTCCTGGAACGGAATCTGAAATGTGAATAATGACTGGAATTCTAAATATTCTTGCTGTTAATAAGACCGGGAAACTCACATTTCCTCCATTACTAAATACTATATCTGGGAAAATACTAAAAACCACGAAAAATGATTTTATAAAACCCCAACCAGTTTTAAATAAATCAAAAAAATTTAAAATTGAAAAGTATCTTCTTACTTTACCTGCTGATATTTTCTTAAAAGTAATATCATTTTCAAAAAGTTTCTTTTTATCATAAGGCCTATCAGATAGATAAAAAATCTCTGGCTTAATAAGTTTATCCTGTTTTACAATTTCATTTATTTGTTCTGCTACAGCAATTAAAGGATAGAAATGACCTCCTGAGCCTCCACCTGCAAGTAAAATTTTCATGGTATTTAATTAAATTAATTTTAAACTATTTTTTTTGGTATTTAGAGATATTCAAAATTATTCCTACCTCAGCCAAAGTAAACAATAAAGCTGTTCCTCCTTTACTAACAAACAATAAAGGCATTCCAATCATAGGGAAAACTCCTAACATTGAACCCATATTAACAAATGACTGTGATGCTATTAGTATAACAAGTCCTACTACCAATAGTCCACCAAAGGAATCAATAGATTTAGAAGCTATTTTTAAACCACGGTAGGTAAAGAGGAAGAATATTATAACCAAGAAAGATGCTCCAATAAAACCCCATTCTTCAGCAGTTACTGAGAAAATTGAATCCCCGATTGATTCTGGTAAACTACCAAATTTCTGAATACTTTTACCAAAACCCTTTCCAAATAAACCACCAGAACCGATAGCAATCAAAGATTGTTTTATCTGGTAACCAGCTCCGGCTAGGTCCCCTCCCGGTTGAAAAAACGTCAGTAATCTCTGCCAAATATATGGTTTTAAAATTACAATAGGAATAGCGCTAATTAGCATTATTAAGACAGCCGTAAAAAAATGTTTAAGACGGATGCCAGAAACAAAAAGCATAACCATGGCAGTCATGGCTATAACAACAAAGGTTCCGTAATCTGGTTGTAAGTATGCAAGAATAGAAAGAACCGCTAACAATATTAATACGGGCAGAATACTGAATTTCCAATTATTAAGTTTAGGTTTTAAAGAAGATAACAATGTTGCAAAATATAAAACAAAAGCAAATTTAAGAAATTCAGCCGGTTGAAAAGACATCCCTAAGATAGACAGCCAACGTCGAGCTCCGTTATGTTCAAAACCTAGACCAGGGATAAACACTAAACAAGACACAACCAAAGAAGTAATAAAGATATAAAATGCATATTTTTTATATTTACGATAATGAATCTTTGAAAGAATAAATAAAAAAACTAGTCCTAGTCCAAGACCAAAGACAAATTGACTAAAGAAAATTGAAGAAAACCTAGCTCCATCCTCTTCCGCTAACAATCCTAGAGAAGCAGAAACAAACAATAAAAAACCCAACAAAACCAAAACAGCCACTATAATCGCAAAAATCTTATCAAAACTCTTTTTTTCAGCCATATTATTATGTATTATTATACTACAATGTCAGATAGGTGGGAAATATTATTTGTTAATAATTCGTCAAATACTTATATTTATGGTATAAAATAAGCATGTTCTTTTATATCGGATAGTTACTGAGCATCTCACTATCGTGAGATGCTCGAGTCGAAGGTTAAAAGTTGAAAGTCGAAAGTAAAAAAATTTGTAAAGCAAATTTTTTGACTTTACAGACTTTATGGACTTTATGGACTTTTGACTTGAGCATCAAGCGAGAGCGAGGTGCTTGGAGGAAAGTCCGGACACTTGCTTCCCTTCGGGGATGCAGCATGGTAGCGGGTAACACCCGTCGAGCATCTCACTGTCGTGAGATACTCAAGTCGAAAGTTAAAAGTTTAAAGTCGAAAGGAAAAAATTTGCTTTACAAATTTTTTGACTTTACAGACTTTGTGGACTTTACAGACTTTTGACTCGGGTACCAAGCGAGAGCGAGGTGCTCATGAGGTGCGAGCAGAGACGCTAAAATTCGAAAGGATTTTAGGCATCCCTTTTGGGGTGTAGTCCCTCACCCAGAACAGTGCTGTTTGTTGCACAAACATTTTAATAGCACAAACAGGATAAAATGAGTAAATTAGAATTTAGTTAAGTTTTTGACAAATTTTAATTTGTTGGCACTGTTCTGGGTGAGGGGGTGAAACGGCTAAATCCTTACCTAAGTGCAAGGTCGTGCCGGGCATCTCACTATCGTGAGATGCTCGAGTCGAAAGTTAAAAGTAGAAAGTCGAAAGGAAAAAATTTGCAAAGCAAATTTTTAACTTTATAAACTTTATGGACTTTACAAATTTTTGACTTGAGCACCAAGCGAGAGCGAGGTGCTCGGAGTGCCGCTCGAGGAGATTGGTAACAATCTTCCCAGATAAATGACTATCAAACCCTAAACCATCTCACGATGGTCGGGTAAACAGAATCCGGCTTATAGATATAGAAGAACATATTAAAAAACACTTGGAGGTTCAACCTCCAAGTGTTTTTTATTTTAGGTTAACTTTTTAATTTGATATAAAAAACAGCGGAAACCTTACGGTTCCCGCTTAAATAAAAAAGAATGAGGATCAGACAACTGCTGCAAAATATGGAACTTTTTCTCTGTGCGTGAAAGGTCCGAGGACATCTTTTATGGAAATTTTCTCTCTGCCATAAGGTTTAAAAAAACCTTCGTCCTCTTCTTCTTTAGAAACTGGTTGTTTCCCGTCAGAACCATTTTCTATCGATTGAGCGATTTGTGCATAGCTTCCTAAAACAATTCGCTTCGCTGAAGGACTGGTAGATGCTTTCGCCCAGTTAAAATCAGACAGATGACCAAAACCAGAAATTCCATCCATTATTTCTTACTCCTTTCATGTTTTTATCCCTGTTTTTTTCTATCCCTTTGCCGAAAATTTTCACCTCCTTCTTTTTGATCTCGTTAGAGATTTATTCCTTACATTCTCTAACGGAGTTTATTTATTATATAATATAAGGACATTCCATTTAAAAGATTATCAAAACCAAAAATTAAAGTCAAAGCATTGAACTGATTAACTTTTTAGCTTCTTTTCCATTGTTGCAATCCATTAATTTAATCCTTAGCTCTTTTGCACCCCTTAAACCAGATAAATAGGCTTTTATATGCTTTTTCATCATAGCAAAATTTTTAATACGCTTATGATCTTCTTGACCTTCCCCATACTTCTCTTCAAATAATTCAATATGTTCCACCAGAATCCTCATATTCTTTTCAAAACTTGGGGGTCCGGCATATAAGTCTTGAAATAACCAAGGTCTTCCTAGTATTGCTCGTCCGATCATTATTCCATCTACCCTACTCCCTTGTGCTTTTTGTTGACCATCCTCCAAATCTTGAACATCTCCGTTTCCTATAATCAAAACTCCCGAACCTTCCGCCATTTCTGCTCCCTTTTTGATAATATCCCAATGAGCAGAAACTTTGGACATTTCTTTTTTAGTTCTCCCGTGGATAGTAATAACAGCTGGTTTTTCTTCCAACAAAATCGGTAACCAAGTTTCTAATTCATTTTTATTGAAACCGATTCTAGTTTTTACAGAAACGGGCAACCCTCCTGATCCGTTCTTAGTAGCTTGAATTATCTCCCTAGCTAAATTTGGGGAATTAATTAAATCTGATCCAGCTCCTTGTTTTAAGATATTTTTTTGAGGACAACCCATATTAATATCAATTCCATTAAAACCAAGTTCTTTTATCAACTTTGCTGATTCATAAAAGTTCTCAGGGCGAGAACCAAACAATTGGGCAACAATAGGTCTTTCTATTTCAGAGAACTCTAAAATTTGTAATAACTTTTCTTTTCCCACGGAACACAAACCATCACAAGCCACCATCTCAGTGAACATTACATCTGGTTTACCATACTTTGCCACAATTTGTCGAAAAGCCGCATCAGTCACATCGGCCATAGGCGCCAAACAAAAAAATGGCTTTTTTTCTTTTTTTAATTTTTCCCAAAAATTTTCCATGATGATAATACAAAAGTTTCTTACAGTACCTAATCCCTAAACTTATATACCACCTTATTATCAAATCTTAAATCAATATATTCAAACTCTCTATCCTTTAAATCACCCAGCTCAATCAAAAAAGCTTGTAAATCTTCAAAAATTTCGTCAAAGTTTTGATTACCATCAAAAATCAAACGACTATTATTATCAAAAAACAATTCATAATCGTTATTCTCTTTTACGACTAATTTATAACTATCTATATTTATATCCTTCAAAAGTCTTATAAATAAATTTACTTCTCCGAAATGCTTACTATCTTTTTCTCCAAAATATGTTTGTCTCAAAACTTGCTGAACTGGAGTGGAAGTTGAAACTCCGCTAATACCTCCAAAATACTTAAAATAAGTATTATTAGAAAAATTAGGCGCTTCGTCATAAAGATAAGCTAATCCGTCCATAAAATAACAATGTTCCCCTAGCAAATCATCGCACCAAAGTGCATACGGTTTTCTTTCGGTTATCCCTATATCGATGGAACGGAAATCTTTTAACTTAATTTTTAGATCTTTTATTTGAGAGAAAGATTCTAATAAATCTTTTTCTATTTTTGACTTAGGGTAAAATAAAATATTTCTTTTAGAATATAACCACAAATATTTTCCAGAGATATTGTCATCCACTATTTTCAAGATATCGTTCTCTCTGAGGACGAAGTTACCAGTGACATCTATATTTTGTATATTAATTTTTTCCAGACCGCTCAACCACGACGTAGAAGATAACAATAACACCAAGGATAATAAAATTAAAATAACCCTTCTTCGAAATCTCTTCCTTTGCCTTTCTATGGCTCTTTTAGAAATATACTTAGCCATATTTACCCTGTTAAATAAGATTTGATCTTTTTATAATTAAAAATTTCAAAATTAGTAATACATTTTTGTTTTATTCGTCTTTCGCTCATTAATTTTTATCAAATCTTAATTTTATTTTTCCAAAATAAACTATTTAACAGGGAAGATTTTAGCCTAAGGATATAACTTCTTTTCCTATATATTTTTGTAGAACTTCTGGTATCTTAACTGAGCCATCGGCTTGCTGAAAATTTTCTACTAAAGAAACTAGAATTCTAGGGGTTGGAATTGCTGTTGAATTTAAAGTATGGACATAACGAGCTTTGTCTCTTTGCCCGTCAGCAGGATTCGGGTCACCATCCTTATATTTGATGTTAAATCTACGAGCTTGAAAATCATGGAAATAAGAAGCTGAACTAATCTCTCTATATTTATTTTCCCCTGGCACCCATAATTCAATATCATATTTTTTAACTTGTCCCTGCCCTAAATCACCACCACAATTTATTACTGTGTGATAAGGAATATTTAAAGATTCAATAAATTCTTCTGTGTTACGGTTAATCCATTCATGCCATTTTACTGATTCTTCGTGATTAGCCTCACACAAAATCACTTGCTCTACTTTAAAGAATTCATTTACTCGAATAAGCCCTCTCGTGTCTCTGCCATGGCTTCCCGCTTCCCTTCTAAAACAAGGAGAAAATCCTAAATATTTTTTAGGTAGTTCTTCTTTTTTCAAAACTTCACCAGAATGGAAACCTGTTACTGGAATTTCTGCCGTCCCAATTAAGTAATCTTCATCCTGAGTACAATAAACGTCATCCACATCGTTAGGTAAGTGTCCTGTCCCGTATAAATTTTCTTTTTTAACAATAGCTGGTGGAATCATCGGTACAAAACCTTTGGCTCCGAAAAAGTCATTAGCATAATTCCAAATTGCCCAACATAAACGAGCTCCATCCCCTATCAAATAGTAACCCCTAAATCCATGAATCTTTGTCCCTCTTTCAAAATCAACCATTTTCAGATTATTCATAATCTCAACATGATCTTTTGGTTCAAAATCAAAGACTGTTTTTTCACCCCAAGCTTTTATTTCTTTATTTTCCTCATCGGAAGCCCCATCGGGAACAGACATATCTGGAATATTAGGAACCTGTAACATTTCCATCCTCCATTTATTCATAACTTTTTTTAACCTTTCTTCTTCTGCTTTTAGGTTTACCTTTAGGTCTTGCATTTCAACAATAAATCTAGCTCGGTCGTTTTCATTAGGAGTTCTAGAAATTTTTTCCGTACAAACATTCTGTTCAGTTCTCATTCTTTCAACTGTGGCTAACAAACCTCTTCTTTCGTCATCTGTTTCCAATAATTTTTCAATATTAAAGTCAATGTGTTTCTTTTTTGCACCAGCGACAATTAAATCCTTATTTTCTCTTATAAATTTTATATCTAACATAAATTTAGTAGGTAGAAAGTAGAAGTTAGAACGTGGATTACTAAAATTTTCGCTTTGTGAAAATTTTACAACTTTCCACTTTCAACCTACAACCTCCCATATTAATAATTAACATTTCGTTGTTTTAATCTTATCAGAAATGTTAAAATTAAAAAAGTATTAAAATGGACGAAATTAAACAACTTAAAAAACAAGACTGGCCAGAATCTATCCTTGAAATAAACGATTCTCCTAAGCAATTAAACTACCGCGGGCAAAAACCCGATTGGAATTCTACTTTTTTAACAGTGGTTGGCTCCAGAAGATACTCCCAATATGGCAAAGATGTTTGTGAAAAACTTATTTCTGGTTTAAGAGGCTACGATATTACTATTATTTCTGGATTGGCTTTAGGAATAGACGGAATTGCCCACAAAATAGCTCTAGAAACAAATTTAAAGACCATTGCTGTCCCCGGTTCAGGGATTGATGATTCCGTGCTCTACCCCAAGTCAAATAAAGTTTTAGCCAAACAAATTTTAAATTCAGGAGGAACTTTACTTTCAGAATTTGACCCAAAAGAAGAAGCTAGTCCTTGGACATTCCCTCAACGTAATCGTGTTATGGCAGGTTTGTCTAAAGCCACACTTATTATTGAAGCCACCGAAAAATCAGGCACTCTCATCACCGCTCGTCTGGCTCTTGATTACAATCGAGAAATCTGTGTTGTTCCCGCTTCTATATTTTCTCATTATGCTATTGGTTCTAATAGGCTGTTAAGAGAAGGAGCTACTGCTATTACCAACAGTCAAGATTTACTGAGAACTTTAGGTTTTAATCTGGACAACCAACCAACACAAGATAAATTAGATTTTAGTAATTGTTCAGAGGAAGAACAACAAATTCTAGAACTACTTAAAGAACCAAAAGAGCGTAACGAACTTATTCAGCAATCCAAATTAAGCGCCAGTCAAACTAATATTGTCCTTTCTTCTATGGAAATTAAAGGTCTCATCAAAGAGTTCCTCGGTAAAATCCACCTAAATTAAAAAGCCCCACTATCCAAGTAGGGCTCCTTCTAAAAAGTGGTGGCTTATTAACGTCCAAGATAACTTCCCCCTTTCCTGCTTCTATGTAAGTCCTTAAATTTTTTAGGTTTATGAGCCCCTGCACCCAAAGTGTCTGTATTGAACTTTTTGATAGGTGTTCTTTTCTTTGTCTTCTGATGTTGGTATCTTCCTTTGCTTTTTTTACCCATCTTAATCACCCCCTTTCTTGTTTTGTTTTATTTTCAACAAAAACTATCTATAAACAACTATACCATATCAAAAAATCTTTTTCATTGGTTGAACACACAACTTTTTAAACTTCTTACTTGTAGTATTAATTTTCATTTATTTAAATTTGTTTTATATATATGTTACTGTCACATCATAGTCCTGTGCATCTCCTCTCAATTCTACTAATACGTACAAACTAGTCATAGGGTTACCACCTACA
The DNA here is from genome assembly GCA_018401295.1 of bacterium. Taxonomy (GTDB): domain Bacteria; phylum Patescibacteriota; class Minisyncoccia; order Phycocordibacterales; family UBA12079; genus JAGYLJ01. The sequence continues at coordinate 1,919 of JAGYLJ010000010.1, read as the reverse complement.
TTCAAAGTGTAACTCATTTCTGCAGCATCTGTAGTTACTATTGCAAAATCTCCAATTACTCCATGGCTTACATAGTTTGTAATATCGTCTTGGTCTCTAATTTCAGACCATGTATCTTCGCCTATATACTGTCTAAAGGCAACATTACGCTCCAAATATATCTCCGGAGTACTGTTTCCCCCTCTACCACCAATCATTGTAATTTTAGCTATTACTCTCTTATAACCAGATTTATTAGGTTCAATTCTTATTGTACAACTACCACTAGTTGATGACACAGTTCCATTGTAAGAATGCATAACATAGTAAGGGCCGAGTTTCACCACTCTCCCTCCTGAACTAGGTCCACTAACATCCAATTTTGCTATCGGTGCCGTCGTCCCGATGCCGACGTTGCCGCCATTTGGATTTAATAACAGGGGAAGACCTGCCGAAGCATTATAATCATATACTTCTACAATTCCAAAATTATTATTATCATCAAAGGCTGAATATAACGATTGCCTTGTTGCTCCTCCTGTATTAGATATATCTATCCTTGTAGTGCCTGTTCCTGCGATATGCAACTTTTGAGCTGGCTCTGTCGTTCCAATGCCTACGTTGCCAGTAGTGAATATAAAATTTCCAGAGTTTTGAAATTTCATTGTATTTGCACCACCATTGTGATTATACTCGATGTAAGCTTGGAGAAATGTTTCTGGATCACCAAAAGAAAGATATCCTTGAGACGTATTTGGTGTTAAAATATTAATCCCCGACCTTGCATTACCTGATATAATTAAGTCTCCTGTAGCCGAACCATCAGTAAAGTTTCCACCGTAACTTCCATCTTCAATTTGTAATTTTCGCAAAGGTGCCGTTGTCCCAATGCCGACGTTTCCACCGTTAGGATTTATTGCAAGAGGTCCAGCTGAGGTATATGTTCCACCACCACTAACATAATATCCAGATTGCATCCACATTCCCCATGGAGTTTGGTTAAAACCTCCAAATTCCAATCCATATTCAGATGTCGACATAATTCGAGCGACACCACTTACTGGATTACCAGCAGAACTAAGTACATCAAGTTTACGCTGTGGCCCCGTCGTCCCAATACCGACGTTACCGTTCTTTAAAATTGTTAGTGCCGCAGCTGGAGTTGCCCCATCCGAAGCAGCGGTGGCTAAAGTTAATGACCCCCCTCCCCCACTCACACTTTTAGCATAGATACTTGCATTAAGAATAGCGGAGCTGGTTTTATTATATGCAAAATTTATTTGTGCTCCATCGCTAACAGCAGATCCGTTTGCTGATAATGTCAATAATGGTGTTACTGTTCCAGTTGTTCCTTGTCCTGTGATGTCTAGTTTTGTCACTGGTCCCGTCGTCCCAATACCAACGTTGCCGTTTCCTTTCACAACAAAACTATTGTATGCAGTATCATGTCGCCCAACTAACAAAGAATAAGAATCTGCATGTTTACTTGAGAATATAGCACCATGAGCATTTGCATTATTTTGTGCTTGTATTGCAACTAACTGTGCTCCATAAGTTCCAAGACCAGCAGATGCCTCTGGACTATATCCTGCTATAACTGTTGTTTCAGCTATATTTCCAAGGTCATAAACTTCCAACTTAGCATTTGGTGCAGTTGTGCCAATACCGACGTTGCCATCATGTTGGATTCTCATAACCTCTTGTAAATCATCATGATAAGTTACGGTTGTAAAGAAACTAAGTCCTACTCTTGGTCCTGTATTATCTAAACTTGCTGTATCAATTGCCTGAATTTTCGCTACTGTGTATGGACCACTGCCACTAGTATCAGAATCACTAAACCCAAGTTCACCAATAATATCGCCCTTGTTCCATGCACCATTTTTGTTATCTCTTAATAATATTGATGGAGAAGAACCTTTAACCTCTAATAACTCATT
>JAGYLJ010000001.1 GCA_018401295.1 bacterium | reverse complement strand
AGAGAGATTGAGTAATGAGGATGGGGAAAAGTAAAAAACTGGCAGAGAATCATCTCTGCCAGTTTTTTAGTTTTAATTTTTTTAGACTCCTTCCTCTTTTAATTCCTCAACTAATTGCTTAGCTCTTCGTGATAATTTGCTTGGTAATTTTATCTTTATTTTTATAAGCAAATCTCCCCTTCGACTTTCATTAACAGGAACTCCTTTATCACGAACCCTTAATAATTCTCCATGAGAAACCCCTTTAGGTATTTTAACTTTTATTTTACCGTCTAATGTTTCCACTGTGTATTCAGATCCTAACAGTGCATCAGACAATTTCACAGCTAAATCCATTTTCAAATTAATCCCTTCTTTTTTAAAATCTTTATGAGGTGTTACCCGGATTTTTATATACAAATCCCCTGCAACTCCACCAGAGATAGCTTCTCCCGCTCCACTTAAACGAATCATTTCACCGTCGTTTATCCCCGCTGGAATTTTAATGTTAATTTCTTCTTGTTTTTTTACTATACCAATTCCATGACAATCCTGACATTTTTCTTTTGGAATTTTTCCTGTTCCGTGACATTTTTCACACGCCTTTACACTCGAAAAAGTACCAAAAAAAGATTGTTTGGTCTCGCGAATTTTTCCATTTCCGTTACATGTTGAACATGTCTCTGTTGGAGATCCTTTTTTCGCTCCAGTTCCATTACAACTACTACAAAATGAGTTTTTCGTGATCAAAACTTTTCTATTCACACCAAATACTGCTTCAGAAAATGATATTTGAATATCAATAGAAATATCGCTACCCCTTTCTTTTTTGTTTCCCCTCCCTCCAAAGATGTCTCCAAAGATATCACCTAAATCAAACTCAAAACCGCCCTGTTGTCCTTGTGAGAACCCTCCGAAACCACCAAAACCGCCCTGTGGACCTCCGTTTCCACCAAAAGACTGCCCATAGGTGTCATACTCGGTTCTCTTCTTGTCATCGGACAAAATAGAATAGGCTTCACTAGCTTCTTTGAACTTTGTCTCGTCACCGTCTTTCTTATCTGGGTGATATTTATGAGCCAATTTGTGAAAAGCTTTTTTTATTTCTGTCTTAGTTGCTTTTTTTTCAACTCCTAATATTTTATAGTAGTCTTTTGACATAATTATTTAGCGTCAGGATCACTTTCCTCTGAAGGTTTGGAATCTTCTGCTTCTTCGGGCTTGTACTCAGCATCGCGAATATTCTCGTCATTCTCCTTTGGAGCCTCTCCACCTGCAGGAGCTTGTTTGCTTTGCCCGTCCATAGGATTAGGGGCTTGTTCTTCCTGCATCTTTTTCATAACTTCCTCTCCAATTTTTTGAACAGCTGTAGACAGATTTTCTGTTTCTTTTTTAATAATTTCTAAATCACTACCATCTTTTACTTTTTTCAAAGCATCGATTTTTTCTTGAACATCCTTTTTTATTTCTTCCGAGATTTTCCCTTCATTTTCTTTTAAAGCTTTCTCAGAAGTATAAACTAATTGTTCTGCCATATTTTTAGCCTCAATCATCTCTTGTTTCTTCTTATCATCTTCAGCATGTAATTCAGCATCTTTTTTCATTTTTTCAACATCAGCATCTGACAAACCAGAACTAGCTTCTATTCTAATTGATTGCTCCTTACCGCTCGCTTTATCAGAAGCTTTAACATTCAAAATACCGTTAGCATCTATGTCAAAGGTTACCTCAATTTGAGGAACGCCCCTAGGTGATGGTAAAATGCCTTCTAAAATAAATCTTCCGAGACTTTTGTTATCTGCAACCATTGGTCTCTCACCTTGAATCACATGAATTTCCACAGAAGGTTGATTATCAGCTGCTGTCGAAAATATTTGTGATCTTGAAGTTGGAATAGTTGTATTTTTCTCTATCAATTTAGTAGCTACACCCCCCATTGTTTCAATTCCTAAAGACAAAGGAATGACATCAAGTAACAAAACATCTTTTACATCTCCTTGTAAAATTCCAGCCTGAATTGCTGCCCCAGTTGCAACAACTTCATCAGGGTTAATAGATTGATTTGGTTCCTTATTAAACAATTCTTTAACAGCTTTTTGAATGGCTGGCATTCTAGTTTGTCCTCCTACCAAAATAACTTCATCTATATCTTTAATCTCAAAAGGAGAAGCCTCCAAAGCCCTTTCAGTTATTTCAATGGATCTATCTATATATTCACTTGCTAATTCTTCTAATTTTGCTCGTGTCATTTTTATAAGCAAATGCTTAGGACCGTCGGCGTTAGAAGTAATAAAAGGGATATTTATTTCTGTTTCTGTGGCTGTAGATAATTCCAACTTTGCTTTTTCAGCTGATTCGTCTAACCTCTGTAAAGCCAATGAGTCCTTGCTGATATCAATTCCACTGTCTTTTTTAAATTCATCAATAACCCACTTTATAATTTTTTGATCAATATCTTTACCTCCCATATGACTATCTCCGTCTGTTGATTTTACTTCTACAGTATCATCTCCAACTTCCAAAACTGACACATCAAAAGTTCCACCACCGAAATCAAACACAACAATTTGTTGATCATTTTTTTTATTAAAACCATAAGACAAGGCAGCAGCAGTTGGTTCATTAATAATCCTCTTAACATTTAAACCCGCAATTTGACCTGCATCTTTTGTAGCTTTTCTTTGGGAGTCATTAAAGTAAGCAGGGACAGTTATAACCGCTTCTGTAATTTTTTCACCTAACTTCGCTTCAGCGTCTGTCTTTAATTTTTGAATAATCATAGCTGAAACTTCTTCCGGGCTATAATTTTTTTCACCCATCTTTATTTCAACGCCACCAGTAGATGACTTATGTATTTCATAGGGAACTGTTAGTTTATCTTTTTGAGCCTCTTTACCATCATAGGTATGGCCAATAAATCTCTTAATACCAAAAACAGTATTGTTAGGATTAGTGACTGCTTGTCTTCTCGCCAATTGGCCAACGAGCCTTTCACCGGTTTTTGAAACAGCTACCACAGAAGGGGTAGTTCTTGCTCCTTCAGCATTTTCAATAATTTTGGCTTCTCCTCCTTCAATAATAGCCATTGCTGAATTTGTTGTTCCTAAATCAATTCCTAAAATTTTTGACATAATATTTTTTCTTGCCCGACCATCTATGATGGCTTAGGGATACATTAATCTAATAATCAAACAATAATACAAAAATATAAAACACTAAAAAACTTAATATTCTATGTTTTTATATCTTCATTTTTAAATTCACCAACTTTCACTTTAGCTGGTCTAATTATTTCCCCATCTAAAGAATAACCTTTTTGTATAACCTCTAAAATAATACCATCTTTTTCGTTTTCATCAACTTCAATAATATCTATTGACTCTTGAAGAGACGGATTAAATTTTTCATCTAAAGGGGATAATTGTTCAACGCCATTTTCTTTTAAAACACTTAATAATTGAGAGTGAATATGCTTCATACCAACTTGCCATTCATTTTGAAATTCAACTTTCTCACCTTTTTCATTACCGATAGCCATTTCAAAACTATCTAAGACTGGAACAAGTTGAATAATTAAGTCTGCTTTTGCAAATTTTACTAATCTACCTTTTTCTTCTATAGAATCTTTTTTAAAATTAATAAAATCCGCTTTTGCCCTCTGCCACCCTTCTAAATAATCTTGTTTTTCTGATAGTGTTTGCTTTAATTTTACTCTTAATTTTTTTATCAAATCTTCACCAGTTTGATTTTCTTCTGATTCAAAAACAACATCGTCAAAATTTTCTTCAACTTCATTTTCTTCACTCATATCTTCAGTTTTTTTAATTTCTTTAGACATAATACACAAATGTTAAAACTAAAAAACCTATTTTTATAAACAACTTTTTTGAGGGTTTAAATGTTTATCTCCCTATAGAAAAGTTCGTTTACAAAAAATAGGTTTTGATAAACATTTATGATAGCACTAAGCTTATCTTTTATTCCATTGTGGAGACTTTCTAGCCTTCTTAAGACCGAATTTCTTTCTTTCTTTCATTCTTGGATCTCTCTTCAAAAAACCAGCCTTTTTTAATGACTTTTTTGTTTCTTCATCAAACATTAGTAAGGCTCTTGAAATACCATGTCTGAAAGCCTCTGCCTGTGCATTTATTCCACCCCCTTTTACTAATCCTGAGATTGTAAATTTAGTATCAAGTTTAGATACTTTTAGAGAATCTTTTACAATTCCCTGTAAATCGTTAGTAGGAAAATATTCAGATAACTTCAAATCATTAACTGTATAAGTTGTTTTATCAGCCTCGGTTAATCTAACCCTTGCCACAGCAGTTTTTCTTCTACCAACGGTCTCTAAATATTTTTTTGTTGTTTTAGTTGTCACCATACAGTTATTTTATTATTAAATTTTTCATTAAAACTGGTCTTAATTTATTTGAAGGCAACATCCTGCGAACAGCTTTTCTAACAAGTTCAGCTTCTCCTTTCTTCGCAATCACTTTTCCCATTTTTTCTACCTTCCTTCCTCCTGGATAACCAGAATAACTACTATATTCTTTTTGGTCAATCTTCTTCTTTGAAATATCAAGTTTAGAAACATTGGTAATATTTACCTTAACATCAGCTACTACATTCTTTTCAAAATCAGTACGATTTTTGCCCATCAACAAAACAGCTACCTTTGTAGATAATCTTCCTAATTTTTCTCCTGTTGCATCTAAATTATATTCCATATGTTTTTTAAATATTACACAAATTCTATTTGAACAACTGGACTTCCGTCTCCTTGTCTTGTTGCTAATTTTACTATTCTGGTATAACCCCCAGTTCTCTCTTTATATTTAGGAGCAATCATTTCAATCAATTTTTTTACAGATGGTCCACCACCACTACCTAATTTAGAAATTAGCACTCGTCTTGTCCAGATAGAATCTTTTTTACTTTTTGTGATTATTTTCTCAATAAAAGGACGAAGTTCTTTTGCTCTAGCTTCTGTAGTTTTTATCTTTTCGTTATCAACTAAAGATATAGCTAAAGATCTCATCAAAGCTTTCCTCTGACTTCTTGACCTCCCAAATTTTCTGTTCGTGTTATGGTGTCTCATAATCTAATAATTTTTGATTAATTAATTCTTTGACTTTAAAATAACTCCAAAGTCACTTAAAGCTCTTTTTATTTCTTGAATTCCCTTTGTTCCTAATCCTTCTATTTTTAAAATATCTTCTTCTGTTTTTCTAATCAATCCACCAACTGTCCTAATACTTTCATTAGAAAGTGCGTTGATAGTTCTTAGGGATAAACGTAAAGTATCTACTCTTGTTTTCAAAAAATCAGTATTTGTATCATCGTCTTCTTTTTCATCATTGCTTTTCTCAACTTCTTTCATTTCTTCTTCCGAAATTTCTACCTCTTCTTCTTCAAAACCAACTACAGCTTTCAATTGTTTAATCATAATTCCAATTGATTTTTCAAGAGCTTCTTTAGGTAAAATAGTTCCGTCTGTCTCAATAAAAATATTTAAACGGTTAAAATCAGTTCTGTCACCCACTCTCATATTTTCAACTTCATAACTAGCCCTTCTAATAGGAGTAAATGAAGCATCTAATACAATTACACCGATATCAGTCACTTCTTTTTGTAAAACTTCTTTACTTATATAACCTAATCCTTTTTTAACAGTAATCTCCATGTCAATGGAACCTTTTGCTGTCGTAATAGTAGCAATTTCTTGTTCTGGATTTAATATTTCAACCTGACCTGTTTTTTCAATATCTCCAGCAGTGATTTCTTTTATTCCCTTAACTTTTAATTTCAAAACTTGTTCTTCATCAGATAATATGTTTATTCTAACCTTCTTGAGATTTAGGAGGATTCTTATTACATCTTCTTTAACTCCATCAATGGTAGAAAATTCATGATCCACACCGGCAATTTTAACAGAAATAATAGATGTTCCTGGTAAAGAAGATAAAATAACCCTTCTTAGAGAATTACCAATAGTATGACCATAACCAGGATAAAAACCATCTATTTGATAGAATCCTTTAAAACCATCTTCTTTGATGATCTTTGGTTTAGAAGGTAACAAGATATTATACTCAGACATAGATTAATTGGTTAAAAGTCAAAAGTCGAAAGTTGAAAGAAAAAAATTTGTAAAACAAATTTTTTAGTCTTTGACTTTAGGGGTTTTATAGACTTTTGACTTAATTTTTATTTAATAATTTAACACCATAAATATACATTATTTTCAATACTTTTGCAAATCTCTATCTTCCGTAAAACTCTAAAATTGATTTAAAATCAAAAACACCTTGGCTCTCTAACTTAGGCAAACCAATCATCTTACCTTCTTTTTTGGTAATATTAAAATTAAGCCAACTAACTAAAGCCGCGTTTTTACCATTTCCTTTTAATTCAGTAAAAATTGTTTTATTCTCGCTGCCTTTTCTTATAGAAATTATATCCCCTATCTTCACTTCACAAGACGGTACAGTAACTTTTTTACCATTTAATAGAATATGACCATGAGAAACAATCTGTCTTGACATTGCTCTTGTTGAGCCCAAACCTAACTTATAGACCACATTATCTAAACGTGTTTCTAATCTAATATATAAACCTTGCGCTATGTTTGAATCTTTTTTCGACATAGTTTCTTTGACATAACGAGATAGTTGTTTTTCCCTAAGACCATAGGCAAATCTTAACTTCTGCTTTTCTATCAATTGAGCGCCATATTCAGAAACCATCTTTCTCCTTTTAGATTTTTTGTTTGCATTCTTTTTTGCCTCAGACAATGTAAATTTCTGTGTTTGACATTTTTCAAACAGACCAACACCCAACCTTCGACATAATTTGTATTTTGTTTTGATAATCATATTTTTAGTTTCTTTTATACTCTTCTTGGTTTTTTAGCCCGCGGACCGTTGTGTGGAATCGGGGTCATATCTTTTATTGAATTAATGTGAATCCCATTAGAAACGAAAGCTCTAATAGAAGACTCTCTACCAGCACCTACTCCTTTAACAATAACATCAACATTTCTGACTCCCATAGTCTTAGCCATCTCACCAATTGATTCACCAGCCTTAGCTGCAGCAAAAGGAGTCCCCTTTTTAGCCCCTTTGAAACCTAAAGCCCCACTTGATAAAGAGCACGCTAGATTTCCTTCCTTATCAGTTAAAGAAACCCTAGTGTTATTATATGTGGATTGAACATGTAAAATACCAGACTCTATTTTCTTTTTAGTCCCACGGCTTAAAAACCTTGATTTAAGAGCACTGTTTTTTCCAGCTCCCGATTTACCTGTTTTTTTAACTATTCGTTTTTTTCCCATATTTTTTCTTGCCCGACCATCTCTGATGGTTTAAGGTTATTTTTTAGTTGCAACTTTTCTTCCAGATCCCATTGTCTTTTTGGCTCCTCTCAATGTTCTAGCATTTGTTCTTGTTCTCTGACCTCTGCTTGGTAAGTGTCTACTATGTCTTGAACCACGATAAGCCTTGATATCAATCAATCTTTTTATATTACCAGAGATTTCTCTTTTTAAATCTCCTTCCAGTTTATACTCCTCTATAGCTTTTCTTATCTTATTTTCATCGTCTACAGATAAATCTTTTGGTTTTTTACCAATATCTACACCAACTTCTTTTAAAACCTTACAAGCTCTAGCCCTCCCAACACCGAATAAAGCTGTTAAGCCTATTTCTAATCTTTTTTCTTCTGGTATTGTTATTCCTAATATTCTCATAATATAATTTTTGTTTTTGATTTACCTCTGTCTTTGTTTGTGTCTTGGGTTTTCACAGATAACCCGAACCCGTCCATTTCTTCTAATGGTCTTACATTTTACACACATTTTTTTAACTGATGCTTTAACTTTCATTTTAATTACTATCTCAATCTTTGGACTATCCTACCACGTCCACCGTAGGCATCCGATTGAATTTTAACCTTATCACCTACCAAAACTCTAATTCTATGAATTCTCATTTTGCCGGCTAAATAAACTAAGACAGTCTCTTTTCCACTAGGTCCATCTACTTCGACACGAAAAAGAGTATTAGGTAAAGCCTCGACGACAGTACCTGATATATACTGCTGTTCTTGTTCTTCTTTATTATTCATTATAACAGGACTTATCTTAACAAAATTACTATTATTTTTCAAGTCTTTTTCTATTTTTTTTATTTTAGCGAAGGTACCTAATTATTATTTAGTTTTTTAACGATTTGTATTTGGCTTGTACTACGTGGAAAAGAAGTTTTCCAAAAAGGAGTTATCTCAACTTCAGCTGATTCTATACCGTTATAATCCGCTAAAATATTTTTTATATCGCTTTTTGGTCGACCAACAAAATCATTTTTAAGTTTTTCTTCATCATAGAGCCATTCAAAATTAACTTCACCTTTTAATGAAAAAATAAACCGACCTTCTGTCCATGGTTCCACTTCATCTTTATTTTTTATTTCAAAACTCAAACTTTCAAGGTTGGTAATAGTAATATCTTCACCTTGATAATCTTTAATTATATCACCTGCAATTTGCTTATTTAGATTCTCCCTGTCAAAAATTACTGCGTAGATAGAAACTTTTACTTCTACTGAAACAGTATTCTCTTCTGTGTTTCCAGAGTCAACTGTTCCAACAAAATCTGACCTTACAAATAAACCATCTTCATAAAGAATAAAATTCTCAGGAATTTTAGATAAAATCTCTTGAGTTAATTTTTCTTCCAACTCATTGGTAATTTCTGAAGTGGCTCGTTCTACATCTTCAGTGGAAGCAATTTTCTTTATTCCTTCAAACCCCCCTGTCATAGCTTCTTTAGATCGTGCATAAAAACCGTCAAATCTATCTGAACCCTCAAAACCCGGAATTGTAAAATCAGATAAACCAATATTATATTCTTCCCCTGGTTGGTCAGCATAAACCGTTACCTCAACACTGCCTGGTATAGTCTTTCCTTCGCCGTCTACTGTCTGACCAGGAACAATTACAGAATTCTTAATTCTATAGATCAGACCTTCTGGTGTTTCAAAACGGGTATTTACTATAAGACGTTGAGTATTTTTATCAAAATTGTTGAAAACGACTATCTTGCCACTAGCTTTTTCTTTAACTACTTCTTCATTTGTTGACTGTATTTCTTTAGACCCAATTTCATCTAGCATCATAATATCAAACGGAATTCCACCAGTCTCTTTCTCTGAAACTGCAATAAGACTAGCATCTACTCTATCTTGATATTGTGAAGGAATAATAGTAATTAACACTTTTGAAGACATCAAGAGAAAAAATAGTGAAGACAATAATAATAGCAGAATGACGAAAATCCAAAACTTTTTCTTTACTTTTTTTGTTTTCTTACTTTTTGTTGAACCAAAAAAACCTATAGGTTTTCTACCTTGATAATCATCTTTTATAGACTTTCTATTTTTACCTTCTGGAATTGGAATATCCTGAATAGACCTTTTAGGAGGGGTAACGTCTTGGAGTGTTTTTTTATCATTGGCCATAATTTTGCTTAATAATAATTATTAATAATAAGTATGCTTCTAAATTTAAAAATCTAAGATAAATTCTACCACAAAAAAACTAAAAAACTAAAACATTAGCTTTTCTAACCTATTCTAATACCTAGAGTTGCCTTAATTCTTCTCACTCCGGCACTACTGCTTTCTTCTTTTGTTATTTTAAATTGACCTAATTCACCAGTTCTTTCAGTATGAGGACCCCCACAAATTTCATAGGAAAAAGTCTTTTCTTCATCGGCAATCTTATATACCTTTACTCTTTCGCCATATTTTGATTCAAAAGCACCTACTGCCCCAGCTTCTTTAGCTTCACTCAGAGGAACCTCCTCACAAATAATCCTTATATCCTTTTGGATGGCTTCATTAACTAAATTTTCAACTTCTAATTTCTGTTCATCTGTCATTTTTTCATCATAGGAAAAATCAAAACGTAACCTTTCTGCTGTTATGTTACTTCCCTTTTGCTGAACATCATTTCCTAAAACCTTTCTCAAAGCTGCTAACAGTAAATGAGCTGCTGTGTGTAAACGGGTAGTTTCTTCTGAATGATCAGCCAAACCACCTTTAAATTTACCAGCCGAGGCTGTCCTTGAAAGTTCTTGATGTTCTTTCATCTTTTTTTCGAAATCTTTAATATTTATTTTAATCCCTTTTTCTTCAGCCAACTCCTGGGTCATTTCTATTGGGAAACCGTAGGTCGTAAACAATACGAATGGATCTGTTCCTTTTTCTAATTCCCTCAGACCTTTTTCTAAAGTCTTTGAAAATTGATTTTCTTCTTTATCTAATTGTTCTAAAATAAAGCTTTTATTTTCTTCTAATTCCGAATAGATATCTTTGTATTTATTAATAACAACTTCGGCTATTTCTTTTGTCCAATTATTTTTTTCTATTCCTAATTGTTTTCCATAACGAACAGCTCGACGAATCAAACGACGCACAATATAACCTTGATCAGTATTAGATGGAACAACTCCTTTATTATCCCCAATTATAAAAGTAGCCCCTCTTAAATGATCCATTACTATTCTAAAAGAATTAGTAACTTCATCACTTTCATTATATTTTTTACCTGATAGTTCTTCTAATTTTAATCTTATTTCTTCAAATAAATCACCCATAAACACATCAGGATTATCCAAAACTGCCGCTGCCAACCTCTCTAAACCACCCCCGAAATCAATATTCTTTTTTTCTAAAGGCTGAAAACCACTTTCGGTTTTTATATATTCCATAAAAACATTATTCCCTATCTCTAAAAATCTCCCACAATCACAAGCAGGGTGACAAGGTTGGTTTCTATAGGGTGAATTTTCATGAATTTTTAAATCAGCTCCAAAATCCCAAAACATTTCAGAATCTGGACCTCCTGGTTCACCCACCGGCATATTATCTGGGGTTCCAGACCTAGACCACCAATTTTCTTTTTCGTCATAGTAGAAAATTCTTCCTTCTTGCATTCCTTTCTTTTCAGCATTATCAACAGTCTGAGCATCAATCCCAACATTTTTAAATTGTTCTTGCCAAAATCCAACAGCTTCATCATCTCTAGAAATATCTATTTTTTTATCTCCACGGAAAACTGAAACATATATTCTCTTAGGGTCTAATTTTAATTCTTCGGTCAAAAATTCAAACATCCACTTAATTTGTTCCTTTTTAAAGTAATCACCCAAAGACCAGTTCCCTAACATTTCAAAAAAAGTGGTATGTCTATTATCGCCAATATCCTCAATGTCTCCTGCTCTAAAACTCTTTTGAGAATCTGTTAGCCTAGTTCCAGCTGGATGTTCCTCTCCTAGTAAATAAGGCACCATTGGCTGCATACCTGAACCTGTAAACAAAGTGGAAGGGTCATTTTCTGGCATAATAGAAGCACTGGAAATAATTGTATGTCCTTTGGACTCAAAAAACCTCAAATATTTTCCTCTAATTTCTTTAGCTTTCATATATAAATATAAGTTAGACTCAAGTATATAATATTTTCTACATAAAAAAAACACCGAAGTTGTAAGAACCAGCTTCGGTGTGCAGTGGTATAACAGGCACCCATTTGTCAACGAAGACGAGGACAATGATAAGAATCTTTCTCCTCTCGCAACGATCGAAAAATATATTTGGTAAAACCCTGTATTCCAAAAAAGAAAAGAGCGTCAAAAGGAGCAGTTACCATTTTCCAGACGAACTGGCTAACTTTTAAGCCTACTTCAATAAAGATGACAAGTTTTCTGTCCATAATGAACCCCTTTCTTAAGAGTTATTGTCAAAAAACATTCCTCTAAATTTATACTACGAAAACCCAATTAAGTCAAAAACAATCACTTTTGGTAATCGGATTACCAAATAAACAATTTACTTCATTTGGTAATCCGATTACCAAGTGATTTAAAGTCTTCTTTGAGATCATCACGGGAAAAAGAATTATAGAGGGCCACTGCTGGATGAAGCAAAGGGATTATTATAACTTCGCCATAGGATGTTTTTGTTTTAAAAATTTTTCCTCTCATCTTTCCAATAGTTTCTATCTGATCAGCTAAACCAAATCTCTTCATAATATACTCAGCTGAGTATCTACCAAGAGTAGCAATTACTTTTGGTTGAATTATTTCAATTTGTCTATCCAAAAAAGGACCGTAAATTTTAATTTCTTCTAGAGATGGGTCTCGATTAGACGTTGGTCTGTCTTTGACAATATTTGTTACATAAACATCCTCTCTTTTTAAATTAATAGAATTTAATAATTCATCTAAGACTCTTCCTGAGGCACCACAAAAAGGACGGCCAGTTAATGCTTCATTTTTCCCAGGAGCTTCTCCTATAAACATAATTTGGGCATCGTGGCTTCCCTCCCCAATCACAGGCAAAACTTTATTTTTAATTCTTTCAACATAGAGAGGAGATTTCTTCAAACCTAAAATTTCATTCTTAATCTCTTTCATCTGTTCCGTTTTTGATTTCATATGTTCTAAATTATTTGAGACAAATGTTCCAAAATCATCTTCACTGAAGGTGATTGATCATTTAGATAAGACCTACATTGTCGGATTTCAGAAAAGATATTTTTCATATTGCTATTCAATGTTTTTTTATCTTCATATAGAGTTTGTTCCAATTCATTTAAAAAATTAATCACTTCAAATTTACTGATTTTGTCATCCTTAGATTTAGGCAAGAAGACTTTAATCAACTCAAGCCTTTTAGTTATGCTTGCCTTTAAAAAATCAACAGCCGACAACTTGTGTGTTTTCTCATTTAAACTTTGAGAGTTTAAACAACTAATAATCATTAAACGAGATTTTAAAGTTGGTAAAAGACTTTCAGATGAAGGCATAATCAAGAATAGATGAGTGTCTTCTGTCGGCTCTTCAAAAACTTTTAACAGAGAATTCTGTGCTTCATGAGTAATAAAATTAGTTTTAACCACTAAGATTTTTTTATTGCCTTCAGCGAAAGACTTATTTGATTGAAAACTTTTGATAGCTCGGCTGTCATCAATTCCCAAACTATCAAAATCACCTACCCAAAAATCTGGGTTGGTTGAAACAGAAAAATTAAGTTTTGTACTCAAAAAATCTAAAAGTTCTTGAAAAATAGTCTCTTTCTCTCCTTCTAACAAGTAAGCGTGGTGCAGATTTTTTAAAGTATCAATTAGTAACGCCATAACTAACGATATTTTGAAATAACACTTCTTTTATAGATATTAACATGTTGTAAAGCTATTCCAGTGCCTTTCACTACACAAAAAAATGGGTCCTTAGCTACGTGAGCCCTAACTCCAGTTCTTCTATAAATCAACTCTGGTAAGTTTCTTAGCTGAGAAGACCCGCCTGTCATAATTATTCCTCTCTGAATAATATCAGCCGATAATTCAGGAGGAGTATCTTGAAAAACCACCTTGATAGCTTTAACCATCTCACGAAGTTCCTTGGTGATTGCTCGAGCTATTTCATTAGTTCTAACTTCAACAGAACGAGGCAACCCAGAAATAAAATCTCTTCCTCTAATTTCCATAATTAATTCTTCTTCAAGAGGTAAAGCTGAACCAATTTGTATTTTTATATCTTCAGCTGTTTTATCCCCAACAAAAAGATTTGAACTTCTCTTAATAGCATCTGCAATGGCTCTATTCATTTTATCTCCAGCACATTTTACAGAAGTTGAAGCCACAATTCCGCCTAAAGAAATAACGGCAACATCAATAGTTCCTCCACCAATATCAACAATCATATGACCACCAGGTTCTTCTATTTTAACACCGGCACCAATAGCAGCTAAGATAGGTTCTTTAACAATAAAAGCTTTCTTTGCTCCCGCTTTAATAGTTGCTTCAATCACTGCACGTCTTTCTGTGGAAGTTACACCAGCAGGAACTGATACAATTACTTCTGGTTTAAAAAAATTCCATTTTCCTAGAGCCTTATTTATAAAATATCTTAACATTGCTTCTGTCACTTTATAATCAGCAATAACTCCATCTTTCATCGGTCTATAAGTAATAATACTTTCTGGAGTTCTTCCGATCATCTCTTTTGCTTCGAGGCCAACCGCTAAAATTTTATTATCTATTTCTGAAACCGCCACTACTGAAGGCTCATTCAAAATAACACCTCTACCAGGAGCGTAAACCAAGGTATTAGCAGTTCCCAAATCTATTCCTAATTTTTTAGTAAAAAATGACATAATATAAGTTAGTCTAAAGTCTATAATGTCAAAAGTCAAAAGTCTTTTTTTTAAATTTTGCTTCCTAAACCAAAACTTCGTTTTGGTCGGACGAACATCGAAGATGTTTTAGTCGCAAAATTTTACTGACTTTATAAACCTTACAGACTTTATGGACTTTTGACTTCAATTAATTCTTTTAATATCTGCACCGATTTTTCTTAACCTTTCCTCAACATTTTCATAACCCCTATCTACATAATAGACATTATTAATAATTGATTCCCCTTTTGCAACTAAACCAGCAATTACAAAAGCAAATCCTGTTCGAATATCTGGGCCGTCTAATTCCCTTCCCTTTAATAAAGTCGGTCCTGTAACAGTAGCTCTATGAGCATCCCACATTTTGATATTAGCCCCCATAGTTTTTAAATCATCAGTGTAATTTAAACGTCCTTCAAATATTGTTTCAAAAATAAAACTTTCTCCTGTCACTTGAGTTAAATAAACCACCATAGGTGCTTGTAAATCAGTTGGAAAACCAGGATATTCATGGGTTTTAATGTTGATAGATTTTATCTCGGCATTATTTTTATTATTATCCCTGATTCTCAGATAATCCTCTCCTACTTCAATATCTGCGCCAGAATCTCTCAACATTTCAATCAAAATTTCAAGATGTTTTGGCTGACAATGACTAATCTTTAAATCTTTAGCACACAGAGCTCCTAAAATAAGAAAACTTCCAGTTTCAATTCTGTCAGGGACCGTTTTATAATTTTTCCCTTCTGCCTTCAATAAATTACCACCAATAATTTCAATTGTAGGAGTTCCTGCTCCTGTAATTTGAGCACCACAAGAATTTAGAAAATCGACAAAACTAATAATTTCCGGCTCCATAGCTACATTTTTAAGAACTGTCTTACCTTCTGCCAAAACTCCAGCCATAATAAAAGTCTCTGTTGCGGTAACACTTTGAACTTTAAAAAATATATTAGTTCCTTTTAACTTCTTCATTTGTCCGTCCATAGGATTAGGACCTTCAGCTGTAACAAGATATTTTTCATCTTTAACTTCCACCTTAGCTCCCATCTTCTTAAATCCATCTATGAACAAATCTATAGGACGAGCTCCAATGACACAACCACCTGGATGGGGAAAAGTTACCTTACCAAATCTTGCTAACATAGGCCCTGTAAAAAGAATAGAGGCTCTTAAACGCTTTGAGATTTCTTCATCAATCTCTTTTCCATTTATCCCCTGTGAGTCTATTAAATACTCACCTTTTGACTTTTTAATAACTTTAATTCCTAAACCAGAAAAAATTTCTATCATTCTATTTAAATCTTCTATTTCAGGCACATTAGTCATCAAAAAACTATCTTCAAATAAAACACTGGACACCATTACTTTTAAAATAGCGTTTTTAGCTCCATTTATTTCAATCTCTCCAGAAAGTTTCTTTTGTCCTCCTAGGCCTTGAATGATAAACTTATCTTTCTTCATCCTTACATTCTAAGGTTTTTCTAGTAAAATAACAATTGATTTAAATAAGACATTAGTGTTAATATATGGTTAATGAGAAAAAATATACAAAAAAGTGGTCATCCATATGGATATATAATTGGTTTAATTATAATTCTAGTAGTTGTATTGGGTGTTTTTTACCGAAATGATCAATATGGGACACTACAAATCGAATCTCTTGATGAAAACTTGATTATTTTTATTGATAACCAGAGAAAAACTGCAAAACAGGATATAAATCCCCAATTCGAATTAAAAAGTGGAGAACATACCGTTGTTATATCAAAAGATAGATTCTGGCCCTGGATTAAAGAAATTGAAATAAAAAAAGAAAAAAGTACTAAAATTCAACCTTTCTTTATTCCTCAAAACACCAGTGGATTATTAATTGGAAAAGAAGATTCCGAATATACACAGATAACATCTCTCTTTCAAAAAAATCTTATTTCAGATGAAGCTTACTCAGATATCTCAGATGTAAACCAAACTTTAAAAACTTCCATAACAGCTATAGACTTTTATAAAAACAGAAAAGATGTAGTAATAATCTCTTCTGGTGATGGTATATATGCTCTAGAAATTGGGAGTGAAAACATTCAAAATTTCCAACCTATTTATAAAGGAATAAATCCAATCTTTGTGAAAAAGGACAGCTCATCTATTTATGTCTTGGACAATGACAACTTGATGATTGTAAACTATTAGAATGAACCTAATAATAACCATACCTATATTTAGAAATCGTTTTCAAAAACCGGCTTTATTTTTTTCTACTCAAAATTTTTCTTTAGGTTCACTAATTTTTATCCCTTATCCTAAACCAACAAAAAATTCCAACAGAAAACCAGCGCTAATTGTAACAATTGAAGATTTAGAAAAAGAAAAATTTTTCTTGAGAAAAAATAAATTAACTGTAAATAAATTAGATAAATCTTCTGAGATTACTCTTCTTAATAAGAAAACTATTGAACTAATATTATTAATTTCAGAAAAAAGAGATATCCCTACTGAAGAAGTCCTAAATAAAGTCCTGACAAAAAAAATTATTTCCAACATAAACAAACTTTCCCCAGATAAGGAAGAACTTTCTATAAATATTCAAAAAGCGATAAATAAGATAGATCTTGATTTTATAAAAAACAAATTTAAAAAAGTCCCTACTAAAGAGATAACCGAAAATGGATTCTCCAAAAGTAACATAAAAAATATTGGAGACTTACTTTCTAGAGAAAGAAATGAAAAAACTTCTCTCCATTCAGAAAAGCATTATCTAGTTAATGAAATAAGAAGTTATTTCAACGAAACAGCGAAGAAAGGTAAAGGTTCTTTTAGTTTTTATCTGGGTTTCTTTAAAAGAATACCTGAATTCACTATTTATCAGTATTGGGCAGAGGTAAAAGAGAGCCGAAAATCAATTAAAGACCAACAAAAATTATTTTGGTGGAAAATCGGACAATTTCTCAAAAAGAAAGACTAGACCTAATTTCTGTGGTATAGTATTCACCCTGTTAAATAATTTTATTTAGGAAGTGATAGACAAGCTCCAGAAAAAACAGTTATCAGTAAAAATAACAAAAAGTAAAATACTATTTAACAAATAAAATTAAGATTTGACAAGAGTAATAAATAAAAATAAACTAAATATATAAAGTGTTATTAATAATAACAAGGTTGATGAAAGTCAAATCTTATTTAACAGGGTAAATGGTAGAAGTTTTACAAAAAGGAAATAAAATTTTGGAAGAAACTGCTAAAGAAATTTCTCCAAATGAAATCTCAAGTCCTAAGATAAAAGGTATTATTTCTAATATGAAAGATATACTAAAAAATACTGACGATGCCATAGCATTAGCTGGTCCCCAGATCGGAGAACCTCTAAGGATTTTTGTAGTTTCTAATAGATTTTTTGAAAAAAATAAACAAGGAGACTTAATTTTTATAAATCCTAAAATAGTTAAACTCTCTAAGGAAAAACAATGGATGGAAGAAGGGTGTTTGAGTGTTAGAAACGTTTATGGCGAAGTAGAAAGGTCTAAAAAAGCCCTCATAAAAGCAGAAGATGAGCACGGAAAAAAATTTACCTTTGGTAGTAGTGGACTCTTAGCCCAAGTTTTTCAACATGAGATTGATCACCTTAATGGAATTCTTTTTACTAGCAAAGCTAAAAATATAAGGGAAGACAAGATCGATGGTAGAAAAACTATATAAGTTTAATATCTTCTGATATTGACAAATATATAAAAATAAGTTATTATTTTAATAGAACCAAATTAGTTTTTGCCCTTTTTAAATTAAACAATATAGGAGGAGTTGGTATGGAAGGAACAATAGATTACAAATCTTTGGTAGAAAAGAATTTTAACCAAATTCACTGGGAAATAAAGCTCCCAGAATTTTCATGGACCTACATCAGTCCCCAAATAGAGAGACTAAGGGGTTTTACTGCGGAAGAGGGTTTACGTCAATCCTTAGAAGATGCTTTAACAAAAGAATCTTATCAGATAATCTCGTATAAGATTCAAAATGAGTTGACTCAAACCTCAAACGGGAAAGACCTCCAAACAATAAAGCTAGAGAGTTTTTGCAAGGATGGAAAAACCAAATGGTTTCTTGTAGATTTTTCTGTAATAAGGGACTCAAGTGGACAGCCAAAAAAAATCATTGGCGTCAGCACTGATATCGACGAAACTGAAAAAATGATTATCGATCAAAGGAAGAGAATTGAACAATTGGAAGCCATTACAAAGAAGATGAGTGGGTTAAGAGAGGTACTCCCAATATGTGCTTCATGCAAAAAAATCCGCAAAGAAGATGGAGTCTGGGAACAACTTGAGGCATACTTGAACAAAAACTTCTTTATGAACTTTAGTCATGGAATATGTAAGGAATGTGCCAAGAAACTTTATCCGGACCTAGACCTATAACTATAACAACTCCCCTTCCTCATATCCACCAGGCATTGCGCAAAGCGATGCCTGTTTTTTTATTTAAATTTTCCTAGTTTATCTCCCCTCTCATTCTGTGTATAATGTTATTAATTAATATTAAAATAAATAATCATGGATAAACAAGTAAAAAAAATATCTTTCTTAGGGTTCGGAGCATTCAATTGTGCCATCGCCCATTACCTTACGAAAAAATTTGCTAAAGACGATAATTACAATTTCTTTTTTTGGGACATTGACGAAAATGTTTATAATAATTTTACTACCGACAAAAAACACCCCTATCATTTTCAAGAAATGGCTTTTAATGACAAAATTCAAGGTTTAAAGAATAAAGAAGATTTAATTAAAGATTCAGATATTGTTATCATTGGAATTAACGCCCAGAATATAAACGAGGCACTAAAAGACATTGGTCCTATGATAAACAGAGACACGACTTTTATAATTATTTCTAAAGGAATCGATAACAAAACTCATGAACTTCTCAGTACTATTGTTCATAAAAATACTAAAGATACCAAATTCAACAATCCTATTGCAGTCTTCTCCGGAGGAACAATAGCCAAAGATATCGCTAATAATGTACCCTTAATCGCAGAAATAGCTTGTCAAAATAATGTCTGTACTGAATTAGCTGCTGATTTATTCCACAGTGATACTCTTCGCATTTATACCAATAATGACGTTCTATCAGTTGAAATTGCAGGTGCTTTGAAAAACTTTATTTCAATCGGGGCCGGAATTTGTGAAGGGTTAGGTTTTTCTATAGGTACTAAATCATCTTTTATTACTAGAGCTGCTTTTGATGTTTATAAAATTGCTAAAAAGATGGGAGCTTCTGACACGACTTTCCTTCCAGGATCAGCTTCTTTTTGGGGTGATATAATGCTTTCTTGTTTTGGAGATACAAGAAACAAAGAGTTTGGAAAAAGGATTTGCACTGACGGAAAAACCCCGCTAGAACTAATAGAAGAAATGAAAAAAGAACATAAAACTGTTGAAGGTTACTATTCAGTTAAGGCTGCCCATGAAATTGCCAGGGAAAATAGTATTGATGCTCCTTCTATCGATTTCATTTATCAAATAATCTATGAAGGTGCCGACCCGCTAGAAACATACAATAAAATGATGGCCCGAGATAGAAAAAAATTAGGAATATAATAATATGAATAATAAATTAAAAACAATATTTTTTGGAACATCTCAGTTTGCAGTTGGTGTTTTAGAGCAACTAAAAATCTCAACCTCACAACTTCTGCCAGAGATAATAATAACAACCCCAGACAAACCAGCTGGGAGGAAACTAAGACTGACTCCCCCTCCACTAAAAATTTGGGCTGATGAAAACAATATACCAACATTACAACCTGAAAAACTGGATGATATTTTCATAAATAAATTAAAATCAGAAAATTGGGATCTATTCGTCGTAGCCGCCTATGGAAAAATAATTCCCCAATCTATTTTAGGCCTACCCGAACACAAAACTATTAATGTCCATCCTTCCCTTTTACCTAAACTTAGAGGCGCTACCCCCATTCACAGCGCGATTTTAGGAAATGAAAAAGAAACAGGTGTTTCCATAATTCTATTAGATGAGCAAATGGATCACGGACCAATTATATTCCAGGAAAAATTTCAACTCTATAAAAACTCTCTCTCTGAGTTACCAACAGAAAATGAACTGGAAAAACAATTATCTATTCTCGGAGGACAAATGCTAATCAAAATTATTCCACAATGGATTAATGAAGAGATAACGATCAAAGAACAAAATCACAATGAAGCTACTTACACTCAAAAACTGAAATCTGATGATGGCTTAATTGATTTAAGTGATAACCCTGAAACAAACTATAAGAAGATTCAAGCTTTTAATACTTGGCCAAAAGCCCATTTCTTCCAAAATGGGAAAAGGATAATCATCAAAAAAGCCCGCCTTGAAAACGGCGAGCTTATTATAGACAGAATTATTCCGGACGGAGGGAAAGAAATCGATTATATTACTCTATTAAAGTAGCACTCTCAATTATTACTGGCTCAACGGGAACATCTCTTGCTCCTGTTACTGAATTTTCAATTTGAGCGACGACATCCATTCCATTAACAACTTTACCAAACACAACATGTTTTTGGTCTAAGGAGTTATTATCAGCAACATTTATAAAAAATTGGCTACCATTTGTGTTGGGACCTGCATTAGCCATAGAAATAGTCCCCATTGCATTAGAATTTCCTGCATAAAGTTCATCATCAAAAGAATAACCGGGACCGCCTGTTCCCCATGACATTGGATTTGAATCGTCTTTTGTTAATGGATCACCTCCTTGAATCATAAAACCTTTTATAATTCGGTGAAATTTAACACCATCGTAGAAACCCTCTCCGACTAATTTCTTAAAATTCTCAACAGTCACAGGGGCTTTGTCAGTAAAAAGTTCTAATTCAATATCACCAAAATTAGTTTTAAAAACAACATTCCCGCTTACTGCCGGAACGATTTCATCGATTTCTTGTTTTGTATCATTCATAAATTGAAAATATATTACTCCACTTATTATTAAAATAATTGCTAATACGATTGTTATTTTACCACTAATTGACATATGTTTTTGAAAATTTAATTTTTAATATCCTTTTTTAACATTTTCTTAATTTTTGCACCGCCTTTTCTGAAAAGACTCTGTTTTTTCCCTCTATGAGAAGAAATCTTTTTAGAAATGGCATCTTTCATGGCGTCAATAGAAGCATAAAGTTCTTCGGCTTCTCCTTTTGCACCATATTTTTTACCAATGGTCATAATACTAATTTCAGATTTATAGATATTGCCTGAACGACTACTTCGTGTTTCTTTGCTTATTCTAATATCAGTAGTAACCTCTTTATCATCAAAATCAATAAATTTTCTTAAACTCTCCAGTTTTTTCATCAAATATTCTTTTCCACTTTTCCCCAACTCAGTTCCAATTTCGTTTATTTCTATATTTTTCATATTCTCTAATTAAATTACTTAATAAAATTAATCAACAAAATTAATACTTAATAATTTACTTTGATGATGGTGCCCATTTATAATTCTAACATCTTTTTTATCTACTTTAAAATGAGAAGCTACTATTTCAATGATCCTTTGATTAGCTAAATTCTTTTCTGCCTTCTCTTTTACCTTAATTTCAAATCTACCTTCAGCTACTTCCTTTATTTCTTCCTGTTTTGATTTAGGAAAAGCTTTTACTTTTATATACATTTATTTAGTAGGTTAGTTTATAGCTTATAGGGGTTAGCTTTTAGGGGGAAAATTCGCTTCGCAAATTTTTTACTTTCGACATTATGAACTTTATAGACTTTACAGACTTATTACCCTTTCATACTTTCCTGTTAATTCTGCTGTTTGTAAAATATGTCCTTCCATCCCCTTCTCAACTTCTTCTCGAGAACTCCCTTCTGGGAGAGTCAATTCTGCATCTAGTGAATACAACCTAAAAACGTAACTGTGTTCATTATCAGGAGGACAAGGACCTGAATAACCTAAATCTCCCCCAGTTCCTTCCCCAGAAATTCCTTCCGGTTCTTCTCCTTCTATTATTTCTTGAGTGGTAGGAGGAATGTTAAATTTAATCCAATGGTTCCAAACTTCTGGTGAGGCATCAGGATCATCCATAATTAAAACTAAAGACTTGGCCTCAGGGTTTACTCCAAATATTTCAAAAGAAGGACTTATATTTTCACCATCACAGGTGTATTTCGAGGGAATTGTTTCTTGATTATTAAATATAGAACTAGTTAACCTTAAACTCGATGTAGCTTGATTTGTAATCATATCACTTGTTGTCCCCGTTAACCCAATGTCTTGGGGTAAATTAATAAAAATAGCGTCATCTGTTATTTTATAACCACCTGAATTTCTTTCTTTTATCTCTTCCCCTAAATTTGTTTCTTCTAAATTTACTTCTTCTAAAGGTAACGTTAATGTTTTTATTTCTCTATTACTAATAATAGCAAAAACTAGAATTAGTATGGCTATGAGCGATACAATCAAAATTACATATTTTTTCATAGGTTAATTATATCACAAAACAGAATTTTGCAAGATTGAAAATACACAGGTTTAATATTAATTTAATATTTACTTCTGCTTAATTTTTGTGTAAAATACGAGAAGTATTCCGGCGTAGCTCATCCGCCAGCCGGCGGAGGTAGAGCAATAGATTATGTTGTGGTATATTTTAGATAAAATATGTACATTGTTTATGCTATATATAATAAAGAGAATAATGTTTTTTATATAGGGCAAACCCAGAATATAAGAGAAAGATTACAGATGCATAACAAGAAAACTTTTGTCAGAAGCTATACATCAAAATTTTCTGGAAATTGGGAGGTTTTTTATAAAGAAAAATTTTTAGACAGAGCTTCAGCTTTAAAAAGAGAGAAGCAATTAAAAAGTTTTAGAGGAAGAGAATTTATAAAACAAAACATTCCGGCGTAGCTCAGTTGGTAGAGCAAGCGACTGTTAATCGCTTTGTCGCAGGTTCGAGCCCTGCCGCCGGAGCAGACAATTTTGGTGAAACCGACCCGTCCCCGTCTGGGGATCGGGTCGGTTTTCTTATGTTTTGTAAATTATGATATAATTCAAAAATGGTTTACTTAATTACTTATGATCTTAATAAAACAGGGAAAGACTACAACAGTCTTTATTCTGCATTAAGACGTTATGACTTTATAAGAGATAATGGATTAGACTCAGTTTGGTTTGTTTCCACAACATGGACTTCTGGTCAAATATATGAAAATCTTAGAGTTCACTTAGATATTAATGATAGAATTTTCATAACACAAATAGTAAACGGAGCTCATCAAGGATGGATGCATCGAGATATTTGGACATGGATTAATGTCCGTCTATAAAATAACATGAAAAAAACTTTCAAAGAATATTATTCATTAAGTACTACTGAAAAAAACAAACTATGGAAAGATGCTATTTTTATATTTGATGCAAATATACTTTTAAACTTATATAAGTATTCGACAGAAACTCGAAACGAGTTTTTAAATATACTTGAAAAAATGGGAAATAGAATATGGTTACCTCATCAATTTGCGTTAGAATACCAAAGAAAAAGACTTAAAATCATTGAGGATCAATCGATTTTTTACAAAAATACTTCAGAAAAATTATCTAGGGGATTTGCTTCAATTTCAAATGAAATCAAAAAAGATCAACAGCAACACCCTTTTTTAAATATAGATAATTTATTAAGTAAAATTTCAAAATCAATAGAAATAGTTATAAAGGAAATAGAAAAAACAGAAAAAAAACATCCTGATTGGTTTAATAGCGATCCAATAAGAAATAAAATAGATAGCCTTTTTAAGGGTAAAGTGGGATCCCCTTGTGAAGATATCCAGTCTATTGAAAATAAAGGGAGCGCAAGAATCTCAAAAGAGATACCACCTGGATATAAAGATATCAAAAAAAACTACCCGTACGGTGACTGGATAGGGTGGTATCAAATAATGGAAATGGTTAAAACATTAGAGGACAAAAAACCTATTATTTTTGTAACAAACGACAATAAAGAAGATTGGTGGTTAAAAATAAATAAAAAAACAATCGGACCAAAACCAGAATTAATAAAAGAAATTTCTGAACACGGTGTCAAATTTCATATGTATACAATGGAAATTTTTCTTAAAATTGCAACCCCTATCTATAAAGTTAAAAAGGCTACAGTTAAAGAAATTGGTGATATAAATAAAAAAGAGATTAATAATATCCAAGAAGATTTATCAGACTCAATCCCTCCAGCTTCAGGAACAGAATCTAGTAACCCAGAAGAAGGGGCTAGTAAACAACACTCTACCAAATAAAACATTTATCTCTTTAATACTATTAAGACTTTGGGTTAGATTTAATTTATGAATTTCAAAAATTCACCGAAAAAACATCTTATTTTAAGGTAAACTTTCACAAGCTTCTCCATCTTTATCATTATCTAACCTATGAATGTCATTATTTACACCGCCACAATAATCATAAGTGGCTTGTGCCTCAGTATGAGTTTTAAAATCAGTGCAATTATATACATTACTACTACAATCACTTTTAATCGGTTTTGAAATGGTTGTTGAGTTAGATGGCGTTATAGGATCATTTTGTTCTACAACAGGTATTTCTTGAGCTTTGGTGGCATCTCCGTTGCAAGTATCTTCAGCCCACAATCCCCTTTTCTCTATTCTTGCTGTATCTTCTGCCAACTTAAATTCTGTTTGATATTTATATGGTAAATCATAAGTATACTCATAAGCATAACCTTGGTCTATCATCATTTTATTAAAGTTAGTTCCGTCTTTTAGAAAAACATAAGCAAGTAATCTTCCATATTTATCTAATTCGCCCTGACTTGAATCTTTTTCTATTCTTACTTTCTGTCCTATTAAAATTTCTTTAGCTTTATTTGACGCTTCTACTCCAAAACACTGCACTGGTTTTCTTGGATCAACAGTTTCTGGAGTGTCTATTCCAATTAGACGAAGAGTTTGTTTTTGACCATCAATGTTTAAAGTCACAGTATCCCCATCAACAACTTTTACAACAGGATAAAAAATTTCAAGATTTTCCTCATTATTATTTTTCTCAATTTGTGTAGGTTTAACCTCTATATTTTCTTTTTGTGATTCAACAACAAGGGCTGTTTGAGTATTTTGAACTACTTGGAAATCATTTAATCCAATAGCAAACAAAAATAACACCCCACCCAAAAAACCAACAAACAAAATCAAAATATTTTTTACCTTTTGTTTATTCATAATTTTTAATTAAATAAATTAATATCAAAAATGAATTCTTCAAAATCAAGACGAAAATCACGAGAATATGGTGTATCTAAATAAAGTATTAAAGATTTCTTAGTATAATCTATTGGTGAAAATATAATAACCCCCTCCATCTCTACATTAGGTAAAAATTCGTTTGGTAATTCTTCTTCATTCTCAAATATATTTTTAATCTCTATTTGTTTGTCACCTTGAACTATCTTAGAGTCATAAGTATAAAAACTTACTTTGTCTTGGCTAGAATTTTTAACACTTAAATAAATTCTCGTTTCTTCTTTTGCTATTTCTACCTTTTCAACAGTAACTGAAAAATTATTTTGTGTTTTAGTTTCGTTAATTGTTAAAGTTTTTTCTGCTGGAGCAATAGCGTTAGATCTTTTAGTTATATCTATAGAATCAGCTAAAATATTTATACCATTGATTATCCCGCCTAAAAGGTTTTTACCTTCATAAATATCTATAACCCAACCTTTTATAATTACATAATCACCATCTTTGATTTTAAAGCTAGGATTATTTAAAAAAACAATAAAAGGTTTTTCCGATATATCTTTATAAAAAATTTGTAAATAAACCCCTTTACTGTCGTAATCAGGTTCTATAAAAACTCTTCCTCCCCATTCAACAAAGTCTCCTTTATATGTGTTAAATTCGTATTGTGCTAAATCATAAGTTAGATTTTTATTTATAGTTTTATTTTTGCTAAGCTCACTATAATTAATCGAGGTATTGCTATCAAAATTAATAACAAATTTTGAAAAGACAAAGATAAGAAAAAGTAATAGACAAACAATAAAAATGTTTTTTCTTGTTAGTTTATCTTTTATGTTTTGAACTTTCATAATATTTTTTAATTAATTAATAATTTAATATCTAAAACCCGCCTTCTGGTAGATAGATTTCTAATCTTGAAAATTTCTTCACAAATTTTCAGTCACCTCCTCAAAAAAAATCAATTTATTTTATACAATCAAAATTATTTTTAAATCTTTTTAATCTTCAAGATAAACCAAAGCTTTTTTATACTTCTCAACTCTATCTATATCCACCTGTGTTGGATTAGGTATCCTTTCAAGATTTGAATTATCCTTTAAATCTGCAATTTTTACTGCTGTAGCTAAATGATTTCGTTTAACTCGTTTAATAAAACTAAAATATTCTTCTCCCTCTCTTTTCGTTAAACACTCAACAGCATCAATTATTTCTTGGCTAAAACCTTCTTTTTTCAAATCTTCAAAAGAATAATCACTATCTTCAACAACATCATGCAACATAGCGACAGTTTTCTCTTCTAACGATTCCACTTTCTCTGCAAGCCGAATAGGATGCTGAATATATTCAGCTCCAGCTTTATCAACCTGACCAGCATGAGCTTTCGTAGCTATCTCAACTGATTTTTCAAACATATTTTTTCTATTTTCTTCTTTTATTTCCATATCTTTAATTACCTTCTCACAAATAGTTCTATTAATAAAAACTCTTGCAGAAAAAGGTACTTTCCCCTCTACTCCCATTATAAATGGATCATCTCCAAACATTGCCCACTGAGCCGAAAGTTTTTCTGGAGATATTCCCTTTTCATACATCTCTCCTAAACTTCTTATTGTAAGCTCTTTACACCTTTCAATCGCTTCCTCAAGAGTAACATAAGATCTATCTGACATTATTCTACTTCCATCCATAGAGTGATAATTATCATCAATTTTTACTTTATAATCCTTTTTCATAGTTTATTTTTCTCATGACCCAACCTGGTATTAAAATAATCACAATAATCACAGTCTTTTCCTGACTCTGGAATTTTTTCACTATCTAAACATTTTTTAATTTCCCTAATTATACCTTCCACCCAACTATCATTCCCTTCATAGGCAATCAAATTCACATCAAAATCAATCTTTCCGTCAAAAGCTTTCCGATCTAACTTCCCTGTGCAGTAAACAAAATATCCTGTATTAGAAACTTTCAACCCATTTTTTCTCAACAACCACTGATAAATTTCCATTTGTCTTTTATATCCGTCTTGCCATTCCTTATTTAATTCTACAACTGGCTCATCTTTAGCTGTCGCTTTATAATCGACAACAATATATTCTCCCTTACTATTTATCCAAAGATCATCAATAGCCCCTGTGATTACAAAACCAGTTTTTTTATCTTCATAACGAACACCTTTAAAATTCTCCCTCCAAATATCCAACTCCTCATGAGCTACTGGTCTAGCATCTACACCATATTGTTTCTGCAAAGGATGTTGTTCTTCTTTTGCTCTATGTATATCAAATTCTTTTTTAAGTAGAGTATCGACAGCACTGTTTATAGCAAAAGGAAAACCTGGAGGTCTCTTCGTCCCCAGTTTATTATCAATATAAAAACAACGAGGACATTGCCGAAACAAATCTATCTTAGAACGACTCAGTTTCCACTGCTTCCCCCCGTAATTATACGCATCTTTTCTCTGTGATTTATAATATTCTGACATAGTTTTTATTTATAAAATTGATAACCGTTTTTTTTAAGATTTTTCCGAATATCTAAATAATCTGACATCACTTTTGAAACCAAATTCCAAAACTTTTTTGAATGATTGAATTCTTTTAGATGGCATAACTCATGCACAATAATATAATCAGCGAGATTTTTTGGAAGTAAAACAATTTTATAATTAAAATTTAAATTACCTTTTTTAGAACAACTGCCCCAACGGGTTTTTTGATTTTTTATACTTATCTTATTGTACTTAAGTTTATATGTTTTATTAAAGTATTCCAATCTATTTTCCGCTAAAATATAAGCATCTTTTTTAAATTTTAAATAATCTTCATGACTATATTTAGTAATAGATTTATCTTCAAATTGTTTAAAAAAATCTAATTTTGAAAACACCCATTGAGATTTTTCTCTCAAAAATCTTTCAACGATATTCTCTTTTAAATCAAAAGGTGTTGTCACCACTACTGCACCATCACAATAAACAGCCAATCTCATTCTTCTCGCCCTTTTACTTTTTTTGAGAGTATAGGATATTTTTTTATTTTTTAGAGTTATTTTTTTCTCCATTTTTAAAACTTTTTAATTACTAAATCAACTAAACGATTTAAATACTTATGAAAGTCCAAAACCTCAACTTGTTCTCTATATTCTTTTAGAACTAATTCTTGAATAATTCTTTTAACTTCTTTCAAAAATTCATCTCGTTTTGAAGATTCCTGCCAACCTTCGTCAAGAACATTCTCAATTCTTTTAGACATATCTTGAATAAATTCTCTTATTATATTTTTATCCCCCTTAATAAACTCTTCAGACATAACGAAAAGACCATATTCTTTGAGAGAATATCCAAGTTCTTTAGCTTCATCACCTTTCTTTTTTATATCCCCAAGTAATTTTTGATATCGTTTAATTCTTTCAGATAAATCAATCTGATTTTTTTCAAACTCTTTTCTAATGGCAGACAATCTCTCACTAAACTTTTTATAAGCTGGATTTGTATCAATGTTTAAAGAAATTTCTTGTTTTAACATTTTTTCTAAATTCAATGCTTTTTCTTCATCATCCATTTTATTGAGTCTCTCCATTACGTATAAATCATTTATATTTAATTCTCTAAAGTTCTTTGTTATTCCTTCATAGTCAACTCTATCCTGAATTAGTTGTTTAACTTTTTCTCCATATTCTGCTAGAACTTCTGAATCATAAGCACTTTCTCCAAACTCCTTACTGAAAGCAATATAAACACTAGTTAACCATTCAAATTTTCTCACAAATCCTTTAAGAAAAGGGTCAGGGGATAAAACTTCAAATAAAAGTTTCAACCTACCATATTTTTCACGGAAGAATTTTTGCTTCTCATTATTTTCAGCAAAAATTTTCAAACAACGACGAAGATTCTCAATTGAAGGATCTTCGATATTTACATTTACAAAAATATCCATAATCTCATCAAGGACATCCTTAAATTCTTCTTTAAGTTTGTCGATATTTATCATTACTGAATCAATTTCACTTTCATCAAATTTTAAAGCTAAATGCAAACTTTTTGTGATTCCATAGTAATCAATAATTTTCCCTGCTCCTTTGTTTGGATAGATTCTATTTGTTCGGGCAATAGCTTGCAAAAGATTGTGATCCCAAAGTGGTTTGTCTAAATACATCACTTGTTCAATTGGAGCATCAAAACCAGTTAAAAGCATATCGCACACCAACAAAAACTTTAATGGGCTATTTGGATCTTTAAATTCATTTATTAATTTTTCTCTCTTTGCTTTAGTAGTGTTATATTTTTGTAAATCTTCGGGACTTGTATTTG
This sequence comes from bacterium, assembly GCA_018401295.1. Lineage (GTDB taxonomy): Bacteria > Patescibacteriota > Minisyncoccia > Phycocordibacterales > UBA12079 > JAGYLJ01. The sequence goes on along the minus strand of JAGYLJ010000001.1, from coordinate 77,870 downwards.
GATCACCAGCAGAATAAATAACCGCCGACCACTCTTTAGGTACGAGTTGGTCTAATAGTTCTTTATACTTGGCTGTAGCCTCTCTGTCATAACAAACAACCTGAGCTTTAAATCCAGCTGGTTCAACATATAATTTATAATGTTCAACAATATCCTGAGCCACGGCTTGCATTCTTCTATCAAGTTTTACAATAGCTTCTTTCTTTCCGTACTTTTTAGAGATTGATTCCTTTTCTTTACTAGATAAATCTCTAGTTAATTCCTCAAATTGTTTATCCAATTTTTCTTCATCAATAAAAAACTTTGACAATCTCGCCTCATAGGTAACAGGTAGAGTTGTTCCGTCATCAATCGCTTGTTTAATTGAATAATAATCAAGATATCTTTCTCCTTCTGCTCCAAAATTTCTATGAGTGTTTAAGGTAATCCTATCAATCGGTGTTCCTGTAAACCCGAAAAAAAAGGCATTCTCCATTGAGTCGCGAAGATTAATAGCCGAAATTCCTTCATTATCTCGATGAGCTTCATCCGAAAGCACAATTATATTTTCATCAAGATTTTTTACATCATTTCCTAATTCAGAAAATTTCTGAATAGTTGAAATGAAGATACCTCTCTCTGATGATTTTATTTTTTTCTCGAGGTCAAGACGAGAATTTACCCTAACGACATTTTCACCGCCACAATTTATAAAAGTTTCATAAATTTGATCATCAAGATCAATTCTATCAACTAAGATAAATATCTTAGGATTTTTTAATTCTTTATTAAATCTCAATTTCCAAGCAGTGAAAAACATCGTCAAGGATTTTCCTGATCCTTGAGTGTGCCAAATAAGTCCTCGTTTTGTATTTCCATCTTTAACTCTTTCTATAATCTTATTTGTTGCTCGAAGTTGTTGATAACGGGCAATTTTTTTAATAGTTTGCTCTTTTTCTTTTTCAAATAAAATAAAGTTTCTAATTATATCCAATAATCTTTCTTGCTCTAATAAAGCAAACAAAGTATTCTCGAGTTCATCATCATATTTTTTGTTTTTCTCCTCCTCTTTCCACCTCAAAAAATATTGAACGGGAGAATAAGTAGCACCGTAAACAGTTTCTAATCCATCAGTTGCAATATTAAAACAATTCGGCCAGAAAAGTTTAAAAGCATTCCTTTCATATCTTTTAATCTGTCCAACTGCATTTGCATAATTTACATTACTTGAAGCCGTTGGACTTTTTGCTTCTATATTAACAACGGGCAAACCGTTCAAAAAAACCAAAACATCAGTTCTTATATTTTCAGAATTACCTTCAAAATAAAATTGATTCGTAACTACAAACTGATTGTTTTCTAAATTATCAAAGTCAACAATAAAATAATCTCGCATTTTTCCAGTTTCAGAATCTTTAAGATTTATTCCGTTGCGAAAAGCTTTAAGAAAATCTTCATTGTTATCTATTTTTTTAACTTCTCTCAAAACAGATTTTGCTTCTTCTTCAGATATATTGTTTATCTTTTTTATAGCATCAAGTAAAAGAGAAGAAATAATATATTCATTCTCAAATTCCCGCAGTTTTGCAAAATCCTGCGGTTTTATATATTCAAAACCAAGCTCTTTTTCTAAAAACTTAATTATGTAGTTTTCTATTGTATATTGTTCGTTGAATTTCATATATTTAATTATTTCTAAACCGTTTTATATAGTATATATAATAAAATTAACAAAATAATAATACCCCAAAACTGTTTATCTTCTAAAAAACTAAAAAATGACTTTCCTTTTCTTCTTATATAAAATATATAATCAAGACTAAGGGCAAAAATTATCAAAACATCTGCCATGGTTAACATTAACAGCATTATATCTTTTATATCAAGGTTGGAAATTGCTATATTAACCGAGGTTAAGATGAAAGCTATAATAGCGGCAAAAACACCTATCATGGAAATAAAACGGTTTCTTAAAGATTCAGTTCTTCTTGATATAATTCCATCAATTTTAGAAATTTTGTTCTGTATAGTCTTATGATCCTCTAACCTATCACGAAATTGAGCTAACACATTTGAATAAATTGGAAATTTATTAGCCAAAGACATTGAATCAAAAAGTTTGTTAGCATTTTTTAAAATAACTTCACCTTCACTTATTTGATTTTTTGATAAAAATTTATTAAAAGTATTTCTGACCCTATTAATATAGGTGTAGACAAATCGGTCACAAGGATCAATTTTTATACAATGCTCAAGTAATTTTAAAGATTCTTTATGTCCACCATCATTATCTAATACATGAGAATAATTATGACAAAACTCAGGATTAGTCGGATAATTATTTTTTAATTCTTTTAAAGATTCTCTTACAAAAGTCTGGTCTTCTGAAAAATAATTAAAAATAATTTCAGACTGTATAAAATGAATGACTTCTTTTTTATTACTAAATTCTGCCAAAGAACTATTTATCTTAGACAAATAAACTTCTGGGTTCTTTGTCTCAAAAACTTTTCCTAAGTCATAAACTGATTTTATCCATCGATGATCCCAATTAATATATGTCGAATTAGCAGGAATGCTGTCTATTAACTCACCGAAAAGTCTAATAGATTCATTAGTTTCATTTAATTTTATTCTTTTTGTTATTTCATCTATTTTTAAATAATCATTCATAATATTCTAAATATTAACCCTAACCTCACCACTTAAAAGATCCTGCATTAGACCTTTTTTTAGTTGAGTTAGTTTTTCTTTTAATTTTTTATTAAATGAAATCTTTTCATCGACAGCTGAAAGAATTTCTGCAATTTTTTGTTGTTCTTCAGTACTTGGTTTTAAGATAGGTGTTTGCCTGATCGTAGTAAGTGATAAATTTTTAATTGTTGTTCCTGTCAAACTTTTTGTAAAATAATCAACGATCCTGCGACTCTCCAATTGATATGCTATAAATTCTTTAATGATATCTTTTTTGCAATTGATATAACATGCGCTTTTACCTAAGGCTACTTTCTCATTATTGTAGAAACCTATATTTCCAATCGTTCCGTTAATAGATAAAAGTATTGATTTTTTATTCAAATCTTTTTTGTGAAAAAGATATTCTTCTTCAGAAATTCTTTTTGTTTCTGGATATATATTTATTTGCCTGTCAGATAAATTATTCCCATTAATAAAATAAAATTCTGAATCAAAAGAATAATTCGGTGTTCCATGTAAACCATCTCCTATTTTTTCTGTTACTTTCTTTAAACTAACTTCTTTCCAACCATTCTTTTTCTCAAAAAGTTTTTGCATTAACCCTTTCTTCAACTTTTCTGTTTTTTCTATAATCTCATCAGTTTTTTCTATTTCTTTATCAACAGTTTCCAAAATCTCCGCAATCTTTTTTTGTTCGTTAATTGGAGGAAAAATTAATTTTAAAGACATCAAAGCTTGTTTGTTTAATTTTCCTCTTGTTGTCCCTGTTATATAATTTCCAAGATTGTTGTAATTTAAAAACTCTTTTACAAAATAAATATTTGCTTTTTTACATCTTAAAACATGAGCGTGATTATTTACCCAACTTTTTCCTTCTATAATATAAGAAGAATCTGCAAATTTAGACCAATCAGCCCCGTCTTCTCCAACAAGTAAAAGTTTTTCATTAAAAATAAAATCTTTTACATAATCAACAATCCCTGTTGCCCCATAATAAGGAATCGAACCAGGATCTCTTTCTGATTTTGTTACAGGTTTTCTTAAATTATCTAAATTCTCACAAATATCATTTATAGTTTTTGGCTCCCAACCTTTTGGAATATTCTTTTGTATTTGTTTGGTTTTCATAATTAAGAATTAAAAATGTCATCAAGAAATACTCTTAAATTAAGAGCCACTCCTTGAACATCCGTATAATCAACAGTTAATGTATAAGAATGCTGAGAACTATCTAGTAATATCTTGCTATTACTAATTTCTTTAAAAATCCTTTTGTTGCTTAAAAGCTTCTCCACATTGCCTAACAAACTCTTAGTTTCCAAATAATCACCCTTTGAATCTTTTATTTCATTTTCTTTATTTTCTATTTGAAATTTTCTTACTATCGAAAAAGGTAAAATTTTTCTTAACAAAAGAATTCCTGCATTATTTTTTTGATTCTTATAGCAAAAATTAAACTCATTACACAATAAAGATAAATCTTTTGGTAATTTTGACAATAAAGAAACTGGAAACATAATAATATCTAAATTATTATCTTCTATATTTTCTTTTGCGAAGGTATTCTCGCCAGGGAATACAAGAGGGCCTTTCTTTGAACAACGACCAATTACAGAACTGCTACTTTTGGCTATTGCTTCAAGTGGCCAGATAAGTTTTTCTAACTTGTTTTTCTCTTCTTTATTTTTTTCTGTTAAGTATTTTTTATTATTCAATTTAGTAAGTTTTTCTTTCCAGGAATTAAGAAGCCTAAGACTTAAGCAAGAGAGATCTTCGATCATAGCTTTCTCTATAGGAAAATCGATATCATCTGGTTCTCCATCATAAAAACGATTAGGGTCATCATAATTTAAATTATATCTATCTATTTTTGTTGCAATATCGTCATATATTTCAAGTAAATCATTTAGTTCTTCTTTAAGAAGAGGATCTTTGGTATTTGAATACAGACCTTTCAATGTGGGAGTAAATTCAGCTATCGCTAACCTAAAATATTTCAATGTGTTTATATATAGTTCCATTTTACATTTTAAAGTAAACACCTAAAGGAGAATTATTTATATTATAATTTCCATCAGCTCTTTTCGTTTGACTCAAATATCTCCCCGAAGTAAATTTAAACCCATCTCGATTTTTATATTCAAAAACAATTCTTAGGTTTTCTAATGACTGTGTGGAGAACGAAGTATCAGAGTATCTAAATCCTAAAGAGTTTCTTGATTCTTCGCCTGGGCTAAGTCTTTCTACTCTTGCAAACTTTATACTTTCCAAATCATCGGCACAAAGGTAACAATCAATTCCAATTGCTACACCTGATCCGTTATTTATTAAACGTAAACCTGTCAATTCTTGTCCTCTATAACTTCCAGAATGAGCTAAACTAGTAATATCTATCTCTGGTTTATTATTTCTAGCATAATTATCCATAAACCTAATTCCGGCCTCCTTAATGACATAATCATTATTATCAATATTAATAAAATTACTATTATTTACTGTTCCCACATAATCACCCTCAGAAATACCAAGTTTATTGTGCATTTCTATTACTGGTATACGAACATATTTTTTACTCTCTCTAAACATTAAGTAAAGTTCTTTAAGAATATTAAGCTCAATATCAGAAACATAATCTTCAGATCCAGCGAAACTTCTCATATCATTGTTAATGTTATTAGCTTGTTGAATGCTTCCAATAGTAGACTCTTTTATTTTATTTACATTTTTTGTATTAGAAGAATTTATTCTTTCAAAACGAAAACCAAACTTTAAAGAAAGATTTTCTATTATTTTTTGTACATTAAATATCATATTAATACTTTAATTCTTTTAAATAACCCTCAACTTTTTTATCAATTTTTTCTCTTTCTTTTTCTAACTCATTTAATTCTTTTTTAACAATAGAAACATCAATTTTTTCTTCTTTTTCTCCATTTTCAATATAACGGCTAACATTTAGATTAAAATCGTTTTCTTCGATTTCTTTTATATCAACCACACGAGCATAATTTTCTACATCTTCATATTTATCATATGTTTTAACTATCTTTTCAATATCTTTTACTCGTAGAGAATTTTGATTTTTTCCTTCTGAATAATCTTTCTCAGCATTAATAATTAAAACTTTATTTTTTCTTTCTTCTGGTTTATTTTTATTGAAAATAATTATTACTACTGGGATACCAACTCCATAAAATAATTTTGATGGCATACCGATAATAGCTTCAATTAAATCATTTTTTAAAATTTGTTCACGAATTCTTTTTGATGCATCTGTTTTGAAAAGTACTCCATGAGGTACAACTACACCAGCCCTTCCATTTGAATTCATTGATTTTATAATATGTAAAATAAAAGCAAAATCAGCATTTTTGTTTGGTGGCATTTCATAACCATCAATTCGTCCATATTTATTAGACTTAAAAATTTCATATTCCCACTCTTTTATTGAGTAAGGGAAATTTGCAACTACGATATCGAAAGTTTGCAAACTTCCATTTGGATTTAAAAATTGAGGATTCGCCAAAGTATCGCCTCGTCTGATATCCGCTCCATCTAATCCGTGCAAAAACATATTTATCTTTGCGATCGCAAAAGTTCCTATATTTAACTCTTGTCCGTTTAAATAAAGAGTTCGAGCTATAGATTCATCTACTTTTTCTTTTAGATAATGAAAAGCTTCAAGTAAGAAACCACCTGATCCTGCAGTAGGATCATAAACATGGTCTTTTTTGTGAGGTTTTAGAATTTGGATAATCACTCGCTCAACTTCTCGCGGAGTATAAAACTCACCCCCTTTCTTTCCTGCATCGGCTGCGAATTGCTTGATAAGATATTCGTAAGCATCACCTAACAGGTCTGAACTGATATAAGTATCACCGAAATTATATTGAGAAAAATGATTTATCAATCTTTGAGTGGTTTCATTAGGGAAACGATCTTTGTTAGCAAAATCTAAATCATTAAAAATTTTATCAAGCTTCGGACTGTTAGCGTTTGCCAATTTATCAAAAATTTCATTAAGTTTTTGCCCGATGTTTTCTGCCTTTTCTTCTATAACAGACCAACGACATTCTTTTGGAACTTGAAAACGGTGGTTATAATCTGCTTTGGCAATTTTTTCATCTCCATATTCTTTTTTTATTTTTTCATATTCTTCATCCCAAACATCACTGATCCTTTTGAAAAATAAAAGTCCAAAAATATATTTTTTGTAATCAGAACCATCAATCTTTCCACGAAGAATGTCAGCACTCTTCCAAAGAAATTGCTCTAGTTGGGGAAGAGTAAGTTTGCTACCCATTTTATCCATGACCGCTTCAATGTCTTGTGGGCGGTATTTTCTATCTTTTCTTGTCCCAACTCTCATTGGAACTAAAATCCCTTCTTTTTCCCAATTTCTAAGGGTGTCGGGGTGAATAGAAAAAACCTCTGCTACTTGCCCAATAGTAAGCAGTTCTGGCATTTCTTTTAATTTAGCTTTTATGTCTTTTCTCATATTATTAATAAGCATTCTATCGCGTCTTAAATACAAAGTCAATACTTCATAGGTTAACATAAGTTATATTGATATAAATTGTTATAAAATAATGGTATTTTATCTATTTATTAAAAACAGTATTATTGATTGTTTGGGGACAAAAGCACTCTCTTCTCTCTTATTTCCAACCTACTTCTTAAACACCCCAGCAACTCTCTTTTATCGTCTTTTGTGCCATCTGTAAGAATATACTTTGCATAGTTTCGAATATCTGCTTCGATTGGTCTTTTATCAAATTCTGTTTCTTGTCCAAATACTCCATAACTGAATTTTCTAAATCTCATAACTTCTTTTTTAATTTTGCCTTGAGCACTAATTTCATCAATATCTATTTTATCTATCATTTGAATTAATTGTTTAATGAGTTCTTCCTCTCTTATAGCTTTCTCTTTACAAAATCTATCTTTACCTCTTGAACAATGATAGTAAACATAACGATGAGTATTTCCATTCTTCTGATGTTTAAATTTTTCTTCCGCAGATATTCCTGAACCACAATTTCCACAAAACATTAATTGAGTAAAATCAAATTCTTTAGTTCCAGGGTATCGTTTAGGTGGAGTTTGTAAATTTGCTTTGGCTTTCAAAAATAACTCTTTTGTTATGATTGGATCATGTTTACCTTGATACCAATTTTCACTTCCCACAGGATATTCAAACTCACCATAATAATATGTGTCACTGAAAATCTTATAAATTCTACTCAAAGCTAATCTCTTATCATTTTTAGTTCTGAAATCTTTTTCTTTTACTAACCAAACATAAACATCTCTCCCACTATATTTTTCGTAAGCCACTTTTTCGAACATTTCTTTAATGACAGGGGCTTTTTCTTCATCAATAAATACTTTCTTTTGTCCTTTATCTAAATACTTATCATGAATATACCCAACAGGAGAAACTCCTGGTCGCCAACCTTGCTCACATTTTGCTCTCAATCCTCTCTTTACATTTTCTCCTTTATGATCATTTTCAAGTTTTGCCTGACTTCCTAAAATCATTAACAAAAACTTTTCATTTGGATTATTAGTAAATCTTTGTCCGTGAGTTCTGATATCTACCAAAAATCCTTGATCCATTAAATCTACCACCCGTCCTAAATCTCCAGCATTTCTGCTCAACCTATCAGGTGCCCAACAAATTATCCCCGTAAATTTTCCTAATTTTATATCTTCAATTAATTGATTAAAAACAGGTCTGCTCCCTGAATCTTTAGCTGAGTGACTTTCTTTTCTAATCTCAACAATATCAAGCTCTTCTTTCACCGCCATATCTGTCATCTCTTTGATTTGAGAATCAATCGAAAGAGCTTGTAATTCGTCCTGTTCTGTTGATTTACGGGCGTATAAACAGTACTTTGGAGATTGTATAGTATCTCTAATCAAAGTCACTTCTAGCGGGTTTATTGCAACATTTTCCATAACTCTATTAATGACGCAATGAATTTTAAAGTCCAGCATTTATATAAGTTGGTAAGAAGTAGGTAACTATCGCTTCACAAATTCCCTCCTTTAAGTTAGGGTATAGAATAATATCAGAATATTTGATATTATATTCATTAACAATTAAATATAAGTAGCCTAACCCTTTTGAATTTCAAAAGGTATGGTGAAAATCCCGCTAGAGTCTAAAAGGCTTCTCGTCCAAAGTCACTCTAGCGGGTCATATGGAGAAATCTGTATGGGTGAGCTTCGGTTCATCGCAATGGCGGGAAGCCTTTTGGTATTCAAAAGACTTCTTCCATTTTAAAACCCGCTAGAATATTATGGAGAAAAAAATTTATTCCTGTCAAAATCTAAGGTCATTATTTCGACCTTTTTTAGTTTGGGTGTTTAATCTTTAATCTATGAAAATATCATTATGTCATTTCAAACACCAATCACAATTTTTGAGGCAATAAAAAATATAGAAAATAATAAATATTTACTCCCTGCAATTCAAAGAGAGTTTGAATGGGAACACAGTAAAATTGAGTGGCTTTTTGATTCCATAATGAGAAACTACCCAATAAGCTCTTTTTTGTTTTGGATGGTTGAGGGAAATACTACAAATTCATATAAATTTTATAAATTTTTAAAAGAATACAGAGAAGGATTTAGAACACATAACGAAGAAATTAACACAGTGGGGTTACCTGACTTTACTGCTATTTTAGATGGACAACAGCGTTTAACTTCATTGTATATAGGTTTAAAAGGTAGTTATGCCTACAAAAAACCAAGATTTCGAAGAGAAGATACAGAACATGCTCTTCCCACACGCCATCTTTATTTAAATATTCAAAGTCCCTTAGAAGATGAGGAGGATGGCAGAATCTATGAATTTAAATTTCTAACATTAGATGAATATACTGACGATCCCCTCAAATGGTTTAAGATTAACCAAATTTTAAAATTTAGAGATATTCTAAGTTTCAATGAGTTTCTAGATGAACATCAATATAAAAACAATAAATTTACTTACGAAACGCTCTCTAAATTACAAAAAACAATTCACTCTGATTCCATAATCAATTATTTTTTAGAAAAAGAACAAGATATAGATAAAGCATCAAATATTTTTATAAGAATTAACAGCGGAGGAGAACCACTTAATTTTTCAGATCTTGTGATGTCGATAGCAGTCGCAAATTGGGAGGAAAAAGATGCAAGAAAAGAGATCCATAAACTAGTTGATGAAATTAGAGATAAAGGTTATTTCATAAAAAAAGATTTTATATTAAAAACTTTTCTTTTATTGCACAGTAAAGATATCAAATTTAGGGTAACTAATTTTAGCAAGGAAAATGCAATAAATTTTGAGAAAGAGTGGAATAAAATAAGCCAAGCAATACATAAAACTTTTGATCTAATTAGAGATTTCGGTTTTGTTGATTCAAATCTTACTTCTAAAAATGCTTTAATGCCGATAATATATTACTTATACCACAGAAATATTACTGATGGCTTTACGTCAAAAGTAGAATTTACCGAAGATAGAACAATTATCAAGAGATGGTTAAATGTTGCTCTAGTAAAAAGAATATTTGGAGGACAAGCAGACCAAATATTGTCACTAATCAGAAGTGTTTTCACTAATAACATTAACAAATACCCTATTGAGGAAAACCTCAATTTATTTCCGATTAAAAAAATCCAAGAAAAATTAAAAGGAACCACAAAAAACATGACCATTGATGATGAGTACATCAATAATCTATTAAAAATCCAAAAAGATACTGACCTGTCATTTTCTATCCTATCATTACTTTATCCTGATCTTGATTATAAAAATGGAGATTTCCATAAAGACCACTTACATCCCATTTCAACATTCAAAAAACTTGATTTGGACAATAACAATATTCCCGAAGATAAATTTGAATTTTATTTAGATAAAGAAAATAACAATAGCATACTTAATCTCCAACTTTTGGATGCAAATGAAAATGAATCTAAACAACAGACGAATCTTAAAGATTGGGCAAAACAAGAAAGTGAAAAACAAAATATCAGTATTGAAAAATTCTGCGAAAATCATCTGATTCCTAATATATTGGAATTCAATAATTTTGAAGAATTTATCTCTGAAAGGAAAAATCTCTTGGTTAGAAAACTAAAAGAAATTATTAATTAAGTCTACATTCTAATTTCTTTTACCTAAATAATCCATATTTCAGGTTCCATTTCTTTTTTCATTTCTACAGTAGCTTGAATAGCCATAGCCAAAGCATCTGCTAAGTCATCATGTCGACTACTACCAAAATTTACAAGTTGATCAACAAGTTTTTCTGCACCCTTTAAAGGGAATAAAACTCTACCACTTTCTATTGGACTAGAGATAGCCATAAGACGATCTTTTTTACTGAATCGACTATAGACAACATCTACAATCATCCCTTCCTGTCCTAATACCCCCGCAAGTGAAACTTGATAGCAGTTTCCCTCAACAATTAACTTCGTAGAATGAACCACAGCAAAGGTATTTAGTAAATCTTTTGCCTTTTTAGCAGTTGTAAGAGGTGTTATCCTTTCATTAATGATTTGTCGATGAATATATATTTTTCGGTCTTTTCCCTTATCAAATACACTTACAGCAATCATGGCTGTGTAGTCAGCCGTTGGTTTTAATGAAGACGCTGGGTCTATCGCAATTATAGTTCCTACATAATCATCAGATTTTAAGCTTGGCATAGTATTATAATATTGGATCCATTCCAGTTCGATTATTTGTCCGTCTTCTGGAATGATTTTTAATAAATATTCTCTAGACCAAGCTTGAGGATTTAACACTCTCTTTTCTTCCTGAAGTAAAGACTTCTTATCTGGAAACTTACCAGGCCATATGCTTTTTCCATCATCATCTATAATCGGATAAGAATAAAAATTTCCACTTATTTCTTTTTTCTCAATTTTATTCTTTAATTTCATTATAACTGAATCTTCATGCACCAAATTTCCAATAACAACAACTTTTGTGTTTATATCTCCTGCTGGTAAGACATCTCCTGAAAGCCACCTAAAAGTTTTATCCCTACTTTCTATTGTTCTTGTTGATGACAAATCTTCGATGTCATCAAAAATTAACAAATCGGGTCTGTGACTATTATGTCTGATTCCTCTGATACTTTGTTCTGTTGAAGCCACCATTATCCTTGCTCCATATTTTGGCAAAACAATAGATGTTGATCTCCATTCGTCATCAGGTTCTTCAAAGGGACCAAGATCACTTTTAAGCAAACTATTATTCTCTAATTCTGTCTTTATATTAGATAAAATTTGTCTTGCTTGTATTTGTGTTTGAGACAATATAAGCACAAATTTTTTCTGTTGTTTCCCAAGGATCGCCCATATCGGGTAAGACAATGAAAACAAAGTTGATTTTGCTGACCCTCTAAAAGCCACAATAACCGAAAGTAATTCATCTTCGTTTTCAGTAGTTCGTATCATTTCATCGTGAAATGGTGCACTAGGATAATTTATATAGTTATTAAGATATACTGAGAAAAAATATTCATGACTTTCTTTTGTTATTTTTTTTCTTACTTCAGCATCGTTAATAATACTTTCTATGATTTTCTTATTCTCTGTTGTCCTCATGTTTTTCTTTTATTTCTGGTTTTTTATGAGCAGAAGTTAGCTCAAGAGCTTTTTTAATAAGTTCTTTTTGAGATTCAGATAATTCTTTATTTCTATCATTGTGAGTAATTTCCAATTTGTTATTGTAGTCTTTATGATGACTTGTTAACCAAAATTTAATTGCTTGGAAATTCCTATCTTTAATAGCTGTTATAAGTTGAGACTCTGCAAGATCGTTAACCATTTTCTTTCCTTCACTTAATGCCTTATCAGAATCTTCTTTGAATTTTTTACTCGACTGTCTCCATCTGTAATATGTTGACCTAGGAACACTTGATTTTTCGCAAGCGATTTGAATTACAGGTGTTTTTCCTAACTGTTTCAACAATATTTCTCTTTCTTGTTTAGTTCTCATATTTTTCTGCTTTATTACCTGATAATATTTCCCATCTTTTAATTATTGTTCTGCAATATTCCTTATCTAATTCAATAACGATCGCTTTTCTTTTGGTATGCTCACAAGCAATCAAAGTTGTTCCGCTACCAGCAAATGGGTCATATACCGTTTCGTTAATTTTCGTTGAATTTAGAATGATATGTCTAAGTAACCCGACAGGTTTCATCGTCGGATGAAGTCTGCTCCTGTTTGGTTTCGGAAAAACTAAAACCGATTTACTTTTTGATTTTCTGAAATGATGTCTTCCATACCAACCATAAGCAATTAACTCATGTTGAGGTAAATAATCTAATCTTCCAATTACAGCACGGTCTTTTACCCAAATTAGTAATTGAGAAAATTTAAAACCTAATTCCAGCATTGCTGTTCGTAGAGCAAATATCATCTTGTCTGAATTGAAGATATACACTGAGTTATCTTTACTCAAGAATGGAATAACAGGACTTAACCATTTTTTACTGAATTCTATATACTCACTATCTGAAGTAATTTCATCACCAACAATATGTTTTCTTTTAGCTAAAGTTTGGAAATTTTCTTTACTTGCAACATAACTTACCCCGTAAGGGGGATCACAAATCGTTGCGTTAATTTTTTTATCTTTCAGAACTTTCCTTATTAATTCTTCATCAGTCGCACTTCCGTAAACAAGTAAATGTTCCCCAAGCAAAAAGGTATCGCCGTACTTCATTTGTAAACTAGTTGATTTTCTTTGTTTTGATTCCGGTTTCTTTTTCATATCTATTTATTATTAACTGACAAAATATTGGACTCTTTTCGACTAAAAAAGATTTCCTTTTCATTTGTTCACACGCCAACATTGTGGACCCACTTCCTCCAAAAGGGTCCAAGACACAATCTCCAATCTTTGTACAACGCTTTAAGGGTTTTTCGTGTAATGTCACAGGTTTTTGAGTTGGATGTTCCATTTCTGATCCCGGTAATCTTTTTGCTAACCAAATATCAAAAAGATCAACAATGTCATCAATGGTTGCGTTACCAGTACCAACTTCTTTGTTTAAGATTTCATTTAAGTTTTTTGGAAAATCTGCAATATAAGGCTCTCCGATTATTCCATACAAACAATTTTCATAGCACTTATTAAAACTTATCTGAGGGGTCAAATTCATTCCGTTCTTAATCCACAAGCAGGTTCTCTTGTAATTAATATATAATTCTTTGTAGATATCTTGAAGCATTCCGACATACCGAGAATCTGCCCAATAAAATATATGAGCATCTTTTTTTGCAACAGAAAGAGTGTTTGAAATTACTGTTTTCAAAAAATCTTTAAAATCTGAATCAGATAAATTATCTCTCACATTTCCACCATAGTGACTTTTTCCTCCAAGCCCTTTGTCGTAATTTAAAGAAATATTATATGGACTATCTCCATAGATCATATCTATCTTATTTTTCCCAACTAATTTTTGAATTACTGATAAATCAGTACTATCGCCACAATACAAAAAGTGGTCTCCTAGTTGGAAAAAATTTCCTTCCTGAATATCTGTTTCGTGTATTTCATCAATTTCTTTATCAATTTCAAAATCGTCATCCTCTATTTCTAAAACATCATCCCAAATATTTAACAAGTCCGTGTCGTCAAATCCAATATCTAACAAGAAATCTATATCGAATTCTTTAAGAAGCTCATATTCCCAAGAACCTCGATTTCGGTTGCTTCTAAGTAGGTATTCCTCAAATTCTTTTTTTTTTAATTTTCTATTAGGAATTCGAACATCAATAATTTCGTTACCTTTTCCTAACGTCAATAATATCTTTAGCCTTTGGTGACCAGCAATAATAAGATTATCTGTATTAATGGCTGGTATTTCTGCAAGTCCAAATTTTTTGATACTTGCTTCTAAATCCTCACGTTGTTTATCTGACAAAATTCGTGGATTTTTAGAATAAGGCACTAATTCAGAAACTTTTCTTTGTTCTGTGTGCCAAACAATTTTCTTTTTAATAGTCATATTTTTTATTACTTAATTTATAATGTTTCCATCTTTATGTAAGCAAATAAAAAAACTCACACAAGAAGGCGTTAAAAAATTCATTACGTCTTCTTATGTGAGTTTTCTTTAAAACTTCACTAATTACATTTTCAAAAATATTCAGTTGTCTTTATGTCTTTAAGGTGGAGACACACACCATATTAAATTTATAATCTTCTTCAAACTATGTCCATATAATAACCTAAACAAAGATAAAAGCAACTGTGGATAACTTTGTGTAGGTTATATATGAAATAAACTTGCCTTTCCAAACCCTATATAGTAAAATAATAGGAATGGAACGAAGAAAAAGAATTTTAACACAAAGACAACAAGAGGTTCTTGCTGTTATTAAAACCTTTATTACCGAACACGGAGAATCCCCGACCACAGAAGAACTTAGGGCTTTAATTAAAGTGCGATCTTTGAGAAGTGTTACTCAATATCTTGAATCGCTTGAAAAAAAAGGACTTATAAAAAGAAATCGGTATAAAAAAAGAAACATTGAATTGATAGAAGAAAAAGAGAACATAACATCTACAGTAACTCTTCCGGTTTTTGCTTCAGCAGGATGTGATAATGTAAATATTCTTGCTCAAAAAACATATGACGAACATATCACTATTGATAAAAAATTTATTAATGATAAAGACAAATTTGTTGCTATAAAAGCTATTGGCGGGAGTATGAAAGACGCAGGAATCAATGATGGAGATTACGTTCTTGTTAAAGTTACTGAAAATGTTACTGAAAACGATAGAATAGTTGCAATTATAGGAGATATGGCAGTAGTTAAAAAAATAAATTTTACAGAAAATGCTACGATTCTTAATCCAGAAGCAAAAGGATACAGCCCGATAATAATGAAAGAAGACTTTAAAATTTTTGGAAAAGTGATTGATGTTATAAAAATGAAACCTCAAGATGATTATACTTTTGAACCAATAAAAGAAGATTATTAATTAATAAAATAAAAATATGGCAAATTATCATGTCACAAATCCTAAAGGATCAGATAAATGGAACATCAAAAAAGCCGGAGGTGACCGTGCATCAGCTACAGCAAGTACTCAAAAAGAAGCCGAAAAAATAGCAAAAGAATTATCAGCTAATTCTGGAGGTGGTGAGGTTAGGATACATAAACCAAACGGAGGCCCTATTAGGGATAGTGATACCGTTTCCCCTGGAAAAGATCCTTGCCCACCCAAAGACAAAAAACATTAAACTTATGAACAATAAAATCAAACACCTAGAATTTATACAGGGAGCAATAAACCGAATGGGTCATAATTCATTTCTTTTGAAAGGTTGGTGTATAACATTGGTGGGAGCTCTTTTTGCTTTGGTATTTAAGGAATCAAATACTGATTATTTATATATATCCTCTGTAATATTGATCTTTTTCTGGATACTTGATGGATTTTACTTATTCAAAGAACGTCTTTTTATTAAAGTATTTGATTATGTCAGAAATTTAGAAGATGAAAAAGTTGACTTTTCTATGAGCACTAAAAGTTTTGAATGCAATTGTAATTGGTCCTGTGCAGTATTCTCAAAAACATTAAATATTTTTTACGGAGGTATTTTAATGGCGCATTTATTAGTAATTTATTTAATATAACAATATGGTCAGAAAAGTATTTTTTAGTTTTTATCACAAAGGAGATTCAAAAAGAATTGGTGTTGTAAGAAATCATTGGATTACAAAACCAGACAGAGAATCAGCTGGCTATATAGATTCTGCTGATTGGGAAAAACTAAAATTAAAAGGTAAAAAAGTTGTTGAGGATTGGATTAAAGATCAACTAAATGGTACTTCGCTTACCGTAGTATTAATTGGTGAAAAAACATCAGAAAGAGAATGGGTAAAATACGAAATAGAAGAAAGCTACAAGAAAGGCAATGCTTTATTAGGAGTTTATATCCATAATATCAAAGGTCTTGATGAAAAAACTACTCCTAAAGGTAAAAACCCTTTCAATGAAGTTGAAATAGAAGATAGTATTACATTAGATAAGATTGCCGATACCTATGATTGGGTAAATGACAATGGTTATGAAAATTTTGGGAAATGGGTAGACGAATCTATTAAAAAAGTTGATAAATCAAATAATTCTAAATTAATACCTAAAAAAAGTAATGAGTACCCTCAAAGAGAAAAAAATATTGAGGTTAAAACCCCAGGACAATGGGGCTACTAAAAAAATAAACCTTAACGATGATGAAATTGAATGGTTATCAAAAAACTACCCAGAACTTAATTTAGTTAAGGGAGAAGATTTTGATGTGATAAAAGGAAATTTTATTTTTAAGGCAAGTTTTAATACAGAATCAAAGAAAATAATAATAAACCCAACAGGAAATTTTTTTAATGAATACCTAATAGAGGATCAATATGAAATTGAAATTCCAATGTATTTTAAAGAAAAATCAACATTCCCCCCAATTAAAGAAATCGGTAATAGAATGATTAATTTTTCTTTATTTAATAAAATAAATCCAGCAGATCTACACATAAACAAAGACACATCTCTTTGCTTATGTTCCCCGATATTAGAGGAGTACTATTTACCAAATGAATTTAATTTAAGAAATTTCATAAATAATTTATTAATTCCTTTCTTTTATTCTAATAGTTATTTTGAAAAAACAAGGAAGAGGTTATGGAAAGATTATTACCATGGTTTCCTAGGTATAATACAATCATACAAAAATATACAAAGACCAATAACTTCTGCAAAAATACTCGAAGTAATAGATTCAATAAAGTTTTTCTGTGCAAAAGACGCAGAGATAACTAATATCAATAAATTTAATTCTATAAAAGAGCAATTAAAAAAGAAAAAAGTCAAAGGGAAACAATCTTGTTACTGTGGGAGTAACAAAACTTTATTGAATTGTCATCCAGAAGCATTAGAAGGTCTTCAATTATTAAACATGGATATAAAAGAAAAAAAAATAACTTTTGATTATTTATTAAAATGATTAAATATCTCAAACCAAAACAAGAATATTCTGATTTATATGATAAAACAACTATTAGTTATTGTCGTGATATGGAAAAACTTTGGTTTGATCCAAAACACAAACCTCCCAAACACAAAGGTAAAAACCTTTCAAAAAGACAGTTAGCGTCTCTTTTTGAATTTCAATTACATTTCATAACAGGAGAAAAATA
This sequence comes from bacterium, assembly GCA_018401295.1. Taxonomy (GTDB): domain Bacteria; phylum Patescibacteriota; class Minisyncoccia; order Phycocordibacterales; family UBA12079; genus JAGYLJ01. Next base: position 59,962 of record JAGYLJ010000001.1, on the reverse strand, counting down.
TTTAAAGAAAGAAGAAGTTATAAATAAATGGATGCAAAGAGATGAAGAAAGAGACAGATTATTAGAAGAAACTCCTCCCCCAGAGTTAATAAGATGTGGCACTTGTAATTCCTTAATGGAGTCTGAAAGTAAACATCTTTGGGGAGACAAAGACGACAGAGTTCTTTTCTTTTTTGTTTGTCCAAATAAATGTTTGCATAATAAAGGAGTTTTTGATAATGGTGAGGTTTGGAAATCAACACCAACTCTTTGTGAAAAATGTAATTCTGAAATGACACGTGAACCAGAAAAGGTTAAGAATAAAATTGCCATAACAAAATATATTTGTACTAAGTGTGATCATTCATTTATAGATAAATTTGATCTGAGAACTAAAAAAGAAAAACCCGATCCCAACTTTGAAAAAGATAAAGCTCGTTTTTGCTTAAGTGAAGAAAAAGGATATAAATATTTAGATTTTAAGAGAAGAATGGAAGGTCTATCTGAAATAATTGATAAACACAAAGAAAAAGAGAAGAATAAAGATCTATATGATAAGGTTGGTAAATTAAAGAAACTTACAATTCCCCAATTTAAAGAATTTATTGTAAGTATTTTAAAAGATACTCATTACTCAAATCTTATATTTGATAAACCAGATATGGATAGAATAGTTTCTTTATCTTTTACTCTCGAAGATTCAAAAACAGAAAATGAATATGAAAGCTCCGCTAACCTTAAAAAATTATTAAAAGAGAAACTAAAAGAAACTAATTGGGGGTTAATGAGTGAAGGTATAAATTATAGACTCGGCATTCTTTCTGGTCGCTTCCGAGTCTATGAAAAAGAAGATGATTTAGTTAAATTAATAAAATAACCTATTTATTAACATTCTTTTGTTTATCTATAAGACGTAGACTTGCGTGGATTGTTGAAAGATAAAAATAAAACATCCAACTTAACCAAATATTCTGATCATAATTTGTTTTTTGTTTGTCATTATGATGCCTAATACCAAAATTATTTGCAATATTAAACAAGTCCCCGTCATCTTTATTAGTAAGCACCTTTTTTAAATCTGAACGTACATATTCAAGGCAATCAGCCAAGGTTCTAACAGATTCTCTTCTTTCATCTAAAGTAGAACCATATCGTCTAAATTTATCAACAGCTTTTCTAACTTTTTTCTCTACATTGTCAGTTTCATTTGTCGGAATCGAAGCACTTAATAAAGGACGAAATTCTTCTTTTAAAAGCGAGTAGATTTCTCCATTATGATTTAATTCATAACCATCCCCGTAATCATTTAAAAATTCATTTATATTTTCTACATATTCAATTTGTGCTAATTTTTTATCAAAATTTTTATAATGATAACCACAATTACAAAAATCATGATAATGAGCATCACTATCTAATATTGGGTGAGAAATATGGTCAAAAAGAAATTCGATCATATCAAAAAGATCTTCTTCGGTATATTCTAAATATTTTTTTTCTATCGGCCACAAATTATTTTTTCTTAATTTTCTAAGAACATATGCTTGTGGATCACCAACTATTCCTAGACTTTGATCGTCAGGACAGTCTTTACCGAAATATTCATCAAAGTACTGCCTATTTAAAAAATCTGTATACAAATTAGAAAAAATAGCTTTTAAAGCATCTAAATCCATCTCTATACTTCTTTTACCTGTTCTTTGAGAATAATATCTTCTTTTGTTGTCATTTTCAGCCATAATAGAACTTATTATATAACAAAAACAGAATATATTCATTTTTTTAAAAAACCTCAGGAAGTGTCTCATTTGTCCCATTTTACTTTTGCTTAGACCGACCCGTCTGCCTCCGATCCATATCTATAAGTATCTCAAAAAACCTTGCGGTGTCCTGTATATTTTTGTTCTGAACCTGTTCGGGGAGCTAGAGAAAGTTAAACCCCAATGCGATTGAGCATTGGGGTTTTTACTTTTTCTTTCCGTAGCAGGACTCGAAAAGCTTTTGAGATATTTTTGAGTTGAAGACGAAAAAAATATCCAAAAGGTATACTGTTCTGTAAGAAAGAGCCCTGCCGCCGGAGCAGACAAAAATACGGCCTAACAAAGCCATATTTTTTTACACCCTCTAAAATATTTTTATTAAAAAATATTCGAGCGAACATTTTTGATGTTTTAGCCTAACGAGACTTTTCCCCATGTTCGAACCTTTATAATTTTGCTAAATCTACAAAATAATAATCACGGATAATATTAAAAGCAGTATTATAAAATTCCACTTCTCCATTCTTAACTTTTTCAACTTGGCCACTTAAAATTTTTAAAGCTTCATCATAAGAAAACCACTGAACAATTAAACCATTCTTCTTTTCTTCTTCTGTTCTTAAATCCTCCTGATTTTCACTTATTGTTTTTGCAAGGAAACAAGTCGTTATGTAGTGCTTAGCGTTTCTGTTTCTAAACTCTTCAATTTTTCCAACTTCTTTTGTTATTTTTACAAAATAATTAATTTCTTCTAAGGCCTCCCTTTCAGCTTCTTTTTCTAAATCATTACTTTCTGCTCCTCCACCAGGCAATAAAAAAAGTTTATGAATAGGATTAGTTACCAAAGCAACCTCCCCTTTTTCATTTAGGACAATAACTTTAACAGTTTGTCTTTCTTCATAAGAATCAGGTTCCTGATGTTCAGGATTTTTAAAAATATCACTGTCTTTTAAAATTTCTAAATATTCCATAATTTTTTTATTATACTTTCTTATTTTAATTTAAATTATTTAGTCAAAAAGACAGTATGATCCAAAATAGAACTTAATATTTTACCACGATCGTGGGTTGAAAAATCCAAAGAATTAGATAAATTATGTTGAGCATTTTGTAGAGTATAAACAATTTTTATAGAAGCTTTAGAAACAGCTTCAATAATCTTATTTTGAGATGCTTGAGGCACCACGTTGTCATCTGAACCCCTTACATAAACAAAGACTCCTTGATATTGACTAATTGATTTTAAAAGCTTCTTTTCACTAAATAATGTTTTTAATAAAGGCTTGATAGTTGTTGCACTTTTTCCACAACCACTACCAATCATAATGATAGAAGAACTTTGTTTGATTAATTCCGGAATACCTAAGAGAGTTGTCCCACCGAAAGAGTTTCCAATGATTGAGATTTTTTGAGTTTTCTTTAAGATATTTTTCTCTGTTAAATATAGATAAGCTCTATAAATATCATCACATTCTTTTTTAAATGTTTTTTGAGCGAAAGCTTCTTGAGAATGTTTTTCTGGTGAATCTATTTTTTCCCTAGCGGTATTAATACAAACAAAATTATATTTTCTTTTAGCTTCTTTTATAATTTCATTATCCCAAGAATCTTGAGATTTAGGATCATGTAAGCCATACAAACCTTTTAAAAAAAAGATTGTTTGTAAGGTTTTTTTATCAGCTGGATACCAAAAAATCTCAATAGGAAGAGATTTAAAAGAAGAGATAATCTCATATTTTTTCATACTATTTATTATATCAAAAAACCCCTGATTACATAAGCAATCAGGGGTTGAAAAAGTTAACGAAATTCTGGTTTTTCACCAATATCAACAAGTTGAACATCATTATCTTGTTGATATGGTGGAGGAGGTTTTAAGTTCATCCTTTACGATACAAAACTTGATATAATTAATATAGCAAAAAGAGAGGATATTGATGGGGGTAAAAATACACCCTGGTATTTGTACCATAAAAATCTTACCGAACAGAGAAACGAAATTATAAAAACAGGTACCCCTGAGCAAGTAAAAAATATATATAAATGGTTTGGAACTCCCGATAAATTCCAAGGAATAAACGAAGAAAACATAAAATTATATGGGAGTACAGGAGATGCAGGATGCAGTTCTAAAACTTTTTACAATTATTCTTTAGAAGAAAATTATATTAATGTCGAAAAAAGTTGTTTCTTCTGCGAGGGAGATGAAGAAGAGATTTGTCATCCATTTTAAAATTCTTGCAATTTTTCTCTCTTATGCGGTTTTTCTATCCCCTACCCAACCATATTTAACATCACACAGGTCCGAACAATCTCCGCCAGCTGGCGGACACTCCCCGAAGCTAAAACTAGCTAAGTCCTGACGCGTTAGCGTTAGGGCTTTTTTAGTCCTCTTCCATTATAGGGCTCGAAAAGCCTTGAAATATTTTGATCCTGAGTTTACCAAAGGAGAAAAAATATCTAAAAGGTCTTCTTTTCTGTAATTAAAAGTCTATCTGGACGGCTATTTAGGTATCTATTTTATTAATTAAGTCCATATTTAATGCATTATCAATTATTTAATTTTTAATTCTATGCTTACAACAATTGCAATTATTTTAATAGTTTTATGGCTTTTGGGTTTTGTCGGTTTCCATATTTTAGGAGGATTTATTCATATCCTTTTAGTTATAGCTATTATTCTGTTTTTAATTAGAGTCATCCGCGGAGAAAATCCACTAAAATAGTTATATTATGTACGTAACCAGAAAATATCACGATCAAATAATCTTTATCTTGTTAGGAACAATATTTATCCTTACTTCTTTTATTATTTTAATAATAATCAAACCAGATATCCTTACAAACATAAGGACATCTAATCTGCAAAGTTATATAAATACTAACGAACTGAAAATCCTTGAAGCTGCGACAAGTCCATTTCTTCACGAAGAACAAGTTGCTATGATCAAATGTACCAATGACGATCCATCAGATGACATAATTATTCCTATTAAAAAACCACTTTTTGAATATGTTGAGGTTACAGATGGATGTGGTCCTCACTTTGAAGGAGAATGTTTAAATCTTCGCTCTGGACCAGGGGAAGAATACCCTATAGTAAAACAACTAAGAAACTCCCTCATATTAAAAGTTGATGGAAAAGTTGAACGAGATGGACAAGTTTGGTACAAAATTGTTTTTGATGAATGGCTTCGTTATCCAGAAAGAGCAGAGGGAGATTTTTATGTAAACTCAAATTACGTAAAAGTGCTTCTTGATGAAGGAATAAAAACGACAACAAATACCGAATATGCCACTACAACTACAAAAAAAATCATTGTTGAGCGCTCAACACAAACTCTTTATGCCTATGAAGACGATAAATTATTTATGGAAGAAAAAATATCTACTGGCTTGGAATTAAGCCCTACTCCCAAAGGAGAGTTTATTATTTTTAGGAAAACTCCGAGCCGATACATGCAAGGACCGATTCCAGAAATTACTGGTAGTAATTATTACGACTTACCTGGCGTCCCATGGAATCTATATTTTACCCACGGAGGAGCAGTCATACACGGAGCATATTGGCATACTAGTTTTGGAGAAGAATATTCTCATGGTTGTGTTAATCTTCCCCCAGACATTGCTCGTAAATTGTATAATTGGGCAGGAATAGGGACTCATGTAATCGTAAAAGACTAAATAAATCAGACAACAACTTTACAAGAAAGTTAATTGTGGAGACCGAATGGATGATGTAAACTTCTAGGTGATTTGAGGTATAAAAAAATCACTTTCATAATATTAATTACAGGTGCTTTAAGCACCTTTTTGGTTTTTTTTGATGCAACACCTGTTAATTCCGAAATTGACTCGCCAATTAAAAAAGAAATTCTAAAAAATAGTTTACAATTTATAGAAAAAATAAACTCTTCTCCAATCAAACCAAAAACACTAGAAATTTTTAGAGAACCTGTTAAAACAAAGATTGAATCTACCTCAACTTCAATAAGTTTTTTTGACGTTCCCTACTTTTCACAATTTAGTGACATCAGTACTGTAAGTTGGAAAAAAATCGGTTGTGGAATTGCCAGTTTGAATATGCTTATTAATTATTACAAACCCCAAGAAATTACGACTGATTCCCTACTTGACGAAGGAATAAAATCTGGTGCCTATATAAAGAACGCAGGTTGGTCACACCAAGGATTGGCACTACTGGCAGAAAATCACGGGCTCTCGGGGAAAACTCATGACTATTCATCATCTAATATTGAAACAGCTTTTGGAAAACTTGAAATGTCTCTGAAGGAAGGCCCTGTCATTGCTTCAGTTCATTACACTTTTGAACCAACAAACCCAATTCCCCACCTCGTTGTCATCAACGGTATTGATGGTGATACTTTAAATTACAGCGACCCGGCCGACGGCCAAGGAAAAATTTCTGTAGAAAAATTTAAAAGTGCTTGGAAAAAGAGATATATTGAGATTAGACCTGCAATTTAACGCAAGTTATCTGCCCCCCAGGGTAAATAATGGTGGAAAGAACCCTTTTTAGGACCCTACAACAAAAAGGGGTCTTTTTTATTGAATTTAATATATAATCAAGTTCGTTAAAGTAAACACAGTGGTATAAAATAGATCTCGTAAGAAAACCTGGTTACATACGTCTATATTATTAACACGAAACATATGAATAAAGTTCAAGAAAAATTTGTGACAGCTCATACCGATTATTCCGACGCAATGTTTCGGTATTGTTATGTTCGCGTAAGTAACCGAGAACAGGCACTCGACCTTACCCAAGAGGCCTTTATGAAAACCTGGAAACATTTATATGAAGGAAAAGCTATCAAAAACCTAAAAGCCTTTTTGTTTACCACTCTCAATAACTTGATTATTGACTGGTATCGAAAAAAGAAAGCTCTCCCTCTCGACGAAAAAGACGCCTCACAAATTCCAGACGAACAACATACCAAAGATCCTTCCCTTGAAGCCGAAGGAAAATGGGCTTTATCTCTATTAAACAAACTTGATGCAAAATCCAAAACAGTTGTAATGTTACGATTTGTGGAAGGATGGTCTCCTAAAGAAATCGCCAAGCATTTAGGAGAAAAAGAAAACGCAATATCAGTAAGGATTCACCGGGGTCTTGCTTCATTAAAAGAACTAACTAAAAACTAACATCATGACTAATCAATTCAAAAAAATCACCGATGCTTTAAAAAATATTCATCTCAGTAAAAAAGAAAGTGAGAAAATGCACGATACAATAACAGAATACATGAAGCACTTCCCAATAGGTGATCATAACCAGTCTATAATAAGCCCCCTTAGTTCGAAATATGCATGGGGGTGGAGATTAATTCCAATTACTGTCGTAATGGTAATCATGATTATAGGGAACGTTCCCAATGGTAAGATGACAGAAGTCTTTAACACTTCTGTTATGGAACAGGTGGAAATGGAAACAAATACCGAAGATTTTGCTTATAAAACAATGGCTCCTCGTTATTACGATACCCTTAATGATATTACCGATACCCGAGAATTTCTAAAGTTAAATTATTCCTCTAATATTAAGACAAGAAACGTTTCGAGGATCATAAGGGAAGTTGGGTTACTTGTCCAACAAGTCAGCGGAAGAATAGATAACGTTAATGATTCTGAAAAATATGGGTATATCTCCTTTGTTATCCCAAAAAACAATTTTTTTGAATTCAAATCTGAAATAGAAGAGATTACCAATAAAAAATTAATTGTAGAAAACACTTCATCATCGAATCTTTTGTATCAAAAACAGGATATTGAACAAAGAATGGAAAACGAAGAAGAATCCCTGTCTGAACTGAGGCAGAAAAAAATTAACTTAGATAACTTCTATAAACAACAAATCAAATCTATTGAAGCTCAAATAACCACCCTTGAATCTCAAATTCAAGCCCTTAAAATTACCATAGAAAACACAGGTGAGAACGACCAAGGGGCTTTAAATCTTTTGCGCCAACAGTTGGCAACGTCTTTAACTCGTTTAACTACTCTACAAGGAGAGTTATCGAAAGCAAACAAAGACTATCGTACACAAATTAACCAAATTAATTCTCAAATTGAAAGAGCTGAAAGAAACATAACCAATTTAAACGAAGAAGATATATCTTTGATAAATAATGTTGAGACGGTTGATGGGTATATTAACGTCCGATGGGTAAACTTGTGGGAATTATCAAATGAACTCTCCCCTACTCCTATGTGGTTAAATATCTCGGCTCTTGTCCTATTGGTGTGGTGGATATTAGAACGAAAAGGACGCTGGTTATATGCAAAATGGAGAGGAATACAATCAAAAGAGGCTGATTTAAATTGGTAAGGAATATTAAAGACGAGACTTTTCACCATATTCGGACCCCTTTACTTTGTTTTTATGATTTCCTATACTTAAAAATAGGGAGTTTGTTTTTTTACTTAAATTAAATTATATAGGAGGTAGGAGACATGATAATCTGTAATAACGAATGTAAAGATGTAATAAAGTGTATAAGGTGTGAAAGACAAATTTGTATCCCATTATGTAGAACATGCGAGTCATTCAAAAAACAGGAGATATGTAATTTATGCAAAGAGGTAAGAAAAACTGAAGGACATTACATAACAGAGAACGGTCCAGTCTGTTGTGATTGTTGGGAAAAAGATGGACAACTTTAAATTCCACCAATAGAAAAATCGACTTTGGTGGGTTTTTCTTATTTTCTACCCAACAAACAAAAAATCCGAACGTCGCTCCAAAAGCAGACAGGCTATTTACTAGACAAAGAAATTGGCTTTTATATTCTAACTGTAATAAGTTCAAAACTTTCACGGCTTAAATAGATATGGAAACAAATGAGAAAGAGGAATTTAAAGTAAGTGGAGAAGATTTACTAAAAAAAATCAAAGAAATTATACACGAGGGGAATGTAAGAAAAATTAGTATCAGAAATGAAGAAAATAAGACAGTAGTAGAAATACCATTAACAGTTGGGGCAATAGGTGTTCTTATTGCACCTGTTCTGGCAATGGTTGGAACTTTAGCAGCACTTACCACAAAATGCACCATTGTGGTTGAAAGAGATAAAAAGTAGCAAAAAAAATGGAAAAAATGTAGTCAGTTAGTCAACGTTTTTAAACTTAAATTTGGTTGGAACTCTTGAGTGTTTTTGTTATTATTAAAATATGGAAATCAAAAATACTCTTTATGTAACTAATAGAAAAGATTGGCGAAGATGGCTAGCAAAAAATCATAAAAATCAAAAGGAAGTGTGGCTTATATATTATCGCAAAGAGACTAATAAACCTCGTATTTCTTATGATGACGCAGTGTTAGAGGCTCTTTGTTATGGATGGATTGATAGTATCATCAAAAAAATTGATAATGAAACTTTTGCCCAACGCTTCTCGTTGCGTAAATCAAAAAGCCAGTTATCTCAAATGAATAAAGAACGCATTTATGAACTTATAAGTGAGAAAAAAATGACAAAATGGGGGTTTGAATCCGTCTCCTATGTATTCAATCCAGAAATAGACAGTCCACGAGATTTCATAATTTCTGCAAATATATTAAAAGCATTACGAGCTAATAAAGATGCTTGGAAATATTTTAAGAAAATGCCACCTTCATATCAACGCATCAGGGTCGCTTATATTGAAAGCCAAAAACAACACGGAATAGATAAGTATGAAAAAGCTCTTACTCATTTTATAAAAAAGACAGAACAGAATAAACGTATAGGATTTGTCAAAGAAAGAAGAGATATTACTATATAAAAAGCAGACTAAAATAACTTTATTTTTAGATATAGCTCTTATATTAATAAGCCTTTATCTAAATTTTTATATCTCACAAAGAAGAAATCTAAAAAGTAATCATGCAAACATTTTTACCCTATAAGGACTTTAAAAAAACTGCTGAAGTTTTGGATGATAAAAGATTGTTTAAACAATTGGTTGAAGCCAGGCAGATAATAAATATTATTACGACGGGAAAAACTAAATCCGGTAGAAAATATAGAGGTTTTCTTAACCATCCAGCAAGGTTCATGTGGGAAGGATATTCTAATTCACTGAAAGAATATGCAAATGAGATGCTTAAAGAAATCAAGACAAGAGAGAAAGTGAAAACCCCAATGAGACCTTTAAGATTTGGCAAAGTAATCTACCCGAATTGGTTAGGCAATGAAAAATTTCATTCATCGCACAGAGCCGCCCTTCTTAAAAAGAATCAATCCCACTACAAAAAATTTAACTGGAAAGAAAAACCTAAGATAGATTATATCTGGCCAACCAATAATTAATTTAAACTTGAAAAAAAATATATCTTTGTAATATAATGCTAAACAAGATCTTATTTACCCTAATTTTATTAGAATCTTTAATTTAAATAAAATATATGGAAAATAAAAAAGAAGATACATTAGGATATCTAAAAAACAATATCTTGTTTTTATTAGCATTATTATTAGTAAGTATTGGAGCAAATCTTTATCAGTTCAACAATACCGATAAGATGATTACAACAATCGATGAAAATAAAACTAACAAGCTAACTCAAGACGATGCAACAACTCAAACGATTTCATCACCCTACGGTTTTCGTAGTGAAATGGTAACCACCTTTGATGGCAAAGATTCTACAACTTACTCTACTTCTAGCCCATTAACAAAAGAAGATGTAGATCAAATTCACAACGAGATACTAGAAAAACAGAAAGCAATGGAAGATTATTTCAAAAAACAAGAAGAATATTTTAGAGATTTCTGGAGAATGTTTTAATTACATTCCTAACAATAAAAAAGAATACTTAATCAACTACGCCAAAAATATCGCTAATAAGGCTGTTTCTTGATAGTATTATAGATATGAACTTAAAAGAAAATAAAAACCTAATAATCATTTCCGTGGTTATTATAATTATTATCTTATCTGGGATTTCTTTAGGTATTTTATATTCACTTTTGCCGGGGCATAATCAACCAGGAAATAAACAAGACTGCGAAGTTGCAGGTGGAAAGTGGTCGGTTGAAGAAAATTTCTGTCTTTTATCTTATAAAGAATCTGGTGAAATATGTACCGACGGTGGTCAGTGTAAAAGTGGAGTTTGTTTTCCACCAACATTAACCGAAGAACAAAAAATCATTCTCATTGATGACCCCCTAAAAAATATAGAGGGAACTTGCTATCCTGACGAATTAGTAACAGGGTGCGTCAAACAAATAATTATGGGCACAGTTTCAAAAGAAACAATGTGCTTAAATAACTAATTACTCCCCTTTTAATATGTTTAAAACAAAGATCTTTTTAGGATCCTGATGTTTTCTATGTTCATTTTAATTCTTTTTTCCAAAGGCAATAAACCGGGAGTTTCTGTGCATAAAGAAATTTTTGTCATTTTTTTAGAATACAAATAATCTTCTATAGAATTATCATATTTGTTAATTAAAATTCCATTACCATCAGTAATATCACCGTATATTTTTTTATCTTTTAAAACCAAGCCTGGTTCAAGGTTCCATCTTTCTATTATTTTTCTATAAACAGGGACTTTTTCATTCTCGTAAACATACATATAAAAAAAACTTGAATCAACATCTTCATGTAAACTAACGAAAATATCCATTTCCCAATCTTTAATATCTTCATAGAAACATTTTACTTCACCAAATTTTCTTCCTCTTATAGATTGAGGTGTTAATTCATTAAGATCAACACCGTCATCATCCGGTCTCTGTCTTAAATCAAAAGAAGTTGGGTTTAATAAAGGATAAATTCTATAACAAACATCCTTATCAAAAAAAGAATGAGGGTCTTGGAATAATTCAAGCATGGTCAAAGGGCCAGCAATTTCATAGGCCTGAACCCCTGCCATTATACACATTCTTTTTTTAGCCTTAGGATTTATTTCTATTCTATAAATAGGATAGGATTCGTCTATTTTTTCAAATTTTTCATAACCGATTATTTTTATATCAACTTTATGTATATGACAAAGTTTTTGTAATTCAAAAATATACTTTGCGTAAGAGTATTTTTCAATTTCTTGATAATTAATCATAAACTAATTATACCATGTTGTCTTTCTCTTTTTAAAGAGAAGATATACAAGAAGTTAAAACGATTACTGACTGTAAACCAAACAAAAAAGTTTAGGTTCGAACTATTTTAATGTATACTAGCACTATGAAAAAAAATTATATTATCTTAATAGTCCTTATTATAATAACGTTAACAGCTGGCTTTATTATTTTGAAATCATATTCAAACAAAGAAAAAGTAGACAATCAAGTTTTACCGAAAGATTACAAAAACGCAACATACATAATTGAGGGAGAACCTGTTACTCTTAACAACGGATTGTCTGAAATCGAAGCAACATCCAACTCAACAACAAAAATCATTACTCGTTATTTTGGCAACGAAGTTAAACACGATTTTAATGATGATGACAGTGAAGATGTGGCCTTTCTTTTAACTCAGGAAACAGGTGGAAGTGGAATTTTCTTTTATCTTGTCGCAGCCCTTAATACACCTGAGGGATATTTAGGTTCAGAGGCTATATTTTTAGGTGATCGTATTGCCCCTCAAACAACAGGAATAGATGAAGGAATAACGTCAGTAGGAACCAACAGACAAAACGTTATCGTGGTTAATTATGCTATTCGTTTGCCAGATGAGCCGTTCACCACTCAACCTTCAATTGGTAAAAGTATATGGCTTAAACTTGACCCAATTACTATGCAATTTGTTGAAGTAGAACAAAATTTTGAAGGAGAATCTTTGTAAGAAGCTATATCCTATTAAATAATCTATCTCCAATCCCCTTTAGAAAAAGGGTATGAAATATCTCTAAAAGCCCTAAGATCAACTGACTCCTCTTCCATATTGAAACCATTTATATAAAATGGTCCATCGCTAATATAAAGATGTCTATAAGGGATATACCATTCCTTAAGAGAGCTCACTCTCGGACCTAGGTCATCTTCTATAGCATAGACGTCATCACCTAATGTCATCATCCCTTGAATTTTTGCAAAAGAAAAATTCTCCAAAGTTTTAAAGATATTATCAACATGGCTAGAATTAAATACATTCAATTCTTCTCTATCTGAACCATCAACAAAATGATAATCGTATAAATTTTGTTCAAAAACCAAATCGTCGGTAGCAGTGTACAACTCCCAAGGAGCGATTCTTTGCAAAAGTCTTGTGATAACCCAAAAATCTTGTAAACCAGAATACCAGGCATCCAAATAAACTTCTAATGTCTGATCTGAAATTCTCAAACCGATAATTGGGTCAAATTCTTCACTTCGTTGATTGTTACCTTGCGACCTCCATTTTTCTTCATCAAGAGAAAAATCCCAATTCCTAGCGACATTAAAGATAATATCTGCCCAAGTAATTTCTTGCCCATAGTGCCAAGAATCACCAAGATAATTAGACAAATCATAACTTATTTTGGTTATTACTTTTCTATCTCCATCTACTACCGGTTGCCATTTCTTATTAATTGAATCCCAAAAAAAAGTATCAGCAGGAAGACTTATTTCTTTATCCTCTCCTTTATTATTAACAACAAAAGATCCCCTAAAACCATCCTCTTCTAGGGACAAAGTTTTATTCCAAGAAAAGGGGTCATGAACACTATTCAAGATATACATCATATTTATGCCATTTACTGAAAAGTGGTTCCAGGAGTCCCCTTCTCTATAAAGGGAAGGTAATCCAATTATTAAAGTATCTTTACCTTCTATATAAGCTTCCCTAATATTAGTATAATTACCAATTCCTACATAAGGATCCTGAATAAGCCCTTTGATGTCATTTCTTGCAACTGAAATACTATCAACCGCCAATAACCAAACGCCAGTAGAATCCTCCAAATATTTCTTTGCTAATTCACTATTTATATTTTGTCTTTCTTTATCTGATTTAGAATTACTCAAATCTTCTTCCAATTTTTTAATATCCTCATTTTCATACTCCCACCACCCATCACTTACATAGGAACCCAAAATTGCTGCGTCTAGAACTTGACTTTGATTATAGTAAATCCAACCACTAATAGAAATATGCCATTTTAGCTCAGCTGCGTCTGTATACGATTCAGGTGGCTCAGCATCGTCGTCTTCCATATCCGAGTAAACTAAAGTTGTCATAAAGCCCGCTTTTTTAAGAGCTTCGTCTAATAAAGAAGCTATCTCTATAGATTTATCCCAATTAGAATAAGAAATTATGATATTAACAGGTTCCTGATTGTAAATCCAAGCACCTGACTCTAAAACTGCACCGGCTTCCTCCATACCGGATTTAATTAAAGATAAAGCCTTTTCCTCGTCATAACTGATGTCCAGACTTTCAACAGATTTTTTAATTTGATTATAACTAGGATGTTCAGTCCAAGGGACAGTTTGAGTAACCTGAGCAAAACCAGAATAGAGATTATCAACCATTTTTTGTTTATCTAATAAGAACTGCATAGCATATCTTACTTTCTGAATAGAAAAAGGATTAAGTTCTTCTTTTGAATCAGGGTAAGGATTAACATAAAATCCAACCATGGTAGAAACAGCAGGATAAAGAGTGAAATTTTTATTATCTTCCAGTTCTTGAGCATCATCGTGATCAATAGATCCAACAAACATATCAATCTCTCCATTTAACAAAGCATCTTTGGCTTCGTCTACTTTAACTTTCTTTAATTTTATGTGTTCTGTTACCGGCCCAGGTAAAGAAGGTCCTAATTGGCCAGTTGATCTAAGAGCAGATAGAATAAGCAAAACACTAATAATACCTACCAAAACAAAAATAAGAATTACAATTTTTTTATCGTTACGTTTAGGTTTTTCCTCTATACCCAAAATTATTTCCTCTAAATTGTCTTCATAATTTTGTTCCATAAATTTTATTTTATTTAATTTTATTAATGTTATAATTATAACATAACCATAAAATCAAAACGAATAACCTCTTTTGATATAATTATATTTATTATTAATAAAAATAAAATTCATGAGCAAAAAAATGATATGTGGTAAAGAGTGTTCGAGTATGAGTTACATGCTGGGCTTTGTTGGTGCAGTAATTTATTATATCTCTATAGCAACTAGTTTTGGAATGGGTGTTTTAGGTGTTTTAAAAGCAATTGTTTGGCCTGTTTTTCTTGTCCACGGGCTTCTCAAATTTATAGGAGCCTAAAATTAAAAACTATAATATAAAAAGAACACTATGAAAAAAAACATTTATATTTTTTTCTCTACCCTCCTTGGATTTATTTCAAGTAGTATGGTTGTTATACTAGCTGAGAGGTGGATAATTAACCACGCACTTTCTTTAGGAGTACAACCTGACCCATATTTCTATCTCTATGAGTATGGCTATGTCCCACAATATTTCTCAATCGGGATTATATTACTCGGTATCTTTTTAGGTTTTTCACTCGGTCGAAAGTGGTGGAAAATTGTCTACATCGAAAAACGTCATTGGAGAAAAAAATTACGCAAATAAACATAATATATAGATAATCTATGCAAAAATTAAAAAACTATAAACTTCTTCTTTCCATAAATATCGCTTTGCTTGCTCTTTTTTCTTTTATATTCATCTCTAAAAAAAATCTTGAGTTTTTAATCTATGTTGGTGTAATCATCTTCTTTTTACTTATCATATGGATGACAAGAAATAAAATTAATTACCCACCAGTGGTCCTTTGGGGTTTAACCGTTTGGTCTTTACTGCACATGACCGGCGGAGGTATTTATCTAGGTGGAAAAAAGGTTTATGAGTTGATACTTTTTCCACTCGTAGGTGAACCTTACAATATCTTAAAATATGATCAATTTGTACATTTATTTGGTTTTGGTATTGCAACCTTGGTTATGTTTTATCTAATTAAACCTTACCTTATAAAAGAAAACATCGGTAAGGTGGCTCTTTCTGTCGTTATGATTATGGCTGGTCTAGGGGTGGGAGCATTCAATGAAATTATAGAATTTATTATCACAGTTATCATGCCAAATTCAGGGGTTGGAGGTTATGAAAATACAGCATTAGATCTAGTTTCTAACTTATTCGGTGCAATTATAGCCATGTTTTATATTTTAAAGAAGGAGTATCCAAAAAAATAAACCCCCTGTTCCCTTCTAGAGAAGATGATATAATTAGAAATTATAAACCTAATCTATTTAATTATGTTTAAAGAATTTAAAAATTTTGCTATCAAAGGAAATGTCATAGATATGGCAGTCGGAATTGTCATAGGAACTGCTTTTGGAAAAATCGTCAGTTCCTTTGTTTCTGACATTATCATGCCACCTATTGGTGTTTTGACAGGAGGTGTGGATTTTTCTAACTTATCTATAATCTTAAAAAAAGCAACTGAAGAAACTCAAGTGGTAACTCTTAATTACGGAACTTTTATAAACACTGCTCTTGATTTTATAATCATAGCTTTAGCTATTTTCCTAGTAATAAAACAAATCAATCGTTTTAATAAAAAAGAAGAAGCAAAACCATCAAAACCATCTGAAGAAATTCTTCTTTTGAGAGAAATCAGAGATTCTCTAAACAAAAAATAATTTGTATCCTCATAATAAACACAAATTCTGTAGTTATTGTCTGTTTAAAAGTCATTGTTTTTTAATATCTCTCCACTTGTGGTATAATTTAGTTATTATTAATTATTAAATAAAATCATGAAAAACATTATAATTATAGCCCTAGTTTTAGTTGTTGTTGGTTTTGGTCTTTATTTTCTAATGTCAGATTCTCCTTCCGTAGATGTATATCAAAACGAAACAACCAATAATATAGTTCCACCAAAAAGCAACGAAACTCCCATTAGCCCACCAGAAGAACAAGTTATAAAAGATAAAAATCCTATAATAGGCAAATCTGTTGATGGACGGGACATTACAGCTTACACCTATGGCACAGGAGACACAGAAATTTTATTTGTTGGAGGTATTCATGGTGGATATGAATGGAACACAGTTCTTCTCGCTTACGAAGCAATGGATTATTTGGAAGCCAATCCTAGTGTTATCCCAACTAATCTAAAAGTTACAATTATCCCAGTTCTAAATCCAGATGGTTTGAATAAAGTAGTTGGAACCTCTGGTAGATTTGATTTAACCGATGTCTCCACTTCCCAAACAACAGTAGTTGCTGGTCGTTTTAACTCTAATGAAGTAGACCTCAACAGAAATTTTGATTGTAATTGGAAAACAACAGGACTGTGGCAAAATAAAACAGTTAGCGGAGGAAGTTCTGTTTTTTCTGAACCAGAAAGTCAAGCTATTAAAAGTTATATAGAAAATAATCAGCCACAAGCTGTTGTAGTTTGGTATAGCGCAGCTGGAGGTGTCTACTCATCAAGCTGCAATAATGAAATCTTGGCAGAAACCAAAACACTTACAAGCACCTACGCGAAAGCTTCCGGTTATACTGGTTACTCGGAATTTGATTCCTATGCAATAACCGGTGATATGGTTAATTGGTTAGCAAAAGAAGGAGTCCCTGCTATCAGTGTTTTACTCACAGATCACAACAACACCGAGTGGTCAAAAAATAAAGCCGGAATTGAATCCTTGCTTAAATATTACAAAAAATAAAAAGATTTTTCTATGAAAAGAACAATTATAATTATCATTACTCTCGCTATCTTGGGAGGAGGTTTTATTACTTTCTATCTGTTAAAAAATAAAGAAGAAAATATTCCTGAGGAACTAATTCAAGTAGAAGACAATACACCACAACACAATATCATAGGCTCTTCAGTGGAAGGAAGGACAATTGATGCATACACCTACGGAAACGGTTCAGAAAACATTGCATTTGTCGGAGGTATTCATGGTGGATATGAATGGAACAGTGTTCTACTTGCTTATAGATTTATGGATTATCTAGAAGCTAATCCAGAAATTATTCCGGACAATTTATCTGTTACAATTATCCCTTCTGCTAACCCAGACGGAATTTATAAGGTTACAGGAAAAGAAGACCGTTTCACCACAGCTGATATTCCAGATAGCGAAGCTACTGTCTCTGGAAGATTTAATGCTAATGAAGTTGATCTTAATCGTAACTTTGACTGTAAGTGGCAACCAGAAAGCACATGGAGAAGCCAACCTGTTAGTGCTGGATCTTCAGCTTTTTCAGAGCCAGAAGCACAAGCTATTAAAAATTTTGTCTTAAATAAAAGTCCACTCGCTGTCATTTTTTGGCACAGTCAGTCAAACGCTGTTTATGCTTCTGAATGCGAAAAGGGTGTTCTCCCAGAAACACTTAACATCATGAATACCTATGCAAAAGCTTCTGGTTATAAAGCTATTGCAACTTTTGATAGTTACCCCGTAACCGGGGATGCCGAAGGTTGGTTAGCCTCAATAAATATCCCCGCTATTACTGTGGAGTTAGAAACTCACGAATCAATTGATTGGGAACAAAATCTCGCTGGTGTTAAAGCTCTTTTTGACTATTATAAACAAAAAGGTGACCAGCCTACAGGTATCTTACCTTTTGATTCTGGGGTGACAGGAGAAGTTTTCCTTGGACCGACCTGCCCTGTTGTAAAAGAACCGGCCGATCCTAATTGCGCAGACAAACCTTACCAAACCACAGTTCAAGTTATCAGAACAGGTAGTCCAAAAAGCTCACCCTTTGCTGTTATTGAAACAGACAAAGACGGAAAATTTGAAATAATGTTACCACCAGGAGAATACGGTTTACAAGCTATAGGAGGAAAACCTTTTCCTTTTTGTGAGACAAAAAATGTAACAATTGAACCTAGTCTAATCATTAAAGAAAGCCTGACCTGTGATAGTGGAATTAGATAAAAAAATATTTTCTATTAACTCACCCAAACTAAAATAAAAATCCTCCTGTTTAGGAGGATTTTTATTTTATCTATTTTAGAGTCAAATTATTTCTTCTTTTTTACGACCTTCTTCTTTGTTACTTTTTTCTTTACAACTGGTTTTTTCTCAACTGTTTTTTTAATTGCTTTCTTAAGAGCAACAACAGAAACTTCCTTTTTAGGCAACTTCTCAACTTTCTTAGGCTTTGAAAAACCAACTACAAATGTCTCTTCTGTGACCGGTGTTAGCAACTTAAGAATCTTGTCTAATTTAATATTTAAGGATTCAAATTGTGCTTTGTAATTAGGTAACCCTCTATTTTTATCTTCAAGACGTGGTTTAAAATCTCTTCCTCCAAAACCCCTATCACCTCCTCGAGAATCTCTAGAATTATTTTCTCCCCTATTTCTGAAACAATCACTACAAAATACAGGCTTCTCACCAGTTGGCCTAAAAGGCACTTCACAGTTCTTTCCACAATCACTACAGACAGTTGAAAACATTTCGGACCTCTCACCTCCTCTTCCTCCACCAAAACTTCTTTTTCCTCCCCTATCACCTCCAAAACTCTTCCCCCCGAACTTTCTACCTTTGTTTCCACCACTAAATTTATTTCCTCTCTTAAAATTATCCATAATGATTTTAATTAACTAATATAGAGTTAATTCTATGCCCTTTAACCTTTTAAAGCAATGATCAGTGAAATTACCATTAAAATTTGATATTTATTGCTCGTGACGTAAAGCTTTAATTGGGTTCATTTTTGCGGCCTTCCTAGCAGGAGTAGTTCCAAACAAAATACCAAAAATTACTGAAAAAACTCCCGCAGTAACAAAAGCTCTAAACGGTAAAACAAAATTCCAATCAATCCCATAGGAATTAGCCCCCACCGAAATAATATAAGAAATAACTGAGCCCAAAAGACTCCCGATCAACCCTCCTGCTAAGGTTATTAGGACTGACTCCACCAAAAACTGGAGCATTATATCTTTATATTTTGCCCCCACGGCTTTCCTTAAACCTATCTCCGGCGTTCTCTCATTTACAATAACAAACATTACATTCATAACGCTTATTCCTCCAACTACCAAAGAAATTGCTACGATAACAAGCAATAATAAAGTCAGGACAGCAGACATGGTATCAAAAATTTCTAAAATTTCGGTCATAGCCATGACACGAAAATCATCTTTACCCGTATCCATCCAACCGTCCCTATCTTCCTCAGGCGGTTTAATATCATGATTTTCTCTCAAAATAATCCTAGTATTTTCAAGAGTTTCTTCTATTATGGAAACATCTTCTACCTTCAAAATTATATTATGCAGAAAATCTATCCCTAAAACTTTCTTATGCATTGTATTAATAGGAGTATATACGAATTCATCAAAATCAAAGGACATAAGTGCACCTCTTTCTTCCATTACACCTATTACTTCAAAACCAGTATCATTAATTTTTATATTTCTCCCTATTGGATCGCTTTCTCCAAAAAGTTTTTCTTTAATCTTAGCCCCCAGGATAACGACATTAGCCAAAGAATCATTTTCTATCTTAGTAAAAAATCTACCGCAGGATAACTCAGTCGAATCGATATCTATAAAAGAACTATTTGTTGACCAAACAAAAGAATTATAAATTTCATTACGATAGGTAATTCTTTGACTGCTCATAAACACCCCATAACCTCCAATTACATTAGGTAAATCCAAAAGGTCTTCCAAATCATCTAATTTCAAGGTAGTCACTTGTGCACCCTGCAAAAGTGCTGCAGCACTCTGGGCTTCACTAGCTACACCTTTTTTACTACTAGGAACCTTCACTTCGACCTGAATAGAATCAGAACCAAATGATTCAACTTGATTTAAGACAATCCCTTTAATACCTTCCCCAGCCGAAAAAACCATTATAATACTGGAGATACCTATGGTCACCCCTAAAACAGCCAAAAAAGTCCTTAACTTCTGAGCAGAAAATGAAGTCATAGCCAGTTTAAAAGATAATTTTATCGCTGAAAAATAAGAATTCATATAAAATTTGAAAATAATTTATTCATAACGTAACGCCTTGATAGGGTTAAGTTTACTAGCCTTAAAAGCTGGATAGAATCCAAAAAATAAACCAACACCAGAAGAAACAACCAATGCTAAGACAACTGATCCTAATGAGATAATAAAATCCCATTCATATCCTAGTAAGTGGGCTCCTATGGTAATAAAAAAAGATATGGCTACCCCAAAGATTATTCCTATGATCCCTCCGATTAAAGTAACAAAAATTGCCTCTACTAAAAATTGACCCAATACATGAAAATTTTTAGCCCCTAGAGCTTTTCTCAAACCAACTTCCCTAGTTCTTTCGGTCACAGAAATAAACATAATATTCATAATTCCTATTCCACCAACTACCAAAGACATAGCCGCCATAATAGCCAAAAAATATCTCAGGGAATCAGTAATCTCAGTAATCATATCAAGCGCCTCAGCCGTGTTCTTTACCATAAAATCATCCTTCCCTCCACTCCTATCATTAATATTATGTCTTTCTCTTAGTATCGCTTTTACATCTTCTTCTGTCTGTGGGATATCCTCTTCCGAATTAACCTTAATTCTTATAAAACCAACATAATTAACACCCATCATTCTTTGAGCTGTTTTTATAGGAATAAAAATTTGGTCATCATAATCCTCCATAATGACAACACCCCTTTCCTCCATAACACCAATAACATCAAAGGTATAATCATTCACTTTTATTTTTTGACCAACAGAATCCGATTGACCAAATAACTCATCTCTGACATCGTTTCCTAAAACTGCTACCCTAGAAAATCTATTTTCCTCTTCTGAATTAAAAAAGCGCCCTTCCTTTAATTCTCCTCCCATGACATCAATATGACTAGCGGTTGTTCCTGTCAAAGAAGTACTATAGGTCTCTGATTTCCATTCAGCGGTGCCAAAACCTCGACTGTAAGCTGCAACAGCTATCACATTAGGAACATCTTGTTTATTTCTTAAAGCAACAGCGTCATCATAGGTTAATGTAGTAACAGCAAACCCACCCATGGAGGCGAATGGGTCTTCATCATCACCATGCCCAGGGATTACAGCGATCAGATTAGTTCCTAAATTTTTTATTTCCGATAAAATTAAACTTTGAACTCCAGACCCAATAGACATAATTACAATGACAGAAGCCACACCGATAACAATACCAAGCATTGTTAAAAAACTTTGAATCTTATTACTCAAAAGCGACGTAGTAGCTATTTTGACAGATTGTATAAGTGTTTTAAACACGATCCTATTATTTAATCACATCTTCCACGTTAACTTTTCTTCGATTTACAACTTTTTCATCCGAGACTAATTCTCCATCCTTCATTTTCAAGATTCTTTTAGCACATTCTGCTGTGTAAGTTTCGTGGGTTACTAAAATAATAGTGTTTCCATCGTCGTTTAATCTTTGTAAGATTTTCATAATCTGTGCACCTGACTTTGAATCTAAATTCCCTGTAGGTTCATCAGCAAAAATAACCGAAGCTTTATTTACCAAAGCTCGAGCAATGGCTACTCTCTGTTTTTCCCCACCAGAAATTTGGTTGGTATAATGGTCAAGACGATGTGATAACCCAACACTTTCCAAAACCTCTTCCGCTCTTTTTTTGGCATTAATTTTATTATCAGAATAAATTAAAGGAAGAATGACATTATCTAAAACAGTTGTTCTTTGAAGCAAATTAAAAGATTGAAAAACAAATCCGATTTCTTCATTACGTAAAGAAGCTAATTCGTTATCATCTAATTTGGAAACGTCCTTACCATTAAAAATAAACTTCCCGCCAGAAGCTCTATCAAGTAAACCTAAAATATGCATTAAAGTAGACTTTCCAGACCCAGAAGGGCCCATAATGGCAACAAACTCACCTTTCTCTATAACAAAAGATGTATCTTTCAAAGCATAGGTTTTAACACCATCTTCAAAAGTTCTCTTTAAATTTTTTACCTCAATAAGACTCATGGCTCTACTTATTTATTACTCTTAATAGAGGTAACAATTTTATCACCCTCATTGACTCCCTTTATAATTTCAACCAAACTCCCATTACCAATTACTCCAATTTCGACTTCTACTTCTTCAGCCTGAAGGAATTCATTTAGTATTCTTACGAATTTTCCTGAACCATTCTTAAAGATAATTGATCTATAGGGAACCACCAAAACGTCTTCTAATTCTAAAGTGACGATATCAATATCAGCTGTCATTCCTGACTTAACTCTTTTATCAGCTTCAGTGAGTTTTAAGGCAATTTTATAATTAGCCACTCCTTCTATTAATTGTGCAGACGGATCAATTCTAACAACTTCAGCATCAAAAATAACATCTTCACCGTAGGCGTCTAAAGTTAACTTCGCCTTATTACCAACCTTTAGATAAGCAATATCAGCTTCCACAATATTGGATTCAATCTCCAAATTATCCTCAGAAATAACAGAAATTATGACTTGTCCACTTGAAACAATGGCCCCGATATCAGCCTCCTGTTTTATAATAGTCCCATCAATGGGGGAAACTAAAGTATTCTTAGATAGCTTAACCAGCGAGGATTGCACCATAGATTTTTTCAAGTCTATTTCTGCCTCCTGTGATACTATATTAGCTTCCGCCTGTTTAATTATAGCCCTTTGAGAATATATCTTTTCTGGCGTGTTATCCGCTTCCTTTAAAGCTAACTCGTTTTCTGCTATTAAAAGAGAAGTCTTAGCTGTATTAAGTTTTTCTTTAGCAAGAGAAAGATTAGTAACCGCAGTGTTAACATTAGTACGAGCGCTATAAATACTTGTCTTATAACCATCTATAACCGTTTGAGAAAACTCTGAATTAGCAGAAAGATTATTTACTGCTAGAGCTAAACTACCCAAAAAAGATTTAATCTCACTCAGCTGATTTTCTACTTTTGTTATTTCGTCCTGCAATAAATCACTATCAAGAGAATTAAGTGAGGCTAACCATAAAACTAACTGCTGTTCAATTAAAGAACGACTCCATTCAACATCAGTTTCCAGTTGGGAATCATTAACTGTAAAAATTAACTGTGGGTTTGTACTTCTTGGATTATTAAATATTTGATCTATTTTATTCCTAATAGCATCATCAGACTTCGTGTAGGCATCTCCAATATTATCTATAACTCCTTGCACCGATGCGTCATAAACTGCCTCAGCATTTTTAACTTTTGATTCATAAACTAAAACTTCTTCGTCACGGGTTCCAATTTGAAGTATCTCTAATTCGTTTTCTTCCTTTTCCAAAACAGCTTTATATTGATTGAGTTTTGCCTCTGCGCTAGAAACTCCTGCTCTAGCCTGAACAATTTCAGCTAAAATATCATCACTTTCTAAATCAACTAAAACCTGACCTGCCTTTACTTTATCACCTATCTTCACAGAGACTGTTTCTATTTTCCCACTTTTTTCAAAGGCTAAGTTTATTTCATCAACCGCTTTTATCCTTCCCGTCGCACTTATTTCCTGAACCAAATCTACTCTTTCAACCGAACTGAAATTATATTCAACTACATCTTCCTTAAAAAAATAACTGAAAAAAATAACAGCTATCAAAGTTAAAATAACAAAACTAAAAATTATTTTTTTCCTATTTGATTTTTTTTTCATATCCCTTTATATAATATATAAATATTACGGATTTTTTATAATCTCTCTTATATGTTTTTTCGTCTCTTCTGGATTATCTACAAAAATTATATCTATATCCGTAGTAATAACTGGGAAATCGTTTCCTCCAACAAAAAGTGCATCTCCGATAAACAACATTTTTTCAACAGGGATCTTAAGATTTTTTTCAATCTGCCTAATACCATAGGCTTTATCAACCCCTTTTTTGTTCACATCAATGGAAGTAGAACCTCCAATCTTAGCGTCAAAATCAGATATGCGTTTTTCAAAAGCTTTAATTATTTTATCCCTTAAGACATGATCAGGATCCCACCTTATTTTTTCTCCAAGAGGGGCCTCCTGTCCTAAACCAGAAAAAGTTATCTGAGTCAACCTATCTTCAATTATTTCACCACGAACAATCTTAGGTTTATGATAACCAGCTTCCTCAAGGGATTCATTTAAAGCTTTTATAATATTCTCTCTTTGCTCCGGTTCTATCTCTTCTGTATAAACATTTTCCCACTCCCCTATTACATATTTATAAAAACTAGTGGCACAGGTCGGAAAAATAAAAAGATTGTAAAAAAGAAAACTATCGCAATCAAGTTTTGATAAAAGGGATTCTTCTATTTGAGTATAGGTTCCCCCAGAAATAATTGCTACCTTTTTAATCTTTAATAAACTACCCAAAAGATTAGCCATCTCATTATCAATATCACACTTGCTCTTAGCAAGAGTGCCATCTAAATCAAAAATTATCATTTCTTTGTGTCCGTATAATTCCATAAGTTATCAAACATCTTTATTAAATCATCAATCTTTACGGTTGCGCCGCCCACTACACTATCAGCCCCTCCATAGTAAATATAGACAATCCCATCTCTCAAAACCGTTCCACAGGGGAAAACCACATTAGGAACCTGACCGATTTTTTCATAATCAAATTCTGGTTCAAGAATTGGCGCTGAGGTCGTAGCCACAAGATTTGTCGGATTATCTTTATCAAAAAGAGCTGCTCCTATTCTATAAACATTATCTTCCCCAACACCGTGGTATAAAAGCATCCAACCAACATCGCAAATAAAAGGTGGTGCTGAGATACCAACTTTTTTACTATCCCACATGCCATAACGAGGTAGCAATAGAGGAATACATTTATTTAATTTTTCTTTTGAAAAATCAAGACTATCAATGAAATCATAACAAATACTTTGCCCCATTCTGTGATAAATCATATAACCGTCGTCAGTCTTTTTGGGGAGAATACAAGCATTTTTATCCATTAACACTGCTTGTGAAATCAGAGCTGGAGGTTCCCATTTCCATTGACGATTAATAAAGTCTTCCTTTAAAATTGAGGTCACAGCGATTCTCGGAACGTTTACCCCATCATAGGCTGTATAACTCATATAAAGCCGTCCTTCCATCTCTACAATACGAGCATCTTCACAACCCTTTGATTCAAATAATTCTCTAGGAACATATATAGGTTCATTTAATCTCTCATCAATATGGATACCGTCTTTACTAGTAGCTAACCCGATAGTCGTAACGTTATCTTCTCCCATGGCTCTATATAAGATATAAACAACACCCTCTAAATCAATTGCCCCAGGGTTGAAAACATATTTACTTTCCCAAGCATTCTCTGGTTTAGGTAATAAGATAGGGTTGTCTTTAAATCTTTTTATTTTTTCTGCCACAAGATCCGGCAACATACTTTCAACCAAATTATTTAGATTAACCTTTGCTCGACAAGATAATGTATCAGCCCCCCCATAATAAATTTCAACATTTCCCTTTCTTATAATAGCACCTGAAGGGAAAATTATGTTAGGTAAATGACCATACTTTTCGTAACTTAATTCTGGGACCATTATCGGATTTTTAGTCTTTCCTATAATTTTTCTTGGGTCATTAATATCCAGAAGCAAGGCTTCAATACCAAACACTCTCGGCCCTTCTCCAAAATAATTCTTAATATGAGAATAAATTAATAACCAACCATGCTCAGTCTTTAAAGGAGCAGCTCCAACCTCAACATGATCTTTAGGACTTCGCCTCGGATCAATTGTATTTTTATCTAAATCTTTATACCAATCCTCCCACTTTTCTTTATTCCAAAGATCTTCTTCTCTTTCAAACTGAGCGATTGCAATTTTAGCCGGAGGAGTATCTGTATTAACACCAAAAATAACCGTAAATTTCCCGTTTATCTTCTCAGGAAACATAGCCATAGCCTTGGCATTAAATGGGGTTACTAAATGTCTCTCATCAATATTTTTTAAATCATTAGAAATAGCCACTGCTACTTTAATACCTTCAGCCTTATAAGGATACTCAGACAAAGCTGTATAAAAAATATAATGTTTACCATCAATTTTTGTGATTCTGGGATCTTCACAACCATATTTTTCCCATTCTTCTTCAGGTTCTACCAAAATCCTTCTATCCTCAAATTCAACTCCATCTCTGCTCTTCGCATAACCGACTACTGACATCCCTGCCACTGATCCATCCTTCATGGCCTCAGGTAAAGACATTGCTCTATAAAGGCAATGAAGAGTATCTCCATCCTGAAGAGGCGACCAATTGAAGGTCGCAAATGATTCCCATCGATGCTGTCGAACAGGTTGTATTATTGGATTGTGTTTAGAGCGTTTTAATACAAACATAATTTATTTCTTTTTTACTTTCTTCTTCCTTACTATTTTAATTTTGGGTTTTGCTGTCGTTATGAGTGTATTAATAAAATTTTCCAAATCAGTTTCTGCTACACAAGAAACAGTATCAGCCCCCCCATAATAAATCAAAAGTTGCCCATCCCTTACTACAGCACCACAACAATAGGAAACACCTGCTTTCCAGCCATCATTTTCATAAGATTCATCTGGCTCTAAGATTGGCTCTTTACTTCTGGCAATTATCTTTTGCGGGTCGTTTAAGTCTAATAACATCACCCCTAATTTATAACGATTAGGATCACGAAAAACATCCATCGCATGATAAATCAAAAGCCAACCCTTCTCCGTTTTAATTGGAGGTGGACCAGCTCCCCTAACCCAACTATCCCAACGACCTTTATTCTTTAATGAGCTAAAAAAACCTTTAATATATTTATCTTCACCTTTAAAATCAAGATCATCTAAATAATCAACCAAAACATCAGGATTAACACTATGTAAAACTGCAAATTTACCATTTATTTTCTCTGGAAAAAGAACCCAATTTTTATGAATCTCACCAGGAGGTGAAATCATTATTGGTTCCTCCCAATTCCATTCCTTATTAAGAAAATCTTTTAAACTAATGGAAGAAAGAGCCATTCTCAAAGAACCCCAACCATCAAAAGCTGTATAGGTTAAATAGATAACATCATCAATCAAAGTAAGACGTGGATCTTCGCAACCTCCATTTCCACCACCACCAGAAAGGTAAGAAATTGGAGATTTATCAGTTTTATTTTTTCTTGCATTTTCTGGATCATTAAAAAAAACTGGATGATCAAGCCTCTCTTTTATACTAAAACCATCATCACTGGAGGCATAACCCAAAACTGAAACATCATCATAACCAATAGCTCTATAAAGAAGATGAATTTTTTCTCCCGCTTGCAAAGCCGCTGGGTTGAAAGTTGCTTTCGTTTCCCATTCATTTTGCTCCTGTGGTTTAATTATAGGATTATTTCCATAACGGTTAATTTCAAACTGTTTTTTTGCAAAAAACGGCTTTCTTCCATCCTTTTCTCCTAAATAAATATAAGGATGTGGGATCCTAACTTCTATTTTATCTAAAACACCCGTTTTCCATTTTATCACCAAATCATCTTTATCTTGTAACGCTTTAACTGAAATAATTTTATCCCTCATTTTTATTTCATGTTGATAGATAGGAGATTTATTCCTTTCAGTAAGTCTTGTTGGGTTTTCTGGATCAAAAAATGCCAAACCAATACGAAGATAAGTATTTCCTTTATTACGAAAAGAACTATCGTAAAAAACCATTATCCCTTCTGTTGTTAAAACAGCTTCTATGACAGTTAGAGGTTGATTATCAAAAGCCCCCTCGCTTGGTTCTAAAACAGGATGACCATAATCCTCCCATTTTTTTCCATTATCAGAAAAGGCAACTCTTATATCAGGACTTCCATAATATCTAACCTGTTTACCTCCATAAAGATAGTTAGGAACTGTACAACCATTATTTAAACTTTTTTTATTGATCTTCTCTACCATAATTATCTTCTAAACGAACTTCATCCTTTTCGTCAAAATGACCAAAAGAAATTTCAAGAAAAACTACACCATTACTCTTTCCTTCTAGAGAATGTTCCTCTCCAGCTGGAATAAAAAATTCATCACCTTGTTTAGCCGGTACAACTTTTCCATTAGCTATAACCTCACAATTACCTGATAAAATTTTCCAAAATTCATTTCGCTCTCTATGATATTGCAAACTTAGTTTCTCATTTGGTTTTACAGTTATTATTTTAACTGTTGTTTTTTCATTCTGAGTAAATCTTTCGAAACTTCCCCAAGGCCTCTCTTCTTTATATTTTTTTATTATTTCATTGTTCATAAATATTACAAAAAATACGTCTCTAGGAAAGAAAGACAACTATTAATTTATCAATATAATTATACACTTTAAAAAAATAAAAAAGAAACACCCCCTGTTGATTACTTCCTTAAAAAGGATAACTTATTGTGTTAATATATAGGTGTGATTAAAAGCTTAAAATTAACCCTAAAAATATGAAAATAAAAAAAAGTATTTACTTTTCCATTCTACTTACCCTATTCTTTGTAGCCAATAATGTTTCCGCTGCTGATTTCCGTATAGCCACTAAAAACAACAGCAACGTATATATAGAACAAGGGGAAGAAATCAAAAACTTATACACCGCTGGTAACATAGTCTCAATTGATTCTAATATAGAGAAAGGATTACACGCAGCGGGTAATGTAGTCACTATAAATGGGGAGATTGGCGGAACAGTATATTCTGGAGCAGGTACACTCATAATAAATGGGAACATCGGCGGAAGTGTCCACGGTGCTGGGGGTAGTATTATAGTAAATAATAAAGTAACTGACGATTTACTCCTAGGAGGCGGTAATATAGTTATTTCTAAAACAGCCTTGATAGGCGGAGATCTATTTATAGGTGGCGGAACCATAGACATACAGGGTTCCATCACAGGAGACACTTATTTAGGAGGCGGAATGATAACCATTAACGGAGAAATAGGTGGAAACTTAAAAATAGTCGAAGGAGATAAAATAATTATAGGAAGTAAAGCAAAGATAAACGGTAACCTAGAATATCATTCTAAAAATGAAATAATAATAGAAGAAGGTGCTGTTATCCTAGGAGAAACTACTATTAAAGCAAAAAATGGAATAAGTGGAGATGATTCCCAAAAAGGAGCTCTCTTATCAATGATTTTCATAATAATTTCCATTTCTGTTTTAATTAAGATAGTAGGCTTAATTATAGTTGGACTAATGCTAATATACTTGTTCAAAAATATAACCGAAAGAATAGTTAGGGAAAGTTTGACAAATTTCTGGAAAAATTTGGGGATTGCCTTAGTCATCATGATAGTAGCCCCAATCACAGCAATACTTCTACTAATTACATTGGTCGGAATTTGGCTAGGTATCATTATTGGGGTTCTTTACATGTTATCAATATTCTTAGCAGTTTCCCTATCAGGAATAACCTTCGGAAGCTGGTTAACTAAAATAATTAAAAAGAGAAACAATTATTCAGTTAACTGGAAAGTTGTAGTTGGTGGAGTTATTTCTCTTATCCTAGTTGGGCTTATCCCGATAGTTGGATGGCTCATCTTAATAATCTTTACATTAATCAGTCTTGGTGGAACCTATCGACTAATTTATAAGACAAGAAAATAAAAAACTCAGAGCAATTAAATAATCTAAGACTGTGGATAAGAAAGAGGAAAGAATAAAAAAGAAATGTTATAATTGTTTATTATGTTTACATTACAAACAGCATCAATATTCCTAGAATTAGTAATTGTTTTAGTAGCTTTGAAATTAGCTATTACAAAAAGAAAACTAGCTGGTTACGGATTAGCTTTAACTTTTGGTGTCTATGTCTTCTATGACGCAGTAAAATTTTATAATTATACTGTTGATGGACAACTCCTACAAATCTTGTTTTTCATAGCAACCGTATCTGCGTTAATATCAGTTTTATCAATTTATAGAAATAAATTTTAAGCCGTAAACAACGGTTAAAAAAACAAAGATATGATTACTTATTTAGGATTATCTCTTATTGTTGTAGCTTGGATTTTCCAATTTTTTGTTTCTCTCAAAAACAAAAAGAAACTTTCTTTAAAATTTGTTGCCACTTATTCAATCGGTGTATTACTATTGGTTATTGATAGTTTTAACTCAAATATGAGTACATTAGCCACCATAAACTTAATTTCCTTAATAGCGTCTCTATCGGTTTTAATTTTAATTTTAAAAAAATAAATAATTTAGAACAAATAAAAAAGGCTGGGTTACCCAGCCTTTTTTATTTTTCAAATTTATATTAATTTCTCCCTAATTTTCTCTGAGAATTTCTGTATTTTTTTCAATTATATCTTTAATTATTCCATCTTTTTCATATTCTTTTAAGATATTATTAACCTGTGGAAGAAGATTAACAAAAGGAGACTTCTTTGAGATAGTTAAGTAAAAATATTCAGCGCTAACATATTTAGAAATCATTTCAAATTTGTCAGAAAGATCATTCTGGGAAATATAGTTTTCAGCTGAATAAAGGGCATAAACAAAATAATCTGCTTCTTCTTTTTCCAAAAGAGAAAAAGCTTCCTCAGGTGTTCCAACTTCTTCTACTGTTAATTTGTCAGTAAGAAGAATGTTATCAAAGGCCTGGCCATAACTATCACCTGTCATCACTATACCTTTCTTACCAACTAGATCTTCCCAATCTTCATAGGCAAAATCATTCCCCTTCTTAACTACCAAAACTACTGGGTCAATGGTGTAAGGGATTGAGTAATCCATATAAGCTTCTCTCTCTGTGGTCTTATAAGCTGCCACTATAACATCAATTGAACCATCCTTAGCCTTTTCCTGCACAACGTCCCAAGACCCTACATATTTAGAATTAACTTTAATCCCTAGTTCATCAAAAATCTTGGTAATAATCTCAGGTCCAGCCCCAATGATTTTATTGCCTTCTTGATACATAATTGGTGCCCAATCTGTATGACCAGAAGCAACTAGCGTTTGGCTATTATTACCCCCCATAAAATATTGAAAGGAAAAGAAAGCAACGACGATTAAAACAATAATAAAAAAACATTCTTTTTATCCATAAAACTCTTAAATTTAACTAATAATTAATAACTTAGCTTGGAGTATATCATCTCTTTAACTTAATGTTAATCTTCTTTATTTACCTTGATTTTACTAAAAGGCACACCGAAATTCAATTATAAAATAATTAAATCTTAAATAAAATATGTTTTTATTAAAAATTAATCCTTAAGATACTTTTTTCCTTCTAACTTTTTAGGAAAATATTCTTGTTCTTCTTTATAATCATGATCAGGAGAATATTTATAACCTTCACCATAACCTAAGTTCTTCATCAATTTAGTCGGTGCATTACAAATATGTAAGGGAACTTTTAGATTGCCATATTTTTCTACATCATTTTCAGCCTCTCCATAAGCAACATACAAATCATTGGACTTTTTACATTTAGCCATATAAACAACCGCCTGTGACAAATTAACACTGCACTCCGGCATTCCAATAAAATGACAAGCATGGTAAACCGCAACTGCTTGTTCTAAAGCTTTTGAATTGGCTAGACCAATATCTTCAGAAGCAAATCTAACTAAACGCCGAGCAATATAAAGGGGGTCTTCTCCTCCCTTCAACATTCTAGCCAACCAATACAAAGCAGCATCCGGTGAAGAGCCCCTCATTGATTTATGTAAGGCCGAGATTATATTGTGATGTTCTTCACCTTTTTTATCGTAAAACAACTGAGGTTTTTGAAAAGATTCTTTAATAATTTCTAAAGTTAATTCATCGCTAATTAAACTAGCATACTCTAAAACATTTAAAGCAATTCTGGCGTCACCGTTACTCATTCGAGCTAAACTTTCAATAATTTTTGTAGTAGTTTTGATTTTAAGCTTACCTAAACCTTTTTCTTTATCCTTTAACGCTCTCTTAATAATTTGAACTAATTTTTCTTCGGATAATTGTTTTAAAACAAAAATACGACAACGAGACAACAACGCACCACGGACCTCAAAGCTAGGATTCTCTGTAGTGGCACCAATCAAGATAATTGTTCCGCTCTCAACATGTGGCAACAAAGCATCCTGCTGAGCTTTATTCCAACGATGAATTTCATCGATAAAAAGAACTGTTCTTTGACCAAGTCGACGATTCATTTTAGCTAGCTCAACATTTTTCCTTAATTCCTCTACTCCACTAGTCACAGCAGAAAAAGTAATAAATTTTGACTTAGTAATTTTAGCGACAATAAAAGCCAAAGTAGTTTTACCGCTTCCTGGTGGCCCCCAAAGTATCATTGATGGGATATTATCGGACTCGATAGCTTGGCGTAACAATTTACCCTCTCCCACTATATCTTCTTGACCAAGAAAATCACCTATATTTTCAGGTCTAATTCTTTCAGCTAAAGGGGTACTATTTTTTAAATCATCCATAAATATTATTTTATACTAGAAACCAGATAAAATAAACGCACCAAAATTGAGGATTCGTTTACTTTGACTTCATAAAGAAATATAATAAAATTAAAAGGAATACAAAAAAAATAAAATTGTCTTTAATTTGGTAGATAATTAATAATCTCTTTATTAACTAACAAAATATTAATATGAATTACAAAAAATTGATCATTTCTCTAGCCTTACCTCAATTAGCTGGAATTATTGGTTCCTTATTTACGGTTTCAGCTATTCCTCTTTGGTACGCCACTTTAAACAAACCAAGTTTTAGCCCTCCTAATTGGATTTTTGGCCCAACTTGGATTTTACTCTATATATTAATGGGCATCAGTATTTACTTAATTTGGAAAAAACTTGAAACGACCACTGATCAAGATAAAAAACATTATACAAAAACATCTCTTTGGTTTTTCTGGATCCACCTTATTTTTAACGCCCTTTGGTCAATTATATTTTTTGGACTTCAAAATCCTGCCTTGGCTTTTATAAATATCATAATCATTTGGATAATGATACTAATTTTGATATTAAGGTTTTGGAAAATAAATAAATGGTCTTCTTACCTGTTAATCCCCTACCTCCTTTGGGTTAGTTTTGCTAGTCTTCTAAATTATTTTATTTGGTTCTTAAATTAAGAATGACAACTCACCCAGATAAAAACCCCAACTTCGGTTGGGGTTTTCTTTATCATATAAATTATTATTTAGAACAAGACCGAACATTTTTTAGAAACACAATCATAACCTTTTATCTCTACACAATCATAGACGCAATATGGACCAAGATAAGAGTCCATTAAATCTTGAATGTTTTGTCTCTCAGCTTTATTTACAAAAACAGAACAACCAAAAGGACATCGGGAGTTAACTTCTACACAATCATCTTTGATCTCACAATATTGGGCTTGCGAAATAGCAAACTTTACTCCTTCCACTGTTGGAACATTATTTGATGACATTTTAAAAATATAAACACCTACTAAAACAAGTAATATTAAAACGCCTATTATAAAAACTATCAAATTTTTTATCATAAAAATAATAGATTAATTTACTAAACTTGCACTTCCATTCATAACAAATCCACAAACCACTTCCTACAAAGTAGCATCACCCAAAATAAGAAACAAAACCTTACTTAGCTTTTTCCTTTTTAGGTTTTTTCTTTTCTTTCTTTTGTCTATCTCTTCCTTTCGACATGCCTAAATTATATCTTTTTTAATAAAGTAAAACAATTTTTTATTGTAGAATTCAAAAAGATATACTATAATTTTTTATATAAAATTAAAGACTATGGAAATTCTACCCTTAATAATAATATTGATAATAGGTCTATTTCTTAAAAAGGGAATAAAACAAGCTGTTGTCCTGAAAGAAAAAAGTCAGGGTGGTAAAAACTTCTTAAAAAATTTTAAAGTACCTAATCAAGGATTTTTAAAAGGAATCTTAGAAAGATTAGCGGAAGAAGCAGCTCGTCAAAAAGAACTGTATGAACAAAATAATTCAAAAGAAATTTTTACGAATAAAAAAGATTTAAACAATGAAGAAAATCGGTTAGAAATTCATTCTGAGTATCGTCCTGAAAAACAACCTAAAAAGATAAACACCTCCGAGCAAACTAAATTTGACTTAAAAACGATTTTCATTTTACCTTTAATTTTAATGGTCTTATCGTTATTTATTTCAAAGATAAAAATTGGAGGAACCATCATGAGCAGTCTGCATGGTTGGCCATATCCCTTCTTCATTCGCCAAATAAAAGATGTGGTTGATGGAAATTTAATAAATGAATTGATTTTTATTCCTGGTAGTTTCTATCATTATGTCATCTTTAACTATTTATTCTAT
The DNA here is from genome assembly GCA_018401295.1 of bacterium. GTDB lineage: Bacteria > Patescibacteriota > Minisyncoccia > Phycocordibacterales > UBA12079 > JAGYLJ01. Next base: position 25,068 of record JAGYLJ010000001.1, on the reverse strand, counting down.
TTAATAGTAGTTTTCTCTTTATATAGCTTTATAAGGAGTTTAAACAAGAATTAATCTAGAATCCACCAACGGCGACCCAATGTACACAAACACAACACAACCAATTGACATTATCTGTTGACTATATTAGAATGATATTAATCAAATTGTAGCTGTAAGAGATTCAAAGTCGAGTTTTGTCCTGCAGTACTATGTATTTGAAGTTTTATTAACATAGTTTCGTTTCTACTTAGAGAATATGCAAACAGGAAAAATCGCTCGTCTAACTGACCGTGGTTTTGGATTCATTACAGTAGAAGGAGAAGAAAAAGATCTTTTCTTTCACTCAAATGAATTACAGAATGTTCAATTCAATGAACTACGCGAAGGTGATGAACTTACATTTGAAGTTGCAGAAGGTCAAAAAGGACCTAACGCTGTAAACATCAACAAAGCTTAAAGCTTTAAGAACACCCCCTACTCTAGGGGGTGTTTTTTATTGTCTGCTAGGATATAATTAAAACAATCTTTATAAATTAATTAACAAATACAATGATGAAATTAGCCAACGCAATATTCACAATCGTAATTTTAACAGGGGTTTTGTTAATTATAAGTTACCTATTTCCTGATCCAGTTAATACTTATCAAACAAGCGAAAATAAAACCGAAAAAATAACAGACAAACAACTTCTAGAGAAAATAGGACAAATGTTAATTGTTGGTTTCCAAGGAACAGAAATTTCCGAAAATTCACCAATCGTCAGAGAACTAAAAGATGTAAATATAGGAGGAATAATTCTCTTTGATTATGATGTTCCTTCTAAAACACCTTTGAGAAATATAGCCAATCCTGAACAAGTCAAACAACTAATAACAAATTTACAAAAATATGCCTCAACTCCTCTACTCGTAGCTATTGATGCCGAAGGCGGTTACGTTAATCGTTTAAAAGTTAAATATGGCTTCATAGAGGTACCAAGTGCCCAGGAAATGGGAGTTGGAACCATAGAAAACACTAGGCAAGTCGCCACAGATTTAACCAATCAATTCCTTGATTTGGGAATTAACACCAACTTTGCTCCTGTGGTGGATGTAAATATTAATCCAGATAATCCTGTCATCGGTGGAATCGAAAGATCCTTCTCAGCTGACCCAGAAGAAGTCACTCAACATGCTCTCTCTTTTATAGAAGGTCAACACCAAAATAATATCATTACTTCCATAAAACATTTTCCAGGTCACGGTAGTTCTCAAGATGACAGTCACAAAGGCATGGCCGATGTCACCGATACATATCAAGAGGAAGAGTTAATTCCCTACCGGAAACTTATCAAGACTGGCAAAGTTGATATGGTTATGACAGCGCATATTATGAACAGAAATATTGACCCTGACTACCCAGCCACTCTTTCTCAATTTTTTATTAAGGATATTCTTAGAAAAGATTTAGGTTTTGAAGGTGTAGTTGTATCTGACGATATGCAAATGGGAGCCATCACTGAATACTTTGGTTTTGCCGAATCAATTATATTAGCTATCAATGCTGGTTGTGACATGTTGATTATCTCAAACAATAGCAGTACCTACGACGAAACAGCACCTCACAAGGCTCAAGAAATAATTTTCAATGCTGTTAAAGATGGACTTATCAGTCCGGAACGTATTATCGAAGCGTCTAATAGAATAACCAATTTAAAAAAACAATACAGTATTATAAAATAGAAAAAACTCTTTTTATTTTTTCTTATCCACTTTAAACCTAAACTTTTTTAAATATTTTTTGTTATACTTAAAAGGTATGGTTATTAAAAGTAATAAAAAAGCAAGCAAACCTAAAAGAGAAAATCTTTATCACCTCCTTTATACCACCTCCCGTGATGCAATTATGATATTAGAACCTCCTACTTGGAATTTTACGGCTGGTAACCCGGCAGCAATTCAAATGTTTGGGGCTAAGTCAGAAAAGGAATTCATTTCAATTGGCCCAGGAGATGCTTCGCCAAAAAAACAACCAAACGGAAAGTCTTCAGAAACAGAAGCAAAAAAAATGATAGGTAAAGCTTTAAAAGAAGGTTCTGCCTTTTTTGAATGGACACACCAAAAAATCAATGGAGAAAACTTTCCAGCCACAGTTCTTCTAACAAAAGTAACTTCTCCAGAAGGACAATTTATACAAGCCACTGTTAGAGATATTACCAAAGAAAAAAAAGCTGAAAAAGAAATCATTAATATACAAAAGGAATATCAAACAATGTTTGATTCTGTCCCAGCATGGATTTTTTATAAAGACAAAAAAAACAGATTTATTAAAGTTAATGAATCTTTTTGTAAAGCAATGGGTAAAACCAAAGTTGAACTGGAGGGGAAATCTCTATCTAATTTTTATTCCAAAAAACAGGCCGCCGCTTTTTTAAAAGATGATTTAGAAGTTATTAAATCGGCAAAGCCCAAAAGAAACATTGTTGAGAGGATGGAATCCCCTCACGGAAAACTTTGGGTTCAAACTGATAAAATTCCTTACAAAGATGAAAACAATAATATCATTGGGGTCATTGGTTTTACAATAGATATTACAGCCCAAAAATTGTCTGAGGAAAGGTTGACAAGCTCAAAATCCATGCTCCAAAGAATAATAGATTTGATTCCGTCAAAAATATTTTGGAAAGACAAGAACTTATTTTACCTTGGTTGTAATAAATCCTTCGCAAAAATTGCTGGTAAAAAAAGTCCTGAAGAATTAATAGGAAAAGATGACTTCGACCAAGTTTGGGGAGAAAAGGAAACTAGAAATTACAGGGCCGATGATAAGAGTGTTATAGATTCTGGGAAAGAAAAACTAAACATAGAAGAGCCACAAACTAATGCCAGTGGTAAACTAACTTGGATAAAAACAAGTAAAGTTCCTCTAACTGATGAAAGAGGAGAAATAATTGGTGTTCTAGGTATCTTCGACGACATAACAGAAAAAAAGAAGAAAGATGAAGAATTACTTAAAAATATGGAGGGGTTAAAAAAAATTAATAAATTAATGGTTGATAGAGAATTAAAGATGATTCAATTAAAAGAGGAGATAACCAAATTAAAAGAAAAATCAACGTGATATTAAAAAATTTTAAGATTGGCAAAAAAATTTTAAGTGCAATAATTGTCGTTGCAATTATTATGTTTGCTTTTTTTATCTCGTTTCAGAGAATTCTGAACAAGAGATTATTACCGCTCAATCAAATATAGTTTTAAGAGAGATTGAAAATAATTTTAATCAAATTTTAGAAAGTGAGACAAAATCATTGTCTATTGCCCTCGATTTATTTTTAGACAACGGGCACTACAAAAATATATTTTTAGAAAATGATAGAAATGAACTCTATTCTGAAACTTCTGATATTTTCAAAAAGATGAAAGAAAATTATGAAGTGACTCACTTATATTTTCATACAAAAGACGGTTACAATTTTTTAAGAGTCCACAATAAAGACATCTACGGTGATCAAATTAATAGGTTTTCTTTTTTAAGGGCTCAAAATAGCGGAATAATCGGTTCTGGTATAGAACTAGGCAAAACGGCTTTCGCTCTAAGAGTTGTAAAACCTTATTATACAGATAACCAACTAATTGGTTACGTTGAATTCGGGCAAGAAATAGATAATTTTTTGGATATTCTAAAAGAGAACGAGGGTGGTGATTTTTCAATTTTTGTAGATAAACAATACCTAAATGAAGAAGACTGGAAATCCGTCAGAGAGACTACAGGCCTAAAAAATAACTGGAATGATTTTGATAAATATATAACGATTGATTCAACTATTGGCGATGAGTTATTAGATGACGAGGATGTTTTTAAAAAATGCTTTAATTCAAAAAACTCAGAATATGTTCAAACAAAAGCTAAATCAGAATTTATCTCAATAGAAAAAGATATCGATAAAAAAAGTTATATGTGCGGGGGAATACCTCTGTACGATGCTGGGAATAGACTTGTTGGTTCAATCCTTGTGGTAAAAGATTTCTCAGAGTTTATAGCCATTTCAGATAATATTAGATTTTATTTGACAGTAACTATCATAATACTAGCTATTTTATTAGCTCTTATTTATCTAATTTTTATACACAAAATGATAGTTAAACCAATAGAAAAACTTAGTTTATTAGCCAGAAAGATATCAGAAGGAAACTTGAAAGAAAGATTATTACTAAACTCAAAAGATGAAATTAGTGATTTGGCAAATAGCTTCAACGAGATGTCCCAAAAGTTATCAATAAGTAAAGAAGAGATAGAAACAAAGATAGCTAAAAGGACTGAACAATTAGAAAAATTTAATCAATCCATGGTGGGAAGAGAACTAAAGATGATTGAATTAAAAAAAGAAATTATAAAATTAAAAGAACAACTAACAAATAAAAAATAATATGTTAATAAAATGGGAAGACGAATACAGCGTCAATGTAAAAGAATTAGATAATCAACACAAAAAATTTGTTGATATGGTTAATCAATTGTATTTTATCATAAATAAGGGAGGAGATATCAAAGAAGAGTTCACAAAAATTGTAAAACAGTTAATGGAATTTAAAGATACCCATTTTTCAACTGAAGAAAAATATTTTAAAAAGTTTAATTATAAAAACACAGAAGAACATATCAATGAGCATAATAAATTAAAAAAACAAACGGTAGAATTTTTTAACAAATTGTCTAACCAAGATTCTGAAAAAAACTACCAGGAAACATGTTTCCTTCTGTTAGACTTTTTAGAAGACTGGTTTTTGTCACATTTAGTTAATGATGACAAAAAATATATAGAAACATTTAATAAAAACGGACTTTTTTAAAAAATGATTTTAAATTCACTAAAAAATAAATTAATGTTTGCAATGGTAATAATTATTACCTTCATGGGTGTTTTGGCGACCTATTCCGTATTCCTATACTCTAAAAATGTAATTTCACAGAACGAAAAAGATTCGCTAACCACTATCGTGTCAGAGCAAACTCAACAAGTTTATTTATTATTAGAACAATCTACTGAGTTATCTAAAATTATTTCCCAGCAAGACTTCATTGTAAACTACCTTAATAATGAAGAAAAAGAAAAACAAGACATTGATGTTCTAAATAAATTTGAATCTTATAATATAAACAACACTTATTCATCTATTTATCTATTGAACCCAGACGGAACAACCTTGGTCTCAACGGACGAATCATTTGTCTCTAAAAATTACTCTTTCAGGGATTACTTTAAAAAAGCCATCGCAGGAGAAAACTATACTGACATCTCCATAGGAGTCACTTCTAAAGAATTGGGTTATTATTTCTCCACCCCTGTTAAAGACGATAACAGAATTATTGGGGTTTTGGTGTTAAAAATGAGGCCCGACACCATAAATGAATTGATCGTTAATCCTTACCTGGAGATTAACCGTGAAAAAATTGGTCTCTTAACTATGATTGATAATTACGGTGTAATTTTTCATTCCAACGATGAAACCAAATTATTTAAAAGCGTTACGCAGTTAGACCCCACAATATTATCAGAGATAAAAGAAAAAAATAAATTTGCCGATTACGAAATTACAACTCTAAATTATGATATTAGATTTGAAGAAATTGACAGCGAAAAAGAAATTTTCTCCACGGAGGTGAAAGACAAAAGTTCACAAGATAAATTTATCCTGAACATAGTCAAAATAAACAAATATCCTTTTAGAGTGATGTTAGTGGAAAGTGAAAGTAAAATAATTGCGGAAGCTGTTAGTATATCTTACACATTAGGATTATTTGTTTTGCTAGCAGTTATTATTACTCTGATAATAGTTAATTTCTTAATTATTCACTTTACAAAACCAATTTATAAATTAAGTAAAGACTTAGAAATAATCGAAAGTGGCAATTTAGATTATAAAGTGGGAACTAAAGCAAAAGACGAGATCGGCCAATTGTCACGTACTTTTGATAGAATGATTTCAGCTGTCAAGAAATCAAGGGTTGAAATAGACAGAAAAGTTAAAGAACAAACCAGCGAGATAACTGAAAAACAAAAAAATTTAGAGAACCAACAAATAGCTATGTTAAATATCTTAGAAGATGTTCAAGAAGAAAAAGATTTGAAAGAAATTGAAACTAAAAAGATAGCTACAATCATAGAGAGCATTGGTGATGGAGTTTTTGTTATAGACAACAATCACAATATAATTGTATTTAACCAAACAGCCTCAAAAATTTCTGGTTTTTCAGAAAAAGAAGCCCTAGGAAAAAATTATAAAAAAATATTGAAATTTATTTTTGAAAAAGATGGGAAAATAAACGATAAATTTATAAAAGATGCTATTAGGTTAGGCAGTGTTCAAGAAATGACAAACCACACCTTGATTGTCAAAAAAGATGGAACAAAAATACCTGTGGCTGATAGTTCGTCCCCAATTAAGGATGCTGATGGAAATGTTATTGGTTGTGTAGTTGTCTTCAGAGACGTTACCAAGGAAAGAGAAGTTGATCAACTAAAATCGGATTTCGTCTCCATCGCTTCTCACCAATTAAGAACTCCCCTAACAGGAATACGCTGGGTTTCGGAAAGATTGTTAAAAAATTCTAAAACTCTCCCGAAAAAAGAAAGAGAGTATGTGGACGATATAAATCTCTCCACAAAAAAATTATCAAGACTAGTTGATGACCTTTTGAATGTTTCCCGAATAGAAGGTGGTAATATTTCCATTAAACCTCAAGAAATAAATCTAAACGAATTTATAAATAGTTATATAGAAGAAACAAGACCCCTTATCACAAAGAAAAATATCGACTTTACCTTTAAAAATGAACTCAAAAAACAGGAAGTTTATACCGATCCGTCTGCCCTAAGAAATATAATCCAATCTCTTGTTTCTAATGCTATTGAATACACCCCCCAAAATGGCAAAGTGTTTATATCTCTAGAAAAATCAAAGACAAAAGGTAACTTCTTAATTAAAATAAAAGACACAGGAATTGGCATTCCACCCAAAAATCAAGCAACTATTTTTGAAAAATTCACTAGGGGAGATAATGCTCAACAAATGAAGACCGATGGTACAGGTTTTGGTCTTTTCATCACGAAACAAACGGTTGAGATGTTAAAAGGTGAAATAAGGTTTGAATCCATTTTAGACAAAGGAACCACTTTTTATGTGACTTTACCCATTAAATCAGAAACTAAAGCTGGAGAAAAAAGCTTTGTTTAAACGGCACATTAATGTTATTCACCTAACAAGATAAATTTGTTATAATAGTTAAATTAATAGTTTAAAAAAAATAATATGAAAGATATAAAAATCGTATTGGTAGAAGATGACGAAATCCTATCTAAAGTAATTAAAGAAGAGTTAGAAGAATCCGGCTTCAAGGTCTATTTAGCTATGGACGGAGAAAAAGGTCTAGCAACAGCCACAGATAAAAAACCTAACTTAGTTCTTCTAGATTTAATGCTTCCAAAAATGCACGGCTTTGAGGTACTAGAAAACCTAAAAAAATCACCAGAAACAGATAAAATCCCAGTTATGATTCTAACAATGCTAGGAAGTGATGACGATATTAAAAAAGGCTTACTTTTAGGAGCTAATGACTACATAGTCAAATCACAACACGCTGTTGGAGAAATTGTTGATAAAGTAAAAGAATTCTTTAATGAAGAAAGTAACCCTGTTGGGAAAACATCGAAAAAAGAAACCAAGAAAGAGGTAGTCGAGGAAATAAAAGAAGAAAAGAAAGTTGTAAAAAAGAAGAAAAAGTAAAAAATTATTTTAAAAAATAATTTAATAAAAATGTAGATGTGGTTTTTTAAAAATATCGTAGTAATATTTGTTTTTCTTATAACTAGTATTTTACCTATTGTTAAGGTATCAGCCGATACCTCAATCTATAATTTTTCTGGAGTAAACACGTCAAACCACGGAACCAATGGGAACCCAATCATCATTGAACACGATAGTGATGTTTTCCCTTGGACAACTTCTGTTGAGCAAAATGATTCAGCCAGTCCTTCAGATGGTGAATACTCAAATGCAGCTGGGGATGATAATACTGAATACCTAACAGACGATCCAGGAAACAATGACTTTATGGCTATCACCTTCAGATTTTTTATTCAAGAGAATATAAATAATATTTCTAACATTCAAATAAAATGGAATGGAAATACTGATGGAGCAACAGCCAGTAACCATTCCATTTGGTTGAGAAAAGATGGTTTTGATGAGTTCGGAGGGACCAACACCTGGGTCCAGCTTGGATCATCTCTATCTATAAATCCCGATTTTGATACCAACTTAATTCGAAACCTAACATCTAATTTTTCAACTTATATAAACGGATCATCCGGCCAGTTTGAATTTGTCGTTACCACCGATATTGAATCAGAAGATATGAGAACAAATTACGTTGAATTATTAATCACCTATACAAATACACCACCACCCGACACCACTGCCCCATCAGCTATTTCTACCCTTACAGCTTCCACACCCACTCAAACTTCTATTGATTTGAACTGGACAGCTGTTGGTGATGATGGAACAACTGGTACAGCTACTAGTTATGATTTGAGATACTCCACAGCTACTATTACAGAAGCTAATTGGGCTTCTGCTACTCCGGTAACTGGTGAACCTTCTCCGGCGTCTGCCGGAACCTATGAGTCAATAACAATATCTAACTTAAGCCCAAATACAAATTATTATTTTGCAATCAAAGTTATAGATGATAGCTCTAATACTTCAGATCTATCAAATGTAGCCAGTGCTAAATCAAATGCCGTTCCCAATATTATAATCCCAACAACATCAAATAATGCCGGCGGAGTAGCCCCTACCAGCGTTATTTTCTCAGGACAAGCCTACCCTGGTAGTAAAATTATCGTTCAAATGAAAAATAATCTTAACCCCATATACGAAAACGTTCCCCTTTCAATTTATCAGATGTCAGATGAAGGTAAATTTTATATAAGTTATACCGCTCTCCTATCCGGACAATACTTTTTTAACTTAAGAGCCAAAGATATAAAAGGGCAAGAGACTGGAACTCAATCTTTTAATGTAGATTTCACCACCAAAGATAGATTAGTGGTAGAAGAAATTCTTATGCCACCAACAATAAGTTTTAATTATGATTTATTAAGAAGTAGTGATCCCCTAGAGATAAGTGGCTATTCATCCCCAGGTTCAAAAATAAAATTAGAAATTGATGATATAATTAATCAAGAGAAAGAAGTAAATAACTCTGGCGCTTATTCTTTCATTTTTAAACCTGGAGAATTTCCTTTAGGGTTACATTACGTTAAGATTAAACAAATTAAAGAAGGAGCTGAAAGTAGTTTTTCTTTTCCTAGAACTTTCAAAGTAACTTCACTAGAATACCCGAGAGCTGATTTCAATAAAGATGGAACAGTGGATGTTATAGATTGGAGCATATTTCTATTTAGATGGGGAGGTAACGACGCTAAATTAAAAAAAGAAATTGACCTAGACCTAGACGGAATAACAAACATAAAAGACTTTAGTATATTTTTAAAAGCCATTAAAATTTAAAAAAAATCTATGAAAAAATATATCTTAATAACAGCTCTACTAATATCTTCTTTCCACATTACTGAGGCAGCTACTCTTTATCTGCTCCCAGAAAGTCAGAATTTAAACATCGGACAAGAATTTTTCATAGACGTAAAAGTCAACTCCGAAGGTAATTTTATAAATGCCGTCCAAACGAATATAACTTTACCTGCTAATATAGAAATAACAGAAATTACCAAACAAAATTCTATCTTCAATTTCTGGATTGAAGACCCTAATATTTCTGAAAACAAAAACCAACTTAATTTTGTTGGTGGAACAGCTAAAGGAGTCTCTGGTGAATCCTTACAAATTCTAAGACTAAATTGTAAGGCAATCGGAACAGGTGCGGGAACAATAGAAATGTCAGAAGCGGTTGTAACGGCCAATGACGGAAAAGGTACAAATATACTATCTACCTTAGAAAACATCGACATTTCTGTTGGTTTAAATATTCAAACGACCAACAACACTGCTATTTCAGAAGCTATTGAAACACCTCAAGTAATTGAAAGAGTGGCTACTGCAACCAAAGATCTCCCAGTTAAACCCGATCTAAGAGTTCCCTTATACCCAGAACAAGATGTCTGGTATGACCATCAAGGAGAAACAACGGTTCTATGGGAAGTTCCAGCGGACGTCACGAAAGTAGCCGTCAGTGTAGATAGCAACCCAAACTCAGAACCAGGAGCATCGGAAGATAAATTATACAATGGTAAAAAAATTGGGATTCTAGAAGAAGGAATCCACTATATACACGTCCAGTTTAAAAACAATAAAGGTTGGGGTGAAGTTGCTCATTACAAAATTTCCATCGATATAACCTCCCCATTAGCTTTTGAGGCGGAAATTGATTCCTCATCATCCTCGAACCCAACACCTGAAGTTAGATTCGGTGGTGAAGATGGTTTATCTGGGTACTCCCATGCTCTTATTTTTATTGATAAAGAAATTCCTTTAAAAATAGAGAAAACTTCCCTATTTCTCCCAATCCAAAAATCAGGAGAACATTTGCTAATCATTAGAGTTTATGACAAAGCCGGAAACAGTGTGGAAGATGATCTAAGATTTGAAATTCTCCCACTTAAAACGCCCACCGTTAACTTCTTTACAGAGAAGATTTCACAAGGTGAAATGATATTCATATCGGGTGTTTCTCTACCAAAAACTTCAGTCACTTTAGAGATGAAGAAGGAAGGTAAAATAGTAGTTGAAAAAACAATAACAGCCGACGAAACTGGAAAATGGGAAATAATGATAGAAGAATTATTAAATAAAGGTAATTATTCTTTCTCAATTATCGCTAAAGATAATAAAGGAGCTATCAGTTTAGTGTCAGATCCATCTCAAATAAAAATAACAGCTCAAACGGTTCTCTCTTTTGGTTTAATTGACCTAGGCTGGTTTGAAATATTTATTTTCATCCTTCTAATTATTCTAATAGGCGCTGGAATAGGAATTTGGTACTATTTATCAAAAAAAGAAATGCAAGAAGCTTATAAAGTAATAGCGAATCGAGATGTAAAAAAAATGAGTGTTCTACTAGAAGAAAATATATCTCAAATAGAAAAAGGAGTTAAAGAAGAAAAGAAAATCTCTACTTCTGGGAAAGCTGCCCTTGAAAATCATATAAACAAGATGAAATCAAATATAAAAAAGATAGATAAATATCTAAGTGTAGAAATTAGTAAGTCAAAATAAAGATTATAAATTGTTGATAAATTTAACAAAAAAATATGGAAAAAATAACTGTTCAAATTATAGAAGATGAAACATCCCTATCAAACATACTAAAAGACGAGTTAGTAGAAGAAAAATTTAATGTCATTCAATCTTTTGATGGCGAAGAAGGTTTCAAAATGGCAAAAGAAAACAAACCCGATATTATTTTGTTAGATATCATAATGCCAAAGTTAAACGGGATAGAACTATTAAAAAGGTTAAAAAGCGAAGGGGACTTAAAAAATATTCCTGTCATTATATTAACAGCCTATGGAGACCTAGAGAAAATTTCTAACACTATATCTCTAGGTGCTTTAGCTTATTTTATCAAAGACCAACAAAATCTCTCAGATATACCAAAAATTATAAAAAATACTTTAAAAATATAGAGAAATATGCAAAAAACAATAGAAAATTTAACCAAAGCATTCATTGGTGAGTCACAAGCAAGAAATCGTTATACTTTTTACGCCAAAGTAGCTCAAAAAGAAGGTTATGAACAAATTGCTGGCATCTTCTTAGAAACAGCTGAGCAGGAAAAAACCCATGCTAAAAGGTTGTTTGAACAAATTCAAGATTTAAAAAATAAAACCAATTCAGGAGAGGAAATTATAGTTGAGACCGGAGCTCCTCTTGTTTATGGAACAACAATAGAAAATCTAAAATCAGCCATTGTTGGAGAAAATCACGAACAGGTTGAAATGTACCCAGAATTCGCAAAAACTGCCGAAGAAGAAGGATTGGGCGAATTAGCTGTAAGATTATTAGCCATTGCCAAGGCAGAAAAGCACCACGAAGATAGGTACATAAAACTATTGGAACAACTAGAAAAAGGGTCTATATTTAAAAAAGAAATTGAAACAACTTGGATTTGTAGAGAATGTGGTTACCTACATAATGGGTTAGAAGCTCCTCTTAAATGTCCTGCCTGTGATCACCCACAAACTTTCTATCAAAAACAATGCGAGAATTATTAAGAAGATAAAGGACTATAATTAATATCAAATAGCACACTTAACAAAAAAGATTAAGTGTGCTATTTTTAATATGGTAATAAATGTCCTTTTATAAAACTCAAAAAGGAGGAAAAAAGATGCTTTTTAAAAAATGTCCCAAGTGCGAATGTATTTTTGGTTGTATCGAAATGGTTGGCGGTGAAGTGGTTGAAAAAACTTGTTCAGAATGTCCTGAAAATAAAGTTTGTATCATTCACACAACAGAAGATTATAAAAGCTTATTTGATGAGTACAAAGAAGATATAGGCGACTATTACTGCGAGAATTGCATCTGGTTACACAACCAAAAAATTCAGCGCTTGGAGGGCCGAAAAGGAGAATGAAAAGATGAAAGTCATCATTATAGAAACGGAAGGAGAAAGAGAAAGCAGGAAAATCATTGAACAACTAAAAGAAAGTGGGCACGAAATTATCTATGTTTCCTCGCAAGAAGAGGCAGCAAAAGTAATGTCTAAGTAGAAAATCAACAAAAAGGCGAAGGTTGGAACCTTCGCCTGTTTTTATTTCCTTTTTGCTCGAGAGCGATCTATTTCTGTTAAGTGTTGTTTCCTAAGACGAACACTTGTCGGAGTAATTTCTAAATATTCATCTTCTGACATTATTTCTAAGCCTGCCTCAATAGATAATTCCTTATGAGGAACCAACATGATATTTTCATCAGAGCTGGAAGACCTCATATTAGTTAATTGTTTCCCTTTAGTTGGATTAACCGGCATCTCCTCACCCTTAGAAGTATTTCCAATCACCATACCTTCATAAACCTGTGTATTGGCACCGATGTATAATTCACCTCTATCTTGTAGATTATACAAAGAAAAACCAAGAGCCTTCCCATTTGCCATAGAAGTCATAGAACCAGTTGTTCTTTTGTAGATTTCACCGGCAAACTTTTCAAAACCTACCATCCGACTAGAGATTATTCCCTCTCCCCTAGTATCAACTACAAATTGGCTCCTATAACCCAACAAACCTCTAGTTGGTATTTTAAAAATTAATCTACTTGTGTTTTCATTTTGCTTCATATCAGAAAGTGCGCCTTTCCTTTGACCCAACTTTTCAATAACCACACCTTGAAACTGAGTTGGTATATCAATAGTTACTTCTTCATAGGGCTCTAACTTAACTCCATTTTCTTCCTTTTCAATAATTCGAGGTTGAGAAACCTGCAGCTCATAACCTTCACGACGCATGTTTTCCAACAGAACTGCGATGTGCAACTCTCCCCGGCCTGCTACTTTCATCTGACCTTCAGAAAAATCAACCTCTAAACCAACGTTAACCTCTAATTCCTTTTCTAAACGTTCACGAATTTGTCTACCGGTCACATATTTACCTTCTCTCCCAGCAAAAGGAGAATTATTTACCAAAAAGTCTAAAGTAATGGTCGGTTCATCCACTTTAATAGCAGGCATTGGTTCAATATTTTCATCTGTTGTAATGGTCTCTCCAATAAAAACATTTGGTAAACCAGCTAACATAATGATGTCACCTGCCTCAACTACTTTAGTTTCTTCTCTAGCCACACCTTTAAAAGTAAACAACTTAGTTAATTTCCCTTTACGAGTTTCGCCCGTAGATTTTTTTACAAAAACAGGATCGTTATCATTTAACTTCCCATCATAGATTCTACAAATAGCCATTCTTCCAAGAAAATTATCATAACCAAGATTAAACACTTGCACCTTAGCGGGAGCATCTAAATTAACATCAAGAGGTGTAACTTCTTCCAAAATAACATCCAATAAAGGAGTTAAGTCTTTAAAGTCATCTTCCAGTTTCCTCTTAGCTACACCATCTCTTCCGATGGAATAGACAGTCGTAAAATCCAACTGTTCATCATTAGCCCCTAATTCTAAAAACAATTCATAAACATCTTCTTGAGCCTGTTGAGGATTGGCGGCAGGTTTATCAATTTTATTAATAACCACAATAGGCTTCAGACCCAACTGTAAAGATTTTTTTAACACAAAGCGAGTTTGTGGCATAGGACCTTCCTGAGCATCTACCACTAACAAAACTGAATCAACGGAACGAAGAACCCGTTCTACTTCAGACCCAAAGTCAGCATGCCCAGGAGTATCAACAATATTAATTTTTGTAGTTTTACTGTGCCCGTCCGCAGGATTAGGGTAGAAAAGAGAAGTATTTTTAGAGTAAATAGTAATTCCCCTCTCTTGTTCTATCTTATCGGTATCCATACTCATTCCAGTAGTAAACATACCCGCCTGTCGCATAATAGCATCGGTAATGGTAGTTTTCCCATGGTCAACATGGGCGATAATAGCGATATTTCTAATTTCCATACAATTTATATCCAAATAAAAAAACGCCGAAGCGATTTAATAAAGATATAATACACTGAAAAAGGCTTTTAATCAACACAAATACAATAAAAAGAGCGCCAACCTTTAGTCAACGCTCTTTCTCCCTACCTCTTTAACACAGTAATCGGAGTACGGTGTTTTATTTAAAGTTCAGAATTTCTCCCTCCTTGTCCAAATCCTATACCCCTATCGCTTTTATCAAAATGACCCATTCCTTTACCATTTCTCATACCAAATCCCTTATTAACACCCATTTCAATTCCTAATTCATCCATAATTACTCGAGCTCCTGCAATATCTCCTGCTGCCATTAATTGATGAGCCTCAGCGAACCTTGCCCAATTTTCTGGAGTAACCTGAGAAGACATCTCCTGATGTTGCTCCCTCATACGATTAATTCTTTCCTCTAAATTTGCATCAGATAAAATTACCCAATCATCATAGCTTCCGGTAGCGAAGACATCTTGCATTTTCGAAATTTTCTGTTCAACTTCAGCTCTTCTAGCTTCAAAGTCAAAACTATCAGCGAAAGCTATGTTTATCCCAGTTGTTAACATTAAAGCAATAGCTGACAACATTACTATTTTTTCCATATTTCCCTTCTTAGAAGGAACTTCTGATATAACCACCTCTTTTTCTTTTTTATTTTTCATAATTTCGAATGAGGATTTACAAAAATGATTATGATAATATTTATTTTTGTATAATCCGAATGATGTAATTATATGCTTGCTTCATATATATTTTATTACTATTTAATTAATAACGGATATCCTACATTTATTATTACGCAAAAATTAAAACTTTCTTTCAATTAATTATTTTTCCTCATTTTCATCATCCCACAAAAATTACTTCCAGGAAATTCATCTAAACAATTAATAATCATACCCTTTTTCTTTTCAAGAGGCCTAACGATAACAGCTGAAAAACACTTCTCACATTTTTCTAAGTCTAATTCCCCCATCACTCTAATTCTTTCACTAGGTTTCAAAAGAAGTTCAGACAAAAATTCTTTTAATTCTGACTTAAAATTAATTTGCCAAATTTCCCCCTCAAAATCTCTTAATTCCATAATATCTTCATCTAAACTTTGAATTTCTCCCATTAAAAAACCTCTCTCAGGTTTTTGCCAAACTCCTAGACGTGAATCCATCATCTGGTGAAAACGAGGTGGTAATCTTTGAATCAAACCTCTGTCGAAATAAGAAGCAGCTCCCAAATTATAGAAAGTTAAGCCCAATAAGAAACTAGCCAAAATAACCCCCCAAACTATTATCTTGAAACTCTGACGATAAGCTTTTTTTGTATGTTTAATATTTAAATAAGCGATAACAACAAAACCGGCCAATAAAAACAACCAAAAATACGGCAAGGTAATCACAATAAATTGAACCAAATCACCACTCAATTCCATATACAAATCCCAATCATTATTTAAAAGAGTATTTAAAATGATAGAAATTGCCATTCCTCCAATCCCAACAGAAAGAACAAAAGCCCCCCAGAAAAAAGAATCTCTCACAATAAACCTCCAACGAGAAGTTGGTTTGATCTCTTCCCTTTTTATCTGACTGATTATTTTTTCAGCTAATTTATTTATTTTTTCCATGATTTTGTTCTTGTTCTAAAATTTTTAAAAATTCTTTTTTAGCTCTATTAATCAAAGTCGCGATTGTTCCTTCCGGTTTTCTTAAAATATCTGACATTTCTCGATAACTCTTACCTTCTAGAAATTTAAGAATTAAAACCTCCCTATATTTTATATCCATTTTTTCCAAAATTGAAAAAATTTTACTCTTTAATTCAATCAGACTTAGATCTTTTTCAATATCAAACTCGTCACCTATATTTTTAATAAATTCACCATCTTTGTCAAAAGAAATAATCGTTGCCTTATTCTTATATTTACGATAATTGCTAATGACCTCATTGTGAGTTATACGATAAATCCAAGAGGAAAATTTCAAATCAGGATCAAACCCATTTAAATTTTTATAAACTTTAATAAAAATATCTTGTAAAACGTCCTCCACATCATCTTTACTTAGATTAGAAATCCGAGAAATATACCTAAAAAGATTTTGTTCATATCTTCTAACCAAATACAAAAAATAGTCTTGATTTTCTAAAACCAGAGTAACTAATTCTTCATCTGTCTTTTTATCAATATCGTCCACAATATAGAGTATACCACTAACCCCATTTTATTATTTTTAATTTGATTATTTATTATAAATACGAAAAATAACGATTTTCCTTTCAAAAACCATAAATACCATACCTGCCCGTAGATAGACCAAAACTACAGTATTCTATTCAAAGATTAATTCAGAACTCCGACTAGTAAATTCTATTTAAAGATTGACATTTCGTTCAAAATACAATATACTTGTTAAATAAGTTTGTATCTCCGGTCTCCACATTTTATAGTTTCTGGAAATTAAGAGATGAATTCTAGCCGACTTATCTCTTAATTTTAAAGACTAGACAAAGTAAATATATGTATAGAAGTAACACAAGCCGAGGCAATAGCTTCGGTAGAGGTTCTGGTAATACCAGAACAAGAACTCGTGGTAATCAAAATCGACGCTTTAGCGGAAGGCGACCTGTAAACAGGTCTCGTTCTATTAGAGGTGGTCAATTTAGTGATATCACGAAGTTTATCAACAAAGCTGTTCCGATAGCAGATGTTAAACCCTATCAACCAACTAATTCTTTTGATAGTTTTCCTATTAGTGAGCACATAAAAAAGAATATTGTAAAAGCTGGCTATAGTAAGCTGACTCCTATTCAAGATCAATCTATCCTTCATATTTTAAACGGTCGTGACATCGTTGGAATTGCTAATACAGGAACAGGCAAGACTGCTGCCTTTGTTATTCCCCTTTTAGACAAAGTCTTAAAAGACAAACAACAAAATGTTTTAATTATTGCTCCCACTCGAGAATTAGCCATTCAAATTAATCAAGAATTAATTCGCTTTGCTTTCGGTTTACACATCTTTTCAGTTTGTGCCGTAGGAGGAATGCCTATTTTTAGACAAATCAAAGATTTACAGAGAAACTATAACTTTATCATTGGAACACCAGGAAGAATCAAAGATTTAACTGATAGAAAAAAATTACAATTAAAAAATTTCCAAACTATTGTTTTAGATGAATCTGATAGAATGTTAGATATGGGTTTTATAAACGATATGCGTTTTGTAGCATCAGCTATGCCTAAAGAACGACAAACCCTTTTCTTTTCAGCTACTTTAAATAATGACATCAAAAGTGTTATTAATGACTTTTTAAATGACCCTATCAATATTTCGGTAAAAACTGGCGATACTGCCAGCGGAGTAGATCAAGATGTTATTTATGTAAAAGAAAAAACAAAAATACAACTCTTAAACGAATTATTAGCTAAACCTGAATTTAATAAAGTATTGATTTTTGGAAGAACTAAAGTTGGAGTGGAACGTTTATCTAATTCTCTTTCCAACCGCGGATTAAAAGTGCAATCAATTCACGGAAACAAAAACCACAGTCAAAGACAAAATGCACTAAAAGCTTTCAAAAACAATGTTATAAACATATTAGTTGCTACTGATGTAGCAGCCCGAGGACTTGATATTCCAAACGTTAGCCACGTAATTAACTATGAGTTACCCTCTAGTTATGAAGATTACATCCACCGCATTGGACGAACAGGTCGTTGTGGCAAAACAGGTAAAGCCTTAACTTTTATTGGTTAATCATGTATAATTGTTTATTATGGCAAAAAGAGCAACAGGAATAGAGAAAAATAAAACATCTCGTTCAAAAAAGACAAAAAAACGTCTCGAGATAAAACGTGTAATGTTAGCTGAAAAAGCTAGTAAAAAACACAAATCCCGCAAAAAATAATTGCGAAATAAAAAATCACTAATTTAATTAGTGATTTTTTATTTCTTAAAAAACAATTTGCTAAAATTTCTCTGAATCTGTTATACTTAAGGAAAATAAAAAACCTTTATTAATTTACCCTATTAAATAATTTTATTTTTTCAAAATTAAACTAAGATTTGACAAAAATAATAAATAAAAAAATAAATTAACAAAGAAAACATTATTAATTAACAAGCCCTTAATTAAATAAGAGCCAAATCTCATTTAACAGGGTTATAAAAAAATATATGAAAAAATATATACCACACTTAATTGTTTTAATCGTTCTTGTCTTATTAGGAATAATTTACTTTCTTTATTTTACAAAATCTTCTTTGAATACAGAAGAGACTGTCAATACCGCTAGCATTCTATATTCTAACGGAAAAGAGGTTCAATAAAAAAACTGAAATAAAAACAACCCCTGTAGACAACTGTCTACAGGGGTTTTTCTTATAAACTTTTCAAAATTGCAGCTGCCTTACGACGAGCTGCTTTGTCGATTTCCGAACGAATGACAGAGAAACTGTTTTGAACTCCACTATCCGTTCTCTTGTTACACCTTAGCCTCTTACCCTCAAACCAAAAGGTAAAGGCCATCCCTCCTCCAACGATATCAACATAAGGAGGATTGTTGTTCTTAAAAATATTAACAACTTCAATATCAGATTCCATTTTAACCTCCCTTTTTTTAAAAGTTTATTTAGAAGAACAACTTACTGTCATATATTATACAACAATTAAAAAGATTTAGCAATAAGTGACCCCCTAATATTTATAATACCTTTTCAGAAATTCTTCTTTAAATTCAAAAAAACTTTCATCCAAAATTGATTGACGGATTTTATCTACTAAGTGAGTAATAAAATATAAATTATGAATTGATGCCAAAGTTCCAGCTAACATTTCTTTCGCTCTAAATAAGTGAGACAAATAAGCTCTTGAATAATTTTTACAAACATAGCACTCACATTCCTTATCAATAGGACCAAAATCATTCTGAAATTTAGAATTGTTTATATTAATTCTTCCATCTTCTGTATGAAGGGTTCCATTCCTACCCATCCGAGTTGGAGAAACACAATCAAATAAATCAATACCATTTTGGATACCCCCAAATAAATCTTCCGGCTCCCCTATTCCTAATAAATGCCGAGGTTTTTCTTTTGGCAGAATTTGATTAACCCAACCAACAGCTGTATACATGTCTTCCTTTTCAAAAGAACCGCCAATCCCAAAACCATCAAAATCCATCTGGGAAATTACTTGTGCACTATATTTTCTTAAATCTTCAAACCTTCCTCCTTGGACAATTCCAAACAGGGATTGTTCTTCCACTCCTAATTTCTTATGTTGAGAGAGACTTCTTTCTGCCCAACGGTGGGTTCTATCTAAAGCTTCTTTCTGGTATCCATAGCTAGCATTAGGAGAAGTACACTCATCAAAAGCGAATATCATATCGGCCCCAATATTATGTTGAATTTCAATAGACTTTTCTGGTGTAAAACGATGCTTAGAACCATCGATATGAGACCTAAAATTGACCCCCCCGTCGTCTATATCCATTAACCTACCCGAATTACCCTCAATTTTATTAGAAGCCGAGCTTCTAAGTGATTCGTCTTCGGTTTTTTTAGCGATTTTACTAACAGAATCACCAAAAGCTTCCCCCAAAGAGAATACCTGAAAACCTCCCGAATCTGTCATAGTCGGGCCATCCCAGTTCATAAATTTATGTAGCCCACCAGCTTCCTTAACCAAATTATCACCAGGTTGAAGATAAAGATGATAGGTATTAGCCAATACCACTTGAGACCCTAAATCCTTAACTAGTTCAGGGGTTAAGGCTTTAACAGTGGCTTTCGTTCCAACAGTTACAAAAGCCGGTGTTTGTATTATTCCATGAGGAGTAGTCAAAACACCAACTCGCCCTAATTCTTCATTTAGGTTCTTTTCAATTTTAAATTCTAAAGACATAAATTATAAACTAAATTCCTTAAGAGAATATAAATCTTCATCATTTTCATCATTTTCGTTATCCACAATTTCAATCTCTTCTTTTGATAAAAAAGCTTCCTGTTGGTCTAAAGGATTATTTTTTTCATAATTTTCTAGAGCTTCATTAGGACTTCGTTTAATTCTACTCTGGAGAACTTCTATAATCTTTTTGACATCTTCATTAGTAAAAAAATCAATGATAACTTTTCCCCCCACTCCTTTCCTCTCAATTTGAACCCTTGTCCCTAATGATTCTGCCAATCTTTCTTCAAAATCAACTAACTCTGGGTCAACCGCTAAATCTTTTTTTCTAACTTTATCGTAGGCAATTCTTCTAGCAATTGATTCAGCGTCTCTAACTGATAATTTTTTATAAATAATTTCTTTGTAAAGAGTCATTTGTTCCTGAGGACGATCCCTCAACATCAAGATTGGGCGAGTATGCCCTTCCACTATCTGTCCATTAGCCACTGCCTGAATCATCTCCTCTGGTAAAGCTAACAACCTCAAAGTATTAGTAACGTAAACACGACTTTTACCAACTTTTTTAGCTACATCAGAATGCCTCAAATCAAACTCTTTTATTAATCTCTCAAAAGCCTTAGCACGATCTATAGGGTTTAAATCCTCCCTCTGTAAGTTTTCTATAATAGCCAATTCTAACTTAAGCCCATCGTCATCTCCTTCCTCGCGAATGATGACAGGAATCTGAAACAACCCAGCTATTTTTGAAGCCCTTAATCTCCTTTCCCCTGCAACTAACTCATATTCAATAAATAGACCTCCATCTTCTTTTACTTTTTCTATACGGGTAACAACAATCGGTTGCAAAACACCATACTGACGAATTGAATCAGCCAAACTGTTTAATCTTTCATTATTAAATTCTCGGCGAGGTTGAAATGGATTAGGTTTTATTTTCTCTAGCTCTATCCAAAAAATAGAGTCATTTTGAAATGATGACATAATTAATGCTTAATTCCCTTTAATATAATATATATTATATCATAACATAAATTGATTTTTGATGAAAATTCAGATACTATTAAATATATAAATAAATGCCGGGGGCTCAATGAGTGCTCATGAGCGAAGCGAGTGATTACACGAATTAGTCCGCCCTAGCGTTAGCATAAAAAGATAAGAATAAATAAAGTTGAAAATTAAAAATGCCTGAGTGGCGGAATTGGTTTACGCGCACGACTCAAAATCGTGTGGAGAAATCCATGTGGGTTCGACTCCCACCTCAGGCACTAGTGTCTTATTTTAGAAAATTATCACTTAATACTGATAAGAAATTACAATCCTACATTATTGGAGTAGCTCTTGGTGATGGTAATCTTTCTAACCCAAATAAAAGAGCCATCCGCCTAAGAATATCTTGCGATAAAAAATACCCTTTACTTATTAAACATATAGTTAGTAATATTTTGCTGTTATTACCAGACAACAAAGTATCTTTAATTAACCGTAAAAATTGTGTTGATATAAGCTCTTATTCAAATCATTGGGAAAAATTATTATGGAAGTGGAATAAAGGACCAAAAGAAATACAAAATGTTTCTGTCCCAAAATGGATAAAAAATGATCTCAACTTAAGTATAGAATGCCTGCGTGGTTTATTTCAAACTGATGGGTCAATCTATAAGGACCGTAAATATTTAATGATAAATTTTGTAAATGTCACTCCAAATTTAAGTAGGGATGTCTTTAATATGGTAAAAAGATTAGGATATTCTCCAAATTTACAAAAACTAAGACAGTCCAACAACAAAATAAAATATACAATAAGAATCACTAAGGACTCTGAAAAATTTATTAAGGAAATAAACTTTTGGAAAAACTAAATAAATACTCATTAAAAAACCAGCCATTCGGCTGGAATTTTTTAATGAGCCACCTGTCAGATTCGAACTGACGACCACTGTTTAAACAAAACTTTGAAAGCTAGTCACTTTCAACTCCACCAACTGTTCTAAGATGAGCCACCTGTCAGATTCGAACTGACGACCACTGTTTAAACAAAACTTTGAAAGCTAGTCACTTTCAACTCCGCCAACTGTTCTAAGATGAGCCACCTGTCAGATTCGAACTGACGACCACTGTTTAAACAAAACTTTGAAAGCTAGTCACTTTCAACTCCGCCAACTGTTCTAAGATGAGCCACCTGTCAGATTCGAACTGACGACCACTGTTTAAACAAAACTTTGAAAGCTAGTCACTTTCAACTCCGCCAACTGTTCTAAGATGAGCCACCTGTCAGATTCGAACTGACGACCTACGGTTTACAAAACCGTTGCTCTACCAACTGAGCTAAGGTGGCTTTATATTTTGTGATATTATACACGCTTCGCAACAATTCTAAAACCGTTGCTCTTCCACCTCCGCTTTGCTACGGATGAATGCTCCCAAAAGTCTCATTCATCCAACTGAGCTAAGGTGGCTTTATATTTATTGTTTACAAAACTTTGAAAGCTCAATCGCTTTCAACTCTTCCACCTCCGCTTCGCTACGGATGAATATCCCCAATGGTCATATTCATCCACCTTAGCTAATGTGGATAATAAGTAGATCTATATTACCAACTTAAAAACAAAATTTCAACTATTTTCCCTCTTTATAATCAGAAATATTACGCAAATATTCAGAAACTATTTCATTTTTACCTTTTGAACGAATCTTTTTAAAATATCTATCAAGTTTTAACTTAACCTTTTTAAAAAAACTAAACACTACTTCATACAGTCTTACTACTAAATAAAACAAGAATCTCTTTATATAAGTGAAAAAAAGTAGACCATTTCTGTACTTCTTAGCTTTTTTCCTCAAAAGAAATACCTGTTTAGTTAAAAACACATTGACCTCTTTAAAAAAACTATAACAAACAGAACCGTTTTTAAGATGACAACCAAATAGCCTCAAAAAAAACATCGTAAACAAAATCAGAAATGATAAAGACGAGATCAATATTAAAGGTAACATAATATAAAGTTATTTAACTGAAAGACGAACAAAACGTCCGACTTCAATTTTTTCACCAAATTTCTGAATAGCTGACTCAACTAAATTTGTTATATTTTGATCTGGATTTTTTATGAAAGACTGCTCAAGCAAAACCTTGTCTTTAAAATAAGCATCTATTTTACCTTGTAAGATTTTCTCTCTCAAATCTTCTGGTTGACCTGCCTTTAATTCTCCGACTTCTTTAGCAAAAACCTCCTTTGCTTTTTGGGTGTCTTCTTCTGAAATGTCCTCCTTCTTCAAAAAAGAAGGGTTAGTAGCAGCTACCTGCATTGCTATGTCATAAGCTAAGGCCTTAAATTCTTCATTCTTTGCAACGAAATCTGATTCACACAAAAGCTCCACCATAGAACCAACTGAACCACCGGCATGAATATAAGATTGAACAATACCAGAGCCAAGAGTTCTACCTGATTTTTTCTCTGCTATTTGACTACTTTTCTTATTAAGAAGGATAATTGCTTTATCCATATCACCTCCGGCCTCTTCCAATGCTTTTTTGCATTGCATGATAGAAATACCTGTTCGGTCTCTAAGATCTTTAATTTGTTCTGTTGTAATCATAGTATATTAGTTAAAAGTCTATAAAGTCGAAAGTCGAAAGTCGAAAATTATTTTCAAAAATTGCTTTGCAATTTCTGACTTTCGACCTTGTGAACTTTATAGGCTTTGGACTTGCTTATAATTTATTTTTTAGCTTCTGTTCCAGTTTTAACAACTCCTGCTTTACAAACCGAAGCAATCTCATCCATGAAAAATTTAACACTTTCACAGACAGAATCATTTGCTAAAATAGGATAATCAATTTTTTTAATATCACAATCTGAATTAACCAAAGCAACCACAGGTATATTTTTTTGTATAGCTTCCTCTATGGCTATATCTTCATATTTAGAATCAACCACAAAAAGCACAGCTGGTAAGGTCTTCATGGAAACAATTCCAGAAAACTTTCTTTCTAATTTCAAAATTTCTTTATCTATTTTGCCTCTCTCTTTTTTAGTATAACGAGATAATTCACCTCTCTCTTTCTCTGTAACTAATTTTTGGTATTTTTCAGCTCTCTTTTTTATCTCGTCAAAATTAGTCAATGTTCCACCAACCCAGCGATTAGTTACACTTGGCATATCTACCCTGTCGGCAGTTTTTTTAACTATATCTTTTACCTCATTTTTACTTCCCACAAATAATACCTGTTTATTACCAGCTGAAAGAGTTTCTTTTAAAAATTTCTTTGCCTCTTCTAAAGAAACACACGTCTTCTCCAAATCAAACAATTCTGTACCGTTTTTACTACCAAAGATAAATGATTTAGTTGAAGGATGTCTCCTAGTTTTTGTGTAGGCATAATGAGCACCCACCTCGAACATCTTTTCGATTTGATTCATATTAATAGTTTCTTGTTTGTTTTCCATACCGCAGAGTTTAGCAAATTATAGGCTTTGTTGCAAGACAGGTTGCTCTAAAAAATCAATTTCAACTAGAATTTGATTTTCTATAAAAAAGGAGCTAAAC